>JBBSBL010000059.1:0-14740 GCA_038251325.1 Solirubrobacterales bacterium | reverse complement strand
GTTGCGTACCAGGCGCGAGACCGCGCGGGACTGGGCGTTCAGCGTCGCCAGCAGCGTCGAGGCCGACGAGGTGAACCCGGGCAGGTTCCCGAACGACGCGTTGATGTCGCTCCCGCGCCCGACCAGGGAGCCCGCCAGCGACTGCTGCCACTCCTGGAACGCCGCGCGCGTCGGGGCGTCGAAGGCGCGGAAGATCTCGTCCAGCGACACCGCCGGCCTGACCTGCCTGGCCGCCAGCGTGCCGCCGTCGGCCAGGTTGTCGCCCTTCGTCCCGGGCGTCAGCTCGACGTAGGTCTCCCCCAGCAGCGTCTTCTGGCGCAGGATCGCGCGTGCGTCGCGGGGGATCGGGGCGTAGCGCGGGTCGAGCTGCACCGTCGCCTGCGTCGTGTTGCCCGGCCCGAGGTTCGTAGTCACGACCTTCCCCACCGCCACGCCGGAGATCCGCACGTCCGCCTGCTGGGCGAGCTGCGAGGCCGCGGGGAAGTTGACCTTGAACCGGTACCCCTTCGCCTGGAAGGGGATCGGGCCGCCGAACGCCAGCCACAGGAAGAGCAGCAGGCCGAAGCACGACAGCGCGAAACCGACCATGACGAGGAGGCGACCGAGGGTGGGGGCCTGCTTCTGCATGCGCTAGGGCGTCCCTCCGGGCACGGCGGGCTCCTGGCCGGCGCAGACCGGCGCGCGCAGGAAGTCGACGAGGGTGCGGGTGCTCGAGAAGCCCTTCCTCGTCAGGCCGTCCGCCAGCTGGAAGATCTGGCCGAGGCTCGAGCACGAGCCCTCGAAGCTCCCGCGGCGGACCGCGCCGTTGCCGTCCTGGTTGCCGAACAGCCCGTCGGCGTTGTGGTTCGCGAAGGAGAGGGCGAAGAGGAATCCCTCGGCGGCGCCCGGCGGGTTGTAGGCGAGCTCGTTGAGCGCGTAGTTGAGGACCTTCGCGGTCGTGGTGAGGTTCGGCGTGGCGTCGGCGAGGTTGGCCGCCGCGGGGCGCAGGATCTGGACGATCGGCAGCAGCGTGCGCGAGTTCGGGCGCAGCTGGTTCTGGAGCACCGGCGTCGTCGCCTTGAAGAACGCCGTCGACTGCTCGAGGGACGGGCCGAGCGCACGCGCCGCGGGCCGCAGCGCCCCGAGCGTCGGCCCGAGCACCGAGGCCAGGCGGTTGGCCTTGACCAGCGCGGTGTTCGTCGCGCCCAGCGCGCCGGGCAGCAGCGCGAGCGTCTGGCGGATGTTCTGGTCCTGGGCGGCGAAGTCGCGGAAGACCGCGTTGGAGGAGTCGACGAACCCCGCGAGCTGGGTGTCCTTGCTGCCGAGCGCGTTGGCCAGGAGCTGGAAGTTGTGCGTGACGCTCCGGACGTTCTTCGCCCGGGTCTGCAGCTGCGAGGTGATCTTCGCGAGGTCCCGCGTGGTGGGATCGAAGCGCCGTAGGGTCTGCGCGAGCGCGCGGCCGTTGCCCTGCAGGCCAGCGCCCCCCCCGTTGAGCAGCAGTCGCAGGTAGTCGCGGGTGTCGGCGTCGAGCACCGCGAGGATCTCGTCGAGGTTGACGTCCGGTTGGGTGTTGGAGATCGGGACGACGGCGCCACTCTTCAGCCGCGGCCCCGCGGCGGGGGAGCCCGGGTCCATCTCCACCGTCATGTCCTTGAGTCCCGTCTTCGGGCGCAGGAGCATGGTCGCGTTCGGATACACCTTCGCGTACTTCGGGCGGATCTTCATCTCCACCACCGCCACGCCGTTCTTCAGCGAGACGTCCGAGATCTCGCCCACGCGGACGCCCGCGATGTTCACCGTCTGCCCCTGGCCGGGCGTCACGGCCTGCGCGGTGCTGAAGTCGGCCTTCAGCGTGTAGAAGTCCTGCCCGACGAACGGGACCCAGCCCGGCAGGTAGAGCCGCTGGTTGGAGAGGATGAACGCGCCGACCGCGCCGGCCAGGACGATGAGGGCGACGATCGCGATGAAGTCGCGCAGGTGCTTGCCGATCGCGCGTCTCATCGGCGCGCCCCCCCGCCGGTCGAGCGCGGCTTCGCGGCGCTGCTCGCGGCGGCCGGCGGCGGCGAACCCGTCCGGTCGGGCGGGCCCTTGGCCAGCGGCCCCGTGACGTCGGGCAGCGACTGGCGGTAGCAGGGCACGGTCGGCTTGTAGGGCGGCAGCTTCGTGACGAACTTCGGCGCGGTCCCGAGCGGCGGCTCGGCGAACTTGCCGTACACCGTGTCCCCGGAGCCGCCGGACATCGGGCCCGAGGTCACCGCGGCCGGGCCGCCACCGACCGTGAGGTGGACGTACTGGCCGTTGCCGTCGTAGTTCTGGCCCTCGCTGGAGAGCCCGACGAGCGAGTACCAGAACTCCTTGTAGTTCTCCTTGCCCGTGTTCACGGCGCCGTCGGCGATCTTCTGGTCGCCGGCGGGCAGGATGACGTTCGTCAGGCACTGGTTGACGGTGTTGATCTGCGGCAGGAACTGGAGCTGGCCGGCGGCGGTCTGGGCCAGCGACTCGGTGGTCGGCTGGAGCTGGTCGAGCAGCCCGCCGAGCTCGCTGGTGGACAGCAGCGGCCTGGCCTGCGCGAGCCACGGGAGCCCGGCGTCGATCGACGCGGGCGTCGCCTTCACCCCGGGCAGGATCTCGCGCGCGAAGGCGCGGGTGTTCGGGAAGGCGGCGTTGAGCGAGGTGAACGCGGCGTTTGCGTTGGTCAGCGTCGGGACCAGGAGCCGGATCGAGGCGGAGAGGTTGGTGCTCTGCGAGGCCGTCGCCGCCGTCGTCGTGTTGAAGTTCGTCACCAGGTCCTGGAGCTGGACCTCGCGCGAGGCGAGCTGCTTGGAGGTCTTGGCCAGTCCGGTGACGAGCTTGCTGAGGTCGTCGGGCGCGACCCCGAGCAGCGCCTGGTTGACGATCGCCACACCCTTGAGCGCGTCGACGCTGTAGTTCAGCGAGGAGTTGAGCGCCTGGCCGCCGGTCTTGCCGCGCACCGCGGGGTCCTGCGTGGCGTCCTCGGCGGCGGTGGGCTTGCTGTTCAGCCCGGTGCCGAGGCCGGTCAGGACCTGCTGGAGCCCCTCGCGGGAGTCCTGCTGGAGCGAGGTGAGCACCTCGTCGAGCTGGACCGGCGTGGCCGTCTGGGTGACCGGGATCGTCCCGCCGTCGCGGACCTCCGGGGTGTCGGGCGAGCCCGGTCGCAGGTCGACGAAGAAGTTGCCCTCCAGGAAGATGCGCGGGCGGATCTTGAGCTGGGCGTCCTTGTGGATCGGCAGGCCCGCGTCGTCGATCGCCATCGTGATGAGGGCCGAGTCGGTGTTCTTGTAGCGGTTGATGTCGACGACCTTGCCGACGTTCACGCCCGCGATCCGCACCGGCGAGTTGAGCCGGATCGAGTTCGCCGAGCGGAAGACCGCCTTGACCTGGAAGCCGCTGGTGAAGGGGATCTCCTTGGTGAACCCGAGGTAGACGACGATCGCGATGAGCCCCAGCGCAACCGCGCCGACCTTGAACGGGCTCACGCTGCGGCGGTCCTTGCGCGCGATCCGGGTGCCGTCGCTGTTCGTCGCTCGCGCCATCTAGCCGACCGGGCTCGTGGTGATCTCGCGGTTGTTCGTCGTCTGCGCCGCGTGGCCGACCTGCTGGCGGCCGGGCTGGAAGACCTCGTTGGCGGCCTCGCAGACCTTCGGCTGGCCCGGGGCCGCGGTGTACGGGTAGGGGGTGATGTGCAGGTAGTTGTCGCCCGGGCTGCCCGGGTCCGTCGGGCCGTTGGCCTGGGCGTTCGACGGGCCGCCGAGGGCGTTGGGCCCGAACGCGTTGACGATGATGATCGCCCGCTGGAAGGTGCCGATGCTGTCGCCCTCGCTGAGCAGGCTCGCCGTGTTGCGGAAGAAGAGGCTCGCGTAGTTGCAGAACGTCTGGGCCGGAGTGACGAAGTTGAGCGTGGGGTTGAGCGTCTGGGTGGTGTCGGTCAGCCGGTTGATGCCGAGGTTCGTGCGCGGGTCCTGCGCGAAGGTCTGCACCGAGCCGGCGAGCGACGCGAGCTGCTCGTTGAGCGTGATCGACCGCGTCAGGGTCGGGGTGCCGACGGTCAGGGCGTTGGCCAGCGTCGGCGCCGAGCGCTGGAGGGCCTGCACGCCGGGCGCGAGCTCCGCGAAGAGCTGGGTGCTGTTCCGCAGGAACGGCCGCTGGATCGGGAGCGAGCGGATCGCCTCCCGCAGGGCGGGCGGCCCGCCGACGATCGACGCCTGGATCGCGGGCGTGACCGCCGCCAGCGCGGTGAAGGTCGTGTCGAGGTTGCGGAACAGCGCGGCCTGCGTCTCGGCGGCGGGGGCCACGATGCGCGCCGTGCGCTCGAGCGCGACGAAGAAGTTCCCGAGGTCGGTGCGGCGGCTCGACAGGTTCCGGGCCACTGGCTCGAGGTCCGCCAGCAGCGGGTCGAGCTCGCGCAGCGCGGTGTTCAGGTCGCCGCCGCGGCCGGCGATGGCGTTGCCGAACTCGTCGAGGTTGACCTTCGCGGCCGCGCGGGTGGGCGCGTCGAAGGTGTTGAAGACCTGGTCGATCTCCACCGGCTCCGGGCGGGCCTGGCGCAGCGGGATGGTCGCGCCGTCCTGGAAGCCCCGGCTCGAGCGGCCGCGGGTGATCTGCAGGTACTTGAGCCCGAGCGCCGACCGCGGCCTCACGATGAGCGTGGAGTCGTTCGGGATCGGGTCGACCTGCTTGTCGAGCTTCATCGTGATGAGCGCGGTCACCGAGCCGTCGGGATGCGACTTCGGCGCGATCGTGTCGACCAGGCCGACCCGCGTCCCGCCGATCCGCACGTCGTTGCCGCGGACCAGGTTCGCCGCGTTCGGCAGCTCGGCCGTGAGCTGGTAGCTCGGGACGAACGGCAGACCCTGGTTCGCGTTGTAGGCGAGGAAGACGGCGACGATCGTCACGAGGACGGTCGCGGCGCCGATGAGGACCGGGTTGGCGGCGACCGAGGCGGAGCGGCGGCGGCTCACTGCGAGCCTCCGAGCAGGTAGTCGAGCACGCCGGCCTTCGCGCGATCGGCCGGGGTGAGCCCGGCGGCCGCGGGGGTCCTGGCGGCCGGCGGGGCCGGAAGCTTCTCCGCCGTCGCCGCGGTCCCGGCGCCGGCCGCCCCGCCGCCCGCGGCGGCGCTCGCCGGCGCGCCCGTGGTCGGCGCCTGCGTCGGGATCCCGGCCAGGCGCTCGCGCACGATCGCGCGATCCTGGGCGGCCGAGCGCGGGGCGCGCGCCGTCCCGGCGCTCTGGAAGTTCGCGGTGCAGTTGCCGTCCGGGGTGGTGCTCGGCAACGAGCAGGAGGCGATCTGGGTGGTGAGGACCTCAACGCGCAGGTAGTGGCCGAAGCGATCGAAGCCGTTCGTCGCCGAGGCCGTGTAGTAGGCGAACTGCATGAGGGACTCGATGCCGCCCGTCTTGCGGAGGCTCGACGTGAGCGCGGCGAGGCTCGACGCCACGGGCTTCAGCGTCTGCGTCAGCGTGTTGAGGTTCGAGATCGTCGGCTTGGCGGCGGTCAGCGCGCGGGCCGCGACGTCCGTCGTCTGCCCCAGGGACTGGAAGGCCGGGGTGGCGGCCGCCGAGAAGGGACCGAGCTGCTCGACGAGCTTGTTGACCGACGGCGCGACGCTGCCGAGGTCGGTGAACACCGGTGTGGCCTGGTCGGCGAACGCGCTGAGGTCGTTGGCGGTCGGGGTGAGCTGACGCAGGAAGGGCGGCAGCAGCGCGAGGTTCTCCTGGAGCGCCTGGCCCTTCTCGGCGGTGGCGGCGCCGACGGCGTTGGCGGCGTTGATGAAGCCGCTGACCTGGCGGCGGTCGCGCGCCAGCGGCGTGAGCACGCGGTCCGACTCGGTGGCGAGATTGGCCAGGGTCTTGTTCTGCTTCGCCAAGATCCCCAGGACCTGGTCGGTCTGCTGCAGCGCCGGGTTCGACCGCTTGATCACCGAGTTGAGCGCCGCGCCGTTGCCGGCCAGCCCGACCCCGAGCTCGGACAGGATCAGCCCGAGGCGCTGGCGCTGGGGCACCCGGAGGATGTCGTTGATCAGGTCGATCCCCACCGGTGAGGACGTCTGCGCAACCGGGAGCAGGTACTGCCCCTTGGCCGGGCCGCGGTCGATCTTCCGCAGCGGGGGCGCCTTCGGCTGGCCGGAGGCGCGCGGCAGCGTCGGTTCACACTCGACGTACTGCTCGCCGATCAGCGACTGGGGGCGGATCGTGCAGTGGGCGTCGGAGCGGAAGTCCTGGTAGCCACCGTCGCTGATGTCGAGGACGATCGCCGCCTTCTTGTCCGGCGTGACGTCGAGCGACTGGATCGTCCCGATCGTGACGCCGGCCACGCGGACCTGCTCACCGGGGGTCACGGAGTTCGCGTTGTCGAAGATGGCGCGGACGAGGTAGGTGCCCCCGTCGTCCTTCGCGCCGGTGCCGACGACGAGGATCACCATCGCGGCGACGAGGACGAGCGCGATGGCGGCGATCCGTCTCATGGCGCGTTCGGCGGCACCTGGCTGGGGTTGCAGTCCAGCGTGCCGTTCTCGGTGAAGGGCGAGGAGCCGTCGGGGGCCGGCTGCGTCGCGGCGCCCGGGCAGCGGGTGTAGTTGCCCGTCCCGTGGGGGATCGTCTCGTAGGTCGAGAGCCGCTGCGCCGGCGGGAGCACCGTGAGCGTGCCGCCGGAGGCCGAGCTGTTGTACTTGTAGGCGTTGAACATCGGGAAGACGCGGGCGAAGTGCCCGTTCGTGTCGTACCAGGTCGAGCCCTGGCCGAAGTCGCGGAACCAGCCGACGAGGTCGGGCGCGTACGGGCGCGCGAAGGTGATGACGGGCTGGGAGCGCTTGAGCGCGGCGATCGCGCTCTTCGAGGCGGTCCCCGTCGCGCTCGCGAGCTGCGGCGCGAGGTTGAACGTGTCGGTCAGGTCGTTGTTCGGCCCGGGCTGGTGCACGATCCGGTCGAAGGTGGTGACCGCCGGGACCGCCTCGACGACGACCGGGCGCAGCGCGCTGAGGAAGGTGGCGAGGTCCTTCGTCGCCGGCTTGCTGGCGTCGACGAGCGTCGTGAGGTCCGTCAGGGTGGAGCGCAGGTTGACGAACGTCGTGTTGGCCGCGCGCAGCGTGGGCGGCAGCAGTGCGAGCGCCTGCGAGAACGAGCTGTTCTCCGCGGCGATCGCCCCGGTCGTCTGGTTGGCGTTCCCGACGAGGCTCGTGATGTCGGCGCTGCGCTGGCTGAGCGCGGTGACGACGCGCGAGGTGTCGACGACGGCGCCGGTGAGCGCGCTCTCGCTCTTCGTGAGCTGGTCGAAGACCGAGGTCGAGGTCGTGAGGGCGGGGTTGAAGTACAGCGCGGAGAGGTTCGCCTGCCGCTCCTTGCCCGTGTACCACTGCGCGGAGCCCTTGATGAAGTCCGAGAGGCCCTTGCGCGTCGGCGCGTCGAAGGTGTCGAAGAGCTGGTCGAGGTCCACCACCGAGGTCGTGCGATCGGTGCCGATCGTCCCGCCGTCGGGGATCTCGGGCGCGCTGTTCGCGCCCGGCGTGAGCGCGACGTAGCGGTTCGCCACGCCCGAGAGCGAGGTGAGCCGGACAACGGCCGAGGTCCCTTCGTGCAGCGGGGCGAAGCTGTCCTCCACCGTGACCTTGATCTCGGCGCGGTTGTCGTTGGTGAGCGAGATGTCGTCGACGCTGCCCACGCGGCGGCCGCCGACCTGGACGTCGTCGCCGTTCACGAGCTGGCCCGCGGTCTGGAAGAGCAGCTTGTACTGGTGCCCGCCGTCCCCGCCGAGCAGCACGATCGCCACCACGATGGCCGCGACCGCGAGGGCGCCGAGCGCCGCGCCGCGCGCGACCGTCATGCCGCTACTCCATCCCCAGGGGGCCGTGCGACTCGCCCGAGAGGAACTGGCGGACGAACGCGTTGTCGGAGTTGAACAGCTCCTGCGCCGGCCCCGACTCGACGATCTTCCCGCGCCACAGCACCGAGATGTGCTCGGCCACGCGCCGGGCGCTCGCGATGTCGTGGGTGATGACGACGTAGGCGCCGCCGTTCTCCTCGTGGATCTCCTGGATGAGCTCGCACAGCAGGGCGGTGCGGACGGGATCGAGGCCGGAGTCCGGCTCGTCGAAGAGCACGATGTCCGGGTCGAGGACGAGCGCGCGGGCGAACCCGGCGCGCTTGCGCATCCCGCCCGAGAGCTCGTTGGGCATCTTGTCGTTCGCGTCGCCCAGGCCGACCTCGGTGAGGCGCCGGTCCACGATGTCGGCCACCTCCTCCTCGCTCTTGTCGGTGTGCTGGCGCAGCGGGAAGGCGACGTTGTCGTAGAGGTTCATCGAGCCGAACAGCGCGCCGTCCTGGAAGAGGACGCCGAACTTCTTGCGCATCTCGAAGAGCTCGTCGTCGACGAGGTTGGGAACCGACTCGCCGTGCACGAGGATGTCGCCCTCGTCGGGATAGAGCAGGCCGACCATGTGCTTGATGCACACGGACTTGCCCGTGCCGGACGGCCCGAGGATCATCGAGATCCGGTTCTCGGGCAGCGACATGTTCAGCCCGCGCAGGATCCGGTTGCGCCCGAACGCCTTGTGGACGTCGATGAACTCGATGGCCGCCTCGCCCGAGTCGTGCTGGCGCGCGGTGTGCCATTCGTACTCGTCGTCCTGCGCCGCGTCGCCGGGCGGCGGCTCCGCCACGACCGAGACACGCGAGGACGCCTCGTCCGCGGGGTCGGGCGCGCCCGCCGGCGGCGGCGCGGAGGGCTCCGCGCGCTCCGGACGGAAGGGCTCCTCGCCCTCCGCCGGCCCCGCGCCGGGCTCGCGCTCCTCGCTGAATGGCGTCACGTCAGCCTCCGATCGGAGCTCGCGGGTTCGCGCCCCAGAAGACCTGGGTGCCCAACATCCCGACCAGATGGACGAGCACGATGTTCATCACCATCGACTTCGCCGTCGCCGTGCCCACCCCGACCGGGCCGCCGCCCGCGTTGTACCCGTAGTAGCAGCCGATCAGCACGATGATGGTGGCCATGATCATGGCCTTGATCAGGCTGTACAAGAGGTCGGGAGGGTTCTGGAACATCCAGAAGACGAGGAAGTAGCCGCCGGAGGACACCTCCCCGATCTGCTGCACGACGGCGAGGTAGCTGGCGAGGAAGCCGGCGCCGATGCCGGCGATGTAGACGAACGGGAGGACCATCCAGGCGGCGAGCAGCCGGGTCGCGCAGAGGAAGGTCATCGACGAGATCCCCATGACCTCGAGCGCGTCGATCTCGTCGGAGATCCGCATCGACCCGAGCTCGGCGACGATCCCGGTGCCGACCTTCGCGGCCATCATGTAGCCGAAGGCGTAGGGGATGAGCTCGCGCAGATCGCACCAGGCCGCGAACACCCCGGCGTAGGCGGGCGAGCCGACCGAGCGGTTGAAGTACGCGCCCTCGATCCCGCACTGCAGGCCGATGATGAAGCACAGGCTCCAGATCACGATCGTGGAGCTGAGGATGAGGATGCCGGCCTGGCGCAGCGCCTCGCCGAAGAACTTGAACACCCGCAGGCCGAAGACCTCGCCGACGATCCGCCCGCAGAACTTGACGATCACGCCGAAGCTCTCGATCCACCCCCGCGGGGTGTCGAGCAGGGCGCCCATCAGCGATCGCCTCCGTGCGTCGCGCCGGTGGTGGGCCTCATCGAATGACCTGGATCTCCGGGTGGGTGGCGAGCAGCGTCTGCGTGAACACGTAGTTGAACGAGAAGACGCCGAGGAAGGCGATGACCACCGCCTGGTTCACCGCGCGGCCGACCCCCTGCGCGCCGCCGGACGCGGTCATCCCCTTGTAACAGCAGACGATCGCGATGATCGCGCCGAAGATCGTGCACTTGAGCACCGAGCCCCAGAGGTCGACCGTCGAGGCGTTGGTGAAGAAGGTCGCCCAGAACGGGCCGAGCGGCGCGCCGTTCACGAGCGTGGCGAGGACGCCGCCGAAGATGCCGAAGAGCAGCGCGTAGATGTCGAACAGCCCGGTCACCAGCATCAGCGCGAGGAACCGCGGCACGACGAGGTTCTTGACCGGGTCGACGCCGAGCACCTGGAGCGCGTCGAGCTCCTCGCGGATCTTCCGCGCGCCGAGGTCGGCCGTGATCGCGGTGCCCGCGACCCCGGCGAGCACGATCGCGGTCACCGTCGGGGCGAACTCGCGGATCGATGCCAGGACGAAGAAGCCGCCGAGGCGGTCCAGCGCCCCGAAGAGCACGAGGAAGTTGGCGGCCTGCAGGCCGGGAGCGCCGTAGCCGAAGGCGACGGTGGAGACCAGCAGCGGGAACCAGCACAGGCGCAGGGCGAAGAGGAACTGGGAGACGAACTCGCCGCCGTACGGGTACGGCGGCCTGAGGGCCGACACGATGGTCTTGCCCGTCAGGATCATCATGTCCCCGACCTCCTCGAGCAGATTCTTCGTCGGAAGAAACGCTCGATCGGCGACGCTGCGGACCACTGGAAGCCTCCCTCGTACCCACGTCCCCGGCCACGCGAGCGCGGGGACCCGACCGCGAACTCTATGGGACGGGACGGCGAGGCAGCAAGCCCGGTCGCTCGCGGGCGCGCGGCCGCTTCGCCGGCCGGCTCGGGCCGCCGTCCGCACGGGCCGGCGGGTGCCCTGGCCCGTGGTATGTTCGCGCGCTGTGAGGGGGCGCAACGCGATCCGGGCGTGGGGGCCGGCGCTGGCCGCGACGGCCGCGCTCGCGGCGGTCGGATGCGGCGGCTCGAACGCCGACGCCACCGGCACCAAGGGCACGTTCACGGTCGCCGTGCCGAAGGCCGAGTTCCCGGCCAAGCAGGACGTCTCCCACGCCGCGCGGATGCGGATCGACGTCCGCAACGCCGGCCGCAGGGACATCGGGAACCTCGCCGTGACGATCGAGGCCAAGGGCCAGGGGACGACCGCCCCGTCCTTCACGCGGCGCAACGACCAGGCCGGGCTCGCCGAGCCGTTCTCGACGGTCTGGGTGGTCGACGAGGGACCGAGGCCGGGCGCGACGGCCTACGCGAACACGTGGGCGCTCGGCCGGCTGCGCTCGGGACAGACGAAGAGCTTCGTGTGGCACGTGACCCCGGTGGTCCCGGGCCGCCACGTCGTGACCTATCGCATCGCCCCCGGGCTCGGGAACCAGGGCACCGCGCGGCTGGCGGGCGGAGGCCGGCCGGCCGGGACGTTCGCGGTGAACGTCTCGGGCGATGCGCCGCAGCAGATCGTGAACCCGGAGTCGGGCAAGGTCGAGCCGGCGCCGCCCGGCGGCTGATCGGCGCCGTGCGGGCGGCCGCTGCCCCGCGGCTCAGCGCGGCAGGCGCGGCGCGATGATCCGGTAGGCCTTCAGCCCGAGCCCGAGCCGCTCGCGGTCCTCCGAGAGCGTCGGGTCGAGGGCCGCGAGCTCGCGGACGCGGTCGAGCCGGTAGGCCACGGTGTGGCGGTGGGCGTAGATGGCGGCGGCGGTCGCGTTCAAGTTGCAGTTGTGCTCGAGGTAGGCCTCGAGCGTCCCGACGAGGTCGGTCCGGTATTGGTCGTCGTAGCGCACGATCGGCGCGACGGTGTCCTCGTAGAAGGCGCGCACCTCCTCGGGGTGGGACGCGAGCACGCGGAACAGCAGGCGATAGGTGCCCTGGCCGATGTCCTCGGCGATCGGCGCGTCGGTGCGGCGCATGACGTCGAGGACGAGCTCGGCCTCCTGCAGCGCGCGGCCGAGCTCCGCCGGGTCGGCGTAGAACGAGGAGAGCCCGACCACGCCGCGGCGGCGCAGCCGGGTCGCGAGCGTGCGCGCGCCCTGCAGCGTTCGCTCCGGCGCCGAGTCCCCGCCCGCGGCCGGCAGCACGGCATAGATGCGGCCCTCCAGATGCTGGGCCAGCGCCCCCGGGTGTCGCCGGCGATCATCGCGACGACGTGGCGCGGGCGGTCGGTCTCCAGCTCCGCGCAGAGGACGACCGCGCCGCGGGAGAGGTCGCAGCCGAGCCGGGCCGCACGACGCATCACGTCGGCGGGCTCGAGGTCCTCGCGGGTCCGCAGCTCCTCCAGGAAGGAGCCGCGCAGGTTGTGCTCGACCTCCTCCCGGGCCTCCGCGACCGCCATCTCGGTGAGCGACGCGAGCGCGGCGACGTGGAGGACCTCCGCCGTGTCGGGATCGGTGCGTGCCGGATCGCCGAGCATGAGCACCGTCCCGATCCGCTCGTCGCCGGCCGCGATCGGGACCTCCGCCGCCAGTCCCCGCGGCATCCGCGCGGGGCGCTCGGAGGAGCGGTCGGCGGCGTAGCGCCCGAGCCGCTCCTTCCCCTCCTCGCTCATCGCGTCCGCCGGCGCCAGCGCCATGCGCCCCAGCCGCGGCACGGCTATCGCCACCGGCGCGCCGACCGCCGCGGCCGCCAGCGCCGCCACCCGCGGCAGCCCCTCGCCGCCGAGCACCGCGTCGACCATCGCCAGGTGCAGCTCGCGCAGGCGCTCGACGAGTGAGCCGACGGGCTCGGCGCCCGGGTGCGGTGAGGTCGAGGCCATCGTCGCTCGGCGAGGCGCCGCGACCCGGGCCGGGCGGCGGGCCTCCATCGGCCCGCCGCCCCCGGGATCCCCGGGCCGCCTCCCCTAGGCGGCCGGGGAGGCCGCTCCCGGATGGGCCTGGAGCGTGACCTCCCCGGACTCGCCGGTGCGGATGCGGTAGGCCTCCTCCACCGGGAGGACGAACACCTTGCCGTCCCCGACCGAGCCCGTCCGCGCGTGCTTGAGGATCGTGTCGACGATCGCCGCCACGTCCGTGTCCGACACCACGCACTCGATCTTGATCTTGGGGCGCAGGTAGTTCGTCACCGTCGCCCCCCGGTAGCTCTCCGTGATGCCCTTCTGGCGCCCGGACCCCTTGACCTCGGCGATCGAGAGGGACGGGAAGCCCAGCTCGAGCAGCTCGGTCCGGATCGGCTCGAATGCCTCGTGGCGGATGTACGCCGCGACCATCTTCATGCCGGCACCTCCTTCGGGCTCGCGGCCGTCGGGGCGGAGCCGCTCGGCTCCGCCGGGTAGTCGTTCGAGTAGCCCACCAGCTCCGGCGCCGGGATGAACTGCTCCGGGTAGCCGTACATCCCGTGCTCGGAGATGTCGAGGCCAGCGTCCTCCTCCTCGGGCGTGACCCGCATCCCGTAGGTCTTCTTGATCACCCAGAAGGTGGCGTAGGACAAGACGAACACGAAGCTGAACGCGATCGTCAGGCCCACCACCTGGGCGATGAGCTGCTTGAACGAGCCGGAGTAGACCAGCCCGCCGTTCGGGTCGCCGAACGCGTTGTACTTCGCCAGCCGCGGCGAGGTGAGGAAGCCGCAGCTGATCGTGCCCCACACGCCGCACAGGCCGTGCGCGGTGAGCGCGCCGACCGGGTCGTCGATGTGCTTGTCGATCGCGTACACGCCGAGCGGCACGATGACCCCGGCCACGAACCCGATGATGGGCGCGGCCCACAGCTCCACGTAGCCGGAGGGGGCGGTGATCGCCACCAGCGCCCCGATGGCGCCGTTGCCGGCCATGCCGATGTCGATGTTCTTCGTCTTCCAGGCGGCGGTGATGATCGCCCCGAGCACGCCGGCGGCGGCCGCGAGGTTGGTGATGATCAGGATCTCCGGGAAGCGGCCGTCGAGCGCGTTGAGCGTCGAGCCCGGGTTGAACCCGAACCAGCCCAGCCACAGGATCAGGACCCCGAGGCCGAACAGCGGCATGTTGTGGCCCGGGATCGCCCGCGGCTTCCCGTCGGCGGTGTACTTCCCGCGTCGCGCCCCGAGGTGGAGCAGCGCCGCGAAGGCGCCGGTCGCCCCGATGAGGTGGACCGCCGTGGAGCCGGCGAAGTCCTGCATGCCGACGATGCCCGTCCCGAGCCAGTCGCCCTGCTGCAGGAAGCCGCCGCCGAACACCCAGTGGGCGCCGAGCGGGTAGATGATCGCCGAGAAGACGACCGCGTAGATGATGTAGACGCCGAACTTGATCCGCTCGAGCGTGGTGCCCCAGACGATCGCCAGGGAGACCCCGCAGAACACGAACTGGAAGAAGAACTTCGACTGCACCGTCGCGTCGGAGAGCCCCATGACGGGGAACGCCGTCTGCGGATCGCCGAAGTCGCGCAGGAAGAACCCGTCGTGGCCGATGACCTTGCCGGCCCCGAAGGCGAAGGCGAAGCCGCAGACCCACCACATGACCGCGGCGATCGAGAAGTTCGTGAGGATCTTCGCGACCACCGTGCCGACGTTCTTCCCGCGGGAGAACCCGATCTCCAGGAACGCGAAGCCCGCCTGCATGAACATCACGAGCGAGGCCGCGAGGATCACCCAGATCGAGTTGATCCCGACGGACTGCTTGAGCGCTCCGTTGTTGTAGGCCTCCAGCGTGCCGGCCGAGGCCGCGGCCGGAAGGATCAGCAGGACCCCCGCCGCCAGCAGCGCGGCGCGGGCCAGGGTGCGACGTCTCATGCGTCCTCCTGGGGTTGGAATGGCGAGGCCAGTGTCCGGCAGGGGCCAGAGGGGCGCCTTGGCCCGGAGGCGAAGATCGGCGGCCGGGGTGTGTCCACCGGGACAGTGAGCGGCGGCGAGTAGGCGCCTAGGCTCTCCCCGTCCGCCCGCGAGGAATTCGTCATGCTGCGCCGGCGTCCGCCCGCAGCGAACCAGGAGGAACCCCACCACCGATGTCCAGATCCCGCCAGCAGAACGTCATGGCCGCGCAGTGGACGCCGAACGGCGAGGCGCTGGGCGCCATCGACCTCACGGCCCCCGGCAGCGAC
>JBBSBL010000058.1:0-14996 GCA_038251325.1 Solirubrobacterales bacterium | reverse complement strand
CGTCGTGCTCGCCTCCGAGGCCGGCGTGCTGCCCTTCGCGCCCGAGCAGATCGTCCGCAAGGGCCGCCTCCAGCCGGGTCGCGTGTTCCTCGTCGACCTCGAGGCCGGCCGGATCGTCGAGGACGCCGAGCTCAAGCGCGAGGTCTCCCGCCGCCGGCCCTACCGCGAGTGGTTCTCCGAGCGCTCGGTCAACCTCGACGACCTCCCCGAGCGCGAGCCCCGCGTCCCGCGCGTCGAGCCGCTGCGGAGCCGCCAGCTCGCGTTCGGCTACTCCCAGGAGGACCTCAAGCTCGTCATCGCCCCGATGGCGACCAACGGTCAGGAGCCGGTCGCCTCGATGGGCAACGACGCCGCGCTCGCCGTCCTCTCCGACCGCCAGCCGCCGCTCTTCGCCTACTTCAAGCAGCTCTTCGCCCAGGTGACGAACCCGCCGGTCGACTCGATCCGCGAGCTCGTGGTCATGAGCCTGCGCGCGGGGGTGGGCAGCGAGGGCAACCTGCTCGACGAGACTCCCGGCCACGCGCATCAGCTCGTCATGCGCCAGCCGATCCTGCGCAACCCGGAGCTCGAGAAGCTCCGCCAGGTCTCCCACGAGGTGTTCCGCGCCCGGACGATCGACCTCACCTGGCCGATCGAGCGCGGCGCCGAGTGGATGGACACGCGCGTGGGCGAGATCTGCGCGGAGGCCGAGGAGGCCGTCGACTTCGGCGCGAACATCCTCATCCTCTCCGACCGCAACGTCGGGCCCGAGCGCGTCGCGATCCCTTCGCTGCTCGCTGTCAGCGCCGTCCACCACCACCTGGTCCGGGCCGGGACGCGGCTGCGCGCCGGCCTGGTGATCGAGTCGGGGGAGCCGCGGGCGATCCACGACATGGCCACGCTGATCGGCTACGGCGCCTCGGCGATCAACCCCTACCTCATGTTCGAGTCGCTCGACGAGCTCGCGGAGCGCTCGCTCCTGCCCGTCGACCTCGAGCGGGAGGAGGCCGAGCGGCGGATCGTCACCGCGATCGGCAAGGGCCTGCTCAAGACGATGTCGAAGATGGGCATCTCGACGATGCAGTCCTACTGCGGGGCGCAGATCTTCGAGGCGGTGGGCCTCGAGCCCGAGCTCGTCGAGCGCCACTTCACCGGCACCGCGTCGCGGATCGGCGGCATCGGGATGGACGTCCTCGCGCGCGAGGCGCTCGGGCGCCACTTCCGCGCCTACCCGCGCACCGACCGCGACGTGCTCCCGGTCGGCGGGGTGCTCCAGTGGCGCCGCGACGGCGAGCACCACATCTGGAACCCCGACACGATCGCGCTGCTCCAGCACGCGGTCAACGCCGAGGACGACGTCGCCGCCCAGACCTACCGCGAGTGGGCCGAGGCCACGAACGGGGAGATCTCTCGGCGGGCGCTGCTCCGCGGGCTCCTGCGGCTGCGCGAGGACGTCGAGCCCGTCCCGCTGGAGGAGGTCGAGCCCGCGAGCGAGATCGTCCGGCGCTTCTCGACGGGCGCGATGTCGCTCGGCTCGATCTCGCCCGAGTCCCACGAGGCGCTGGCGATCGCCATGAACCGGATCGGCGGGAAGTCGAACACCGGCGAGGGCGGGGAGGACCCGCGCCGCTTCACGCCGGACGCCAACGGCGACCGGCGCCGCTCGGCCATCAAGCAGATCGCCTCCGGGCGCTTCGGCGTGACGATCGACTACCTCGTCAACGCCGACCAGCTCCAGATCAAGATGGCCCAGGGCGCGAAGCCCGGCGAGGGCGGCCAGCTCCCCGGCCACAAGGTCGACGACTACATCGCCTACCTGCGCCACTCGACGCCGGGCGTCGGGCTCATCTCGCCGCCCCCGCACCACGACATCTACTCGATCGAGGACCTCAAGCAGCTCATCTACGACCTGCGCTGTGCCAACCCAGACGCCACTGTGTCGGTCAAGCTCGTGTCCGAGGTCGGGGTCGGCACGGTGGCCGCGGGCGTGGCGAAGGCGAACGCCGACCACGTCGTGGTCGCCGGCCACGACGGCGGCACGGGCGCCTCGCCGCAGTCCTCGATCACCTCCGCGGGCCTCCCGTGGGAGATCGGACTCGCCGAGACCCAGCAGACGCTGCTGCGCAACGACCTGCGCTCGCGCATCCTCGTGCAGGTCGACGGGCAGATGAAGACCGGTCGCGACGTGGTGATCGCCGGCCTGCTCGGGGCCGACGAGATGGGCTTCTCCACCGCACCGCTCATCGCCATGGGCTGCGTGATGATGCGCGTCTGCCACCTCAACACCTGCCCGGTCGGGATCGCCACCCAGGATCCGGCGCTGCGCGAGCGCTTCCGCGGCACGCCCGAGCACGTTGTGAAGTACCTCTTCCTGGTGGCCGAGGAGGCGCGCGAGCTCATGGCGGCACTCGGGGCGCGGCGCTTCGACGAGCTCATCGGGCGCACCGAGCTCCTCTACGCCGACGAGGCGATCGACCACTGGAAGGCGAGCGGCGTCGACCTCTCCGCCGTCCTCGCACCCCCCGAAGTTCCGGCGGGCACGGCGCGGCACCGCATCCGCGCGCAGGACCCGGTGCTGCGCGACGCGCTGGACTGGGAGATCGTCGCCGCCGCCGCGGCGGCGCTGGAGCGCGGCGAGCGGGTCGGGCTCGAGCGCCGCGTGCGCAACGTGAACCGCACCGTCGGCGGGATCCTCTCCGGGGAGATCGCCCGGCGGCTCGGCCCCGACGGGCTGCCCGAGAGCACGATCGAGATCGCCTTCGCCGGCTCGGCGGGGCAGAGCTTCGGCGCGTGGCTCGCGCGCGGAGTGAGCTTCACGCTCTCGGGCGAGACCAACGACTACGCCGGCAAGGGCCTCTCCGGCGGCCTGCTCACGGTGCGCCCCCCCGAGTCGGCCGGCTTCCGCGCCGAGGAGAACGTCATCGTCGGCAACACGGTGCTCTACGGCGCGACGGCGGGGCGCGCGTTCTTCCGCGGGCTCGCCGGCGAGCGCTTCGCGGTGCGCAACTCCGGCGCCCGCGCGGTGGTCGAGGGCGTCGGCGACCACGGGTGCGAGTACATGACCGCCGGCCGCGTCGTTGTGCTCGGGCCCACGGGCCGCAACTTCGCCGCGGGGATGAGCGGCGGGGTCGCCTACGTCCTCGATCCCGACGGGACGTTCGCCACCCGCTGCAACCCGGAGCTGGTCGACCTGCTCCCGCTCGATGGTGACCACGAGGCGGAGCTCCACGAGCTGGTCGCCGAGCACGCCGCACGCACCGGCTCCCCGGTCGCCCGGCGCCTGCTCGCGGGCTGGGAGGCCTCGGTGGGCCGCTTCGTCGTCGTCATGCCGCGCGACTACGCGCGCGCGCTGGCCGACCAGGCCGCGCGAGAGGAGGAGGCGCGCGAGCTCACGCCGCCGGGCGGGATCGCCGCGGTGGCCGCGGCCGACGGCGGCGCCTGATGGGCGAGCTCGGGGCCTTTCTCCGCATCGAGCGGATCGGGTTCGACAAGCGCGACCCGCGCGTCCGCGTCAAGGACTACGAGCGCTACTTCGACCTCCAGCCCGAGGCCGAGCTCGCGCGCCAGGGCGCCCGCTGCATGGACTGCGGTGTGCCGTTCTGCCACGAGGGCTGCCCGCTGGGGAACCTCATCCCGGACTGGAACGACCTCGTCTACCGCGGCAAGTGGCGCGAGGCGATCGAGCAGCTCCACGCGACGAACAACTTCCCGGAGTTCACCGGGCGCATCTGCCCGGCGCCGTGCGAGTCGGCGTGCGTCCTGGCCATCAACTCCGACCCGGTGACGATCGAGCAGATCGAGCTGGCGATCGTCGAGCGGGCCTTCGAGGAGGGCTGGGTCGTCCCCGAGCCGCCCGACCGCCGGACCGGCCGCTCGGTCGCCGTGATCGGCGCGGGCCCGGCCGGGCTCGCCGTCGCCCAGGAGCTGAACTGGTGCGGGCACGAGGTGGTGGTCTACGAGCGCGACGAGGGGCCCGGCGGGCTGCTGCGCTACGGCGTGCCCGACGCGAAGCTCGAGAAGCGGGTGATCGACCGCCGCGTGGCGATCCTCGAGGCGGAGGGGATCGCCGTGCGCTGCGGCGTGGACGTCGGGGTCGACGTCACGGCGGCGGAGCTGCGTGAGGAGCACGATGCCGTGGTGGTGGCGATCGGCTCGCGCGTCCATCGCGACCTCGAGGTCCCGGGCCGCGAGCTCGCCGGCGTGCACTTCGCGATGGACTACCTCTACCAGCGCAACCGCCACGTCGCCGCGCTCGAGGGCCGTCCGTCGCGGGCGCCCGAGCCGGGCACCGAGATCCGCGCGGCCGGGCGGCGCGTCGTCGTCGTCGGCGGTGGCGACACCGGGATGGACTGCATCTCCAACGCGCTGCGCGAGGGGGCCGCGGACGTCGTGATGCTCGACGTCTACCAGGAGCTGCCGGCGAGCGGCCGCGACGAGCGGACCCCGTGGCCGCTGCCACCCAAGCGCACGATCTCGACCTACGCGCTGGAGGAGGGCGGGGACCGCCGCTGGGGCGCCGAGGTGACGGCGCTCGCCGGCGCGGACGGCCGGGTCGCCACGGTCCACGGCCGGCGCGTCACCGGGCCGTCGTCCCGCGATCTGGAGCCTATCCCCGGCAGCGAGTTCGATCATCCGGCCGACCTCGTGCTCATCGCGATCGGCTTCTCCGGGCCGGAGCGGGCCGGCGCGGTCGACCAGCTCGGCGTGGACCTCGACGCGCGCGGCAACGTGCGGGCGCCGGTCTACGCGAGCTCGGTCGACGGGGTGTTCGCCTGCGGCGACGCCCGGACGGGGCAGTCGCTCGTCGTCACGGCGATCGCCGAGGGGCGCAAGTGCGCGCGGATCGTCAACCGCCACCTCGGCGGCAGCCCGATGGACGCCGACCGCGAGCGCCTGGCCGTCGGCGCCCTCGACCTCTCCCACGACGCCGAGCACCCGCTGCGCGCCGAGGCGCTGTCGGCCGGCACGATCCGCGAGGGCGAGGACTTCTTCTCGGGGCCGGGCGCGAAGTAGCGCGTCGCGCGCTGAGAAGAACCGCCGCACGCGCGTGCCGGACCCCGGTAGGGTTCGGGCCCAGTGCGGCTGCCAACCCTCGGCGGCCCGTCACCGATGAGGAGCCCGATGCCGTCTCGCACCCTTCGCACCGCCGCGCTCGCGGCGGCCTCGCTCGCCGCCCTCGCCGCGCCCGCCGCCGCCTCGGCGGGGACGCCGGTCGCCGACTACGCCGCCCAGGCGTACAACATCCTCCCGGCCGGCGCGTTCGGCGGCCTCCCCACGACGGCCAACTCGACCAACCAGGTCCCGCTGTATGACTCGCTGACCCCGCTGCGCAAGAACGTCACGGCGAACGACCTGAAGACCAAGTACCTCTCCGAGCGCTTCGGCGTCGGCTCCGACGGGCCGGTCACGGGCACCGACGACACCGGCCGGCCCGGCCTCACGATCGAGCGCGACCGCTACGGCGTCCCGCACATCACCGGGAAGACGCGCTTCGACGTCGACTTCGGCATGGGCTGGGTCGCGGCGAAGGACCGCGGCCTGCTGCTCCGCCTCGGGCTCGGGCCGGCCTACGCGGCCACGCTCGACATCCCCGGCGTCGACGCCTTCGGCCTCGTGACCAGCGGTCGCAGCTTCGTGCCCAGCGCCGCCGCCAAGGCGTCGGTCGCCAAGCAGGGCACCGACCTCGTCCGGCACTACGGCGCCCGCGGTCGCGCGGTCCTCGCCGACTTCTCGGCCTGGAAGGACGGCGTCAACGCGTACTACCAGCGCGAGGTCGCCCCGGCCGACCGCCCGCCGACCGCGACGCTGACCGACGCGATCGCCGCCTATGCCTTCATCGGCTCGATTTTCGGCAACGGCGGCGGCAGCGAGGTGCGCAACGCGGACTTCCTGGCGAAGCTCCAGCGCCGCTACGGCGCGCGCGGCGGCATGCGGATCTTCCGCGACCTGCGCCAGGTCAACGACCCCGAGGCCCCGACCTCGATCCCCAACCGCTTCCCCTACGACCTGCAGCCCACCGGACGCACGCCCGGGTCCCCCGTGATCGACCCGGGCTCCACCTCCAACGCCGCCGCGGCGTCCGCGGCCACGCACCGGCAGGCGTCGAACGCCCTGCTCGTCGGCCCGAAGGCCTCGGCCACCGGCAACGGCCTGGCGGTCATGGGGCCCCAGCTCGGCTACTTCTACCCCGAGATCGTCATGCAGGTCGAGGTCCACGGCGGCGGCTACGACGCCCGCGGCATCGCCCCGCCGACCATGCCCTACGTGCTCATCGGCCGCGGCAAGGACTACGCGTGGTCGCTGACGAGCGCCGGTAACGACAACACCGACCAGTTCCTCGAGCGGCTCTGCGTGCCCGGTGGCGGCAGGCCGACCCGCGACACCAGGAGCTATCGCTACAAGGGCCGCTGCCGCGCGATGAAGCACTTCGACGCCGGCACGCTCGACGGCAAGCCCGTCTCGTTCTACGAGACCGTGCACGGCCCGGTCGGCGGCACGGTCACGGTCAGGGGGCGTCCCTACGCGGTCGCCACCAGCCGCGCGACCCGCGGCCGCGAGCCCGTCTCGGCGCTGTTCTTCAAGGACATGAGCGAGAACGTCCCGACCGGTCCGCGCTCGTTCTTCCGCGTGGCCAACGAGCTGGAGACCACGTTCAACATCCACTACGTGGACCACAAGAACATCGCCTACTTCTCCTCCGGCCTGCTCCCGCGGCGGGCCAGGGGCGTCGACCCGAGTCTCCCGACCCTCGGCACCGGCCGCTACGACTGGCGCGGGTTCATCGGCCAGAACGCGCACCCGCACGCGGCGAACCCGCGCTCGGGCCGGATCGTGAACTGGAACAACAAGCCGGCGCCGGGCTGGGCCGCCTCCGACAGCGAGTGGAGCTACGGGCCGGTCCACCGCGTCGAGCTGTTCACCGGGTTCCCGCGCCGCTCGCGGCTCGAGGACGTGGCGGGCGTGATGAACCGCGCCGCCAGCGCCGACCTGCGGGCGGAGATCAACTGGCCGGTCATCCGCCGGGTCCTCCGGCGCACCGCCGCGCCGAGCGCGCTGGCGGCCAAGGCCGCCGACCAGGTCGACGCCTGGGTGCGCTCCGGCGCCGACCGGCTCGATCGCGACCTCGACGGGAAGGTCGACGCGCCCGGCGCGGCGGTCCTCGACGGGGCCTACGACGGTCTCGCCACCGCGGTGCTGAAGCCCGTGCTCGGCGGCCTGACCACCGAGCTGCAGAACATCCAGGGCATCTCGAACGACGCGAACCCGGGCGGCTCCTCATACGGGGGCGGCTGGTACGGCTACGTGGACAAGGACCTCCGGACGGAGCTGGGCGCGCGGGTGCGCGGCCGGTGGTCGCGCCGCTACTGCGGCGACGGCCACCTGCGCGCCTGCTCGCGGTCGCTGTGGGCGGCGCTGAACACGGCGGCGACGAAGCTCGCCGCCGCCCAGGGCCCCGATCCGGCGGCCTGGCGCTCGGACGCGACGAAGGAGCGGATCCGCTTCGCGCCGGGGCTGATCACCGCCACGACGATGCGCTGGACCAACCGGCCGACGTTCCAGCAGGCCATCGAGTTCAACGGCCACCGGTAGGCCCGGCCGACGCCTCCCGCGCGGGGGCGACAAAGCGAAACTTGACGGGGGCGTCACCCTCAGGCTAGGGTGACGCTCCCGTCACGTTTTCGTTCCCCACGTCAGGAGCCCGAATCCCATGGCCGCCCTCCCGACCGCCTGCGTGATCGGCGCCGGCTCGTCCGGTATCACCGCCCTGAAGGGCCTGCACGACCGCGGCATCGCGGTCGACTGCTTCGAGAAGAGCGACCGCATCGGCGGCAACTGGGTGTTCGGGAACCGCAACGGGATGTCGGCCGCCTACCGCACGCTGCACATCAACACCTCACGAGAGCGCATGGAGTACGCCGACTTCCCCATGCCGAAGTCCTATCCGGACTTCCCCCACCACACGCACATCGCCGCGTACTTCGACGACTACGTCGATCACTTCGGCCTCCGCGAGCGCATCCGCTTCGAGACCGGCGTCGAGCATGCCGGGCGCGACGCCGACGGCCTCTGGACCGTGCGCCTGGAGGGCGGGGAGGAGCGTCGCTACGACGCGCTGCTCGTCGCGAACGGGCACCACTGGAACCCGCGCTGGCCCGAGCCGCGGTTACCGGGCCACTTCGACGGCGTCGAGATGCACGCCCACGCCTACGTCGATCACAAGGCGCTCGTCGACAAGAAGGTCGTCGTGCTCGGGATGGGGAACAGCGCGATGGACATCGCGGTGGAGTCGAGCCTCGTCGCCCAGAGCACCTACCTCGCCGCGCGCCGCGGGGCGCACATCATCCCGAAGTACATCTTCGGCAAGCCGCTGGACCAGGTGCTCAAGCCCGACCCGCGGATCCCGTGGCGCCTGCGCCAGAAGCTCTTCGAGGCGATCCTGCGCAGCCAGATCGGCAAGGTCGAGAACTACGGGTTGCCCAAGCCCGACCACCGCATCGGCGACGCGCACCCGACGATCTCCGACCAGATCCTGACCCGGATCACCCATGGCGAGATCGTCTGCAAGCCGAACATCGCGGAGCTGAAGGGCGATCGCGTGCGCTTCTCCGACGGGGCCGAGGTCGAGGCCGACGTCATCGTCTACTGCACGGGCTACAAGGTCACGTTCCCGTTCTTCGACGACGACTTCATCTCCGCCCCGGACAACGACCTGCCGCTGTTCCGCCGGGTGTTCAAGCCGGACGTGCCCAACGTGTTCTTCCTCGGGCTGCTGCAGCCGCTCGGCGCGGTCATGCCGCTGGCCGAGCTACAGGGCAAGTGGATCGCCTCCTACCTGCGCGGCGAGTACGCGCTGCCCTCACGCGCGGCGATGGAGGCCGACATCGCGGCCGAGCGCGAGCGCATGTTCAAGCGCTACGTCAAAAGCAAGCGCCACACGATGCAGGTCGACTTCGAGAGCTACGTGCTCGAGCTCGAGCGCGAGCAGCGGGCCGGCGCACGGCGGGCGACCGAAGCCGGCTTCCGGCTGCCCGTGCCGCCGCGGGCCGCCGCGGAGGCGGAGGTCGTGGCGGCGTGAGCGCGGTCGCCGCGGGGCGCCGCGCGCAGGCGAAGGCGGCCAACCGCGAGGCGATCCTCGACGCCGGGCGGGCGGTCTTCGTCGAACTCGGCTTCGGCGCGGCGACGGTGCGTGACATCGTCCGGCGCACCGAGCTCGCGACCGGGACGTTCTACAACTACTTCCCCGACAAGGACGCGGTGTTCCGCGCCCTGCTCGAGGCGAGCGCCCGCGACGTCCGCGCCCGCCTGCTCACGGCGCGGGCGAGCGCGCCGACCCTCGAGCGCTTCGTGCTCGACGGCTTCTGCGCCTATTTCTCGGCCATCGCCGGGGACCCGACGATGACCGCGCTCTTCCGCCGCAACGCCGGCACCATCCGCACGATGTTCGACGACCCGGTGCTCGGCGCCGGCGTCGAGGAGCTGCTCGTCGACCTGCGCGCGGCCGTCGCGCGCGGGGATCTGCCGCCGATCGACGTCGAGTACGCGGCGGCGGCGATGGCCGGCGCCGGGCTGGAGATCGGGCTGCGGATGGTCGAGCGCGATCCGGTCGACGTCGAGGCCGCCGCCCGGTTCGCCGCCGACCTCTTCCTCGGCGGCATCGCGCGGCTCGCCGCCGCCTGAGCCGCCCGCCCTACTCGCCTTGGGCCACCCGGGTCCCGGCGCCCTCGTCGCGCATGAGCCACGCGGCGATCCCGATCATCGGGAGCGAGACGAGGAGCACGACCGTCGCCACCGCGTTGACCTCGGGCAGCGCCGTGGTCTGGCGGAAGTTGCCGAGGATCCAGAGCGGCAGCGTCGTCGTGTCGGCGCCGGCGAGGAAGAAGGTCACGGCGATCTCGTCGAAGGAGAGCGCGAAGGCGAGCAGCGCGGCCGCGATCAGCGCCGTGCGGATCGTCGGGAAGGTCACGTGGCGGAAGGTCTGCCACGGGCTCGCGCCGAGGTCGCGCGAGGCCTCCTCGAGATTCGGCGAGACCCGGCGCAGGCGGGCCATCACGTTGTTGAAGACGATCACGATCGTGAACGTCGTGTGCCCGACGATCACGGTCACCGGCAGGGCGAGGGGCCCAAGGTCCTGCTTCGCCAGGTCGATGCCCGCGAACAGGAAGAACGAGGCGAGCGCCACCCCCGTGATGACGCCCGGGAGGATGATCGGCAGCGTGACGCCGAAGTTCAAAAAGCCCTTGCCGCGGAAGCGGTAACGGGCGACACCGAAGGCCATCGCGGTGCCGAGCAGCAGCGCGAGCACGGTGGCGCACAGCGCGACCTGGACCGAGAGCCACGCCGCCTCCTTGGGGACCGGGTCGTCGGCCAGCTTCTCGAACCAGCGGGTCGAGAATCCGGGGAACGGCCACGCGTTGATGTTCGTCGCGTTGAACGCGTAGAGCACGATCAGCGCGAGCGGCAGGTAGAGGAAGCCGAAGACGAGCGCCGCCGCCGTGCCGAAGCCCCAGCGAGAGGCCCGCGTCGCGCCCACCTACATCGCCTCCTGCGCGCCGCTGCGGCGCGAGACGAGCAGGAAGCCGAGCAGCGTCACGAGCGTGAGGGTGGTCAGCGCGGCGCCGAACGCGGTGTCCTGCTGGAACTTCTGGGCGATCGTAAAGCCGAGCACCTGCGACTTCCCGCCGACGAGCTGGGGCGCGACGAAGTCGCCCATCGTGAGCGAGAAGACGAAGATCGAGCCGGCGACGATGCCGGGCACCGCGAGCGGGAGGATCACCCGGCGAAAGGTGACCAGGGCGCCCGCGCCGAGGTCGCGCGAGGCCTCCAGGTAGGAGTGGGGGATCTTCTCCAGCGCCGTGAAGACGGGCAGGATCATGAACGGCAGCCAGATGTTCGCCCAGGTGATGACGAGCGAGGTGTTGTTGAAGAGGAACGCGCCCGAGGGCTTGCCGAGGATCCCGGTGTCGACGAGGAACGAGTTCAGCACGCCCTGACCGCCGAGGATCGTGCGCCAGGCGAAGATCCGCACGAGCATGCTCGACCACAGCGGGACGACGACGAGCATGAACGCGACGGTGCGCCAGCGCGGGCTCACGACCCGGGCGGCGAACCACGCGAACGGGAAGGCGAGCGCGATGTCGACGAGCGTCACGGTCGCCGCCAGCAACACCGTGCGCCCGAAGATCTCCAGCCACAGGCCGTCCTGCCCGCCGAACAGCTTCGAGTAGTTGTCGAGGTTCCAGTCGCGGACGAGCTTCGCCGTGAAGACGTCCTGGGACCAGAACGACGTGAGCAGCAGCAGCCCGAGCGCGACGAGGTAGAAGACGAGCAGCCACGCGACGGCCGGCCCGAGCAGGAGCCCGAGCCGGCCGCCGGGGTGCGCGTAGAGGAAGCGGGCGACGCGGGCGGTCATCTCACCTCGCGTCTCCTGCCCCGGGGGCCCCGATCAGCCCCGTACCTGCGCCCAGGTGTCCGTCCACTGGCGGTAGTTGGTCGGTGAGATCGGGTACTGCCAGTACTTGATCGTGGAGTAGTACTTCGCTTCGGTGATGTGCAGCTCCTTGCAGCGCGTCGCGCCGACGACCGGGCACGTCTTGAGGTTCGCCGGCGAGTAGTTCGTCACCTTCGCCACCTTCGCCTGGGTCTGCGGCGAGGTCACGTAGTTCATCCACTTGTAGGCGCAGATCGGATGCTTGGCGTTCTTGCTGAGCATCCAGGAGTCCGACCAGCCGGTGACGCCCTCCTTGGGCAGCACCTCCTTGACGTTGAGCCCCGCGTTGCGCAGGTCGTTGGTCATCAACGGCCAGCCCGCGCCGATCACCGCGTCGCCCGACTTGAAGAGCGACTCGAAGTCGGTGGCCAGCACCCAGTACTTCTTCACCAGCGGGCGCTGCTGGGTGAGCTTCTGCTGGACCTGCTTGAGCGTGGCGTCCGACAGCGCGTAGGGGTCCTGCTGCCCGTAGAACTGCAGCGCGGGGTCCGCGATCTGGATCGGGTTGTCCGGCACCGTGATCTTGCCCTTGTACTGCGGGTCGTAGAGCGCCGCCCACGAGGTCGGCGCCGACTTGATCTTGTCGGCGTTGTAGATCAGGACGTTCGCGCCCCACATGAACGACAGCCCGTAGTTCTTCCCGTCCACGGTGTTGAAGGCCGGGGACTGGAGGTTGGGCGCGAGGTTCTTGAAGTTCGCGAGCTTCGCCGTGTCCAGCGGGGCCACCGCGCCGGCCTTGATGAGCCGCAGCGAGGCGTCGCCCGACGGGGAGACGAGGTCGTACTGGCCCCCGCCGCCGGAGGTGAACTTCGTGAACATCTCGTCCGAGGTGCCGGCCGGGACCGAGTTGACGTTGCAGCCGGTCTGCGCCTCGAAGCCCTTCACGAAGGACGGGTCGGCGTAGCCCTCCCAGTTGACCATGTTCAGCTGGCCCTCGCCCTTGGCGTTGATGTCGGGGCCGGTGCTCGTGCTCGACGAGCTCTTGTTGTCGCTGCCGCAGGCCGCGACCGCGAATGCGGCGGCCAGGGCGACGGCGAGCGTCAGGATCTTCCTCACGATGCTGCTGCCTCCTCGGGTGTGGGTTGCGGGCCCTCGGCGGAGCCGATCACGCGCGTGGCCTCCCGGGCCCAGGCGAGCCGGACGGCGCGGCCCGTCAGCGCCGTCCCCTCCTCCTCGCCGGCCCGTGCGTTCTGCCGCACGACCATGAGCTGCCCTCCGCCGTCGAGGTCGACGACGAACCGCGTCGTCGGCCCCGCGTACAGGCTCTCGCGCACGGTGCCGGCGGCCCGGCAGTCCTCCGTGGGCGCCGGCGACTCCTCCGGCGCGAGCAGATGGATCCGCTCGGGGCGGATCGTCACGATCGCCGTGGCCCCCGGCGCGAGCCCGGCCGCGGTGGGGGCCGCGATCCGGTCCTCGGCCCCGAGGCGCAGCTCGGCCACCTCGCCCTCGATGCCGGCGACCGGCAGCTCGAGCACGTTGGAGACGCCGACGAAGCCGGCGACGTAGCGCGAGTCGGGCTCGTCGTAGACGGCCTGCGGCGAGCCGACCTGGAGCACCCGGCCGGCCTCCATGACCGCGATGCGGTCGCTCATCGAGAGCGCCTCGTCCTGATCGTGGGTGACGTAGACGAAGGTGATCCCGACCTCGTGCTGGATCGTCTTGAGCTCGACCTGGAGCTGCTGGCGGAGCTTGAGGTCGAGCGCGCCGAGCGGCTCGTCGAGCAGCAGCACCCGCGGGCGGTTGACGAGCGCGCGGGCGAGCGCGACCCGCTGGCGCTGCCCGCCCGAGAGCTGGGAGGGGCGGCGCTCGCCGAAGCCCTCGAGGCGGACCATCGCCAGTGCCTCGGCGACGCGGTCGCCGCGCTCGGATCGGGGCACCTTCTTGACCATCAGGCCGTAGGCGACGTTGTCGGCGACGCGCATGTGGGGGAAGAGCGCGTAGTCCTGGAAGACGGTGTTGACGTCGCGCTCGGCGGGCGGCAGCGCGGTGACCTCCCGGCCGCCGAGCGACACCGCGCCCTCGTCGGGGCGCTCGAAGCCGGCGATCATCCGCAGGCATGTGGTCTTGCCGGATCCCGAGGCGCCGAGCAGCGTGAAGAACTCGCCGCGGCGGATGTCGAGGTCCACGTGGTCGACGGCGACGACCTCGCCGTAAACCTTCCGCACGCCCGAAAGGCGGACGTCGACCTCCTCGCTCGCCGCTGCCGGTGTGGCCGCGACGCCCTCCTCCGGTCCCATGTCCGTTCTTTTACACGGGATCGCGGACCCGTGGCTGCGCGCCAACCCGAGTTTGGGCCCAAATGGCGCACCGCGAGCCGTGCCGTGCGCCGCGGCAGCCACCCCTAGACTCGCTCGGGTGCCGACCTTCTGCCGCCATGGGCGCTTCGTGGAGCGCTGCCCGATCTGCACCCGCCAGGGCTCGGCCAGCGAGCGGGCGGCCTCCGGCGGGGGCGCGTCGTCGGCCCGCCGGCCGGGGCGCGCCGCCAAGGCGGCCGAGTCGCGGACCCGTGGGCCCGGGGCTCCGCGCTCGGGTGGACGCGGCGTCCGGGTCACGCGCCTGGCCCGCGCCGCCGACGACGGCTACCGCCACGACCTCGTCCCGGGGCTGCGCGCCGCCGACGACGCCCGCCGCCTCGCCGCCGAGATCGCCTTCGCCGACGCGCGCCTGGCCCTGATGGCCTCCGAACCCCCAGGGCTCTACGCCGAGGCGGCCGGCGCGCAGGACGCCGAGGAGGGCCTGTGGCTCCTGCTGCTCATCACCTACCTCGGCCCGCTGGAGGGCCCGGAGCCCTTCGCGGCGATCGCCGAGGCGCGGACAGTCTGGTCCTCCGGCGAGCGACCCGACCCCGACGGCGCGGCGCTGGGCCCGCGCACCGCGCACGAGGCCGGACGCGGGCCGCGCTCGCTCGACGCGTGGCGCGCACGGGCAGAGGCTGCCGGCTCGCAGGTCGCGGCGCTCGGCGGCGAGCCCGGATGGGGGCCCGAGCGGCGCTTCGCGCAGGCCTTCGAGCGCGCCGGGGTGGACGGCGTCGGCCGCGACGCCCGCATGGAGCTCCTCGTGGCCGCCGGCGCGCTCGGCCTGCTCGACGTCGCGCCCGACGCGCAGCACCTCGGCTCGCGCACCCCGGTCGTCGCTGCGGCCCGCCGGCTCTTCGCGATCGCCGAGGTTCCCCTGCTCGAGCGCCGGGCCCGGGAGCTCGCGAGCGCCTGCGGCGTGCCGCTCGCCGCGCTCGACCTCGCGCTGTGGAACTGGGGGGAGCCGGAGCGGCGGACGACGATGGGCGCCGGCGCGGCGGAGGCGCATGCCGATCCCTCGCGGGCGCTGCGGGCGCTCGACGTCGCGGACACGACGCCGGAATAGCGCCCGCCCGGCCCGCTCAGTACGGGTCGTGGGTGTCGTGGGTTCCGGCCATCGTCGCGCCGGACGACGGATCTCCGCCCCGCCTATGCGGCGCTCGAGCACGTCGTGGCCACCCACCGCGGACGCGCCCGCGGTCCCATCGACGACGAGCTCCGGCGGCTCGGGCTCG
>JBBSBL010000057.1:0-15366 GCA_038251325.1 Solirubrobacterales bacterium | reverse complement strand
TGGCGCGAGGGGATGCTCGGCGCCGACACGCTCGGCTACCACATGCCGCTCGCCGCCCGGTTCGCCCAGGACGGCCGGGTCTTCGACCCGCTCTTCATCAACGCGGACTCGACGGTCACGTGGCTCCCCCACAACAACGAGCTCCTCCACGCCACCGGCCTGGTGCTCATGCGCTCGGACGTCCTCTCTCCGCTCGTGCCCGTGGCCTTCCTGCTCCTCGCGCTGCTCGCCGCCTGGACGATCGGGCGACCGTGGGGCCTCGGCGCCCCGGCGATGCTCGGGGCGGCGATCGTCTTCGCGTGGCCGGGACTCGCGCACAGCCAGCCCGGCTCGGCCGACAGCGACGTCGTCGCCTACGCCCTACTGCTGGCGGGGGTGGCCCTCCTGGTCTGCGGCGGGCTGGCCCGGCGCCCGCTGCTGGTGGCCGGGCTCGGCGCAGGGCTCGCGCTCGGGACCAAGCCGACGGTCCTGGGCGCGGCGGGTGCGCTCACCCTCGCCGTCTGGGCGTGGCTCGCGCTCGACGCCCGCGCCGGGCGGCGACCCTCGCGCGAGGCGTGGTGCTCAGCCGCGGCGTGGGCGGCGATGCTTGCAGTCGGCTGCGCGCCGTGGTACCTGCGCAACCTCGTGGCCACGGGCAACCCGCTGCCGTGGGTCGGCCTCCGCCTCGGGCCGGTCTCGATCCCCGACGCGGGAAACGCCGTGGGCGACTCGATCTCCCGCTACCTCACCGACACCGGCCTGTGGAGCGACGTGTTCGCTCCCGGCCTGCGGCGGGCCATGGGCACGGCGTGGCCGGTCATCGTCGTGCTCGGCGTGGCCGGCGCGATCGCGGCGCTGGTCCGCGGGCGGGTGCCCGCGGTGCGGGCGGCGGGCTTCGCGGCGCTGCTCGCCTGCGCGTTCTACCTCGTCACCCCCAACAGCGCGGCCGGACCGCCCGGCTTCCCGGTCTTCTTCGAGAACGCGGTGCGCTACGCGATGCCCGGGCTCGCCCTCGGCCTCGCGCTGCTGCCCCTGTGGCCGCGGCTCGAGCGGGCGGCGCGCTCGTGGTGGTGGGTCGCCGGGGCGGGCGCCGTCCTGCTGCTGACCATCCGCGCCGCCGGGTTCGACACCTTCGAACGGGTGCGCCTGCTCGTCCTCCTCGCCCTCGCGGGGATGGTCCTCGCGGCGTGGCTCCTCGCGCGCCGTGGTGCCGGTCACCGGCCCTCGCGCCTCGCGCTCGGCGCGGCGGCGGGCGCCGGGCTGGCGGTGGTCGCGGGCGGCGGATGGGCGGTCGCCGAGCGCTACCAGGACGGGCGCTACGCGATGGGTCAGTACGCGTTCACCCGCGCGCTGCATCACGCCCGCGTGGCCACCGGCGGGTTCTACGAGGCCTACCCCTTCTACGGGGCCGACCTCTCCAACCACGTGCGCGAGATCGGCCGAGGGGGCGGCCACGGCGCCTTCGGCCCCGTCTCCGGCTGTCCCGCCTGGCGCGCCGCGCTGGCGCGAGAGGGCGCCGGCTGGGTGGCGGTCGCGTCGCGCCGGGCCCGGCTCTTCGGCCGGGGCGCGCCGCCGCCGAGCGCCGGCTGGACGGCGAGCCTGCCCGGCGCCGTACTGGTCCTCCGGCAGGCGAGCGGGGGGCGGGTCTACCGGCTGTCCTCCGCGCCGATCGGCGGCGGGTGTCGGTAGCGTCTGCCGCCGCCACGCCCCCGCCCCGAGGACCAGGAGATCGGCCATCGACTACCAGCGGCTCTACGAGTACCGCTTTCGCGACATCGACCAGGACATGCGAGAGGCCGCGTGGCGGGAGATCGCGCCGTTCGTGCACCGCGAGCTCGGCTCACCGGAGCGGGTGCTCGATCCGGCGGCGGGACTATGCGAGTTCATCAACGCGGTGCCGGCGCCCGAGCGCTGGGCGGTGGATCGCACCGCGTACGAGGCCGGCAGCGCGCACGAGGGCGTGCGCACGATCGTCGCGGACGCCATGGACGCCGATCTCCCCCAGGCGCACTTCGACGGCGTGTGGGTGTCGAACCTGCTCGAGCACCTGGACTCCCAGGAGCACGTCGCCGCGTTCCTGGAGCGGATGCGCGACGTGCTCGAGCCGGGCGGCCGCATCGCGGTCATGGGGCCGAACTTCCGCTACTGCGCCCGCGAGTACTTCGACTGCGCCGACCACACCGTGATCCTCACTCACGTCGGGGTGACCGAGCACCTCTACGCTGCCGGCCTGACGCCGGTGCGCGTCGTGCCGCGCTTCCTGCCCTACTCGTTCCGCGGCCGGCTGCCGATGACCGGCGGGCTGGTGCGCCGCTACCTCGCGACCCCGCCGCTGTGGCGGCTGCTCGGCAAGCAGTTCCTCGTCGTGGCCGAGCGTCAGGACCGCTCGAACGGCGCGGGCGCGCGCTCGGCGGCGGTGGAGGCGGGCGTCTCGGCCCCGGGACGCCGGTAGTCGCCACGGCTGAGGTGCGACTCCAGGAAGGCGTAGAGGACGATGAAGAGGTAGCGGCTCCCCATCTCCTGGATGGCGAACTTCGAGTTGCCCTGTGACCGGCCGTTCCAGGACGTCGGCACGATCGCGTAGCGGTAGCCGCGCACGACGGCCTTCAGAGGCATCTCCACCGTGAGGTTGAAGTGGTTGGAGAGCAGCGGCGCGATGCCCTCCACCACCTCGCGCCGGTAGGCCTTGAACGCGTTCGTCGTGTCGTTGTAGCCGTGGCGGAAGAGGAGCCTGATGCTGAGGTTGACCAGGCGGTTCAGCGCGAGCTTGAAGCGCGGGTAGTTCTCCACGGTGGCGCCGGGCATGAACCGCGACCCGAAGGCGCAGTCGTAGCCGGAGTGCAGGACCCGGTAGTAGAGGACGAGATCGCGCGGCTCGTCGGAGCCGTCGGCCATGACGATCGCCACCGCGTCCCCCGTGAACGCATCGAGCCCCGCGCGCACCGCGAAGCCGAAGCCCGGGGGGTTCGGGCTGCGCACGCAGCGGATGCGCGGATCCTCGGCGCCGAGCTCAGCGACGACCCCCGCGGTGGCGTCGGAGGAGGCGTCGTCGATCACCAGGATCTCGAACGGGATCCGCTCCTCCTCCAGCGTGGCGACGAGCCGAAGCACCGTCTCGGAGATCGACCCCGCCTCGTCGTGCGCGGGAATGACCACCGAGAGCCTCACGTCGCCGCCGCCCAGCGCTCGACGTTGTGCTCGTGGATCTCGCGCAGGATGGCGTCGGTGTCGTAGGTCACGTCCCACTCCGGGTAGTCGCGGCGGAAGCCGGCGACGTCGCTGATCCACCAGCGGTGGTCCCCGACGCGCGCCTCCTCGGACAAGCGCCAGTCGAGCGGCCGCCCGGCGATCGCCTCGCAGGCCGCGATCGCCTCCCGCATCGAGCAGTTGCTCCGCCTCCCACCCCCCAGGTTGTACACGGCGCCGGGTCGCGGGGCCGCGGCGTAGGCGTCGATCGCGCGGGCGACGTCGGCGGAGTGGAGGTTGTCGCGGACCTGGAGCCCGTCGTAGCCGTAGACCGTGTAGGGATCGCCGGTGATCGTGCAGCGCATGAGGTAGGACAGGAACCCGTGGAGCCGGGCCCCGGCGTGGTTGGGCCCGGTGAGGCAGCCGCAGCGGAAGCACGCGGTCGGCATGCCGAAGTAGCGCCCGTACTCCTGGACGAGCAGGTCCGCGGCGGCCTTGGACACGCCGAAGAGCGAGTGCAGGCAGGCGTCGATCGACATCGAGGTGTCGATCCCGCCGAACCACGGGTGCTCCGGCGGGAGCTCCAGGCGGGTCTCCACCACCTCGAGCGGCAGGTCGTTCGGCCGGTCCCCGTAGACCTTGTTCGTCGACATGAAGACGAACGGCACCTCGGCCGCGTGGCTCCGCGCCGCCTGCAGCAGGTTGAGCGTCGCGGTGGCGTTGATCGAGAAGTCGGCCATCGGGTCCGACGCGGCCCAGTCGTGGGAGGGCTGGGCCGCGGCGTGGACGACGAGCGCGAGCTCGGCGGCGTGACGCGCGAACAGGCGCTCGACGCCCTCGGCGTCGCGGATGTCGAGGTCGATCGAGCGGAACGCCGGGTAGCGCTCGACGAGCCGGTCGGTGACCGGGGCCGTCGAGGCGGAGGGGCCGAAGAGCCGGGCCCGCATGTCGTTCTCGAGCCCGAGCACGTCGTAGCCGGCCTCGACGAGGTGCGCCACGCACTCCGATCCGATCAGCCCGCCCGAGCCGGTGACGATCGCCACCCCCATCAGGCGATCGCCTCCCGCAGCACGTCGGTGTGGCCGGTGGCCCACGCGTGGACGTCGGCGAGGATGTCGCGCGGCCCGCGCTGCGGGCGCCACCCGGTGCGGACGAAGAGCGCGGCGCAATCCGAGAGGTAGATCGGCACGTCGCCGGGACGGGTCTCGCGCTCGGCGTCGATCGGCACCTCGTTGCCGGTCAGCTCGCGGCACAGCGCGGTGAGCTCGAGCAGCGACAGGCTGCACGCGCGGCCGCCGCCGACGTTGACCGTCGCGCCGGCCCAGGCGTCCGGTGCGCCCAGCTGCTCGTCGATCAGGGCGCAGAGGTCATCGACGTGCAGGAGGTCACGCACCTGTTTGCCGGCGCCCCCGAATCCGATGTAGCGCAGCGGTCGTCCGTAGTGGTGGGAGAGCAGCCAGTGGGTGAAGACCCCCTGGTCCACCTTGCCCATCTGCCAGGGCCCGGCGATCACGCCGCAGCGATCGATGACCGCCCGGACGCCGAACGCGTCCGCGTACTCGGCGATGAGCAGCTCCGCCGCGAGCTTCGTCGCGCCGTACAGGGTCCGCGCGCCGTCGAGCGGGAAGTCCTCGGCGATTCCGTCGGCCCCGGCACCGGCCACCGGCTGCTCGGCGGCCAGCTCGAAGCGGGTCTCGGCCTCCTCGAGGATCAGCGCGCGCTGGGGCGCCACCGGGTAGACGCGGCTGGTGGAGAGGAAGACGAAGCGCGCGTCGTGGCGGCGGGCGATCTCCAGGCAGTGCCAGGCGCCCAGCAGGTTGGCCCGCACCGCGTAGTCGGTGGCGCCGTCTCGGCCGGTGAGCGCGGAGGGCTCCGCCGAGCACTCGACGATCGCGTCGACCGGGCCGATGAGGTCGAGGTCCGCCGGCTCGCGGACGTCGCCGTGGGCGAAGGCGACGCCGGCCTCGCGCAGCCGCGGCAGGGTGAGCTCCGCGCCCCGCCGGCGCAGGTTGTCGAACGCGACGACCTCCCAGTCGGGGTGGCGGCCGGCGAGGGTGACGGCGAGGTTGGAGCCGACGAAGCCCGCGCCCCCCGTGACGAGCAGGCGGGTCACGTGACCGGCTCCGGGGATCCGGCCATCTTCCGCCGGGACGGGGTCGCGGTGGCCGGCGCGGCCCTATAGCCCTCGGCGTAGGCGCGGGCGGCGTCGGAGCTCCACAGGCGCTCCTCGACGCCGCGCCGCGCCGCGCGCGGCAGCAGCGGCCGCACCGCGCGCGCGACGGCGGCCTTCGCCCGGCCGGCCCGCGTGAGCGGCGGGGGCGGCTCGCTCAGCTCGGGGTGGAGCCCGTGGACCGCGCGCATCGCCGCGCCGACAACCCGCATCCGCGCCTCGGTGCTGGCCGGTGTGTCGCGACGCAGATGGTGGACGAGGGCGGCGGAGTCGTAGCGCAGCCGCATGCCGGCCCGGTGCAGGCGCCAGCCGAGCTCGACGTCCTCGCAGCGGGCCAGCGTCTCCTCGAACGGGCCGTCCGCGGGCAGGAACGCGCGCTTGAGCGAGACGTTGGCCGTGCAGAAGTGCCGCCACGGCACGTCGCCGGGGTCGCCGATCGTGTCGAATGCGAACAACGGCCCGCCGGCCTCCAGCCAGCGCATGTGCGGCGTGATCTCCAGCTCCGGCGCCCACGTGACCGGCCCCTGGAGCACCGCCTCCCCCTCCGGGTGGGCCGCGTGGTGGTCGAGGTGGCGGCGCAGGACGCCCGGCGTGAGGACCACGTCGTCGTCCAGGAAGAGCACGACCGGCCCACGGGCGCGGGCCACGGCGGGGTTGCGCACGGCGCCGCGACCGCCGCCCTCGAGCCGGATCGCGACGAGCTGCGGGCGGGCGGCGAGCAGCTCCGGCGTGCCGTCGCGCGACCCGTCGTCGACGACGATGGTCTCGACCGCCAACCCGTCGGCGTCACGCTCGACCGCATCGAGGCAGCGCGCGAGCTTCCCGGCGCCATCGCGCGTCGGGATGACGATGGACAGCTCGGGCGCCGCGGACATCGGCGCTGAACGGTACCGGCGGGCCGGTGTGAGGCCGGGCGTGGCCTACAGGAACAGCGTCCGCTCGCGGGCGGAGGCCGCCGCGAGCACGGCGACCTCGGCCGCGTCCAGCACGACGTGGCCCGGGAGCTCGGCCAGGGTCCGCGCGAGCCCGGCCGGGCGCCAGCCGTGCCGGTAGGTGAGGTAGGGCACGAGCCACAGCGCGAAGCGGCGGTCGACCGGTACCAGCACCACGCCCGCGAACGCGAGCAGCAGCCGCGCATGGGCCTCGCGCCACACCCGTCCGCGCCACGGGAACGCCGCACGCAGCCGCGGGTGGCGGCGGACGAGCCCCACCTGCGTGCGCCAGCGACCCGCGCCCCGGACCGCCGCGCCGAGGGTCGGCCGGATGACCTCGTGGTTCACGAGCGCGCGCGGGGCGAACACCGCACCGGCCCCCGTGGCCAGGGCCCGCAGGGCGAGGTCGGTGTCCTCGGCCCCGGCCGTGGGGATGGCGACGTCGAAGCCGCCGACGCGCTGGAGCAACGCGCGCGGATAGGCGACGTTGCAGGTCTCGAAGAACGGTCCGAGACGCTCGACGCGGATGCTGCGCGCGCGGGGTTTCGCGAGCTCCCCCTCGCCGTCGGGCTCCGGCCGGGTGCGGCCCTGCACGATCGCCCCGGGCGCCGCGCGGTGGGCGGCGAGGAGCGCCTCGAGCCAGCCGGGCTCGGGCCGGCAGTCGTCGTCGGTGAAGGCCACGAGGGCGGCGGCGGCTGAGCGCCAGCCGGCCTCCCGCGCGGTCGCCGGGCCACCCGAGCGCTCGTGCCGCAGGACGCGGTCCGCGCGGGCGGCGGCCTGCGCCACCGCGGCGGCGTCCACGGATCCGTCGTCGACGACGACGACCTCGTACGTCGCCCGCGGGAGCGACTGGGCCTCGAGCGCGGTCAGCAGGCGGACCAGCGATCCCACCCGGTCACGAGTGGGCACCACGACACTGAGCAGCGGCTCGTCCTCGGCGCCCGTGGCCTCCACGCGAGCGCAGGATAGGGGTATGAGCCACCGCGCCGAACGGCGGAGGGGCGGCACATCCGCAGTACCCTCGACCGGTGTCGAGCGAGCGGTTCAGCTTTCCGCGCGCCGAACTGCGGCGGCGCACTGCCCGGGGCGTGTTCGTCAACGGCGCCTTCCTCGTCGGCGTCGAGTCGCTGACCCTGGTGCAGGGCCTGCTCGTCGCCCGGCTGCTGTCGACCAAGCAGTTCGCGCTCTACGGGATCGTGTCGATCACGGTCCTGAGCCTGCTCGCGCTGAAGCAGGTCGGGATCGACGAGGGCTACATCCAGCAGGACGAGGAGGATCAGGAGCTGGCCTTCCAGCGGGCCTTCACGCTCGACGTCTGCCTCGGCGGGCTCTTTGCGCTGCTCGTCGTCGTCTTGGCGCCGATCGTCGCCGCGCTCTACGGCCAGGCCGAGCTCGCCCCGCTCATGGCCGCCCTCGGCTACCTGCCGCTCGCCTTCGCGCTGATGGCACCCGCCTGGGTCTTCATGCGCCGGATGGACTTCGTGCGGCAGCGGCTGCTGCTGGCCATCGTGCCGATCGTGACCTTCCCGGCGACGATCGGGCTGGTCCTCGCGGGCCTCGGCGCGTGGGCGCTGGTGGTCGGCGCCTTCGCCGGGAACCTCGTCGGCGTGCTCGTCGCGCTCCGGATCACGCCCTATCCCCTGCACCTGCGCTTCGACCGCGACACGCTGCGCCACTACTGGCGCTTCTCGTGGCCGATCTTCGCCGTGACGGGAGCCGGGCTCGCGATCCGCCAGGGCCAGGTGTTCGCCTTCAACGCGGCGCTCGGGCTCGCCGGCGCGTCGTACATCGCGCTCGCGGCCACCTTCACGCAATATGCTGACCGGGCGGACCAGATCGTCACGACGACGATCTACCCCGCCATCTGCGCCGTCAAGGACCGACAGGCCGCGCTGACCAGGATCTTCGTCACCTCGAACCGGCTCACGGCGGTGTGGGCGCTGGCCTTCGGCGCCGGGCTGGCGCTGTTCGCGCGCGACCTCGTCGACCACGTGCTGGGCGCCAAGTGGGAGCCGGCCGTCATCCTGCTGCAGGCGATGGGGATCACGACCGCCGTGCACCAGATCGGGTTCAACTGGACCGCCTTCTACCGCGCCGTGGGCAATTCTCGACCCCAGGCCACCTTCGCCGTGGTCGCACTCGTCACGTTCGTGGCGGTTCCGCTCCCGCTGCTGTTCGCCGTCGGCATCGACGGCTTCGCGTACGGGATGTTCGCGCTCATGGCGACGACCGGCGCCGTCCGCGCCTTCTACGTCAAGGCGCTGTTGCCCGAGCTCCGGCTCGGGGCGCTGCTCGCGCGCGTGGCCGTCGCTCCCGTGGCCGCGACCCTCGCGGTGCTGGCCTGGCGGGTGGCCGCGCCCGGCCCGCGCGACCTCGCAACCTCGCTCGGCCAGCTCGCGCTCTTCCTCGTCGTCTACGGGGTCGTGAGCTACGCCCAGGAGCGTCCGCTGATCCGCGAGCTCGCGGGCTACCTGAGCCGTGGGGCCGCCCCCGCGGTGACGGAGAGCGGCGCGGCGGCATGAGCAAGCAGGCAGGCCGACCCGGCCGCACCCGGCGGCCGGTCCTCTACGTGCTCGAGCGCTACCCCGAGCTCTCGCAGACCTTCGTCGAGGGCGAGATCCGCGAGCTCGTGGCGGCCGGCGTGCCCGTCGAGGTCCTCGCCCTCGCCCCGGGTCGCACCGCGCCCGGCCAGGACCCGCCGGCCGCCCGGCCCCACTACGCCGGGGCGGCGGCGCCGGTCGCCCGCGTGCGAGCCGCCGCGTCGGTGGCCGCCCGGGAGCCCGGGGCGGTCGCGGCGTTCCTCGGGCGCGAGCGCGCCTGGCCGCCGCCGGACGGCCGCGGCGGGCTCCGCGGCCTGGCGCGGATCGCGCCGTGGGTCGCTGCCGCCCGCCAGGCCCGTCACCTCCACGCGCACTTCGCCACCGAGGCGGCCGACATCGCCCGGGTGCTGAGCCGCCTCTCGGGAACGCCGTTCTCGTTCGTGGCCCACGCCTTCGACGGGTTCCAGGACCCGCGCGACCTGCGCCGCAACCTGTCCGCCGCGGCCTTCTGCGTCACCGTGTGCGAGTACAACCGGCGCCACATCGACGCGGTCGCGCCGGGCCTCGCCGGGAAGGTGTCGCTGCTCGTGGTCGGCGCGGACCTCGTGCGGTTCCGGCGCCGACGCCCCTACGCGCCAGGCGGCCCGGTGGTCGCGGTGGGCCGGCTCGTGCCCCAGAAGGGCTTCGACGACCTGGTCGTCGCCGCCGGGCTCGCCCGCGACGCGCTGGCCGGCCGGGAGGTCGTGATCGTCGGCGAGGGGCCCGAGCGCCCGCGGCTGGAGCGCCTCATCGCCCAACACGACGCCCCGGTCCGCCTCGTCGGCAGCCTCGGGCCCGCGGACGTGCGCGACGCCCTCGAGGGCGCGTCGCTCAGCACCCTGCCCTGCGTGATCGCCCCGGACGGGGACCGCGACTCGATGCCGGTGGTCCTCAAGGAGGCGATGGCGCTCGAGCTGCCCGTGCTCGGCACCGACGAGGTCGGGCTCCCGGAGCTCATCGGCCCCGACCGCGGTCGGCTCGTCCCCCCGCACGACCCGGACCGGCTGGCGGCGGGTCTGCTGGAGATCCTCCGGCTGACGCCCTCCGAGCGCGTGACGATGGGCCGCGCCGGGCGGGCCTTCGTCGCCGCCCACTGCGACGAGCGCGTCCAGGCCCGCGCGCTGCTGCGCCGGATCGACGGCGTGGCCGCGGCTCCGAACGGGAAGGGCCCCCGATGAGCGCGCCGGCCCGCAGCCACCCGGTGCACCCCGGGCCCAGGGAGGCGACGCGCGAGCGCGTGGGCCGTCGCCGCGTCCCGGCGTGGCTGGCGCTCGACCGCTTCGACGCGGGCGTCCTCGCCGCGTTCTCGGCGATGAGCCTCGTCGTGCTCGCCGCGCTCGCGACCCGCCCGCTGACGATGACCGGCGTCGACAGCGGGGTGCCGTCGGACCAGCTCCAGTACTTCGCGTGGATCCGCTCGGCGTCGGAGCACGGCGTCATCCGCAACCTGTGGGACATTGCCCCCCCGGGGACCTCGTATTTCGTCCATCCGGGCTTCCTGCTCTCGGGCCTGCTGCACAAGGCCGGGCTCTCGATCGCGGCCTCCTACCACCTGCTGTGGAAGCCGGTGGCGATCGTGGTGCTGTTCTTCGGCTTCCGCGCCTACGTCCGGCGCCTGCTCCCGCCGGGGCGCCAGCGCCGCGCCGCGCTGGTCATCGCGCTGTTCTACGTCTCGCCCTTCGCAGCCCTGATCGGCTTCGCGCACCCCTCGCCCTCACGCCTTCGCGGCCAGCTCGACTTCATGTCGGGCGAGATGTTCCCGGGCCTCTACATGTGGGGCTACATGATGACCGCCATCGCGGTGGGCCTGCTCCCGCTCGCGCTGCTGGCGGTCGAGCGGGCGCGGGTACCCGAGCGCCGCACGCCGGGCCGGGGCGCCCGCTGGTACGCGGGCTGGGCCGGGCTGGCCTCGCTCGTCATCGCCTGGCTGCAGCCGTGGCAGTCGATGGCGCTGGTGGGCACCGTCGCCGTCGTCGAGCTCATGCGCTGGCGTCGCGGCGGGCGCCCCCGGTGGCGCCCGGCCGCCGCGCAGCTCGGCCCGCTGCTCCTCGGCGCCGCCCTCCCGGCCGCCTACTACTGGTGGATGAGCCGGGTCGACCCCTCGTGGAAGCTCGCGGCGATCGCGAACCTCGACCGCGTCGGCAACTGGCCCTGGTACGCCTGGGTCCTGGGCCTGCTGCCGATCGCGGTCCCGGCCTGGCTCGGCTTCCGCCGCCCGGCGGGGGACTGGCAGGAGATCGCGCTGCGCGCCCTCCCCCTCGTGCTCTTCGCCGAGTACTGGCTCATCTTCGCCTCGCGGATCGGCACGTTCCCCTTCCACGCGCTGCAGGGCGCGTCGCTGCCGCTGGCGATCCTCGCCGTCGGGGGCGTCGCCTCGCGCTCGTGGCCGGCGGCGCTGCGGCGGCCGGCGGTGGTCTGGGGCCTCGTCCTGCTCCTCACCCTGCCCGGCGTGCTGCACAAGCTCAACAACACCCGCCAGGAGGTGCACAAGGGCGGCGAGCCCTACTTCCTGAAGCCCGGCGAGGAGGCCGGCCTGCGCTGGCTCGAGCGCGACCCCCGGCCGGGCGGCGTGATGGCGCCGATCTACTCGGGACTCGTGGTCCCCTCCTACACCGGCCGGGCGGCCTGGGTCGGCCAGATCTCGTGGACGCGCGACTACGACGAGCGCGTGCGCCTGGGCAACCGCCTGTTCGAAGGGCGCCTGGCTCGCGCGCCCGCCCTGCGGCTCGTCGCCGGCGCGCGGGTGCCGTTCCTCTTCCAGGACTGCTTCCACCACGGCGACGTCGCGCGCCTGCTGCGCGGCTACCTCACCGAGGTCCGGCGGTTCGGCTGCGCGTCGGTCTACGTCGTGGACCGGGCCAAGCTCGACGCCGCGATCGGCGGCGCATGAGCGCGACCGCGACCGCCGTGCGGCCCGCCCCGGCCCGCCGCCCGCGCCTGGCCCTCGACCGGGTCGAGATCGCCTGCCTGCTCGGCCTGTGCGCCGTGTCGGTGGCCACGCTCCTGCCGCTGCTCAGCCGCGGGCGACCGCTGGACGGGGCCGACGGGATCTATCCCGTCGACCAGCTCCAGTACTTCGCCTGGATCCGCGAGGCCGCCCACCACGGGCTGATCGGCAACCGGTTCGACCTCGCGCCCGGCGACCGCCCGTTCTTCCACCCGGGGTACTTCCTCAGCGGGCTCCTGCAGTCGGTGACGGGGATCTCCATCCCGCTGTCCTACCTGCTCTGGAAGCCGCTGGCCGTCGCCGTCACCTTCACCGGGGCGCTCGCCTACGTGCGCCGCTTGATCGCGCCCGGGCGCGGCCGCCACGTCGCCCTCGTGCTGGCGCTCTTCGCGGTCATGCCGGCGTGCGCGGTCGTCGCCTGGACGCCGTGGGCCGGCAACCGGCGCCAGTACACCTTCGACTTCATCTCGGGCGAGCTGTGGACCGGCCAGTACCTGTGGGGCTACCTGATGACGGCGCTGGCGGTGTTCACGATGCCGCTGGTCCTCCTCGGTGTCGAGCGCTGGCGGGCGAACCGCAAGCCGGGCCTGCTCGCCGCCTGCGCCGCAGGGGCCTTCCTCGTCTGCTACCTCCAGCCGTGGCAGGGCGCGACGCTCGGCGGGATCATCGTCGCCGTGGAGGCGTGGCGGTGGCGGGGGACGCGCACGCGGCCGCCGGCCGGGCTGCTCGTCATCGCCGGCGCCGTCGCGCTCCCCGCGCTCTACTACTTCCTGCTCGGCCGCCTCGACCACGACTGGCGCCTGGCCGGCGAGGCCAACGCCGCGGGGTCACAACCGGCGTGGTCGTGGCCGTGGTGGGCGATCGTCCTGACCCTGCTGCCGCTGGCGGCGCCGGCGGCGCTGGCCTACCGGCGGCACGCGACCGACTGGCAGCAGCAGGCGCTCCGCGTCTGGCCGTTCGCGGCGCTCGTCGTCTACCTGCTCCCGATCACCTTCCCCTACCACGCCTTCCAGGGGCTCACGCTGCCGCTCGCGATCCTCGCCGTGCAGGGCGCCTCCGCGCGGTGGCCGCGTCCGGCGCCGGCCGTGGTGGTCGCCGTGCTCGCCGTGCTCATCCTCCCCGGCTTCGCCCACAAGCTCCAGATCGCGGCGACGAACCTCCACCGCGGGCAGGAGCCGTACTTCATCCTGCCCGACGAGCACCAAGCGCTCGACTTCATCGCGCGCGATCCGCGGCCCGGCGGCGTGCTCGCCTCGTCGAACGCCGGCGCGTACGTGCCCTACACGACCGGGCGGGAGACCTGGGTCGGCGCGCTCTCGTGGTCGCCCAACTACCTCGACCGGGCCTTCCGCGCGGACGCGCTGTTCAACGGGCAGCTCTCCGCCGCGGGCGCCCGGCGGCTGGTGCTGGAAAGCCGGGCGCGGTTCCTCTACTCCCGCTGCGGGACCGCGGCGGGGGATCGCCTCGCGCCGGTCCTCGGCGGCCTGGTCGCCGAGGACCGGCGCTTCGGCTGCGCGACGGTCTATGTCCTGCGACCGCGTCCGGCGATGGGAGCCGCGGCCGGCCTCCCCGACGCGTGACCGGCGCCGGCGAGAGCGCCGTGCTCGAGCCCGAGGCGGTCGCGGCACGCGCCCCGGCCCGGGAGCGCTCGTGGGTCGGCCCCGCCCTGTTCCTCGCGGCCGCCCTCCTCTCCGGGGTGACGATGCTCAAGGGCATTCAGCCCAACGACGAGGGGCTGATGCTGGAGGCGGCTGCGCGGATCGCCGACGGCCAGGTCCCCTATTCCGACTTCTGGTGGTTCTACCCGCCCGGGCAGCCCTATCTCCTCGGCGGCCTGTGGGGCGTGTTCGGGCCCTCCCTGCTCGTGTGGCGCGTCGTGCGGGTGCTCATCGACGCGGCCGTCGCGCTGCTCGCGTGGCGGCTGGCGCGCAGTGCGGGCTCGCCGCGCCTCGCGCTCCTCGCCTGGCTGGCGTCCGCGCTGGCCATGGCGTTCCCGTCGGGGCCCCACCCCTACCCGCTCGCGCTTGCGCTCGCGCTCGGGGCGCTGCTGCTGTTCACGCGGCACCCGCTCGCGGCCGGCGTCCTCGTCGGCGTCTGCGCCGCGTGGCGCCTGGAGTTCGCCGGGTTCGCCGCCGCCGGGGTGCTCGTCGCGCTGGCGGCCCGGCCGGTCGCGCGACGGGCCCGCGCCGTGGCGGCCGGACGCTTCGCCGGGGCCGCCGCAGCCACGGGGCTCGTCCTCTACGCGCCGGTCGTGCTCGCCGCAGGGCTCGGCCCGACGTGGGACCTCGTGGTGCGCTACCCGATCGTCGACTTCCGCCGCTACCAGCAGCTCCCGCTCGCCACGAGATACACGGACCAGTGGGCGTTCGGCTCGGTGGGCGAGACCCTCGACACCGCCGGCTCGGTGCTGCACTTCTACCTCCCGCTCGTGCTGCTCGGCGGACTCGCCGCGGCCCTGCTGGCCCTCGCGCTCCAGTTCCGCCGCGCCGCCCACTGGCCGCGGCTCGGCCTCGCGGTCTTCGGCCTGGGCATGGCCAGCTATCTGTGGACCCGCCCGGACTACTTCCACGCCGCGCCGCTCGAGGTCGTCCTCGCGATTCTCGGGGTGTGGGCGCTGGCCGGCCGGCACGAGGCCCGCCGGGGGAGGCGCGCATTCGCACCGGCCGCCGTGGTCGCCTCGGCGCTGGCGGTGGGCTGGGTGCTGGCCGACGGCGTCGACCACCGGGTGCGGGGGGTGGACCAGAGCACCGTGGCGCTCGCCGCGCCGCCGGCGGACGGCGTCCGCGCGGAGGCGAGCGTCCGCGACCCGCTCGACGCGACGGTGTCCTACGTCCGAGCCCACAGCCCGCCCGGGGCCCCGCTCTACGTCACGGGCGCGCGGAACGACCGGGTCACCGCCGGCGCCCCGCTGCTCTACGTGCTCACGGGCCGGCACAACCCGACCCGCTACGACATCGCCGCGCCGGGCGTCATCACCAGCGCCCGCGTCCAGCGCGAGATCGTCCGCGAGCTCGAGCGCGGGCGCCCGCCGCTCGTCGTGCGCTGGCTCAGCCCGCTCACCGACGCGCCCGAGCCCAACCTCGCGGGCCGCTCGAGCGGCGTCCTCATCCTCGACCGCTACCTCGCCGCCGCCTATCGCCCACAGAGGCGATTCGCTGACTGGCTCGTGCTCGCCCGTCGCCCGGCGGCTCCTCCCGGCGGGGCGCGATAGACGTAGAGGGCGATCTGCGCGAAGCCCGCCCACGCGATTCGCCGGCACGGCCGCAACCCGCCCGGCAGCCGCGGCGGCGGCGGCGTCCCCGGGATGCCGATGACCTCGGGAACCACGACCAGCACCGTCCCAGACCTCGCGGCCGCCAGGAACAGGTCGCGATCCTGGAGCGAGGCCTGCTTGACCCGGCGCGGCTCGTCCAGCGCGATCTCGAGGCTCCGCCGCAGCGGCTCGCGGCCGAGCGGGTCGCGCCCTGGGAAGAGGCTGAAGACGAGCACCGGCACGTCGCGCGGCGCCGCGTCGACGAAGGCGGCCACCTGCTTCCACGGCGGGCGACGGGCGTCGTCGCCCAGGCCGGTGAT
>JBBSBL010000056.1:0-16337 GCA_038251325.1 Solirubrobacterales bacterium | reverse complement strand
CGGCGTGACAGGCCGGCGCTCTAACCAACTGAGCTACGCCCCCAGGACGGCGATCGCAGTATGGCAAGCCGACCCGGCTGGTCGGAGCGCGGACATCTCCGCGAGCCCGCGCAACTCGGGGCCGGTCTCCGGTTTTCCTCTAGCAGCGGGCAGCATCCGCCGCTTGGGCCCGAGGGGGGCGCCGCGAGGCGCCCCCCTCGACGTTCCGGGCCCGGCCGCGCATGCGGCTCGCACTGGCTGGCCGGCCAGTTAGGGTTGCGAGCGTGCCAACCGTCGGGCCGCCGCCGATCTCCACCAGCCCGTGGCGCCGCATGGTGGACGAGCGCGCCGCGGAGCGCCGCCGCTCCGTGCCCTACCCCCCGGGCCGGCTCGACTACAACCTCCCGCGCACCCAGCGCTTCGCGCGCCAGCCGCTGCCGGACCTGCTCGACGCCTACGCCGAGTTCGGCCCGATCTTCACGCTGCGGATCATGCACGTGCCGGTCGTGTTCATGCTCGGCCCCGCGGCGAACCACTACGTGCTCGTCTCCCACGCCGAGAACTTCCGCTGGCGCGACGGCAGCCTGGGCGACCTGATCCCGCTGCTCGGTGACGGGCTGCTGACGACCGACGGCGACTATCACCGCCGCGCCCGGCGCACGATGCTGCCCGCCTTCCACCGCGACCGGATCCTGATGGCCGCCGACGTCATGCTCGACGAGTCCTCGCGGGCCGTTGACGGCCTGGCGACCGGCGCGCGGCTGGACATCCACCGATGGACCCGTGAGCTCGCGCTGCGGATCGCCATGCGCGCGCTGTTCGGGTTCGAGCCGGGCGGGCGCGATCGCGAGGCCGCCGAGCAGTTCGAGCGGGCGCTCTCCTACTACTCGGAGAGCTACTTCCGCCAGCTGATGCGCGGCCCCGGGACACCGTTCGCCCGGCTCGGCCGCTCCCGTCGCCGGCTCGACGCGCTGATCTACGCCGAGATCGCGAAGCGGCGCGCCGACGAGAGACGCGGGCAGGACGACCTCGTCGGGCTGGTCCTCGCCGCGCGCGACGAGGACGGCCGCGGGTTCAGCGACCGCGAGGTCCGCGACCAGGTCATGACCCTGCTCTTCGCCGGCCACGACACGACGACCTCGACGGTGACCTTCCTGCTCTACGAGCTCGCTCACCATCCGGACGTGCTGGACCGCATCTACGCCGAGCAGGACCGCGTGCTCGGCGACCGCGCCGCCACGCCCGCCGACCTGCACGACGGGCTGCCCGAGCTCACGATGGCGATCGACGAGACGCTGCGGCTCTACCCGCCCGCGTGGATCGGCCCGCGGCGCTCGGTCGCGCCCTTCGAGCTCGAGGGCGTCGCCGTGCCCGGCGGCGTGCCCGTGAACTACGTCTCGTGGGCCAGCCACCGGCTGCCCGACGTCTTCCCGGAGCCCGACGCCTTCCGGCCCGAGCGCTTCGCGCCCGAGGTCCGGGCCGCGCTCCCCAAGGGCGCCTACGTCCCCTTCGGCGGCGGCTCGCGCACGTGCCTGGGGATGCGGTTCGGCGAGATGGAGATCCGCGCGATCGCCACGACGCTCCTGCGGCGCGCGCGACTCGAGCTCGTCCCCGGCCGCGAGCTGAGCATCCGGCAGATGCCGACGCTCTCGCCGCGGGGCGGCCTGGAGATGACGGTGCGGCCCCGCGGCGTGCCGGACCTGATCGCCGCCTGAGGCCGGCGGCTACAGCTGCAGCGCGGTCGCCGCGTAGGAGAGCGCGACGAGCAGCGCCGCCACGGCGGCGACGGTGAGCGGGAACGGCGCGAGCAGCGGATGACTGGGGTCGGTCGTGCGATGCATGGCCACCATGCTCCCGCACGACCGTCAAGCCCTGCGCAATCGGCTCCTAAGCGCGGCTAAACCGCCCGCGCGGACTACTTGCCGGCGACGCTCGAAACGTACGCCGCGAGGGCCTTGATCTGCGCGGGCGTGAGCCGACCCTTGAAGGCCGGCATCGGCGCGGCGCCGTTCGTGACTCGCGTGATGACGAGCGCCGCGGTCGGCTTCGCCTGGTCGAGGTTCGGGCCGCTCTGCCCCTGCGACCCCGCCGCGCCGAGCGTGTGACAGGCACCGCAGCCGCTGGAGGCGAAGAGCTTCGCGCCCGGCGATTGCGCGCCCGCCGACGGCTGGCCTCCGCCGCCGCTCGCGGCCCCTCCGCCCGACGCGCCGCCGCCGGCCTGCCCGCCGCCCGCCGCGGGGGCCCCCACCGGCGGCGCCGCGCCGAGGCTCTGCTTCGCCCGGGCCGTCCGCTCCGCGGGGAAGCTCGCCGTGACGATCGCCGTCCCGATCGTGGCCGCCACGAGCAGCGCGCTGATCGCCATGACGCCGCGCTGGCCGCCGAGCGAGCCCGGAAAGCGGTGGCGGGCGAACCCGAGGGCGGAAACGAGCACGGCCCACCCGGCGAGGATCCCGGCGGCCACGTAGAAGGCGGTGTGGGACGTGCCCGACGCGATCGGAACGAGTGCGGCGGCGGTCTGGACCATCGGCGCGCGAGCCTACCGAACCACCCGGCCGCGCGCGGCCGGCCGACCTCGGCCGCGCGCGGCACACTGACGGCGTGCACGACACCGAGCTCGTCCTGCTCGTCGTCCTGGCCGCGGTGGCGGCCTGCCTCGTCCTGGCCCTGCGCCTGCGGGTCCCCTACCCGATCTTCCTCGTCGTCGGCGGCCTGGCGATCGGCCTCATCCCGGGCGGCCCGCGGGTGGTGCTTCAGCCCGATCTCGTGCTCGTCGTCGTGCTGCCCCCGTTGCTCTACGCGGCGGCGTTCTTCTCCTCGCTGCAGGACCTGCGCGCCAACCTGCGGCCGATCTCGCTGCTCGCCGTCGGACTCGTGCTCGCGACGACGGTCACCGTCGCCCTCGTGGCCCGGGCGCTGATGGGCTTCGGCTGGGCCGAGGCGTTCGTGCTCGGCGCCGTGGTGGCCCCCACCGACCCGGTGGCGGCCACGGCGATCGCTCGCCGTCTGCGGGTCCCGCGTCGGGTGGTGACGATCCTCGAGGGCGAGAGCCTGGTGAACGACGCGACCGCGCTCGTGCTCTACCGCGTCGCGATCGGGGCGGTGGTGGCCGGATCGTTCTCGGCGCTGGAGGGCGGCGGGCGGTTCTTCGCGGGCGCGATCGGCGGGGTGGCGATCGGCCTGGCCATCGGGTGGATCGTCGCGAGCCTGCGACGGACGATCGACCATCCGCCGACCGAGATCCTCGTCTCGCTGGTCACGCCCTACTTCGCCTACCTCCCCGCCGAGGCGCTCGGCGCCTCCGCCGTGCTCGCCGCCGTGACCACCGGCATCTACCTCGGCTGGCGCTCGCCGGAGCTCATCACGCCCGCCACGCGGATCCAGGCCTTCGCGTTCTGGGAGAGCCTCGTCTTCGTGCTCAACTCGATGCTCTTCATGCTCGTCGGCCTCCAGCTGCCGACGGTGCTCGACGCGCTGGGCGACATCTCCACGGGCACGCTGATCGGCTACGCCGCGGCGATCTGCGGCGCGGTGATCCTCACGCGGATCGCGTGGGTCTTCCCGCTCACCTACCTGCCCCGCGCCCTCTCGCGCCGTTTACGCGAGCGCGATCCCTATCCGCCGTGGCAGCTCCCGGCAGTCATCTCCTGGGCCGGGATGCGCGGCGCCGTGTCGCTCGCCGCGGCGCTCGCGATCCCGCTGCACACCGACGCGGGGGGCTCGTTTCCCAACCGCGCGCTGATCGTCTTCTGCGCCTTTGCGGTCATCCTCGTCACGCTCGTCGCCCAGGGCCTCAGCCTGCCGATGCTGATCCGGAGACTGGGCGTGGAGTCCGACGGCGACGACGGCGCGCTCGAGGAGGCGCAGGCCCGGCTGCGCGCGGCCGAGGCGGCGATCGAGCGGATCGACGAGCTCGCCTCCGAGGGATGGGTGCGCGACGACTCCGCCGAGCGGATGCGCGGCGCCTACGAGTATCGCCGCCGCCGGTTCAACGCGCGGCTCGACGACGGCGACGACGGCGCGCTGGAGGACCGCAGCCTCGCCTTCCAGCGGCTCCGCCGCGAGGTGCTCGAGGCCGAACGCGCCGAGATCATCCGGATGCGCAACCGCGGGCTCATCAACGACGACATCATGCGCCGGGTCGAGCGCGACCTCGATCTGGAGGACGCGAGACTGGAGATCTGATGAGCCCCGGCCGGAAGCGGCTGATCCTCGTCGCGTGCATCCTCGGGACGACGGTGACGACGGTGGACGCGACCGTGGTCAACGTCGCGCTGCCGGCGATCCGCGGCGACCTCGGAGGGGGCCTGGCCGGGCAGCAGTGGGTGGCCAACGCCTACCTGCTCACGCTGTCCTCGCTGCTGCTCGTCGGCGGGTCGCTCGGCGACCTCTTCGGCGAGCGGCGGGTGTTCATGCTCGGCGTCGGCGGCTTCGGCGCCACCTCGCTGCTGTGCGCGGCCGCGCCCACCGTCGAAGCGCTCGTCGCCGCGCGCGCGCTCCAGGGCGTGAGCGGGGCGCTGCTCACCCCCGCCGGACTCGCGGTCATCGTCGCGACCTTCGGCCCCGAGGAGCGGGGCAAGGCGATCGGGTCGTGGACGGCGTGGGGCGCGATCGGGACGGTCATCGGCCCGCTTGTCGGGGGCCAGATCGTCGACGCCGCCTCGTGGCGCTGGATCTTCGCGATCAACGTGCCGCTGGTCCTCGGCACGCTGGTGCTCGTCGCGCGCGCGATGCCGGCCGACCGCCCGCGCAGCGGCACGGTGCGCGTCGACTGGGCGGGCGGCGCGCTGTGCGGCGCCGGGCTGGGCGGGATCACCTTCGGGCTGATCCAGCAGCCCCAGCACGGCTGGGGCGACCCCGGCGTCTTCGGGCCCCTGCTCGCCGGCGTCGGGCTGCTCGTCGCCTTCGTCCTGCACGAGCGGCGCACGCCCGCGCCGATGCTGCCGCTCTCGCTCTTCTCCCGGCGGAACTTCGCGATCGGCAACGCGCAGACGCTGCTCATCTACGGCGGCCTCGGCCTCCAGTTCTTCTTCCTCGTGCTCTACCTCCAGCAGGTCGCGGGCTACTCGGCGACGGCGGCCGGGGCGGCGAGCCTCCCGGTGACCGTGCTCATGTTCCTGCTCTCGCGGCGCTTCGGCGCGCTCGCCGACCGCTACGGCCCGCGCCTCTTCATGGGCGGCGGCCCGCTCATCGCCGCGTGCGGGACGGCGATGCTGACCCAGCTCGGCCGCCACGTCGACTATCTGACCGACCTCCTGCCGGCGCTCGTCCTGTTCGGCCTCGGCCTCTCCATGACCGTGGCCCCGCTCACCGCGACCGTGCTCGCCGACGCGGACGAGCACAACGCCGGGATCGCCTCCGGCGTGAACAACGCGATCGCGCGGGTCGCGTCGCTGATCTGGACGGCGGCGGTCGGCGCGCTCATCGCGGCGCAGTTCGCCGGCGCGCTCGACGACCGGCTGGGCGGCAGGGCTCCATTGTCCCGTGGCGGGCAGCACGCGGTGGTCGAGGCGAAGGCGGCGCCGCTCGCGCCGCTCGACGCCGTGAACGTGCCCGGGTCCGAGCGGCCGCGCCTGGAACGGGCGGTCGACGGCGCATCGGTCGAGGCGTTCCACGTGGCGATGGGCGCGGCGGCGACGCTCGTGGCGATCGGCGGCCTGCTCGGGACGTTCGGCATCGTCAACGCGCGGCGACGGGTCCCCGCGCAGGAGTGTCCCGGAGGCCAGTTCGCGGGAGCGCCGGCCGAGGCCGCCGGTCCATCGCCGGACGCGCCGGAGGTCGCCGGCGCCCGAGCGTGACCCGGCGCGGCAACGTTCGGCGCCTCGCCGGATTGCCCGACGCAACGGACCGTACCAATCTCCGATCCCCAGCTGAACGGCGTCGGGTCCGGCGGTATGCTCCGAACGTGCTGCCGCGCGGGTACGAGACGCAGAACTGCTCCGTCGCCCGCACCCTCGAGCTGATCGGCGACCGCTGGACCATCCTGATCGTGCGCGACGCGTTCCTCGGGGTCCGCCGCTTCGACGACTTCCAGCGCGGGCTGGGCATCGCGCGCAACGTCCTGGCCAGCCGGCTGCAGCGACTGACCGACGACGGGATCCTCGAGCGCCGTCGATACCAGGAGCACCCGGTGCGCTCCGAGTACCGTCTCACCGCCAAGGGCACCGACCTGTGGCCGGTGGTGGTGACCCTCTTGAAGTGGGGGGACAAGCATCTCGCGCAGGACGGCCCGCCGCTGCTGCTCGTCCACCGCGAGTGCGGCGGCGAGCTCACCGATCACCTCGCGTGCGAACACTGTGGGGCGTCGCTCACCGTCGCCGACGTCGTGCCTCGCCCGGGGCCCGGCGCGGTGAGGCGCGCGGAGGCCGTCGTGGCGTAGGGCCGATGAACGCGAGCCTGGCGCGTGCCCGCCCCGAACGTCCGGCCACTCCGGGCGGCTCAGGCGGGCGGGGCGGCGGGGCGCGTCGAAGATCCGGGGACGTGACCGTCGAGCTGCATCCCGACACCCTCGAGCTGGACCATCGCCGGCGCCGCGACCCGGGCCGACTCGGCGATGCGATGCGTGTCGTGCGCCGCCACGGGCCGCTGGAGACCGCCCGGCTCGGCCTCGGCGCCGCCCATCGCGCCATCGCGCCGGCGCTGTCGCTCCACGAGACGCACGTCTGGTACGAGCTCACCCTCGCCGACGCCCCGGCCCCTCCGCCGCGGGACGACCTCGAGGTGCGGCGGGCCAACCCCGGCGAGCTCCACCTCCTGAACCGCATCCCGGCGACCGGCGTGCACCGCGCCGTCGCGCTGCTGGCGCGCGGGGGCAGCCTGTGGCTCGCCTTCCGCGACGGTCGGCCCGCCTTCTCCTGCTGGACCTGGCGCGAACACGCCCCGGTCGGCGCGGCCCGGCGCGGCTGGCTCGAGCTGCCGGACGGCGTCGCCTGCCTCGAGGACTCGGTGACCGCCGCGGCGTTCCGCGGGCAGGGCGTCGCGCCCGCGGCGTGGGCAGCGGTGGTCGACGCCCTGCGCCGCGAGGGCGCGCGCACGCTGATCACCAAGGTCGGCGAGGACAACGCACCGTCGCGCCGCGCGGTCCAGAAGGCCGGCTTCGCCGAGGTCGCCACCATGCGGACCGACCGGACCTGGCCGCGCTGCCGGGTCGAGGTGAGCGGCGCCGCCGGCGCCACCGCCGAGGCGCTCGCCGCCGGGCTCCGGCGGCGCTGGTAACCGATGCGGCCGAACCCGCCGCCGGACGCGGCGCCTCCCGCTACCCTGCGCCGAACCCGACCTCGCGAGGAGATCGCCGCCCGCATGACCCGCCTTCGCCGCCTGCTGCCGCTCGCCATCGTCCTCGCGCTCGCCGCCGCCGGCTGCGGGGGATCCGACGGAGCCAAGAAGGACGAGGATCAGATCCGCACCGCGGTGACGAACTACGTCCAGGCGTTCGTCAACAAGGACGCCGCGGCCGCCTGCGCCCTGCTCACCGAGCAGGCCAAGCAGCGGCTGGCCCAGCAGGCGGGCGCAGCCGGCGGATCGTGCGAGAAGACCCTGGGCCAGGTGGTCAAGACCTTCGTCACCCCGCAGACGGCGAGCCAGCTGCGGAGGATCAAGGTCGACTCCGTGAAGGTGAGCGGCGACACCGCCACCGTCGACACGACCCCCGACTTCGGCGGGCAGAACAAGCCCACCGGCATGAAGAAGGTCAACGGGCGCTGGCTCGTGAACGGCGACGCGTAGCCGGGAAGCCCTGACCCGCGTCGCAGACGCCGACAGGAGTCGGGCGTTCGCCCGCGAAACCTGTCGGATGCCCACCACCCCTCGCTCCCGCCGCGGGGTCGCGGTAGCCGCGACCGCGCTCGCCATGCTCGCGGTCGTCGCGCTGCCCGCGTCCGCCGCGGCGCTCACCGCGTCGCCCGACCCGATCGCCTTCTACCCCCAGCCGTGGTACTACGGGTCCTCCCAACAGGGCGTGAACATCCAGTCCCAGGGCGCCGGCACCCAGCTCGGCTCCCCGTCCATCGCCGGCCCGGACGCGGCGTTCTTCTCCTTCAACTACGACAACTGCGCGAACACGACGCTGAACGCGTTCAGCTCCTGCAACCTCGGGCTGAACTTCAACCCGACCGGCCCGGGGACGAAGACGGCCCAGCTCGTCGTGCCCTCCGACTCGGGGGGGAGTCCGCTCGTGGTACCCGTGACCGCGACCGCGCTGGCCGGTCCCGTCGTCCAGGTCACCCCGGCCCTGCACTCCTACGGCGACGTCGCGGTGGGTCATGCCGGCACCACGCAGGTCTTCACCATCAGCAACGGCGGGGACAGCCCGCTCCAGATCCAGCAGGCGTTCATCGTGAGCGGCATCCCGCAGGCGTTTCCGGTCGGGCCCGACCAGTGCACCGGAAACACCCTCGCGCCGGGCGAGCACTGCACCTTCTCGATCGGCTTCACCCCCACGCGCACCGGCCTGGCCGAGGCCTCGATCTTCATCATCTCCAACCAGCCGAGCCCGGTCACCGCGGTGGGGATCTCCGGCGTGGGTCGCGTCGCTCCCGCCGGCGCCGCGGTGGTCGCCGGGATCCCGCGGGCGGGCAGCCGGCTGACCTGTGTGCCGCAGGGCTTCGGTGCCGACACCGGCTTCGCGTTCTCCTGGCTGCGCGGCGCGGCGACCGTTCCGGGCGCGTCCGGCGCGAGCTACGTCCCCTCCGACCGTGATATCGGCCAGGCGATCCGCTGCCGGGTCGTGGCGACGAACTCCGTCGGCGGCGAGACGGTCACCTCACCGCCGACCGGCGCGATCCAGCCGCGCTCGCTCACGGGGCTGCCTGGGGCGTTCGTCGGGAGCCACACGTGCCGCACCGTCCAGGTCGCCTCGCGCGTGCGGGTCGGCGGCCGGACGGCGAGCCTCGGCGGCGGGCAGCCGACGATCGCCACGGACCCGCTCTCGATCCGCGTGCCGGGCGCCCGCGCGCTGTCGGCGGCCGTCAACGGCCGGACGGTCGCCGCGGGACGATCGAGGGTGACGATTCCCCCGCGCACGCTCGATGTCTTCGCCGACGGTCGCGTCGCGCTCCGCGTGCGTGCGGACGGGGCCTCGGCCACGACCGCGATGGTCCTTGCGCCCTGCCGCCTCGCGGCGCGCCTGGTCGGCGGGCCGGGCCGGAACACGGCGATCCGCGTGTCCGCCGCGGTGGGCCTCGGCCCGCTGCGGATCTCGCTCCCGCGCTCCCTCCGCCTGCGCGTCGGTCGCGGCACGCCGGGGTTCGCGTTCGTCGCCGCCGCCGGCTTCCCGCCCCAGACGTTCCCGCTCGCGGGCGCGGTGACGCGGTCCAACGACACGGTCGTCACACTCACCGCGCACGGGGCGGTCGTCCGCGGCCTCCCGGCCAACACGGGCGTGGTGAACCTCTTCCTGCGCCCGGGCGTCGTGACCGGGAGGTCCGGCCCGACCCTCGCCACCGCGCGACTGCTCGGCGGCGGCGCGGGCCAGGCCCGGGCTGCCGCGTGGTGGGATCGATGACGATGGGCGGTGCAGGGCTCGAACCTGCGGCCTCCTGCGTGTAAAGCAGGCGCTCTGGCCAGCTGAGCTAACCGCCCGCGGGCGATGGTAGCCCGACGGCGCATGCGAGAATCGTCCGCGCGATGACCGGCCTCGACCGCTCCGTGCTGTGGCGCGCCGCGCTCGTCCAGGCGCTGGGCGTCGCCCTGCTGGCCCTGGCGCTCGGCCTCGCGCTCCCGCACGCGTTCTTCGAGGACTGGGGCTGGCTCGCCGGGCCGGCGGCGTGGTTCGCGTGCGCCGCGGTGACCACGCGGGCGATCCGGCTGCCGGCGGTGCCGGCGTTGCTGGGGGCGGCGCTCGCCGGCATCCCGAGCGGCCTCGCGACCCTGCTCGGGGCCCACTGGCTCGGCGCGGTGCTCGCGATCGCCTGCTTCGCGCTCTGGTGCGCGGTGCTCGCCGGCCGGCGAGCACCCGTCGCCGCCTGAGCCGCGCGCTCTCAAGCGAAGTCCTTCTCAGTCAGTACCCCCAGGGGGAATCGAACCCCCGCTACCAGCGTGAAAGGCTGGCGTGCTGACCGCTACACCATGGGGGCGGGCACCGCGACCGAGTCTACGGCGACCCGGGACCGCTCACGCGAAGGTCAGCGATCCTCCGCGGAAGGCCGCGGCCACGAGCGCGCTGACGATCGCGAGCACGAGGATCAGCGTGATCAGCGCGCAGCCCACGGTGAGCGCGGCGATCGCCAGGCCGCCAGTGCCGCGCCGCACGCCGACCGCCGCCGTGGCGACCGGGGGGCCCAGCAGGCTCGCGGCGACCGCGATCCAGGCGAGCGCGGCGCTGTTGGGCGCGACCGCCGTCAGGAGCACGACGAGAAGCACGAAGCCCACGGCGCCGGCGATCGGGAGGACGAGCAGGCCGAGCACGACCGGCGCGGGACCTCCGGACTCCGTGGTGGCGCCCGTCCGTGTGGAGGCGCTCACGCGGAGTCCTCCGCCTCGTCGAGGAAGACCAGGCGCGCCCCGTAGTACGGCTCGCCGCGACGCACGAACTTCGCGGTGAGTCGGTGGAGGTCGAACCACTCCTCGCCGACCCGCAGCGCGCGGCCGTCCTGCGCAACCTCGTCGATCCGCGCCTCGTGCGCCGAGCCCAGGGTTCGGACCCGCACGCGCATGCCGGGAACGGGGAGGACGCGGGGCATCGGGCGAGTCTCCCACGCCGCGCGGAACCCGCGCCGGCCTATGCGACCATCCGGCCGCGCCCCTAGCTCATCGGGTAGAGCACCGGACTTTTAATCCGGCGGGCCGGGTTCGAGTCCCGGGGGGCGCATCGACAGAATCGGCCGCTGTGCCGGACGATTGGTATCCCGACCTCGTGGACCGAGCCCTCCAGGCGCACCCCCGCACCTAGGAAGCACTCGCAGAAGCGGTGAGAGCAGCCGGGCTCTCGCCACGCTCACCCGCACCTGGCGAGCCCACCTTCGGCCTCTCCTGGGAGCACGGCGACACGATCTGGGTCGCGGAGATCAAGAGCCTGAGCACCACTAACGAGGAGAAGCCGCTGCGGCCCGCGCTCGGCCAGGTGCTCCGATACGACCATCTGCTCGAGACGAAGGGCCGACCGGTGCGACAGCTGATCGCAGTCGAGCGGGAGCCCGTGACAGCTCGTGGCGCAAGCTCTGCGCCGGACTCCGCGAGTCATCGAGCCACGATCCGAGCACGATGCGGAAGCTGCCGCGCGCGTCGGCGAGCTTCAGCGCCGCCGACCCGCCGGGCTCGACGACGAGCGTCGCGCGCACGAGTCCGTCGGCTTCCGTGAGGTCGAGCGCGAGCGAACCGTCGGTGGCCAGGCCGAGTCTCGCGCGAACACGGCCGTCCTCGCGTGCGACCTCGAAGGCGGGAGCGCGCAGCGGCGCCGGGCTGCTGAGGGCATCGTGATCGTCCATGCCCCGGGTACGGCGCTCAGGTCGCAGAGGGCCGCGGGTCGTCGCCGTGCTCTGGCGGATTCGCCGCTCGCGGCTCAGGGGCCGATGTCGCCGCTGCGTACCGCTGCGGCGCGCTCGGTGATCGCCTGGCGTTCGGCGGGTGCGATACGTGCGAGATTCTTGAGCTGCAGCGCCATGCGCGGGTTCTTCGCGAGCAGCGCCTCGTGCCGGCTGAGGAAGTCCCAGTACATGGTCGTGAACGGGCAGGCCGTCTCGCCGGTGCGCTGGGCGGGTTCAAAGCGGCAGGTGGAGCAGTGGTTACTCATGCGCTGGATGTACTTGCCGCTGGCAACGTAGGGTTTGCTGGCCATCAGTCCACCGTCGGCGTACTGGCTCATGCCCAGCGTGTTCGGCAGCTCCGCCCACTCGACCGCGTCGACGTAGACGCTCAGGTACCAGTGATGCACCTGCTTGGGCTCCACGCCGAGCAGCATCGCGTAGAGGCCCGTCACCATCAGCCGCTGGATGTGATGGGCGTATCCGTGCTCCAGCGTCTGGCCGATGGCGTCGCCCAGGCAGCTCATCGGCGTCTCGCCGGTCCAGTACCAGGCGGGCAGGTCCTCGCCGGCGCGGAGCGCGTTCATCTCTGCGTACTGCGGCATGGACCGCCAGTAGATGCCGCGCACGTACTCCCGCCAACCCAGGACCTGGCGGATGAACCCCTCCACGGCGGCCAGCGGCGCGTGGCCTTCGCGCCAGGCGGCTTCGGCGGCGGTAATGACCTCACGCGGGTCCAGGAGCTTGAGGTTCATCGCGGCCGAGAGATGCGCGTGGAAGAGCCACGGCTCGCCGCCCCACATCGCGTCCTGCCAGTGCCCGAAGTGCTCAAGCCGCTCGTTGATGAAGGTGGCCAGTGCCTGCAGTGCCTGCTCACGGGTGACGGGCCAGCCGAAGGTCGAAAGCTGCCCGGGATGGTCGGCGAAGCGGACGTTGACCAGGTCGATGACGCCCTGCGTGATGCCATCGGGAGCGAACCGCGGCGTGGGCGGGATAGGCCCCGGACCGGCGCGGCCGAAGGCCCCGCGGTTCTCGGAGTCGAAGTTCCAGCGCCCGCCCGCCGGCTGACCGCCATCCATGAGCACGTTGTGACGGCGGCGCATATCGCGGTAGAAGTACTCCATGCGCAGCTGTCTACGGCTCTGGGCGTGCTCGGCGAACTCGTGCGTTCTGCAGAGGAACTGGCGATCCTCGCGCACGTCCAGCGGCACGTCGCCCACGGCATCTCGAAGCGTCTCGAGCACGCGCCAGTCGCCCGGCTCGGTGAGCACTACGCGCTGCACGCGACGATACGCCAGCGTGGCGATCAGCTCGCCGGCGAGCGTCGTCGCCTCACCCGTCGATGGGAGTTCGCGATAGACGAGCGGGACCTCGTCGTCGCGCAGGCCGTGCGCGAAATGCCGCATCGCCGCCAGGAACAGCGCGGTGCGCTGCTTGCTGGACCGCACGTGCGTGGACTCCTCGCTCACCTCCGCCATCCACACCAGATCGGCGGCGGGGTCGAACCCGTCCCACGCACTGGCGCTGCGACTCAGCTGATCGCCGAGCACCACCACAAGGTTGCGCACGTCGCAGCTCGGGTCATCGCGTCGCGGCATTCTTCCCCGTCCTTCGGCGACAGGCCTGAGAGCAGTAGCGCACGTCGCCCCAGCTTCTGGCCCACGCTTTTCGCCAGCTCATCTCCCGCCCACACATCGCACACGGCTTGCTGGGCAGCGACCGCTTGTTGCCCTTGAAGCTCATCAACAGCACGGCTTTCTTTCTGAACGGACGAACGCCTTGGCGTCTTGACGGGTACGGACGAGCGACGCGACCGGCGCGGTCATCGAGTCGTCGAGCGGTATAGGGCGGCCCGAGCTGATCGGCGCGAGCGCCGAACGCGTAGTAGCGTCGGCTCGCCTTCCACCAACAGATCGGATGTTCGCCCAATGGACCGCCGCAAGCTCCGCCTCCGCGCAGCGATGGCGATTCTCGTCGCCGCGTTCGCCTCATTCGTGCTCTCCATCGTGCTGTGGTTCACCGGCAGCGAGAACCAAGGAATATTCGTCGGCCTCTGGGTCCCGTCGATCCTCGCGTTTGGCGCCGTCGCGCTGCTGATGGTCGGTGACCGACGTGAGTAATCTCGGGCTCTTCTTCGTCGGTGTGGCGGTCACGATCCCCGCAGCCGTTGGCATTGTCGGGCTCATCCTCGCCGCAATCGCAGACGGCCGCGAGAACGATCGGATCCAAGCGGAAATCGCCAATAACGACGGAAACGCCGAGTAGCCGGGGGGCGTTCCCCAAGCGATGCGCCAGTAACCGAGCGCCGCCCGTATCCCCTGTAGGTGATCGGCGACAGGGAGGCGGCATGCGGCACGAAGAGCAGCGGCGAGCGACGAGCGTTCTCGTGATCGGCACCGGAGCGGCGGGTCTTCGTTCGGCAATCGAGCTGCGCCAGCGCGGGGTCGACGTGACGTGCGTCGGCAAGCGGCGACGCGATGACGCGCACACCGTGCTGGCGGCGGGCGGCATCAACGCGGCCCTGGGCACGATGGACTCCGAGGACACGTGGGAGCAGCATGCCGGTGACACGCTGCGAGAGGCGTACGGGCTCGCTGATCCGACGACCGTGGAGATCATTGCGCGCGAGGCGCCGCGCGCGATCCACGAGCTCGTCGACTGGGGCGCGACGTTCCAGACCGAGGACGATGCCCGGCTGAGTCAGCGGTTCTTCGGTGCGCACCGCTACCGGCGCACGTGCTTTGCCGGTGACTACACCGGGCGCGAGATTCAGCGCACGCTCGTGCGGCGCGCAACCCAGCTTGGCGTGGGCGTCGACGACGACACGTACATCACGCGGCTGCTCGTTCGCGAGGGCCGCGTGTTCGGCGCCTATGGCTTTGATCTGGAGGACGGCACCCGGCGGGTCTATCTGGCCGACGCCGTCGTCCTGGCGGCGGGCGGGCACACGCGCATCTGGCGCAGGTCCTCAAGCCGCCGCGACGAGAACACCGGCGACGCGATGCGCCTGGCGGCGCTGGCGGGCTGCCGGCTGCGCGACATGGAGCTCGTGCAGTTCCACCCGACCGGGATGATCTGGCCCGAAGAGGCCGCCGGCACGCTCGTCACCGAGGCGGTGCGCAGCGAGGGCGGGATCCTGCGCAACGCGAGCGGCGAGCGCTTCATGGAGCGCTATGACCCCGAGCGCCTGGAGCTCTCGACCCGAGACCGGGTGGCGCTCGCCAACGACACCGAGATCAAGGCGGGCCGCGGTACCGAGCGGGGCGGTGTGCTGCTGGACGTGACCCATCTCGACCGTGAGCTGATCCTCTCGCGGCTGCCGCGGATGTACCGCCAGTTCGTGGATCTCGCGATGCTCGACATCACTCAGCAGCCGATGGAGGTCGCGCCGACCGCCCACTACTCGATGGGCGGCGCCTGGGTCGACGCCGCCACGCACGCCACCGACGTCGAGGGCCTGTACGCGGTCGGCGAGTGCGCGACCGGCCTGCACGGCGCCAACCGGCTGGGCGGCAACTCGTTCGCCGAGTGCATCGTGTTCGGGCGCATCGTCGGCGAGCAGGCCGCCCAGTGGTCAGCATCCCTTGATGCGCAGGTGCGCGACCGCCGGGCGATCGCCGCAGCGGGCGAGGAGATCGATGAACTGCTCGCGCTGCGCGGCGACGCGTTCGTGCGTCCTCTCCAGCGCGCGGTGCGCGACGTGATGACCGACCACTGCGGCGTCGTGCGCAGCGAGGACGGCCTCGCCGCGGGCCTGGGCAAGCTCGACGAGATCGACGCCGCGACGAGCGCGCTGGAGATCCGCACCGACATCGCCGGGTTCGACGACCTCGCCGGGTCGCTGCTCGCCGCGCGCTCGACGCTCGAGTCGGCACGCGAGCGCCGCGAGTCACGCGGCTGCCACGTACGCTCCGACATCCCACACCAAGACGAGCAGCTGCGCGTGAACCTCACCTGGCGGCCCGACGGATCAGGGCTCGAGCGCGAATCGGTGGGAACCGCCTCCGCGACGGTCGCCGCACTCCTCGACGCGCCGGAACTCGAAGTCGCGGGACGCCTCCTCGAATGACACGAAGGGGTTTCAGGTTTCGGTCATGCGCCGGAGCCCTGGCGCCCCGCTTCGCCGTACCTCTGGCAGATGACCTCGGTCGACGCCCTCCCGCGCCCCGCCGCTGATCGCAAGGCGGATCCCGACGACCCTGGTCTCGTCCCGACCTACCTCGGTGCGGTCCGTCCACCGTTGCTGCTCGCAAACCTCGGAGGCGTCGAGCTCACGGCCGCGGGCGGCCCGGAGCGAGCGGCCGCTCTTTGGCCCCATCCCGTCCGTGTCCCAGACGATGTCCCCGACACGGCGATTCTGAGTCGAACCAACCAGACCCATCGGCGCCTATTGGACGGCCTTGCCCCCTACCGCTCGGAAGATCGCGACCTTTTAATCCGGCGGGCCGGGTTCGAGTCCCGGGGGGCGCACTGCTACTGCTGGGGACCGACGAACCCGACGCCACGATCACCATCGCCCTCCCCACCGACCGCGACGAGCGATCGACCGACTCGTCGGCGGCCTGATCGTCGCCCACGCCAAGAGCGCGTGCCGCAGGCGCTTCGCTTAGGGCGCCCCATCTAGATCAGCCAAGCGCCTCCATGATCAGCGGCACGGCCTGCTCGACCGGCAGCATCACCTTGGTGTCGTACTCCACCCACTGCCCGTAGTTCTGAATGTTGCGGTACGCCCCTGCCACGTCGTCGGTGTCGGCGATCACCACGCCGTGGCTGCCGTCGGCGGCCACGTAGTGGGCCGTGGTGCCGGGTCCGGGCCCCTCCTTGGCGAAGACCTCCAACAGCTTCTTGGTCTCCTCGTTGCTGAGATACGGCTTGATCCTGTACGTCGTCATGAAGAGCATG
>JBBSBL010000055.1:0-16340 GCA_038251325.1 Solirubrobacterales bacterium | reverse complement strand
CTCGCCAGCAGCCGCCGGTAGACCGCGAAGGCCGGCTTCGGCGTGTAGTCGTCGTGGAGCAGGCCGTAGTGGTGCTGGAGGTTCGGGGAGCTCGTGCGGTGGTCGCGCAGGCTGAACCAGCGGTAGTCCGTCACGTGGTAGGTGCGCCGGGCGCGGCTCGCGGCCTCGACCATCGACCGCATCGCCACCGCCTGGTCGGCCTCCGAGCGGGTCGGTCCCGTGGGCCAGCCGTTCTCCTCGACATGGATCGGGACCGTGCGCGGGATGCCGGCGCGGCGCAGCCAGCAGCCGCGCAACGTGTTCAGGCCCGCGATCACGCCGTCGCCCGTCCGGGCCGGCGCGAGGCCGGGGGGGACGAACGTGCCGGGGTAGGCGTCGAGGCCGACCCAGTCGAGGGCCGCACGGAACCGTGGGTCGCCTCGGCCGATGGCGCCCCAGAAGCTCGCCTCGGCCGCCGGGGTCAGCTGGAAGAACCAGTTGAAGCCGACGGTGAGCTGCCGGTAGCCGCGCCGGCGCGCCTCGGCCTTGGCCGCGATGACGCCCTGCACGAGCGCCTCGCGGGCGCCGCGGTAGGCGCCGTCGGAGGAGTCCGGGGAGAAGGTGAGGTTGACCTCGTTGGCGATTTGCAGGCCGACGACGCGGCGGTCGGGCCCGAAGGCGCGCACGACCCGTCGCACCCACCGCCGCCAGGCTGCGAGATCGCCCTCCTGGCGCGGGGTCGGGTGATAGCGGACCTGGAGCTCGACCTCGTAGCCGCGCGAGGTATAGCGCCGGCTCAGCGCGACGAAGTGGCGCAGGCCGCGCTCCCCGTCGGACCAGAAGAAGCGGTTGAGGCGCAGGACGAGCGGCCGGCCGCGTGGGCGGAGCGTGGCGAGCGCGCGCAGGGTGCGCGCGGGGGAGTCCGGCACGGGGGTCACCGCGGCGCCGGTGGCGCCCGAGGGGCCGTTGGGGCCGATGCCCATGCGCAGCCGCGGCGCGGCGGCGAGGGCCGGGACGACGGCGGGCACGAGGGTCCCTGAGCAGATCGGCGCGGAGGGCGCCGGGACGGCGGCGACGGCGGGCGCGGCCGCGACGACGGCGGACGCGACGGCGACGGACAGGGCGAGGCTGGCGGCGGGGCGCATGCGGCGCGGGATGGTCTCACGTCCCGGACCAGGCGGCGCCGTGAACGGCGCCGGATGCGACTACCATCGCGCGCCGTGTCCGAGGCCGTCTTCATCCCGCAGCCGGACGGCACCTTCCTGCCCACCGAGCTCTCGCGTGGCCCGTGGGATCCCGCGGCACAGCACGGCGGGGCGCCCGCCGCGCTGCTGGCCGGCGCGATCCTGGGACACGAGGGCGCCGACGACACGCGCGTGGCACGGCTCACGGTCGAGTTCCTGCGTCCGGTGCCGCTCGTTCCGCTGACCGTGACGGTCGAGACCGTGCGACCCGGCCGCCGCGTCCAGCTCCTCTCGGCGTCGCTCTGGGCCGGGGAGCTCGAGGCCTGCCGGGCGCTCGGGCTCCGCGTCGGCTCGGTGCGGGGCGCCACCGCGCCGGTCGCCACGCCGAGCCGGCCTCCCGACACGCCGCCCGCCGGGGCCCGGCCGGCCGGAGCGCCGCCGGGCGAGCGGCCGACGTTCGGTGCTGACGCGGTCGAGGCCCGCTGGGTCCGCGGCCACTGGCACGAGCCGGGGCCCGCGACGGCCTGGATGCGCCTCGCCGTGCCCCTGGTCGCGGGCCGCGTGGTGGCGCCGCTCGAGCGCGCCGCCGGGGTGGCCGACTTCGGGAACGGCGTGAGCGCGGCCCTCGAGTGGGGCGCCTACAGCTTCGTCAACCCTGACCTCACGCTCTACCTCGACCGCGATCCCGCCGGCGAGTGGATCCAGCTCGACGCCGTCACCCGCGTCGCCGACGACGGAACCGGCTCCGCGGAGAGCGTCCTCTCCGACGAGCACGGCCGGGTCGGCCGCGCGGTCCAGGCGCTGCTCATCGCCCCGCGCTGAGGCGCCCGGCCGCGGCCGGGCGACCCCGCAGAGCGCCGCCGCTCAGCGCACGCGGATCGCCACCGCGCGCGAGCCGGCTCCGGCTGTCGCGTCATCCCCGCCCCATCGCGCGACGACGAGCGTCGAGCGCGAGACCCCCAAGGTCAGCGCGAAGCGGCCGCCCTCGCCGGTGCTCACCGTCCGGGCGCCCCAGCGCGCCGTGCCCGGCCCGCGGACGACGAGGCGGATCAGCTCGCCGCTCCGCCCGGGGCTCAGCCGGCCGTCCAGCGCGACGCGCCCCCGCCGGGCTCGCAGCGCCCGCGCGTGAGACCCGAGCGCGGGAGCCGCGCGGTGAGGCGCAGCGATGAGGTCCGCAGCACGTAGCCGGCGTCGCCCGCGAAGGCCGCGTGCACCCAGCCGGACGTCGGCGAGGCGAACGACACCGTAGCGCGAGCGTCGCCCCGAGGGTGATCGCGGACAGGGTCGACCGGCGCCGTCGCGTGCGCTGCATCCGTCCTCCAGAGGCCCGGCGGCGGGTGTCGCCCCGTCGTCCGCCCACTCCAACGGGACGGCGGCGCCACGGTTGCGGAAACCATCGCGGCGCGTAGGGTGCCGCCATGGCCGCGGGCGACGAGACCTCCGAGCGCCTCGTGGACACGCTGGTGGCGATCACCGGCCGCCACCCGGGGCAGCGTGCGGGGCACGCGCGCGGCGTGCTGTGCGGGGCGACCTTCACGCCCTCGGCCGACGCCGCGGGGCTGTGCCGCGCGCCGCACTTCGCCGGTGGCGCGGTCCGCGCCCACGTGCGCTGCTCGAACGGCAGCGGCGACCCGGCCCAGCCGGACGCGGCGCGGGGCGGGCACGGGCTGGCCGTCAAGTTCTACCTGCCGGACGGCACGACCACCGACCTGGTCTGCATCACCCTGCCTGTGTTCTTCGTCCGCACCGTGGAGGACTTCATCGCGTTCGGCGCCGTACGCGTCCCCGACCCGGCGACCGGCAAGCCGGACATGGCCAGGATCGGCCAGTTCGTGCAGGAGCACCCGGAGACACTCCCGGCGCTCCAGACCACGGTCACGACGCTCCCGCCCGAGAGCTACGCCCGGCTCGCCTTCCACGCGATCCACGCCTTCCGGCTCGACGCGCCGGACGGGCAGGCGCGGTGGGTGCGCTGGCACTGGCGACCGGCGGCCGGCGAGGCCACGTTGACGGACGAGGCGGCCGCCGCCCTGCCGTTCGACTACCTCGCGCGGGAGATCGCCGAGCGACTGGGGCCCGGCCCGGCGACGTTCGTGCTCGAGGCGGAGCTGGCCGAGCCCGGCGATCCGCTCGACGACCCGACGGCCGCGTGGCCGGCGGAGCGCGAGCGCGTCGAGATGGGGCGGCTCGAGGTGACCGGGATCGCGACCGACCGCGAGCGCGACGGCGACGTCCTCGTCTTCGACCCGACGCGGGTGCCCGACGGCATCGGGCTCCCCGACGACCCGATCCTGCACGCGCGCTCCGGCGCGTATCGCGTCTCGGTTGCGCGGCGCGTGGCCAGCTGAGCGTCGCACGGCGCGACCGGCTAGGTTGCCCGCCGTGGACGCCGTGACCCTTCGCAATCGGCTCGCCGTGGCGACGTCGATCTGGCGCGAGGCCGTGCGCGAGCCTCTGCCGCGGATGGCGCCCGCCGAGCCGGCGGCGCAGGTCGAGGCGTTCGAGATCGCGCTCGTGGAGCGGATGGCGACGAACGCCACGCCCGAGTCCGCGCGCGAGGTCGCCGACCGCACCTGGGATCTCGTCCACGACCGTCCCGACGGCGACGCGGTGAAGCGCCGGGTCAGCGAGCTGCACGAGGACCTCGCGCGGCTCAGCCACGCACGCGACTAGGACCCGCCGAGACCGAGCTCGTCGCCTCACGAGCGTCGAGGATCACGATCGGGATCTTGCGGCCCTTCGCGGCGCGCTGGAAGGCGTCGTACCCGGGATAGAACGCGACGAACGCCGGCCAGAGGCGGCGGCGCTCCTCGTCGCTCGCGACGCGAGCGCGGACGGCCCGAACGACATCGCCGAGCTGGATCGTGGTCTCCGGGTTCGCCACGAGGTTGTGGAACCACGCCGGGTGGGTCGGCTGGCCGCCCTTCGAGGCCATCACGGCGACGACGTCGGCGTCCTCGTGGTACATGAGCGGCGAGGTCCGTGTCCTTCCGCTCTTGGCGCCGGTGTGGTCGAGCAGGAGGATCCGGGCCTCCGGCCAACCGGGGAGGTGTCCGCCGAGCTTGCCGCCGGAACGCCGGTAGAGCGCCACGTGGATCCGCGTCGAGCGCCGTCCGAGATAGATGCCGCGCTGGTTGGCGAACTGCGAGCTCGAGGCGGTCAATCGCGCGAGGAGCGGCATGCGACGCGGAGTCATGCGACCTCCTCTCCGCCTGCTGCGATCTCGGGCACGATCAGCATCGTAGGTCCCCGTGCGTCCATGGCGCGTCCGATGGGCGTCGGTCATCCGTCCACCCACCGCCGGCACCCTCGCGCGCGTGCGCGGCGGCGCCGAGGCCCACCGGGTGCCGCGCCGTCGCGCCGGAGCTCTGATCGCCGCCCTGCTCGGGATCGCGGTGCTGGCCGCCCCGGCCGGCAGCACCGCCGCCGGCTCCGGCGGCCCCGCGAGGACCGCGGAGGGCCCGGCCGCCTCGGCGTCCCGCACTACCCACCGGCGGACCGCCAAGCACCACGCACGCTCCCGGCGGGCGGCCTGCGCACGCGCCCGGCGGGTCGCCCGCCGCGCGCACGGACGGCGACGCAGCCGCTCCGCCCGCTGCCGGACCGCTCGTCGCCACCGCCGGCCCGCGGCGCCCAAGCGCCTCCCGCCCGCGCCCGCGGCGGCCCCCGTCGTCCCGACCGCTCCGACGGCGCCCGCGCCGCCGGTCGAGCCCCCGGGCTCCGGCGCCGTCGCTCCGTCCCGCCTGCTGGTCAGCGCCCGCGAGTACAGCCTCACGCTGTCGCGCCCGCACCTCGCCGCCGGCGCCGCGATCGTCCAGCTCGACAACCGCGGCCAGGACGCCCACGACCTCACGCTCCGGCCGGCCGGCGGGAGCGCCGTCCCGCTGATCCCCGAGACCCAGTCGCTAAACATCGCCACGTCGCCGAAGACGACCCTCGCCGCGGGGACCTACACGCTCTACTGCGACCTCCCGGGCCACGCTGCCCTCGGAATGTCCGCCACCGTCACGTTCGGCTGATCACCGCCGCGCTGCGGCAGCCGCCGCCACAAGTGAGCCGGCACCGACCCAGGGTCCGGGCAAGGAAGGGTGGATCAACAGCACGGACCGAGCCGGCTGGGCGGGCGGGGCGGGGCAGTGCGACGGACCATTTCAGTCAGACATGCGCGCCCAGGCCACCAGCCGGGATTCAGTGGTCAGGAGCGCGGCCCCGCCACGACCGCCCAGCCGGCCCAGGGGCAAGAGAGGGCAGTCACCGTCAACCCGTACCGTCACCCGAACGAGATGACACTGCGAATGCCGTCCTGGGCCTTCATCAGCTCGAACCCCCGGTTCACCTCGTCCAGCGAGATCCGGTGCGAGACGAACGGCTCGACGTCGATGTCCCCGTCGAGCCAGCGCTGCACCAGCGCCGGCACGTCGCGGCGCCCTTTGCACCCGCCGAAGGACGAGCCCGCGATCCGCCGCCCGGTGATGAGCCAGCGTGGGACGACGTCGAGCGTCTCGCCCTTGCCGGCGACGCCGGCCACGGTGCACAAGCCCCAGCCCATGCGCGCCGCCTCGACGGCCTGGCGCATGACCGCGACGTTCCCCGTGGCTTCGAACGTGTAGTCGGCACCGAAGCCGCCCGTCATCTCCAGCAGCCGCTCGACGGTCCCCTCGTCGCCGACCATGAGGTCGGTGGCGCCCTGGCCGCGGGCGAGCTCGAGCCGATCCGCTGAGAGGTCGACGCACACGATCCGCTCCGCGCCCTGGAGCCGGCACCCGGCCACGGCCCCGAGCCCCACCATCCCGGCGCCGAACACCACGCACGTCGTGCCCGGCTCGACCTTCGCCGTGAACATCGCCGCCCCGAGCCCGGTGGAGAGCCCGCAGGCGAAGAGGCAGGCGCGATCGAGCGGGGCCTCGGCGGGCACCTTGGCCAGCGCGATCTCCGGCATCACCGTGTACTCCGCGAAGGTCGACGTGCCCATGAAGTGGCGGATCGGCTCGCCGTCGCGCGAGAGCCGCGTGGTCCCGTCGGGCAGGTAGCCCGCGTTCTGCTGCTCGCGGATCGCGAGGCAGAGGTTCGTGCGCTCGCTGCGGCAGTGGACGCACTCACCGCACTGGGGGGAGAAGAGCGTGACGACGTGGTCCCCGGCCTCGAGCCGCGAGACGCCGTCGCCGAGCGTCTCCACGACGCCGGCGCCCTCGTGGCCGAGCACCGTCGGCGCGTACCCGGAGGGGTCGGCGCCCGACGCGGTGTAGAGGTCGGTGTGGCAGACCCCGCAGGCCTCGAGCCGGACGAGCACCTCCCCGGGCCCCGGCTCGGCGAGGTCCACCTCGCCCACCGCGAGCGGCGCTCCGAACTCCTCCAGCACGGCGGCACGCATCTTCATTGTCGCGGGTGCTCCTCTGCCTCGGGGACCGGCCGGATCCTACGTCCCGTCGGCGTCCGGCCTGCGCCGGCCCCGCTTGGTCTCGCTGCGGCGCCGCTTGCCCTCCAGTCGGCGCTTGCGCGAGGCGCCGGTCGGGCGGGTCGCCCGCCGCGGCCGCGCGACGTGGAGCGCGGCGGCCAGGCGCCCGCGCAGCCGCTCGAGCGCGAGCTCACGGTTGCGCGCCTGCGAGCGCGCGTCCTGGGCGACGGCGACCACCCGCGGGCCGCAGCGCCCCATGACCCGCCGCTGCTGCTCGGGGCTCAGGGTCGCGGAGGCGGCGACATCGAAGCTCGCCTCGATCCGCGAGGCCGTCACGTTCGCGTGCTGGCCGCCCGGCCCGGAGGAGCGGGTGGCGCGCACGACGATCTCGGCGAGCGGGATGGCCACCCCGCGCGCGACCGGCATCGGATCCTCCATGCGCCGGTTCCTATCGCACCGGACGGTCGCGGCGCCACCCGGCTTCAGGCGCCCGCGCGCGCTGCCGATAGCTGACTCCATGACCCCCGTCACCGCGGCGCCGCCCGGGCTCACGCCGCCGACCCAGCGTGGCCGCTCCCTCCGCCGCATCGGCGAGGTCGTCGTCGCGCAGGAGTACGCCACCGAGGAGCAGGTCGAGCACGCCGTCCGAGTCTCCCAGCAGTCGGGGCGCTCGACCGGACGCGTCCTGCTCGACGAGGGGATCCTGACCAGCGACCAGCTCGCCCGCGTCGTGGCCGAGCGCTTCGGTCTCGCCCACGTCGACCTCTCGATGTATCCGATCGACATGGCCGCCGCGAACATGCTCGGCCCGCAGGCGGCGCGTCGCTACGGGGCGGTCCCGATCGGCCGCCTGGACGACCGCACGCTGCTCGTCGCGATGGCCGATCCGGCGAACGTCCTGGCGATGGACGACATCGCGATGATGAGCGGAATGGAGGTGACGCCGGCGATCGCCGCGCCGGAGGACATCGAGGTCCTCGTCTCCAAGCTCAACCGCTTCGACGAGGCGGTGCAGGAGGCCGTCCAGGAGCACGACGAGGAGGAGGAGGCGCAGGTCGAGGTCCTCGACGCCGCCGACGAGGCCCCCGTCATCAAGCTCGTCCACTCGATCATCGCCCAGGCCATCGAGCAGGGCGCCTCGGACATCCACCTCGCGGCCGAGGGCGGCGAGCTCGTCGGCCAGCTGCGGGTCGACGGGGTCCTCTCCGCCTCGCTCACCGTCCCCAAGCGCATGGTCTCCGGCGTCGTCTCGCGGATCAAGATCATGGCCGACCTCGACATCGCCGAGCGCCGCCTGCCCCAGGACGGGCGCTTCGGGATGAACGTCGACGGGCGCTCGGTCGACATCCGCGTCGTCACGCTGCCGCTCGTCGGTGGCGAGTCGGTGGTCATGCGGCTCCTGGACCGCGCCTCGGCGCGCATCGGGCTCGACCAGCTCGGCATGCGCGAGATCGAGCGCGGCCGGTTCGTGACCGCGGCCGGCCAGCCCTACGGCGCGGTCCTCGTCACGGGCCCCACCGGCTCGGGGAAGTCGACGACGCTGTACGCCGCGCTGAACCTGCTCAACACCGGCGACCGCAGCATCCTCACGATCGAGGACCCGGTCGAGTACCGCATTGCCGGCCTCAAGCAGATGCAGGTGAACAAGAAGGCGGGCGTGACCTTCTCCACCGGGCTGCGGGCCGCGCTGCGCGCCGACCCCGACGTCGTCATGGTCGGCGAGGTCCGCGACGACGAGACCGCGCGCATCTCGATCGAGGCCGCGCTCACCGGGCACCTCGTGCTCACCACGCTGCACACCAACGACGCCCCCACGGCGATCACGCGGCTGATCGAGATGGGCGTCGAGCCCTTCCTCGTCGCCTCGGCGATCGACTGCGTCGTGGCCCAACGCCTCGCCCGGCGGCTGTGCGAGGCGTGCAAGCTCGAGTCGGTCGTCGATGCCGAGACGATGCTCGCCAACGGGTTCGAGGTCGACGGCGAGGTGCGCACCTGGGAGCCCAAGGGCTGCCCGCGCTGTTCGGGCACCGGCTACAAGGGCCGGGTCGGGCTGTACGAGGTCATGCAGGTCTCCGAGGAGATCCGCTCCCTCGCGCTGCAGCGCCGCACCGCCGACGCGGTCGCCGAGGTCGCGGTCGCCGAGGGGATGGCGCGCCTGCGCGACGACGGCCTCGCCAAGGTCCGTGACGGGCTGACCTCGGTCGCCGAGGTCGCGCGCGTGGCGGGCACCTCCTGAGGCCCGGACCGGGGTCCCGTGCCGCCGGGCCGTGGTGCTAGCCTGCCCGCCGCCCAGCACAGCACAGGAGGAGCGGATCGGTGCCGACCGGAACGGTGAAGTGGTTCAGGGACGACAAGGGGTTCGGGTTCATCACGCCCGACGAGGGTGGAGGTCAGGACCTCTTCGTCCACTACTCGGCGATCAACTCCGAGGGCTACAAGTCCCTCGCCGAGGGGGCGAAAGTCTCCTACGAGGAGGAGGCCGGGGACAAGGGCCCCAAGGCGGCCAACGTCAACGTGCTCTGAGCGCTCGCGCTCACTGGCACGGTAACGAGCCGTCGGGCCCGCCGGGAATGATCCGGCGCCATGGCCGAGGTGCGTGAGGAGACCCGCCCGCTGCCCGAGGGGGCGTGGCGACGCGGCGAGGGCCTCGAGTTCGACCGCGCCGCCTTCTTCACCGACGCGGTGTTCGCCATCGCGCTCACCCTGCTCGTCCTCGAGATCGGAGTGCCGGAGCTGGCCAAGGGCCAGGAGGACAACGTCTCGAGCCTGCTCGCGGCGCTGAGGGACCGACTCCCGAAGATCGTCAGCTTCGTCATCGCGTTCGTGCTCATCGGCCGCTACTGGATCGCCGGCCATCTGTTCGCGGCCCAGCTCCGCGCGGTCGACGGGCGCTACCTGTGGCTGCTGCTCACCTACCTCGGCGGCATCGCCTTCCTGCCGTTTCCGACCGCGCTCGTCGGCGAGTACGAGGGGAACCCGATCTCCGTCGTCGCGTTCGCCGTCGTCCTCGCCGCGGTCTCGGGGATGGGGACCGTGATGTTCGCCTACGCGCGGCGCGCCGGCCTGTTGCGGACCGTCCTGCCCGATTCGGTCTATCGCTGGGGACTGTTCGGCTCGGCGTCGCCGGTGATCGTCTTCCTCGGCACGATCCCGCTCCCCTTCGTCAGCCCGACCGCCACGCTCGTCTGCTGGCTCGTCGCGGCGCCGCTGACCGGGATCCTCGTCAGCCGCTACGCGCCGGGGAGCGTCTTCGAGTACTTCGTCGGCGGAGACGGCCGCGGCCACGACGGCGGCTGACCCTCAGGGCCGCGGGCCGCGGCGCTTGGGGCCGGCGGCGAGCTCGTGGGTCACGAGCTCGTGCGCGTCGGCGGCCCACTCGCAGAGCAGCGCTCGCGTGGCGCGAGGGTCGATGATCTCCTCGATGCCGAAGCGCTCGGCGGTACGGAACGGGGAGCGCACCGCGTCGAGCCGGGACTCGATCTCCTCGCGCCGTGCGACCGGGTCCTCGGCGGCCTCGAGCTCCCGCCGGTACGCCGCCTCGATGCCGCCCTCCAGCGGCAGCGAGCCCCAGTCGCCCGAGGGCCACGCGACACGGAGGTTGTGGCGGGCGTGGTTCGCGTGCGCGGCGCCGGCGATCCCGTAGGCCTTGCGCACGATCACCGTGGCCCACGGCACCGACGCCTGGTAGACCGCGGCGAGCGCGCGGGCCCCGCGGCGCATCGTGTTCGCGCGCTCGGCCTCGGTGCCGATCACGAACCCGGGCTGGTCGACGAGGTTGACCAGCGGCAGATGGAACTGGTCGCAGAGGTCGACCCAGCGGGCGAGCTTGTCCGCGGCCTGGGCGGTGAGCCCGCCGCCGTAGTGCACCGGGTCCCCGGCCAGCACGCCCACGGGCCGCCCGTCCAGGCGGGCGAGCGCGGTGCACAGCGAGCGTCCCTGGCGGGCCCCGACCTCGAACACCGAGCCGCGGTCGAAGACGACGTCGAGGATGCGGCGCACGTCGTAGGTGCGGCGGCGGTCGCGCGGGACGATCGCCACGAGGTCCTCCTCCGCGCGGTCGGGCGGGTCGTCGCACGCGACGATCGGCGGGGCGCGCCACACGTTGGGCGGGAGGTAGGAGAGGAAGCTGCGGATCTGTTCCAGCGCGTCGTCCTCGTCGGCCGCGTCGTTGTCGACCGCGCCGGCGCGGGTCTGCGCGCGAGCGCCGCCGAGCGTCTCCTTGTCCGGCGTCTCGTGCATCGCCGCGGCGACGACCGGAGGCCCGGCGACGAAGAGCTGCGCGGTGCCGCGGACGATCACCGAGAAGTGCGAGGCGACGACCCGCGCCGCGCCGAGGCCGGCGGTCGGGCCGAGCGCCGCGCTGGCGACCGGGACCGTGGCGAGGTTCTCGACCGCGAGGTCCCAGCCCGGGATGATCGGCACGTAGGTGAAGCCCATCGACTCGAGCGAGCGCACGCTCCCGCCGCCGCCGGTGCCGTCGACCAGGCGCACGAGCGGGACGCGGCCGTCGTGGGCGGCCCGCTCCGCCCACACCATCTTCTCCCAGATGGCGGCGTCGGCGGTGCCGCCGCGGACGGTGAAGTCGTCGGCCTGGATCACCGCCCGGCGTCCCGCGATCCGGCCGCGGCCGACGACCATGTTCGCCGGCGTGAAGGCGTCCAGGGCGCCGTCGTCGCCATAGCGCGCGGCGCCGGCGATGCCACCGGCCTCGCGGAAGCTGCCGGGATCGAGTAGCCGCTCGATGCGCTCGCGGACGGTCAGGCGGCCGGTTTCGTGCTGGCGGGCGACGCGCTCGGGGCCGCCCATCTGCGCCGCGAGCGCCTCGCGGCGGCGCAGCTCCTCGAGCTCCGGCTCCCAGGTCATCGGGCGGCAGACTACGGGCCGGGAGCCCGGCCCGGCGTTGGGCGCCACACCGGACATTGACCACCCTTGACCGGGTAGCGGGCGCTGTGTGCGCCTGCGCACAGTGGCGAAACGAATCCCGCCCGGCGACGTTGTTGGCGCAGTAGTCAACTTGTCAAGCCGAGTCCCGGCCCGCTCAGGCGGCCGGGAGCGGGGGACCCACTGGGGTGGCCGAAGTGGCCCACCCACGGGGCGAATCGCCGGGCTCCAGTCCCGGCGTAGCGCCAGTCGTTCGGCGCGAGCCCGTCAGCTAACCCCGCAGGCGAAGGAACGAAGAAGGGACCGTCCGCCGTGAGCACCCATGTCGTCTCGACCCTGCGCGCGCGCCACGCCATGCTGGCCCTCGCGCTGATGACCGTCGCCGTCCTCGCGGCGTTCGTCGCCGTGCCTTCGCAGGCGCGCGGCGCGACCCACCTCGGTGAGCGCACCCTCGCCACCGGCGCGACCGGCCGCGACGTCGGCGTCCTGCAGAAGTACCTCACCCGCGCCCGGGTCCACACGCCGGTGACCGGCGCCTTCGACGGCACGACCGGACGCTCGGTCCGCCGCTTCGAGCGCGCGGTCCGGATCCGCGTCGACGGCGTCGTGACGCCGCGCGATGCGAGCCGGCTGCGCGCCCGCGTGGCGCACCTCGCCGCCGACGTCGGCGGCGGCCCCGGCGGCGCGGCGTTCGGCCAGGTTCCCCGAAGCGGCGGGGTCGTCGGGAAGGCGAAGCTCGCCGCCGACGGCACCGCGATCGCGCCGATCGACGCGCCGGACGCCGTGCGCAACGTGATCGCCGCCGGCAACCGGATCGCGCACAAGCCCTACACCTACGGCGGCGGCCACGGTTCGTGGTCCGCTTCCGGCTACGACTGCTCGGGCTCGGTCTCCTATGCGCTCCACGGCGGGCGGCTGCTGAACACCCAGCTCACCTCCGGCGACCTCGCCGGCTGGGGCCACGGCGGGAAGGGCCGCTGGATCACGATCTACGCGAACGGCGGGCACGTCTACATGACCGTCGCCGGCCTGCGCTTCGACACGAGCATGCGCGGCAGCGACACCGGGTCGCGCTGGCAGAAGCCCATGCGCGACAACGGCGGCTTCAGCGTCCGGCATCCGAAGGGGCTCTAGACCGAACGGGGCAGCGTGCCGGCCTGAGCCGGCACGCCGGCCCGGGCGTAGTCTGGAGACGATGCCGCGAACGCGCTCCGCTCCGGTCCTTGCCCTCGTTGTCGCTGTTCTCGTGGCCGGCTGCGGCGGGTCCGGCGGCTCGGGGAGCCCGCACATGGGCGCCGCCGACCGACCGCGCGATCCCGCCGGCGTGATCCGCGCCTGGGCCGACGACCTGCGCGCCGGGAACGTGGACGCGGCGGTGAAGCTCTTCGCCGTCCCGAGCGTCGTCGCGAACGGCACCGCGCCGCAGACCCTGCGCACCCGCGCCGCGGTGCGCGCCTTCAACGCCGGCCTGCCCTGCGGCGCGCGCCTCACACGGACGAGCACCCATCACGGCTACGTGTTCGCCGAGTTCGTGCTCGTCGAGCGCCGCGGCCGTGGCGCCGACTGCGCCGGCGGGGTCGGCGGTCGCGCCGGCGTCGCCTTCCGCATCAAGGGCGGGCGGATCCTGGAGTGGCGGCGCTTCGCCCCCGGCGGCGCGCCGGGCGGCGCGCCCGGGCGGGGCGCCGGGGTCGTGGTCTAGGCCCTCAGTACCCGGACGGCGGCGGCCCGGGCGGCGGCCCCCGGCGGTCCCCGTGATGCATCACCTGCATCACGATCCCGAGCAGGAGGCCGACGACGCCGACCACCATGAGGATGACCCCGACCGTCTGGAGGTCGACCCCCTTGACGCTGTCGGTCACGGCGTAGCGCAGGATTGCCCCGACGGCGATGAGGAAGAGCGAGGCCCCGATTGTCACGGCTGGGAGCGTAGCCGGGGCGGCGGCGACGTGGCCGCCGGAGGATCGCCCGCCCTATGATCCGCCGCCGATGACCGCGGTCTCCGACGTCTACGCGCTGAGCGACGACCACCTCGCCTTCCGCGAGACGATCCGCCAGATCGTCACCGAGCGGGTGGCGCCGCGCGCGGCGGAGATCGACGCGAAGGCGGAGTACCCCCGCGACCTGCGGGAGCTGTTCGCCGAGCACGACCTCTTCGGCCTGCCCTTCGACGAGGAGCACGGCGGAACCGGGACCGGAACGCTGATGCTGAACCTGGCGATCGAGGAGGTGAGCAAGGCGTGCGCGTCCACCGCGCTCATGCTCATGGTCCAGGAGCTCGGCACGCTCCCGATCCGCCTGTTCGGGACCGACGAGCAGAGGTCCCGCTTCCTCCCGCGCTGCGCCTCCGGGGAGTGGACTCCGGCCTTCGCCCTCTCCGAGCCCGAGGCCGGCTCGGACCCGGGCGGGATGATCACCAAGGCGGTGCGCGACGGCGGTGAGTGGGTCATCGACGGCACGAAGAACTGGATCACGAACCTCGGGATCGCCGACTTCTACATCGTCTTCGCGGTCACCGATCGCGGGGCCGGCCACTCGCGCGGGATCACCGCGTTCATCGTCGAGGCCGATCGCCCGGGCTTCAGCGTCGGCAAACTCGAGCACAAGCTGGGGATCCGCGGCTCGCCGACCGGCCAGCCGATCTTCGACGGCGTGCGCGTGCCGGCGGACAACCTCCTCGGCGAGGAGGGCAAGGGCATGCACGTCGCCCTGGGCACGCTCGACCACTCCCGCCTCGGCGTCGCCGCGCAGGCCCTCGGCATTGCCCAGGGCGCGACCGACTACGCCGCGGCCTACGCCCGCGATCGCCGGCAGTTCGGCCAGCCGATCAACGCCTTCCAGGCGATCCAGTTCAAGCTCGCCGACATGGAGACCCAGTGCGCGGCGGGGCGCGAGCTGCTCTACAAGGCGTGCGCGAAGATCGATCGTCACGAGCCCGACATGGGCAAGTACTCGGCGATGGCGAAGCTCTTCTGCTCGGACACCGCGATGGCGGTGACCGTCGAGGCGATCCAGGTGCTCGGCGGCTACGGCTACGTGAGCGAGTACCCCGTCGAACGCTTCATGCGCGACGCGAAGATCACCCAGATCTACGAGGGCACGAACGAGATCCAGCGCCTGGTGATCGCCCGCTCGCTGCGGTAGTGCGCTCGGCCGGAATGCCCACCGCCCGCCGGGTCGCCCTCTCCGCCCTGGCCGCGCTGGTGGTCGGGCTCGGCGTCGTGTCGGTGGTGTTCGGGCTCTCCGGCCGCCAGCCGTTCCGCCTGCTCCAGGTGCTGGCCATCGTCGCGGGCGCGATCCTGCTCGTCGCATTCGTCATCACGCTGGTCTCCTCGCGCATGGCCGGCTGGCGCGACCCGGTCTCCGAGTCCGAGTTCGACCGCATCGTCGAGCGCTCCGAGCGGCTCGCCGCGGGCGAGGAGGACTCCGGCGACGAGGACTGGGGGGAGGACGAGGACGACCTGGGCCTCGACCCCTACGACGAGGCCGAGTTCCGCATCCTCGTCGAGCGTGCGCTCGACGACCTGCCGGTCGAGTTCACCCGCGCGCTCGAGGGCGTGGCCGTCGTCGTCTCCGACGGCGGGCGGCGTCGCCGCGCCTACGGCCTCTACCACGGCGACGGCGTGGCCCGGGACAACGTCCCGGACCGGATCCTGATCTACCGCGACACGCTCCTGCGCGACTTCGGCCACGACCCGGACCTCCTGCGCGCGCAGGTCACCCGCACCGTGCGCCACGAGCTCGCCCACCACCTCGGCTACGACGAGCCGGGGGTGGAGGGGCTCGGCCTGTGAGCCTCAGGGACTGCGCTGCGCGAGTCCCAGCGCGTACTCCGGCCACCAGTGGCCGGAGCTCGGCCCGCCGTTGCACGATCCGTCGGACTCTCCCGGCACCTTGAACCAGAAGAACGCGTCCACGAGCGGATCCCCCGTCTGCGAGGTCGGTCGCGCCCCGAGCGCGCGGCCGGGTGGGTTGCACCACCAGTTGCTGCCACTCGCCGGCCCGAGGCCGTTGCGGCTCGTGTCGATGAGGAAGCGCTTCCCGCCGATCTGCGACGAGATCGACCGGCCGTAGGCGATCTCGCCGGGCGTGGCGTTGAAGTTGGAGATGTTGAGCGCGAAGCCGCGCGCGCCGGCGACGCCGGCCCGCTGCAGGCGGTCGGCCATTGCGGCGGCCCGCTGCCAGCGCTCGTGGCCGGCGTCGAGGTAGGTCGCGACTCCCGGCAGCGCTCCGAAGGTCGCCACGTCGTAGCGCAGCATGTCGTAGTAGGCAGCCTGGCGATCGGCTGACAGGCAGGTGATCTCGGGCAGCGCGTCGGGCTCGATCACCACCGCGGCCCGTCCTCCGGCGAGCCGCGCCGCCACCTGGGACACCCAGGTGCGGTAGGCGTCGGGCGAGGACGCGCCACCGGAGGAGTAGCGGCCGCAGTCGCGCCACGGGATGTTGTAGATGACGAACACCGGGACGGCGCCGGACGCGCGGATCTGGGCGATGCGGGCGCTCAGGCCGCTCATGGTCCAGCCGTCGTTGAGCCAGATCGCCCACGGCTGGCCGGCCACCTTGCGCATCTGAGCTGCGTCCGCGGCGCGTCCGGCGGCCTGCCACTGCGCTGCGGTGCGAGCGGCGTCCGAGCCCGGATCGACCCAGAAGCGGGCCCCCGCGAACGGGTTGCCCGAATCGGCGAGCACTCGCGCCGGCGACGGCGCCGGAGATCGCTGCCCGGCCGGGCGCCGGCTGGGCGACCGGCGACGGCCGCGACGCCGCTTCGCGCAGCGCCGCGCGGCCGCGCGGCGACGTGCGGCGCACCGGCGCGCCACCGCGCGGCGGTGGGCGAAAGAGCGCCGCCGCGCGCTCGTCGTCGCAAAGCGCGCGCGTCTCGCGTGACGGCGGGTGGCGTGGCGATG
>JBBSBL010000054.1:0-16576 GCA_038251325.1 Solirubrobacterales bacterium | reverse complement strand
GCGTCCGGAGAGGCGCAGGTCCGGCCCCGCGTTGCCGAACAGCTTGAGGTAGGTGTGCCCCGCCCGGACCGCCTGCTTGATCCCGGCCTCGGAGAGCTGCCGTGCGCGGATCACGGTCGTCGCGGTCCCGATCGGCCGTGAGGTGACGTCGAACCGCCCGGCCTTGTGGGAGTCGCTCGTCCCCACCGCCGCGATGCGGTACCCGCTTGTCGTCAGGCGGTCATACAGCGCGATCGCCTGGAGCAGGAAGGGGCTGGGCGCCGCGCCGAAGTTCGGCGGGCCGGTCGAGACCTCGAAGGCGTCGACGCGCTTCCAGTTCGTCTGGTCGTCGGAGTACTCCCAGGGGCAACCGCGGCAGAACGACGCGAAACCCGGGGTGCTCGACGGATAGAAGATCCGGGGATGGGCGACCTGGGTGAAGCCGCCGTGGCGATGGATCCGGCGGAAGAGGTGGGACGGCGGGGTCGGCCCGCGCCGCAGCGTGAGCGCCCCGGTGTCGCTCCGCTCGAACACCGGGCCCGTGCGGTGATCGACGTAGGTCAGGCTGCCCTGGTTGCCGAGATGCCCGTGGTAGGTGATGACCTCGGCGCTGCGCATGATCTGCTTGCCCGGATAGCGCGCCTGGTACCGCCCGACCTCGCCCCAGGCGGAGGTCGTGACGTAGTCGGTCAGCGTCACGAAGTCCAGGCCGGCGCCGCCCTCGGCGATCGGCTTGAACGCGTAGCCGAAGGCCTCGCTCATCGTCGCGTCGCCGAGCGCGGAGTGCTCGGCGTGGACGTGGAGGTCGCCCGCGTACCAGCCGGGCCGACGGTTCGCGGGGCGCGGGTCGAAGCGCGCGGGGTGGTAGGGGTCCGCCGCGTCGGCTGGGTCGGAGCCGAGCTGGATCTCCACGCGCCACGGGATCTGGCCGAGCGCGTTGCCGTCCTCGGGGCCGGTGACGTAGGCGACACCGAGCTCGACGGCCCAGCGTCCCGCGCCGATCCGGCCGGGGACGAAGCCGCGCGTCGTGCGCCCGGGGACATTCGCGTCCGGGTGGGCGAGGTACTCCGCCTCGCTCGAGAAGCCCTGCGGGGTGATCTGGACGTCGGGATGGCTCGAGCCGCCCCACCCGCGGAACTCCGGCGGTCCCCACAGGCGGTTGCCGCGCTGCGCCGACCAGAGACCGAGGTCCAGGGTGCTGCGGTTGTTGCTCGTCAGGCCGGCCGGGTCGGCCCAGCAGTACTTCACGCGCACGGAGGTCGTCCCGCGCGGCACGTCGAAGGGCACCATCACGTAGGACCCGCGCAGGGCGGGGTCGGCGGTGCCCGCGATCACCTTGGTCGGCGTGATCGGGTCGCCGCTGCACCCGTTCGGGCCGAGCGTGAGCCGGGCGGCGGACGCCGGCGCCGCGGCGGCCGCGGCGAGCAGCCCGGCCAGCGCGAAGGCGATCAGGAGATGGCGAAGACGACCCATGAGGGCGGACTCTAACCGCGTCCGCGTGAGCAGGCGCGGTATGAGTTCCCCGTGGTCACGAGCATCGATCGCGGCGCGAACCCGGCCCTGGCGGTGGACGAGGCGGGGGAGGGGCGTCCCGTCGTGTTGCTGCACGGCCTCACCGCCTCGCGGCGCTACGTCGTCATGGGCTCGCGCGCGCTCGAGCGCTCCGGCCACCGCGTGATCGCCTACGACGCGCGCGGGCACGGCGAGTCCGCCCCGGCGCCCGACCCCGGCGCGTACCGCTACGAGGACCTGGCCGGCGATCTCGTCGCGGTGCTCGACCACGGCGGCTTCGAGCGCGCCGTGCTGGCGGGCGCGTCGATGGGCGCCCACACCGCGGCGCGGCTGGCGCTCGAAACGCCCGAGCGCGTCGCCGGCCTCGTCCTCATCACGCCCGCCTACGACCCGGCCACGCACCTCGACGCCGCGTCACTCGCCCGCTGGGACGCGCTCGCCGACGGGCTCGAGCGGGGTGGGGTGGAGGGCTTCGTCGCCGCGTACGGCGAGCCCGCCGTGCCCGCGCCGTGGCGGGACACCGTGCTCATGGTCCTGCGGCAGCGCCTCGCGCGCCATGCCCACCCGGCGGCGGTCGCCGACGCGCTGCGCGCCGTCCCGCGCTCGCGGCCCTTCGCCGCGCTTGCGGATCTCGCCGGGATCACCGTCGCGACCGTCGTCGTGGCCAGCCGCGACGCGGCCGACCCGGGCCACCCCTACGCCGTGGGCGCCGCCTGGGCCGAGGCGATCCCTGCCGCCGCGCTGCGCAGCGAGGCGCCCGGCCGCTCGCCGCTCGCCTGGCAGGGCGGCCGGCTCTCGAAGGTGATCGCCGAGGTGGCGGCGCGGGCGGAGGCCGGTAGGTGAGCGCCGGCTACTCCGGGACCCCGCTGCCGCGGAAGCTCGGGATCAAGCCGGGGCACGCGGTGGCCTTCCCGGGCGCGCCCGAGGGCTTCGCGGCGATGCTGGAGCCGCTCCCCGACGGCGTGCGGGTCCGGCGGCGGGCGCGCGGGCCGCTCGACGTGATCGTCTGCTTCGTCGACCGCCGCGCGGTCCTCGAGCGCCGCCTTCCGGCCTTGCGCGCCGCGCTCGACCCGGCGGGCGGCCTGTGGTTCGCCTGGCCCAAGCGGGCCTCGGGCGTGCCGACCGACGTCACCGAGGACGTCGTGCGCGAGGCCGGCCTCGCCGCCGGGCTCGTCGACAACAAGGTCTGCGCGATCGACGCCACCTGGTCGGGCCTGCGGCTGGTCGTGCGGCTCACGGACCGCCCGCGCGTCGGACGCGACCGACCGGCGCCGGACGAGCGCTAGAGTCGCACCGCGAATGGCGGTCGTGGAGCAGAACCCGCTGGCCGAGGGCCTCGAGCGGCTCCCGGTCGACCCGACGGTCCTGGTCATCTTCGGGGTGACCGGCGACCTCGCCGCGCGCAAGCTCCTGCCGGCCGTCTACAACCTTGCCCACGAGGGCGCGCTGCCCGAGCGCTTCCGGCTCGTCGGCTACGGGCGCAAGCCGCTCGGCGACGACGGGATGCGCGACGCGCTGCGCGACGCGGTCGAGCGGTTCTCGCGCACCCCCGCCGATCCGGCGCTGCTCGACGCCCTGCTCGGCGAGACCACCTACATCCAGGGCGGCTTCGGCGACGCCGAGGGCTTCGCGTCGCTCGCCGCCCACCTCGGCGCGCTCGACGAGGAGACCGGGCTGCGGCTCAACCGGGCCTTCTACCTCTCGACCGCGCCCGAGTACTTCGCCACGATCGTGTCCGATCTCGGAGGAGCGGGCCTGGCCGAGCGCGAGGGCGCCGAGGTGCGCGTGGTCATCGAGAAGCCCTTCGGCGCGGACCTGCGCTCGGCGCGCGAGCTCAACCGCGACGTGCTGGGCGTCTTCGAGGAGCCACAGATCTACCGGATCGACCACTACCTGGGGAAGGAGACGGTCCAGAACATGCTGGCGCTGCGGTTCGCCAACGGCCTGTTCGAACCGCTCTGGAACCGCAGCTATGTCGACAGCGTCCAGATCACCGCGGCCGAGGAGCTCGGGATCGGCTCGCGCGCCGGGTACTACGACCACGCCGGGGCGCTGCGCGACCTCGTGCAGAACCACCTGCTGCAGCTGCTCTGCCTCGTCGCCATGGAGCCGCCCTCCGCGTTCACCGCCGAGAAGGTGCGCGACGAGAAGGTCAAGGTCCTGCAGGCGATCCACCCACCGACCCTGGAGGAGGTGGCGGCGATCGCCGTGCGCGCCCAGTACGGGCCGGGCAACTCGGAGGGGCATGCGGTCCCCGGATACCTCGAGGAGGACGGCGTTCCCGCGGACTCGCGCACGGAGACCTACGCGGGGCTGCGGCTCATGGTCGACAACTGGCGCTGGGCCGGCGTCCCCTTCTACGTGCGCACCGGCAAGCGGTTGCCCCGGCGGCTCACCGAGATCGCGGTCACGCTCAAGCCCGTGCCGCATCTGGCCTTCGCGCAGGACGGCTCGGTCGGGGTCCAGCCCAACCAGCTCGTGATCTCGGTCCAGCCGGACGAGGGGGTCTCGCTCTCGCTCGGCGCGAAGATCCCGGGCGCGCGGATGCGGATCCGCCCGGTGAACATGGAGTTCCGCTACGGGACCGCGTTCCTCTCCGCCTCCCCGGAGGCCTACGAGCGCTTGATCATGGACGCGATGCGCGGCGACGCCACGCTCTTCACCCGCGACGACCAGGTCGACGCCTCGTGGGCGATCTGCGACCCGGTGCTCGCCGCCTGGGATGAGGATCGCGACAGCACGCTGCCGAGCTACCCGGCCGGGAGCGCGGGCCCGCGCGAGGCCGACGACATGCTGCTCGGGGACGCGCGCTGGCGGCCGCTGTGAGCGCCGCCGCCGAGGTGGGCGGCGTCTGGAGCGCCGAGGACACCCACCCCGAGGCCATCGCCGAGGCGCTGCGCTCGCTGCTGCGCGACCGGGCGCTCCAGGAGGCCACCGCCGCGCCGGCCCGGGTCATCAACCTCATCGTCGTCGTGGACGCCGCCTACCGCGGCGAGGTGGCCAACCGGCTCGAGGCCATCGGGCGCTACCACGCCTCGCGCACCGTCCTGTGCTCGGTCGAGCCCGGCCGCGAGACGATCGACGCGTGGGCGACGATGGCCTGCGACGTCCCGAGCTATCCCGGGGCGCTCACGCTCTGCCGCGAGCGGGTGGAGATCGAGGTGGGGACCGGTCACGTCGCGGACCTCGCGTCGATCGTCGACCCGATCCTCGTCACCGACCTGCCGACGGTGGTGTGGGCGCCCCACGGGCACGACGCCGCGGTCGACGCGCTGCTCGCCGTGGCCGGCGTGGTCCTGGTGGACTCCCTCGACGAGGACGACGTGCGCGCGACGCTCGACCGCGTGCGCGACCTCGCCGAGCGCGCCTACGTGGTCGACCTCGCGTGGGTGCGGGGCACGCCGTGGCGCGAGCGCATCGCCGCCGCCTTCGACCCGCCTTCGCGGCGGGGCGACCTCGCGCGGCTGACCTCGCTGACCGTGCGCCACCGGCCCGGCGCCCAGCTCGGCGGGGTGCTGCTCGCCGGCTGGCTGGCCGCGCGGCTGGGCTGGACCCCGGGCGTGCTGCGCCCCGACGGCGACGCCCTCGCCGCCCCCGCGCTCGATGCGCGCGGCGGGGCGGTCTTCGTGCGTCTCGATCCGTGCCCCGCCCCGCTCGAGCACGCGCTCGTCGGCGTCGAGCTCGAGGTCGACGGCGGCGAGGGCGTGGTGCTCGAGCGCGGCGAGGGCGGGTTGCGGCGCACCCGCCACCACGCCGACGGGTCGACCGAGCGCTGGACCGTGCTCGGCGCCTCCCGCGGCGAGCGGGGCATCCTCGGTGAGGGCGTGCGCCAGGCCCTGCTGCGCGATCCGACCTACCTGCCCGCGGCCGGGCGGGCGGCGCGCTTCGCCGGATAGCGCGGGCGCTCAGCGCCGGGGCGGCCAGGCGCTTCCGGCCCGGTCGCCGAGATCGCACGCGGGGGAGAGCGGCACGGTCGCGAGGTCGAGCCCCGCGATCCGCTCGCCGCCCCGTGGCGTGACCTTGCACCAGGCCAGCCCGCCGTGCGTGAACCAGATCCGCCCCCAGAACGGGTGGCCGAGCGCGCCGCGCGAGGTCGGAGTGGAGCCGGCGCGGATGAAGCGGACGACCGCTGTGCAGGAGTAGTTCCCTACGGGCGCCGAGCCGCGGGCGGGGTCGGGGCTCCCGCTCGGATAGGGCACGCAGAACGTCGTCTCGATCGGCCCACCGAGCTCCCGTCTGCGGACCATCGCCGAGGCGCTCGCTCCGACCCGCGCCGCGAGCGCGCGGACGAGCGCCCGGCGGGCGGCCGGGTCACCGGCGGGGGCGGACGCGACCCGCGCGACGTGCAGCCGTTGCACGCGGGTCAGGCGGGCGCGCTCGGCGGCGGTCGCCTTCGCCAGGCGGACGCGCTCCTCGGCCGCGCGACGCCGCTCGGCGCGCCTGATGCCGGGGCCGAGCACGACGACGCCGAGCCCGGCGAGCAGGGCGACGACGACGCCCGCCACGACGAGGCGGCGGCGGGTCCGCGGCGACCAGCGGGCCGAGTGGTAGGCGACGTACGGCGCCCCGCAGGCCGGGCAGTTCCGCGACGCGGTCGTGCTCTCCACGCCACACGCGGGACAGGTGCGCCGGCGGGGTGCGAAGGCCGCGGCGACCTCGCGCCGCGTGCGCTCGTTGGCGGCGTCCCAGTCCGCGGCCGGCTCGGTGGGCGTCGCGTCACGACGGTCCTCGCGCACGCCGTTCAGCGTAGTTCAGCGCGGCGCCGGCCTCCGCCAGAGGCGGTCGGCCGGGCTCAGCCGAAGGACGCGTGGCGGGCGAGCATCAGCGCGTAGTGGGGGAACCACACGCCGGTGGCCGGGTCGCCTCGGCCGCAGTGCCCGGTGGACCGGCCCGGGTTGCCGATCCACAAGTAGGCGTCCACGAGCGGCTGGCCGGTGCTCGTGGTCGGCGGCGTGCCGAGCCCGCGGCCGGGGGGGTTGCAGCGCAGCGTGTTCCCGTAGCGGACACGGGAGTGGGGTCGCAGCGGACCCTGGCCGTTGGCCGCCGTGTTCACGACGAAGTGCTTGCCGCCGACCAGCCCGGAGACCCGCCGGCCGAAGCGCACCTCGCTCGAGGTCCAGTCGTAGTGGGTGGCGTTGAGGAAGAAGCCCTGGGCCCAGCGGATGCCGAAGCGGCGCAGCAGATGGGCGACGCCGCCCGCGGTGAACGGGCCGTCGGCTGCGCCGGCGTCGATGTAGACCACGGCATGGGGGAGACTCGAGAGCTTCTTCACCGCGTAGCGCATGAGGGCGGCCCGACGCCCGAGGGCAGGGCCGCTGAGGCACCGGGCGGTGACCGTCGCGTCGATCTCGTGGAAGAGCACGACCCGGTGGTTGCCGATGCCGGCGGCGAAGCCGTCGATCCAGCGCCGGTAGCGTCGGGCGTCGGCCGCGCCACCGCCGTCGTAGTGCCCGCAGCGCCGGTGCAGGAAGCGGTAGGTGGAGATCGCCGGGACGCTGCCGCCGCCGTCGCGCCAGGCGCGCTCGAGGTACTCCTTGACGGTCCGGCGGATGTTGCGGTCGAACGAGCCGAAGCGCTTGACCTCGGGGTGCTGGGAGATGCGGCCCATGAGGGCGGCCCAGCGCGGGTGACGGCGGCGCCAGGCCCGCTCCTGGCGGGCGGCGAGGCTCCAGCGGCGATCGACGAAGAAGCGCGCGCCCGCGATTGGGTTGGCCCCGATCGGCCCCGCGGCGAGCGCGAGCGGGTTGCCCCCGTCCTTCACGGCGTCGAGGCCGTCGTTGTCTCCGATCACGAGGGTCGCCTCGGAGGGGTGGCCGAGCGAGGCGCGCTGCTCGCCGTAGAGGCTGAGGCGCACCGTCTCGTCGCCCTCGATGCTTGGGTCATCGACGAGACGCACGCGGAAGGTGAGCCGATCCTCGCCCGCGAGGAACTCGAGGCGGCCGGAGGTCTGGGCGTAGTCGAGCGACTTGCGGGCGGTGCCCGGCGTGGTGCCGTAGCGGACGGTCGCCTCGCTGGCGCTCTGCGAGCGGGTCACCGTGATCGTCGCGTAGCCGTCCCCCTCGCTCGCCACGAAGGTGGGCTGCGCGAACTGGACCGTCTGGTTCTCCACCGCCCAGTCGGCGGAGGCGGGTGCGCCCCCGGCCAGGGTCAGTCCGACCGCGACGATGGCGGCCGGTGGGCCGAGGCGCCAGGCCCGGCGACGGAGGGGTGCATTCGGGTTCTCACGCATGACGGCGGCGGTGCGATGAGTTTCGGCCGGCCCGCTGCGGAATGTGCAGCTTTCGCCGTGGGCTGGACCCATGACCGACGACATGCGGGCGCGGCGGAGGTTTCGGCGCCGTGGCGCCGCGACGGTCAGCGGCCGGAGAGAGTGGCGCGCGCGGCGGGGTAGGCGTCGACCATGAGGTAGGCGCGGACCCGCCGGGGCACGCGCCCGCCGAGCGGCACGCTCACCCTGGTGACGTGGCCGGCCCCGTCGGCCTGCCGCTCGGTGCCGTAGCTGTAGTCGAGCGCGAGCGGCGCGCCGCTGGTGGCGTCCACGGCGAGGATCGCCAGGTTGCGGTGCGTCGGGCTCAGGGCCGAGCCGGCGAGGCGGGCCTCGAGGCGGCCGCCGCGCACGCCGAAGCGCACGCGACCGACGCCGGCCGGCGCCCGCTGGACGCCGGAGCCTTCCGGTGACATGAGCCCCGCCCCGAAGACCGCCATCGGGCGCCGCTTGGTGCACTGCCCGAGGCCCTGGAGCGCGACGCCATAGAAGCCGATGTCGGCGCAGTTGATGCTCAGCGCCTGCCGCGGCGCCCCGACCGCGGCACCGCGACGGTCAAGGCGCGCGGCGATCCGCCAGAAGAGCGTCTTGTTCTCGAACCCGTTGAGCTCGAAGGTCGCGCCCGGCGTGCCAGTGAGGTCGGCCAGACCGCGGTCGTAGCGCAGCCGGAAGGGGACGAGCCACTTGGCCGCGGGATCCGCGACCACGCGCCGGCCGGCCCGGCGCCCGCCGACCATCCACACCAGGGCGCGCCCGTCGCGCGAGCGCTCGATGAGACCCAGCAGGAATGTGAGCCGGTCGAAGCCGATTTGGTTGTAGCTCGGCAGCAGGTCGGGCAGCGAGAGCGCGGTGCGCTCGAACCGCCACACGCCTGCGCGGTCGCCCGGGCGGCGCGGCACCGGCAGCGGGAGGCGGGCGCCACCACGGGCGGGCCGGATCCTCAGGCGGAACCGCGCGGAGAAGCGGCCCGCGGGTCGGCCGCCGCGGAAGGCGAGCCCGTCGCGGCGGGCGCCGGTCAGGTAGGTCCCGGCGATGCGGAGCCTCACCATGCCGCGGCGCGGGCGGTAGGCCGGGTCAGGGGTCAACGTGAGGTAGCGCCGATCGCCGGACAGCGCCACCCGGACGGGCGAGCGCGGGTCGGTGCGCACCCCCAGCCGCGAGGGATCCGCGAACGCGGCGAGCGTACGTCCCCGTCGCCGGACGACGAGTTGGAGGGCGATCGGCTGGTTCGGGTCGATCCGCGCCGGTGCCCGCGTGGACACGAGGCCGAACGGCGAGGTGGGGTAGAGGCGCGCGCCGTCGGGCGGCAGCGGGTTGCGCGGCCCGCGGGCGCAGTGGGGATCGCGACGCCCCGCCGCCCGCAGGCACCAGTCCCACGGGACCTGGTGCACATCACCGTTGGAGTCGGCGATGGCGATGCCGTCGGGCCCGAGCGCGGGGGAGGCGTTGAGCGTCCCGCGTGGCGGCCGGGCCAGGCGGATCGACCAGCGCAGCGTCCCCGAGCGGTTGAGGACGATGAGCCGCCCGTCGCCCGACCCGACGTAGACGTTGCCGCGGCCGTCCACTGCCGGGGAGGAGCGGATCGGGTCGAGCGTGTCGAACTGCCAGCGCAGCCGGCCGGTGGAGGGGTCGAGGCCGTAGAGGCTGCCGTCGGCCGAGGCCTGGACGATCGTGCCGTCCGGCTGGCGCGCCGGGCTGGCGTAGAGGTGGTCGCGGGTCCCGAAGCGCCAGCGCAGCCGGCCGGCGCGCTCGTCGTAGGCGCGCACGAAGCCGTCGAAGGCACCGACGACGACCTGCCCGTCCGGCGTGATCAGCGGGCTGGCCACGACCGCCCCCTCCGCGTGGTCCTCCCACCGGGTCGTGCCGGCCGCCCCGTCGAGCGAGAACGTGTTCTTCGCGCCGGCGAAGAAGAAGTTGCTGCCCATCGCCAGCCGGCCGCTCGCGGCTTCGAGCGCCGGGAGCGACCACGTCTGGTCCGGCGTCTTGAACGCCCAACGCACGGCGCGGGTGTCGCGGTCCAACGCGTAGGTGCGGAAGTTGTCGTTCGGCGCGTAGAGCGTGCCGCCCGGCCCGATCGCCACGTTGCCCTCGAACCAGTTGATGAACGCTCCGGTCGCCTCCGGGTCCTGCGCGTCGAAGCGCCAGATCCGCCGGCCGCTGCGGGCGTCGAGGGCATAGAGGTGGCCGTCGCCCGAGCCCACGTAGACCCGCCCGCGGTCGTCGAGCAGCGCGGCGGAGTCGATGATCTCGCCCGTCCGGTATCGCCAGCGCAGCGTGCCGTCGGGGCGCAGCGCGTAGAGGTAGGTGTCCGCCGAGCCGACGTAGATCGTCCCGTCACCGCCGATCACCGGCGAGCTGAAGATCCCCAGCCCCGTGTGGTAGCTCCAGGGCCTGCCGCCGGTGCGCCGTGGGACCAGCGGGCTCTGGCCCGTCTGTCGGCTGTCGCGGCGGAACTTCGGCCACGGGCTCGCCGGCGACAGCGGGACGTCGTAGCGGTAGCTCGCCGCGGTGGCCGGCTCCGCTCCTAGCGCGGCGAGCACGAGCGCCAGGGACGCGACCACGCTCAGCCGCGGGAGAGAGGGGAAGGGCACGGCACGGCATCCTGGCGCGCCGGCCCGCGCGGGGTCAAACGGGAACGGTCAGCGCGCGGGGTCCTCGTGCGCCGCAAACGGCTCGATCGCCAGCGGGCCGCCGGCCGGCGCGTGATCGACCTGCAGGGTCGTGTGGGTGATGCCGAAGCGCTCGCCGAGCAGGCGCTGGAGCGCGCGCCGCGCGGCGTGGCAGTCGTCGCCCGGGCGGACCATCACATGGGCGGAGAGGGCCGGGAACCCCGTCGTGAGCTCCCAGACGTGGAGGTCGTGGACCTCGAGCACGTGGGGCTCGACCGCCATCGCCGCGCCGATCTCCGCCGGCGCGAGCCCGGCGGGCGAGGCCTCGAGCAGCACCCGGACGGCCGCGGCGAGCAGCCGCACGCCCGAGTAGAGCATGAGGCCGACGACGACGAGCGCCAGGATCGGGTCGGCGCGGTCGAAGCCGGTCGCGACGACGACGAGGCCGGCGAGCACCGCCGCCCCCGAGGCATAGAGGTCGGTCATCACGTGGGCGCGCGCGCCGTGGACGTTGAGGCTCTGCCGCTGGGCCCGGGCCAGCGCCCACGCCGCGCCGAGGTTCACCAGCAGCCCGGCCGCGCCGACCGCGGCGACCCACCCGCCCTGCACCGCCTCGGGATGGGCGAGGCGCCCGACCGCCTCGACGCCGAGCACGACGGCGAGCACGAGCAGCAGGGCGCCGTTGACCTGGGCGCTCAGCACCTCGGCGCGCTGGAAGCCGAAGGTGAAGCCGCCGCGCGGGGCCCGGCGCGCGATCCGGGCCGCGACGAGCGCCAGGCCCAGCGCACCGGCGTCAGTGACCATGTGCGCGGCGTCGGAGAGGAGGGCGACCGAGTTGGCCAGCAGCCCGACCACGACCTCGACCCCGCAGAAGGCGAGCAGCAGGGTCAGGGCGAGGCCGAGCCAGCGGGTGTCCGAGCCCGCGACGTCGTGGCCGTGCGCGAGAGCATGACCGTGGCCGGGCTGCGCGTGGGAGGCGCTCACCTCTCCATTATCGGCCTCGCCGGGCCCGGGTCGAGCCCGCCGTCAGCCGACGTGCACGACGCGCAGCGTGCGGGCGCCGCGCGGCGCCGCGACCGTGACCTCGCTGCCGGAGGCCGCGCCGAGCAGCGCGCGCGCCACCGGCGTGCCGAGCGAGAGCATGCCCTTGGCGAGGTCGGCCTCGCCGTCGCCGACCAGGCGGTAGGTCGCGCGCCGTCCGGTGGCAGCGTCCTCGACCTCGACCGTGGAGCCGAAGCGAACCGTGGCCGAACCGGCCGCGGGCTCCACGACCTTGGCGTCGTCGATCCGCGTCTTCAGCGCGGCGATCCGGCCCTCGAGGTAGCCCTGGGAGCGCTTGGCCTCGTGGTACTCCGCGTTCTCGGAGAGGTCGCCGAACCCGCGCGCGGTGCGGATCTCGTCGGCGATCCGCCGCCGCTCGGGGCCCTCGAGCCGCTCGAGCTCGCCGCGCATCTCGGCGAGCCCGGTGGGGGTGATCGCGCCGGCGAGGTCGTCCGTGTCCATGCGAGGAATCATGGCAGCACGACCGCGCCGTCCGCGTCGAGTCCCCAGTGCGGGTTGTGGGCGACTTCCCACGGATGGCCGTCGGGGTCGAGGAACACCCCCGAGTAGCCACCCCAGAACGTCGGGCCGCCGGCCCGAGCGATCGTCGCGCCGGCCGCATCCGCCTCGGCGAGCACCGCGTCCACCGCCTCGGCGGAGGCGACGTTGTGGGCCAGGGTCACGCCGCCCCAGCCGCCGCCGTCGGCGACCCCGCTGTCCGCGGCGAGCGCCGCCCGGTCCCAGAGGGCGAGCACGAGCCCGCCCCCCGGGAAGAAGACGACGTCGGCCCCGGGCTCGGCGCCGGTGGCCCAGCCGAGCGCCACGTAGAACGCTCGCGCGCGCTCGAGGTCGGCGACGCCGAGCGTGACGAGGCTCAGCCGCGGGTCCACGGGGTCAGGCCGGGGCCGCGGCGCTCTTCTCGCGCTCGGCCGCGGCGGCCTCGCGCAGGGCCTGGAAGGCGATGACCTGCCCGCCGGCGCCCCAGCTGCCCTCCGCGATCTCCCGGCAGAGGATCCAGACGCGCATCATGGTCTCGTCCTCCGCGATGCCGGCGATCTCGCGCACCACCCGCGTCGCCTCGGCGACGACCTCGGCGCGCCGGCGATCGCTCAGGGCGCCCTCCGGCGTGGTGATCTCGATGCGGAAGGCCGGCGCCGCGACCGGCACACCCGCCGCGCGCACGTCGCCCGCGGGCAGCTCGTGCAGAAAGGTCCAGGTGATCGAGCGGAAGAACTCGGTGTCGGGCGCGCGCTCCGCGCGCAGCAGGGCGGTGGTGAGCTGCTCGGCGAGCGCGTCCTTCTGCTCGTCGTCGAGCGCGCCGGACGGAAACGTGGCGTCGATCATCGGCATGGCGGGGTCCTCTCGGTGGTGGTGGGTGCCGGGCTCGGCTTACGGTCGTGGTCAGGGTCCAGCTCGGCGCTGAGCGTCGAGAGCACGAGGTTTTCGACGGCGTCGAGCGGGCGGATGCTGCGCTCGGCGCGGCACAGCATGAGCGCCCCCTCGATGGCGGCGATGGCGAAGGTCGAGAGCTCCCGGGCGCGGGCCGGCTCGGCGCCGCTCGAGGCCAGGCGGTCTGCGAGCAGCGCGGTCCAGCGGGCGAACGCTGCGCCGGCCGCGGCGTGGGCCTGTGGGGCCTCGGCCTCGGCCTCGACCGCGACGGCGGCCACCGGGCAACCGGCGCGGAAGTCGGTCGCGACGAGCGTGTCGCGGTAACCGTCCAGGAAGCGGCGCAGGACCTCGACGGGATCGTCGCCCGGCTGCGCGATGAGGTCCGCCACGACGTCGTCGGCGAAGGCGACCGCCTCCTCGAGCAGCTGGGCCCGCCCGCCCGGGAAGTGGTGATAGACCGACCCGCGCGGGGCGCCGCTGTGCGCGAGGACGTCGTCGATGCTCGTGGCCGATGCGCCGCGCTCGCGGATGAGCAGTGCCGTGCTGCTCACCATGCGCCGTCGCGTGTCGGAGCGGGGGGGCATCACGGACTATGGAGTATGCCATAGAGCCGTCCCTCGCGTCGCGAGCCCAAACACCGGGCCGTGCCGCGGGCTCACGCGGGAGATCTGACGTCGAGACGGGCCGCCGCTGCGGCGGCGGACAGCCGGGCGTCGTAGCAGTAGAAGCAACGGACGGTGTCGGCGAGGCTGAGCGCAGTGGCGAGGTGGAGGGCGTCCAGGGAACGAAGGAGCGGCGGCTCGACGCGGGCGGCGATGTCCAGCGTGTCGTCGTCGACGGGGAGCAGGGTGATCGTCCCGAGCGCGGCACGCGTCCGGTCGAGGGCGACCGCGCCGTAGCGGGCGGCCGCGCGTTGGGCCTCGACCGTCAGCAGGGCGCTGCTGATCAGGGCGTCCGACGACGCGAGCTCCTTGCGGAGCGCGCGACTCTCCGGCTCCGACCTCACCAGCTTGATGAAGGCCGACGTGTCGAGGTAGTCCGGCACCTAGGAGCGGTCGGCGCGCAGGTCGTCGAGCGTCTCGCTTGTCGGCGGCCCCGGGATCGGTTCGCTCAGCTCCGGCAGAGCTGCGAGCAGGCTCCCGTGGCCGCGGCGAGCCCCATGCTCGGCGACGAGACGATCCGTCGCGGAGGCGTGCGCGCTCGCCGGCCCCAGCTGGGCCACCGCCGACCCGCGGTCGGTGATCACGAACGATTCGCCCGCGCGGGCACGCCGGGCGTACCGACTGAGGTTCTGGCGCATCTCGCGGATCCCGACGTGCTCCATGTGCGTCATTGTAGCGCGCTCGGACGCTCGCGCCCGGACGAACCCGGGAGGGGTACTCCGATACGGCCCGCTACCGTTGCCGTATGAGCAGCCGGCGAGTGCCTGGTGGGGTGGTGCACACGCTGCCCGCAGACCTGCGCGAGGCGCTGATCGTCAACACCACGGCACTCGATGCCTGGAAGGACATCACGCCCTTGGCGCGCAACGAGTTCATCTGCTGGGTCGAGGACGCCAAGCAGCAGTCGACCCGAGCACGCCGCATTCGCCGGACCCAGGAGGAGCTGGAAGATGGCCAACGCCGGCCCTGCTGCTGGCCGGGGTGCAAGCACCGCGACCGCACCGGCGCCTAGCGGCTGGCGCTCCGGCATGCCCGCGAGCGCGCGAGGCGGTTGGGCGGCTGGCTGGAGCCCTCAGCCGATCCGCTCCGCCAGCATGACGATGATCCCCTCCGGGCCGCGGACGTAGCAGAGCCGGTAGCTGTCTTCGTAGCAGAGCCGGTAGCTGTCTTCGTAGCGCACCAGCTCGCCAACGAGCTCCGTGCCGCGGGCTCGCAGGCCGGCGACGACGGCGTCGATGTCGTCGACGGAAAGTGCGACACGGCGGATACCCAGGGTGTTTGCTGGCGCGTGCCGGTCGCCGCCCCGCGCCGACGGGGCGTGAGGCTGGATCTCACACGGGAGGAGGACTACTCCGGCGCCGACTTGCTGCGCTCGATAACGGATGTTATGTAGCCACCAGTAGCCCGCAAAGCGCGATCTCCATACCAGATCCGATATCGTGGGCGCATGGCTGTCGGGGATCTCCTCTCCCGCCGACGACGAGCCCACGGGCTCAGCCAGGCGCGGCTGGCGCGGCGCGCGGGCACGACGCAGGCCGCGATCTCGCGGATCGAGCGCGGTCACGTGTCGCCGACCGTCGAGACGCTCGAGCGCCTGCTCGCCGCGCTCGGCGAGGACCTCGCCCTGGCCAGCGCCGCGGCTGCGACCCACATCGACCACGCGCATCTCGCGGCGCTGCGGCGACGGACACCCGCTGAGCGGCTCGACCTGGCGCTGTCCTGGAACCGGCTGGCCGGCGACGTCGCCGCGGCCGGCTCCGCGGCGCGCCGGGCGGCCTCGGGATGACCCGTCGCGAGACGCCGCTCGACGCCGGCGAGATCCTCCGGGCCCTCGCGCGCGCCGAGGTCGAGCACGTGATCATCGGCGGACTCGCGGCGCAGGCCCACGGGCACACCCGCACGACGCAGGACGTGAACCTGTTCGTGGCCGACGAGGCGGCGAACCTCGACCGGTTGGCCGTGGCCTTGGCCGCGCTGGGTGCCCGCGACGGGAATGGCGGGCGACCGACCGGCGAATCGCTCGCCGCCCGGGCGGTCACGAGCCTGGACTCCGACGCTGGCGGCGTCGACGTCCACCGGCACCCGCCGGGCGCGGACGACTTCGCCGCGGTCCGCCGGCGGGCGCTCGAACTCGACGTGGCCGGGGCGCGTGTCGCGGTGGCCGGGCTGGACGACCTGATCGCCATGAAGCGCGCGAGTCGGCGTCCAATCGATCGCCTCGACATCGCGGTGCTGACGAGCGACGAGGCGGGCGAGGGCAAATGATGCGGTCGTTCTCTCGCCGCAGGTTCGGCCGCCCGGCTTCAAGGCCCGAGACGTTGCCCCTAGCATCCCGCCGATGACCGATCCCAACGTCTTCACCCCGGCCGGCTGGGAGCGGGAGATGCCCGACGCCCCGTTTCGCCTTCGGGGGACCCGGGTCGCCGCGTCGGCCGGAGCGAGCGAGCTCGGCGCCACGCTGTTCGAGATCGAGCCCGGCGGCATGGCCTCGCCCTACCACGTCCATCACGGCAACGAGGAGCTGCTGATCGTGCTCGCCGGCCGTCCGGAGCTCCGCACGCCCGACGGGCTGCGCACGCTGGAGCCGGGCGCCGTGGTCGCGTTCCCGCGCGGGCCGGCTGGCGCCCATCGCGTCGCGAACCGCGGCGACGAGCCGGTGCGGGTGCTCATCGTCTCGACGATGAACCACCCGGAGCTGGCGGAGCACCTCGACACGGGCGCCACGCTCACGCTCACCGCCCCCGGCGAGGGCAAGGTCTTCCCGGACGGCACCGAGGTCCCATTCGCGGAGGCGGTCGTCCGCGCGGCGCAGGCCGACGCCGATCGCTCGCAGCCCTGAGCCCGCGCTAGCCTTCGCGGTCCGGCGGATCGCCCACTCGGCCGGCGGGGTCTTCGGGCCTCGCGACCGGGCCACGCGCCGGCCTCGTGCCGGCGGCCCGTCCCGGTGGCCGGGAGTGTCACGCCGCCCAGGCAGTAGACACAGTCCTGGGACGTAGAAGTCAAGGGCGATTCATGACCGGGCGGCAGCGGGGGGGGGTCGGCCCGGCCCCCCGCACCCCCGGCCCCCTGGGGGGCGCTCAAGCGGGGGGCCCGACGGTCGGCCCCCCACAGCGCGGCGC
>JBBSBL010000053.1:0-17429 GCA_038251325.1 Solirubrobacterales bacterium | reverse complement strand
TGCCCGACGCCCCGGCGCCGGCGCTCGCGCTCGTGCCGAGGTGGGCGAAGAAGAGGCTCTTGAGCGCGAGCAGCGGCGCGACCGGCAGCATCGCCGCCAGCGCCTTGTTGGTGTCCTTGAGCTGGCGCTTGAACGCCGAGCAGCGGTCACAGGTCTTGAGGTGGCGGCGCACCGGCGGGGTGATGCGGCGCTTGATCCCCTCGGCGATCTCGCCGAGCTCGAGCCGGACGTCCGCGCAGGAGAGCTCCCGGGACTCGGCCATCTCGGCGAGCGACACCCGCGCGCGCACGAGCAGCGACTTCACGCTCGGGACCGTGGTCTCCATCGCCTCGGCGATCTGGTCGTAGGAGAGGTCGTCGATCTCGCGGAGCAGCAGCGCGGTGCGCTGGGTCTCGGGGAGGACGGTGATGTCGTCCATGAGGAGGCGGAACTCCTCGCGGCTGTGCGCCTTGTCGGCGGTCGTCTGGCCGTGCTCGGAGAGATGGACGTCCATCGAGTCCACGCCGAGCGGCTTGGCCCGGCGCATGTGGTTGAGGCTCCGGTTGCGCGCGATCCGGTAGAGCCACGGACGCACGTGGACGTCGCGCTCGTCGGCGAGCAGCGCGTTGAAGGCCGCCGCGAACACCTCCTGGAGCACGTCCTCGGCGTCCTCGCGGCTGCCGAGCATGTGGCGGCAGAAGGACAGCAGCCGCGCCTCGTAGCGGGAGACGAGCACCTCGAAGGCGCCGTGATTGCCACGGCGCACGAGCGCGACCAGGCGCTCGTCGGACTGGAGTCTGAGCAGGGGCGACCGTCCGTGCAGGCCGGCTGCGCCGGCGTGTCTGAGTGCCGAGACTTCCACGCGATTCGATCTCTCCCCCCAAGCGACACCATAGCCCCGGGAAAGTTGCGGTTGGCCGGGTGGATCGGCGCCGGCGTGACCGGGCTTGACCGCACCGCTACGGTCGGCCGCTGTGGCCGATGTTCGCCCTGGCTCCTTGCGCTGCGCCGTGGCCGTCGCCGCGCTCGCGGTGATTGGCGGCTTCCTCGGCTCGGCGGGGCGGGCGGCCGCCGCTTTGGTCGTGGTCGACCAGGCGGGCGGACCCACGCCGGTCTCCGCGTTCGGCGGCTGGGCCCTCTGGAGCCGCCACGACCCAAGCCGCGGAGGTTGGCGCCTGGTCGCCGGTCGGGGCGTTGCGCCGGGTCGCGCGCTCGCGCACGTGGCCACTCGTTCCTCGCCGTTCGACGCCGACCTGGGACCCGACCCCCACGGCCGTCTCGTCGCGGTCTGGTCCCGCGAGGGTCGCCTCGTCGAGGCCGGGCTTCGCGCCGGGGCGGAGCGGCCGCTCCCCGTCCGCGGCCCGCGTGGACTGGCGGCTGGCGTGGCCGGCGATCTCCGGTGCCCGAGTCGTCGCCGTCGCCCGCCGCGCCGGCGACTCGCGGCTGGTCGCCGGTCGCCTCGGCGGCGCGCTGCGGCCGGTGCCCGGCGGATCGCGGGGCGCGGCGCCCTCGCATCTGGACCTGGCCGGCGGGCGGATGGTCTACCTTGCGGAACGCCGCGACGGCTCCCGCGCCGTGGTCCTCCGCAGCCTGGGCCGCGGTGACTCCGTCGTCCTCGCGCGCTCGCGACCCGTGAGCGACACCGAGCTGCTCTCGCCGAGCTTCGACGCGGGCGCCGCCGTGTGGGGCGCGCTCGTCCTGTCCTCGGGTCCAACCGCTCCGCGGCCGTGCTCGTGCGTCGCGGACGCGAGCCTGCGACCGCTGCGCCACCGCCCGGCCACTCCCGTCTGTACCTACGGCAACCTCGTCGGCCTCGCCCGCTCCCGCGGCGTGCTCCACCTCAGCGACGACCTCGGCACGGTGGTGGCGCTGCCGCGAGGCGCCGCGCCGTGCTGAACGACGCCGTCCTCGACAGACCGCGATCCCGACTCGATACGAGCACATGGGCGCTGCGACCGGTGCGAGCTGGTGCGAGGTCGAGCACCTCGAGCTGGTGATGAGCGGCCGGGCGATGGCGGCGATGCGTGACGGCGCCGAGCGGGTCATGGAGCCCGGGCAGTTCGTCTACGTCTCGGCCGGTCACGACAGCTGGGTGGTCGGCGACCGGCCGTCCGTCTCGTGCACTCCCCGGGGCTCCGAGGACTACGCCGCTCGCGAGCCGGGGAACTGACACGCAGCGCCGGCACCTTCTGCTCGGGGAGACAGGCCCGATGCCCGGGGTGGGAGTCGAACCCACACGTCCCGTGGGGGACAGCCGGGTTTAAGCCGGCCGCGGTTGCCAGTTACGCCACCCGGGCGGGTGGGCGGAGTCTAGGGGCGGTCCCCGCCGCGATCACGCGCGCAGGAGGCGGGTCGCCGAGGCCTTCCACGTCGCCGCGACCCGCGCGCCCGGGCGCAGGGCGAGATCCCGGACCGCGGTACGGGTGACCTCGGCGGAGAGCGGTTGAGCGCCGGCGAGGCCGATGCGCGCGCGGGAGCCGATCTCGGTGACCGACACGACCTCCGCCTCCAGGTGGTTGCGCGCCGACCCGCCCCCGCCGGCGCCCGGGGCGGCGAGCGAGACGTCCCACGGATGGACGCTGAGCGCGACGCGGCCGCTCGCGGCGTCGGTGCTGAACGCCTCGCCGCCGCCGTCGAGCCGCACGAGGGTGAGACCGTCCGCGCCCGGCGACGCGATCCCCGTGAGGACGACCGCGCCGGTGAAGTCGGCCACGAACGCGGTCGCCGGGGACGCGGCCAGGGCCGAGGCGCTGCCGCGCTGGACGATCCGCCCGGCGTCCATCACCGCGACCTCGTCCGCCAGCCACGCAGCCTCGGCGAAGTCGTGAGTCACGAGGATCGCCGGTACCTCCGCCGCGCGCAGCGCGCCCGCCAGCTCCCGGCCCGACGCGGCGCGGGTTCGGGCGTCGAGCGCCGACCGCGGCTCGTCGAGCAGCAGCGCCGCCGGGTCGCGCGCCAGCGCCCGCGCGAGCGCGACCCGCTGGCGCTCGCCGCCCGAGAGGTCGGACGGGCGGGCGTCGGCCCGCGCGGCGAGCCCGAAGCGATCGAGCAGCGCGAGCGCCCGTTCGCGTCGCGCCTCGCGCGGCACGTGGCCGAGCCCGAAGGCGACGTTCCGCCAGGCGCTCAGGTGGCCGAAGAGAGCGTAGTCCTGGAAGACGAGGCCGCAGCGCCGGCGCTCGGGCGGGAGATCGAGTCCGGCGCGCGTGTCGAGCCACGTCTGATCCCCGCAGCGCACGACGCCCCGGCGAGGTCGGCGCAGGCCGGCGACGATGCGGACCACCGTGCTCTTGCCCGCCCCCGAGGGGCCGGCGAGCGCCAGACAGGCACCGGCCTCCACCTCGAGGTCCAGCGCGAGCTCGAGCGTCCCCAGGCGGTCCGCGGCGTCAACCGCGAGCACGGCCGAGCGCCTCCGGGCCGGCGACGAGCTTGACCCCGAGGAGGAGGGCGCCCGAGACCGCGACGAGCACCGCCGAGAGTGCGAGCGCGCCGGTGAAGTCGGTGGAGAAGCGCTCGTAGATGGCCAGGGGCGTCGTCTGGGTGACGCCGCGCAGCGACCCGGCGAAGACGAGCGTCGCGCCGAACTCGCCCAGCGCCCGGCCCCAGGCGAGCGCAAGGCCCGCCGCGAGGCCGGGCAGCGCCGCCGGGATCGCGATCCGCGCGAACGCCCGAGGCTCCCCGGCGCCGAGCGTGCGCGCCGCCTCGAGCCAGGACGGATCGACCGCGGCGAACGCCGCCTGCGCCTGGCGCAGGTAGAACGGGGCCGAGACGAAGGTGAGAGCGACGACGACGCCGGCCGTCTCCAGCACGAGCCTGACCCCGGCGTCGGCGAGCGTTCCCCCGAGGATGCCGGCGGGCCCGAGCGCCGCGAGGAGGCCGATGCCGGCGACGGCCGGCGGGAGGACGAGCGGCAGCTCGACCAGCGTGACCACGAGCGCGCGGCCGCGGAACCGCCGGGTCGCGAGCAGCCAGGCCGCAGGCGTCCCGACGCCGACGACCAGCGCCATCGCGATCGTCGAGGTCAGCAGGCTCAGGCGCAGCGCGTCGAGCGCGGCGGGATCGTCGAGGCTGCGCGCGAGGTCGGCGGGCCCGGCGTCCGCAAAGATCGCCACGACCGGGAACGTGAGGAAGCACAGCGCGAGCGCCAGCGCCGCGACGAGCAGCGCGGCGAACCCGCGAGAGCCGCTCACCGCGGCGGCTCGAACCCCGCGGCGCGCAGGGCCGTGGCGCCGGCGCCGGCCGTGAGGCCCGCGATGAACTGCGCCGCGCCCTTCGGCTCTGGGGCGCCCCTGACCACGGCCGCGGCGTAGCGGACGCGCGGCTGGAGCGCGGCCGGGATCGCGATCGCGCGCAGGCGCCCGCTTGCGCCCCGCACATCGGTGACGTAGACGAAGCCCGCGTCGACCGCGCGCTGGGCGACCTTCGCCACCACACCGCCGACGTCGGGCTCCCGCGAGCGGATGTTCCTGGTGATCGCGGCGCGTTCCGCGCTCGGGAGCCGCGCGAGGACGGCGTCGGTGTAGCTCCCGATCGGGACGCTCGGCGCGCCGGCCGCGATCGTCACGCCGGGCTTCGCGAGGTCGGCGAGGGAGGCGACTCGCTCGCTGCCGGCGGGCACGGCGATTACGAGCCGGTTGCTGGTGAAGACCACCGGTCGGCCGACGAGGCCCTCGCGGCGGAGCGCGTCGGGCAGCTTGGTGTTCGCCGCGGCGTACACGTCCGGGCGCACGCCCTGGCGGATCTGGGCGGCGAGCTCGTCCGAGCCCGCGAACTGGAGGCGCACCGTCGCGGTGGAGTAGCCCGCCCCGTACGCCGTGAAGGCGCGCGTGAGCGAGGTCGCGGCCGAGACCGTGAGCCGCGGCTTGTCGCCGGAGCCGGAGCCGTTGTCGCTCCCACAGCCGCTCGCCACGACGAGGGCGATCAACGCGGCCGCGAGGACCGACCGGCGGCTCACCCGGCCCGCTCCACCATCACCGAGGTCGCCTTCACCGCCGCGGTGGCCGCAACGCCTGGGGCCAGCCCGAGCTCCTCGACGCTGTCCCGTGTCACCGCCGCGATGACGCGGAAGGGGCCGGCCTCGATCTCGACCAGGGCCATCACGCCGTCGACCTCGACCGAGCGCACGACGCCCGGAAACCGGTTGCGCGCCGACAGCGGCGCGCCGGTCGCCTGCCGGCTGGGTCGGCGGCTCAGCCGCTCGACCTCGGAGCGGGACACGCGGCGGCGGTTGCGCGCGTCGCGCGTGGTCCGCAGCCGCCCCGCCCGGTCCCAGCGCCGCAGGGTGTCGGCGCTGACGCCGAGCGCGGCGGCGGCCTCGCCGAGGGAGAGATCACCGGGCTTGCGCGCCATCTGCCTAAGCATTGCATAGGCAGGCGACCGACGGCGTGTCCGCGGGCCTACGCCACGTCCGCCGCGCCCCGCCGCGCCGCGACGTCCGGCTCGAGGCCGTCGAGCAGCGCCGCGACGAGGCCTGCCTCGCCTTCGATCTCGAGCGCCGAGCGGTCCGCCGCGGAGCCCAGCGCGGCGATCCACGCGCGCTCGGTGCCGGTCGCCCGGGCCTCGGCGTCCGGCGCGGCGCGCTCCTCCAGGGTGATCCCGCCCGGCGCCAGCACGATCGCGTAGCGCCGGCTCTCGCCGTCCCGCGAGCGGCCGGTGACGATCGCCTCGACCGTCCCGCGCAGGCCGCGGCGCGGCGCGACGAGCCCGGGCGCGAGCCGCAGGACCGCGCCGACGTCGACCCACTCCGCGGGCCGGGGCTCGCCCCAGGCCCAGGCCTGGCCCCAGCGGGCCAGCGCCGCGAGGACCGGGAAGAGCTCGCGCGCGCGCTCGGTCAGCTCGTAATCGACCCGCGGCGGCACCTCGCGGTAGCGCTGGCGGGTGAGCAGGCCGTCGGCGACCATCCGGTTCAGCCGCGAGCGGAGCTGCTCGGTGGAGATCCCGGGCAACGTCCGCTGCAGCTCGACGAAGCGGCGCGGCCCCGAGGCGAGGTCGCGCACGATGAGGAGCGTCCACTTGTCGCCGACGAGGTCCAGCGCGCGGGCATCCGGCGCCCATTGGGCGTAGGGATGGCGCTTGGGCGGTGGCGGGGACGACATCGGCGCGGGCTCGTGAGCAGCCTATCCCGCCCGGCGGTCGTTGCCCCTGCGGCCGCGCGCGACGCCGCGACGGACGCGAGCGCGCCGTTCGCGCCTCCCCGACGGCATGGACGGATGGCGGAGGTGGCGGGCCGCGGACTGCCCGTCGGCGCGCACCCGGCCGATGCAACCCGGGCCATGGGAGACGTCATCGATCTCGCGCGCCATCGCGGCGCGCGCCACCGGCGCGCCGCCGGTGCCCGCGCGCCGGTGCCCGGGGCGCCCCCCGGCGAGCCGGGTGAGCCGCCGGTCTTCGCCTTCGACCTCGCCGATCCCGCCGCCTACCTCGCGCTCGAGCGGGTGGAACGTCGGTTCCCCACCGCCCGCTGGACGCCGATCGCCGGGGACGCGTTCCACGGATCGGCCGACTGGCGCTCCGCCGCGGCCCACGAGGCCGCGCGGGCGGCGGTGGAAGCCCGGGCCCGTGCCCTGCGGCTGCCGCTCGCCTGGCCCGAGGCGCCGCCGTGCGGCGGCCTCGCCGCCCAGCGCGCCGCCGCGCTCGCGACGGAGTCCGGCGCCGGCGCGGCCTTCGCCGTCGCCGCCGGCCGTCTCGCCTGGTGCGGCGGCTACGAGCTCGACGCCGCGGAGCTGCTGATCGAGGCCGGTGCCGCCGCCGGCCTGCGGCCCGACGACGTCCTCGCCGCCGCGACCGATGCCACACGTGACGCGGCGCTGGCCGACCTCGCGCGCGAACTGCGGGTCTGCGGGGCCGATCGGCTGCCCGTGCTCGTGGCCGCCGGGCGCGCGTTCTGCGGCGAGGAGCGCCTCGCCGAGGCCGTGCTCGCGCTCGGCGTGCCGGCCTGGCCCGGCACGCCCGTCGCCGGCTGAGCGGCGAGCGGTCTGGCGCCGGTCCGCCGCTCCCGCCACAATCGACGGGGTGATCGACCGGCTCACGATCGGCGGGTACCGCCGCTTCGGTGGCCGCTACCCCCTGATCGCGCTCGGCGTGCTCTTCGCCGGAGCGCATCTCGTCGTGCTCCTCGGGGTGGCGCTGCTCACCGTGTACCAGCCGATGAGCGCCGCCGAGTTCTGGGCCGCGGTCGCCGTCGCCGAGGCCCTGCTCCTGGTCGAGAACACGCTCGCGCTGCGCGACGCCCGCCGCCGGCTGGCTCCGGCGCGCCCCTGGCTCGAGGGCGATCGGACTCCGGATACCGCCGCCCCCGCGTGGCGCGCGCTGGCCGGCTACCCCGCGGAGTCGTTCCGCGCCCTGTGGTGGCGCTGGTTCGTCATCGAGATCATCCCGTTCTGCGCCTTCGTGACCTGGCTGCTCGGCCTCGGCCCCCCGGAGTTCCTCCTGCTCGTCGCCGGCGGCACGCTCGTGCTGCTCTACGGCTTCTTCCTGCGCTTCTTCGCGATGGAGGCCGCGCTGCGCCCGGTCCTCGAGGACATCTCGCGCCACGTCGCGGACGACGCCGACCTCAGCGCGCCCGCGCTGCCCGTGCGCTGGAAGCTGCTCGCCGGCCCGCCGGCCATCGCGGTAATCACCGGCGTCGTGGTGGCCGGCCTCTCGCAGAAGGGACACAGCGGCATCGACGCCTTCGGCCTCGACGTGCTCGTCGCCCTGCTCGTCGCCCTCACCATCTCGCTCGAGCTCTCCCTGCTGCTGGCCCGCTCGCTGCTCTCGCCGGTGCGCGACTTCATGGCGGCCACGCGACGCATCCGCGACGGCGACCTGACCACCCGCGTGCCCGTCGTCTCCGCCGACGAGATCGGGACGCTCGGACGCTCGTTCAACGAGACGCTCGCCGGACTCGAGGAGAAGGCGGCGCTCCGCGAGGCGTTCGGCGCCTACGTCGACCCGGAGGTGGCCGACCGCGTGCTGCGCGACGGGACGGTGCTCGAGGGCGACGAGGTCGAGGTCAGCGTGCTCTTCCTCGACATCCGGGACTTCACGGCCTTCGCCGAGCGCTCGAGCGCGCGCGAGGTCGTCGAGCGGCTCAACGCCTTCTACGAGCTGGTCGTCCCGGTGCTGGTCCGCCACGGCGGCCACGCCAACAAGTTCGTCGGCGACGGGCTGCTCGGCGTGTTCGGCGCGCCCGACCGCCGGCCCGACCACGCCGACCGCGCGGTCGGCGCCGCGATCGAGATCGTCCGCCTCGTCCGGTCGCGCTACGGCGACGACCTCCGGGTCGGGGTCGGGGTGAACTCCGGCCCGGTCGTGGCTGGCACGATCGGGGGCGGGGGCCGGGTCGAGTTCACCGTGATCGGCGACGCGGTGAACACCGCGGCCCGGGTCGAGGGCGCGACCCGCGAGACCGACGACGACGTGCTCGTGACGGAGGCCACCCGGGCGCTCCTGGAGCGCGAGACCCCCGGCGGGTTCGTCGAGCGAGCGCCGGTGCCGCTCAAGGGCAAGACCGAACGGGTGCGGCTGTGGTCGCCCCGCGCGCTGGGGGCCGAGCGCGCGCCCGACCCGGACGGCGCGGGCCCTCCGGCCGCGATCCGGGCCGCCCGGCTGCCCGGATGAGCCGCCGCATCCCCCGGCCCGTCCGCCGGTTCCTCTCCGAGGCGTTCCACGCGAACGTCACGGGGCTCTCGGCGATGCTCGCCTACAACCTGCTGATCTCCGTCTTCCCGCTCGCGGTGCTCGGCCTGTTCATCGCCGGCCAGATCTTCGACAGCGCCGAGCTCGAGCGGGCCGTCCTCCGCGACCTGCGCGACCTCTTCCCGGGCCCGGCCGACACGACGGTGAGCTCGCTGCTCGAGCAGATCCGCCGCGGGTCGGCCGAGCTCGGCGTCATCGCGGTCGTGGCCAGCGTGTGGACCGGCATGTCGGTGTGGGGCGCGCTCGACACGGCCTTCCGCGACATCTACCGCCCGCTGGAGAGCCGCTCGTGGCTCGAGCAGAAGCGCTTCGCGCTGGCGATGCTCGTCGTCGTCTTCCTCTTCGTGGCGGCGACGATCGCCGTGCCGACGCTCCAGGGCGTCCTCGCCTCCACGGCGAGCGACCTGCCCTTCGGCCTCGACCACTTCCGGGGCACGACGCTCGCCGTCTCGCTCGCCCTGTCGGTCGCGCTGCTCTTCTTCACGCTGTGCGTGATCTACCGCCTGGGCCCCAAGGAGAAGGTGGTCTGGCGCGCGATCTGGCCCGGCGCGCTCGCAGTCACGCTGGGGATCACGGTCGTCGACTACGTCTTCCCCTACTACCTCTCCCACGTCTCGAGCATCTCCCGCTTCGGGACGACGCTCGTGTTCATCCTCATCGTCCTCGTGTGGTTCTACGTCGTCGCGTTCCTCATCCTGCTCGGCGGGGTGCTGAACGCCATGCGCCTGCCGGCGGAGAAGGCGGCGACCGCGGCCGCCTACCCCACGAGGTCCGACGCCATCTCGGCGAACACCTCGACGTAGCGGTCCACCGCCGCGTCGGTGTGGGTGACCGAGAGGGTCCACTCCTCCTCGCGACCGGGCGTCATGTAGATGCCGCGGTTCATGTTGTAGAGCCACGCGAGGTCCGCGAGCTCCTTGTCCTGGTTGGCCTTGAAGGTCTCGTAGTCGACGATCTTCTCCGGTGAGAAGGTGACGCAGCCCTTCGACCCCACGCCGACCGAGTACCCCGGCAGGTGGTGCTCCTCGATCACGCGCTCGCAGCCGGCGAGGATGCGGTCGTTGAGGCGATCGAGCTGCGCGTAGGCGTCCGGGGTCATGACCTCGAGCAGGTTCGCCCGGACGGCGGCCATGCCGAGGGGGTTCCCGTTGTAGGTCCCGACCTGGTAGACGCTGCCGTCGGTGACGGAGGCCATCGCCTCCTCGGTGCCGCCGATCGCGCCGATCGCCGTGCCGCCGCCGAGCGCCTTGGCCAGCGTGACGAGGTCGGGCTCCACGCCCCACCGCTCGGTCGCGCCGCCCGCGGCGATCGTGATGCCGGTCTTCACCTCGTCGAAGATCAGGACGATCCCGTGCTTGCGCGTGATCTCGCGGACGGCCTCGAGGTAGCCGGGCTCGGGGAGCACGACCCCGAGGTTCATCATCGCCGCCTCCATGATCACGCAGGCCGGCTTGCGGTCCTCGGCGATCAGCCGCTCGATGCGCCGCTCCATCGCCTCGGCGTCGTTGAACGGCACCGCGATCGTGAGGTCGACGATGGCCTGCGGGATCCCGGCGCCGTAGGGCAGCGACGCGAGGTTGTCGTGGTCGCCGATCTCGTCGTACTCGATCCCGATCGAGACCATGACCGCGTCGTGGTGGCCGTGGTAGGAGCCAAAGATCTTCACGATCGTGTCGCGGCCGGTGGCGCCGCGGGCGATCCGGATCGCGTCCATCGTCGACTCCGAGCCGGAGTTCGTGTAGCGCCACAGCGGGAGCTTCCAGCGCCGCTGCAGCTCCTCGGCGACGACGATGGCGTCCTCGGTGGGCGCGGCGAAGTGCGTGCCCTTCGCGTAGCGCTCGGCGATCGCCTTGCCGATGACCGGATGGGCGTGCCCCTGGACCATCGAGCCGAAGCCGTTGTGGAAGTCGTAGAGCTCGTTGCCGTCGACATCCCACACGCGCGGGCCGTCGCCGCGCTCGAGGTAGATCGGCCACGGATCGCGCAGCTGGTAGGAGGACGCGACGCCGCCGCTCAGCACCTTCCGCGCGCGGGCGTAGGTCGCCTTCGAGGCGGGCGTGCGCTCGTTGAGACGGGCTTCCTCGCGCTCCGTGAGCTCGCGGATGCGCTCGCGGTCCAGCGATACGGGTGCACTGACGGCCATGGGGCCTCCTGATCGGGTCGGCCCATTGTGCCGGGTCGGACGGCCCGCCGCCAACGTCCGGCACGGCTGAACTATTGTCCGGCGCATGTCCACCGAGACCGAGCCGCAGACCCAGCTCCACGGCGGCCGCCTGCTCGCGCGCCGCCTCAAGGCCCACGGCGTGACCAAGCTCTTCACGCTCTCTGGGGGCCATCTCTTCTCGATCTACGACGGCTGTCGCGAGGAGGGGATCGATCTCGTCGACGTCCGCCACGAGGCCTCCGCGGCCTTCGCGGCGGAGGGCTGGGCGAAGGTCACCCGCGAGCCCGGGGTCGCCGCGCTGACCGCCGGTCCCGGGGTCACGAACGGCATGAGCGCGATCGCTTCGGCGCAGGCCAACCACTCGCCGCTCGTCGTGCTCGGCGGCCGGGCGCCGGCGATGCGCTGGGGCCAGGGGTCGCTCCAGGAGATCGATCATGTCCCGTTCGTGCGCCCGGTGACCAAGCTCGCGGCGACGTCGGAGTCCACGGCGGAGATCCCCGGCCTGATCGACGAGGCGCTCGGCACGGCGCTGTCCGCGCCCTCGGGCCCGACCTTCGTGGACTTCCCGCTCGACGTCGTCTTCATGGAGGCGCCCGACGCCGCGCCGCCCGAGCCGCTGCCGCGGCCGTGGGAGGGGCCGGGCGCGGACCCCGCGCAGATCGAGCAGGCCGCCGCCCTGCTCCGCGAGGCCGAGCGCCCGGTGATCATGGCCGGGACGAACCTCTACTGGGGGCGCGGCGAGGACGCGCTGTTGCGCCTGGCCGAGGCGCTGCGGATCCCGGTGTTCCTCAACGGCCTGGCGCGCGGCTGTGTGCCGGCCGACCACGAACTGTTCTTCTCCCGCGCGCGGGGGGCGGGCCTGACCAGCGCCGACCTCGCGCTGGTGATCGGCGTGCCGATGGACTTCCGGCTCGGCTTCGGCGGCGCGATCGGGGAGGACACCGACATCGTGGCGATCGACGTCGCCGAGCCGGTCCGCGACCATCCGCGGCCGGTCGGCGCCGAGCTCTACGGCGCGTTGCCGGCCACGCTCGACGCGCTGCGCGAGGCGGCGGCGGGCGGCGCCGGGTCGGCGCCCGCGTGGATCGAGCAGCTCCGCGGCGTGGAGCGCGAGAAGCGCGAGGCGGAGGCCGCCGAGCTGGCCGACGACCGCTCGCCGCTTCATCCGATGCGCCTCTACCACGAGCTCGCCCAGGTCCTCGACCGCGACGCGATCGTGATCGGCGACGGCGGCGACTTCGTCTCCTACGCGGGCCGCGTGGTCGACAGCTACGCGCCCGGCTGCTGGCTCGATCCCGGGCCCTTCGGCTGCCTCGGCTCGGGGCCGGGCTACGCGCTGGCGGCGAAGCTCGCGCACCCGGACCGCCAGGTCGTGCTGCTGCTCGGCGACGGCGCCTTCGGCTTCAGCGGCATGGAGTTCGACACGCTCGCGCGGCACGGCGTGAACGTGGTCGGCGTGATGGGCAACAACGGGATCTGGGCACTGGAGAAGCACCCGATGGAGTTCCTCTACGGCTACTCGGTGGCCGCCGACCTGCGGCCCGAGACGCGCTACGACGACCTCGTCGTCGCGCTCGGCGGCCACGGCGAGCTCGTCCGCACCCCCGCCGAGCTGCGGCCGTCGCTGGAGCGGGCCTTCGCCGCCGGGGCGCCGGCGCTCGTCAACGTGCTGACCGACCCGACCGTCGTCTACCCGCGCAAGTCGAACCTGGCCTGAACGAGAGAAGCCGCCCGCGTCGTGCGGGCGGCTTCTCGTCGGGGCTCCGTCCGCACGGGCAGGGGTCGGCGGACGAAGCCGGGCCCGGGCGGCGGGTGTGCCGCTCGCGCGGCTGCGCCCGGACTGTGGAGCCGACGACGAGCGGCGCGTCGCGACGACAGCGCCCCTCGATCCCCGGCCACGGCCGATCCTCCCCCGCCTGAACGTCATCGGACCATCGGACAAACGTCCGCCGCTCGTGCGCCGGAACGCGGTGCGAGCGGCCGGTCGGCCTGTCAGCCGGCGCGCGCGGCGAAGCGCAGCGCCTCGCCGCGCAGCAGGTCCGCCTCGGAGACCTCGAAGCGATCGAGCCCGAACGCGCGCACCGCCGCGGAGAGGATCACCACGCCGGCCAGGATCGTCGGCGCGCGGTCGGGATGGAGGCCGGGCACGGAGCGCCGCTCGGGCTCGGTCATGCCCGCGAGCCGCGCCAGGATCGCGTCCGCGGTGGCGAGCGGGACGACGTAGGAGTGCACGCGCGCCGGGTCGTAGGGCTCGAGCGCCTGGTCGATCGCGGCGATCGAGGTCGCGGTCCCGGCCACGCCGATCGCGTGCGCGACGCCGGCCCGAGGCTCGGCCGGAACCTGGGCCGCGAGGATCGCCTCGACGTCGGCGGCCAGCGCCGCGATCTCGGCCGCCGTCGGCGGGTCGGTGTGCAGGTGGCGCTCGCTCTGGCGCACCACGCCCGCGCGGGTCGAGACGTGGAAGGCGACCTCGCCGTCGCGGCCCACGACGATCTCCGTCGACCCGCCGCCGACGTCGATCACCACGACGGGCCGGTCCGCGTCGGGACGGCCGGCAGTCGCTCCGCGGTAGGTGAGGTGCGCCTCCTCGTCGCCGGAGATCGTGCGCACGTCGAAACCGTGGCGCTCGCGCACCTCGCGGACGAACGCCGGGCCGTTCGCGGCCTCGCGGACCGCGCTGGTGAGCACGCCCGTCGTGCCGTCGACGCCGATCCGGTCGACCTCGGCGCGGTAGGAGGCCATGACGCGATGGACCCGCTCCATCGCCTCGGCGTCGAGCCGGCCCGTGCGCTCGAGGCCCTCGCCGAGGCGAGTGACGTTCGAGTGGCGCGCGAGCTCCCTGAAGGCGGGGGCCGGCCCGTGCGCGTCGGCCACCTCGGCGACGAGCAGCCGCGTCGAGTTCGTCCCGATGTCGACGACGGCGACGCGCACCGCGCTCATGGTGCCGGAAACGGCATCGCCTCGCCGGCCAGGGCGGCGAGGAGATTCTCGACCGCACGGTCGGCCATCGCCGCGCGGGTACGCTCGGTGGCCGATCCGAGGTGGGGGAGGACGACGAGGTTGGGCGCGTCGAGCAGCGGGTCGTCCGCCGGCAGCGGTTCGGGGTCGGTCACGTCGAGCGCCGCGCCGGCGATGACGCCGTCGCGCAAAGCGGCGCCGAGCGCCGCGGCGTCGACGATCGGGCCGCGCGCGGCGTTCACGAGGTAGGCGGTCGGGCGCATGCGGTGCAGCGCGGCGGCGTCGACGAGCCCGCGCGTCTCCGGCGTCAGCGGGCAGTGGAGCGAGACGAAGTCGGCGCGCTCGAGCACGTCGCCCAGCGAGGGGCCGGGTCCGCCGGGGCGGCCGGCCGAGAGCACCTCCATCGCGAAGCCCTCCGCCCGGCGGGCCACCGCCTGCCCGATCCGGCCGAAGCCGACGATGCCGAGCGTCGCCCCGTGGACGTCGCGACCCAGCAGCCAGTCGGGCGCCCACCGCCCCCAGCGGCCCTCGCGCACGGCGGCGAGGCCCTCCGGCAGCCGGCGCGCCACCGCGAGCATCAGCCCCATGGCGAGGTCGGCCGTGGAGTCGGTGAGGACGTCGGGCGTGTTGCCGACCGCGATCCCGCGCGCGGCGGTCGCGGCGAGGTCGATGTTGTCGACCCCGACGGCGTAGTTCGCGATCGCGCGCAGCCGGGGCGCGGCGTCGAGCAGCCCGGCGTCGATCGTGTCGGTGAGCAGGCAGAGGAGGCCGTCGGCGTCGCGGACGGCGGCGCCCAGCGCGTCGGGCGGCGGCGGGGTCTCGCCCGGCCAGACCTCCACGTCGTGGGCGGCGGCGAGACGCTCGAGCGCGGTTCCCGGCAGTCGGCGGGTGACGAAGACGCGGGCCATGACGCGGCCATCATCGCTGGTAGGAGCGGCGTAGGAGTGCCTGCCGGGCCGCCTCACCCGCGGCTACGCTCGGGGCGCCCGAGGCGAGAGGACTTTCGTGACGAGCAGCTCGAGCAGGCGGAGGACGACGGCGGCCGGCGTGGCCGCGCTCGTGGCGCTCGGCCTCGCCGCGCCCGCGACGCGGGCCGCCGCGCCGCCGCAGGCCCGCGCCGCCAAGACCCTGCGCGGCTCCGGCGGCTTCAGCGTCCGCGCGCCGAGCGGGTTCCGGGTGACGCGGTCGGGCGGGGTCTACGTCGTCTCCAACGGCCGCGTCGCGCTGAGCCACGCGCGCGTGCGCTCCGCCGCCTCCGCCGCGGACTCGGGGCGGGAGCTGGCCCACGCGCTCGGCGCGCGGATCACGAGCCGCCGGGGGAGCGCCGCGCGCTGGCGGGGGAAGCTCTCGGTCGCCGGTCGGTTGCAGGTCATCGCGCTGCACCGCAGCGGCGGCTATCTCGTCGTCGATCGCTTCCGCGATGCGCGGAGCGCCCGGGCCGCGGCTCGCCCGCAGGCGCACGCCGCGCTGACCGGCGCCCAGCTCGCGCAGCTCGAGCGCATCGCCGGCACGGCGCGCGGCGGCGCCGCGCAGACGTTGAGCGACTCCCTGCCGCTGAAGACCTTCGTCGCGCCCGACGGGCGCTCGCGCGGGCTCGTGCCCGATGGGCCCGGCTGGCAGTACAGCGGCGGCGGCGGGCAACTCATCGCCGGGAATCCGCGGCTCGGCGTCGTGTCGCTCGGCCTCCCGTTCTTCATCCAGTACCCCGACGCGATCGGCGGCAAGTACCCGCAATACCCGATCGCCAACTACACCCCGGATGCCGCCGTCGCGGTGGAGCAGGTCTTCCCCGACTACTTCCGCCGGCAGGGGAGCGACGTGCGCAGCATCCGCTTCGTCCGCGTGCTCGCCCGGCTGCCCGGCGCGCTGGGGTTCGCCGGCAGCGGCTCGAGCGTGTACGGCGTCATCGCCCTGAACATCGGCGGCAAGCCGTTCCAGGGCCTGATCTACGCGTCGGTCGGGCGGGACGACAGCATCTTCGCCTCCTACGCCTACGCGTCCTATCTCATCGTGCCGGCGGGGGTGAGCCCGCGGGTGTTCGTCGCCCTGCTGAAGACCTGGCAGAGCTGGGACCCCAGCGCGGACCAGCGGGTCCGCCTCTCCCAGACGCTGAACACGCTCGCGAGCATCGACTACGGGGGCGGCGGGATCGACCCCAAGGTGTTCGACGAGGCCGCCGCGAAGTGGGACGACTACATCCGCCGGTAGCTCGCGCCACGAGGTTCTCGCAGTCGGACTGCGAACACTGGTAGGGTCGTCCCACGCTGCCGCTCGAGGAGGGAACGCCGCAAGTGACCCGTGCCCGTGCCGCCCTGCCCGCCGTCGTCCTCACGGTGCTGATGGGGGCGCTCACCCTCGCCGCGCCGGCCGGCGCCGCTCCGAAGCTGCTCACCTTCAAGGCTGGGCCGTTCCCGGTGGGCGCGTACTCGGTGCGCCTGGGCCACGACTGGGGCACCATCCCGACCCCGAAGCGCGACGGTTGGATCACGCGCATGGAGGCCGACGTCGTCGACGTGAAGACCGGGAAGGTCGTCCCGATCAAGCGGATCATGCTCCACCACATCGTCTTCTGGAACCTCGGCCCGGACTACAAGGGTCGCGTGGCGTTCTACGGCGACGGCGAGGAGCGGGCGAAGATGATCCTCCCGCCCGGGTATGGCTACCGGGTGCGGAAGGGCGACAAGTGGGGCTTCGTCTGGATGCTGATGAACCACCGCTGGCGGGCCGACAGCGTCTACATCCGCTATCGCGTGTGGTTCGACGCAGCGCCGAAGCAGGAGGTCATCCCGATGGCGTGGGACGCCTCTCACGGCCGCCAGGGCCTGGTCTTCGACGTCCCGGGCACCGGGCGGCCGGGGGCGCAGGACGTGCGCACGAGCGAGTACCGCGCCCGCGTCGCCGGCCGCCTCGTCGCCGGTCTGGGTCACGTCCACGGTGGCGCGACCGACCTCAGCCTCGGCCGGCCGGAGTGCGCGAGCACCGGCCGCGCGATCTACCGGTCCCGCCCGACGTGGGGCCTGCCCTCGAACGCCTTCTACCAGGTGCGGCCGGTGCTCCACGAGCCCGGCCCGATCAACATGAGCCAGTTCAGCTCGCGGGCGGGGATCCCGATCGCGAAGGGCGAGCTCCTGCGCATGACCTCGCGCTACGACGACACCCGGCCGCACACCCGGGCGATGGGCCTGATGCTGGCCTACCTCCACCCCGATCCGAGTGTCACCAAGCCGTGCGGTGCCCGCCCGGCCGACTACCGGGTGCTGCGCACCTCGACGCCGGGCCGCGCACGGACGCCGCGGATCCACGTGAACCTCTACGACTACTCCAACACCGGGCGCGTCCAGCGGGTCGCCGGCCCGGGGTCGGCGTGGACCCGGCTGGCGGGCGACGCGCAGACGACCGTCTTCGACTACGGCTTCCGCGCGGGCAACCTGTCCGTCCCGCAGGGCGCGACGGTCCGCTGGCGCTTTGGCGGCCCGTCGATCCACAACGTCACCGTCGCGAGCGGGCCGGAGGGCTTCAGCTCCGACCGGCTCGGGGCCGGCGGCGTCTTCGAGAAGACGTTGACCCGCCCCGGGACCTACAGCTTCTTCTGCGAGCTGCACCCGGTCGGGATGATCCAGCGGATCGTGGTGCGGCCGGCGGGGCGCTGAGT
>JBBSBL010000052.1:0-17846 GCA_038251325.1 Solirubrobacterales bacterium | reverse complement strand
GGCGTGGCGCCGGCGGGCCGTACCGCGCCCGCCGGGGCCGCCGCGGCCGGGGCGCTCGCCACTCGGCGCGCCTCCTCCGCCTGGGCGATCACCCGCTCCTCGAGCTCCTGGGAGCGCTCGGGGGAGCGGCCGGCCCACTCCCGGAGTCGTTTGACCTCCCGCGCCTGGGCGAAGTAGAGGAGCGCGAGCACCGCGAGGCCGAGGATCGCGGCGAGCCCGGCGTAGGCTCCGGCGTCCTGGACGAAGCTCCGGAGCGACACGGCGAGAACGGGGCTCATGGCGCGCCGGAGTCTAGGTGAGGCTGCGGGCGTCCGGCGCCGCCCCGCCGGGGACGGCGAGGCCGCGGGCCGAGCCGAGCTCCGCCACCCGCGCGGCGATTCCGGCCGCGTCGCCCTCGAGCGCCAGCAGGTTGATCTCGCCGAACGTCTGCTCGGCCCACGCCGGATCGAGGCGATCGCGGTCGGCCCGGACGATCCGCTCCGCCGCGGTCGGGTGGGGGCGCTCGTCCGGGTTGAACAGCTCCTCGTGGAGCTTCTCGCCCGGCCGGCGGCCGACGATCTCGATCCCGATGTCGCGCTCGGGCTCGAGCCCGGAGAGGCGGATCATCGCCTCCGCGAGGTCGACGATGGCCACCGGCTCCCCCATGTCGAGCACATAGACCTCCCCGCTGCGGCCGCTCAGCGACCCGGCGCGGATGATCAGCTGGACGGCCTCGGGGATCGTCATGAAGTAGCGCGTCATCCGCTCGTCGGTGACCGTGACGGGGCCGCCGGCCGCGATCTGGCGGCGGAAGATCGGCACCACCGATCCGGACGAGGCGAGCACATTGCCGAAGCGCACGGTGGCGAACCGGGTCCCCGGGTGACGCGTCGAGGCCGCCTCGACCGCCCACTCGGCCAGCGCCTTGGACGCCCCCATGACGGTCGCCGGCTTCACTGCCTTGTCGGTCGAGACCTGCACGAACGTACCCACGCCGGCCTCGCCGGCGATCCGCGCGACGAGCCGCGTGGCGAGCGCGTTGTTGCGCACCGCCTCCACGGGGTTGAGCTCCATCATCCCCACGTGCTTGTAGGCGGCGGCGTGGAAGACCACGCTCGGGCGGTGCTCGGCCAGCACCTCCCGCATCCGCTCCTCCTCCTTGCAGTCGGCGAGGACCGGAACGGCGAAGCGCACGTGCCGCTCGTCCTCGAGCTCGCGCATGATCTCGAACAGGTTGTCCTCGGCGTGGTCGAGGAGCACGAGGCGGCGCGGGCCGACCCGGGCGATCTGGCGCGAGAGCTCCGCGCCGATCGAGCCGCCGGCGCCGGTCACGAGCACGACCTGGCCGGCGAGGTAGGCGCCGACCCGCTCGAGCTCCATCCGCACCGGCTCGCGGCCGAGCACGTCCTCGACCCGCACCTCGCGCACCTGGCCCATGAGCCCCGAGCCGCGCTGGAGCAGCTCGAAGACGGTCGGCAGCGTGCGCACGGGGATCCCGCGAGCACGGCAGGCGCCCACCACCGAGGCCCGCACCGTGCCCGGGGCGGAGGGGATCGCGATGACGACCTCGTCCGGCTCGACCTCGTCGAGGACCCGCGGCAGCTCCTCCGTGGTGCCGAGCACCCGCAGCCCGTACTCGTCCTTGAGCCCCTGCTTGCGCGGGTCGTCGTCGATGAAGCCGACCGGCCGCTGGCGCAGCTCGGGGTTGCGGACGAGCTCGCGGACCACGAGCCGGCCACCGTCGCCCCCGCCGACGACGAGGACGTCGCGCGCGTCCTTCTTGGAGCGGAAGCCCCGGAGCCGGCGCTCCGCCACGGCGTGGACGACGAACCGCGCGGCGGTGAGGAAGGTCAGCGTGAGCAGGAAGAAGAGCGCGACCACGCCCTTGGGCGGGCTGACCGGCGCGAGCGTCCCGCCCCGCGTGGCGATCTCCACCGGATGGATGAGCGCGATCCCGCCGATGACCAGCACCGTGGCGACGACGACGGCCTTGAGCACGTTCTCGTAGTCGCGGCGGCCGACGAACCGCCACTCGCGCTGGTAGAGCCCGAACAGCGCGAAGACGACGAGGCTGCCGGCGACCACCCACGGGAGGGTCGTCTCGAGCAGGCGGTCGTAGCGCGCCGGCGTGCCCACGTCGAAGCGCAGGCGGTAGGCGAGGTAGTAGGCGAGCGCGACGAGGCCCCCGTCCACCGGGATCTGCGGGATCGAGTGGCGATGGACCGGGAAGGCCGCCGCACGCAGACGTCGGCGCATCATGAGGAGTGTAGGCCCGATCCGGCGCCTGGTTACGCGCCGCGGGCGCCCGCAAGCAGCATGTCGGCGAGCACCCCGGGGTCGCGGCGCACCCGGGTGTGCGGGGCGCGCTCGCGCTTGACGAGCTCGATCTGGTCGGCCGACTCCAGCCGCCGCAGCCGGCCCTCGGCGATGAGCCGCTCGTCCACGGCGCCGACGCGGCCGGCGAACACGGTCCACACCGGCGTGCCGAGCGCCGCGGCCTCGCGGTTCATCGTGCCCCCCGCCGAGATGACGAGGTCGGCCGCGGCGACGAGCGACTGGGCGTCGATCGCGTGCTCGGGCACGACCCAGCCGCCGGCCGCGACCAGCTCCGCGCGCTGCGCCGGGGTGCGGGGCAACACCACGGCCTGAGCCCCGCGGAGGCGGTCGAGCACCGCGCCGAAGAGCTCGTTGGCGAACCGGTGGTAGAGCGAGACGTCGGCCGGCGTGCGGACGACCGCGATCGGACGGGCGGGGTCGAGGCCGAGCGCCGCCGGCACACCGGGATCCGGCTCGAAGTCGGCGAGCGCGTACTCCTCCTTGAGGCCCGGGTAGCGCTCGAGCTTCCCGCGCGCGCCGTAGCGGTAGAGCCGCTCAGGGGGGATCGCATCGGGCACGACCACCGCCCGGGCCAGCCGGCAGTTGATCGTGTGCTGGACCGTCGCGAACTCGTAGTCGAAGCTCGTCGCGGAGGGGATTCGCAGCAGCGCCGCGGCCACCGTCACGTCGTTGGAGCCGTGGCCGATCGCCAGGTCGAAGCCGCGCCCGCGCCCCCAGCGGGCCAGCGCGCCGGAGCGCTGGGCGAGGCCGGCCGCCTTCGCCGCGACCCGGCCTCCGCGATGGCGGCCGATCACCGTCGGCGCGAGGCCGAGGCGGCCGCACAGCTCCAGCGTCTGGGCGAAGTCCCGCGCCGTGATCTCGACCTCGTGCCCCCGCGCCCGCAGCCGCTCGATGATCGGCCGCAGGACGATCACGTGCGGGCTGTTGGTCAGGTCGACCCAGATCCGCACGGCGGGCTACCCCGCGCGGAGCGCCGCGCGCACCGCATCGGTCACCTCGGCGGCCTGGGCGGAGGTGAGCACGGGGCTCATCGGCAGGGCCAGGTGCGTGCGGGCCGCCTCGTCGGTCGCCGGCAGCTCGGCGCCGCCGGCGTAGGGCGCCATCGCCGGCTGGCGGTGGACGGGGGTGCGGTAGTAGGCCTTGGTGCCGATCCCCCGCTCGCCGAGCGCGGCGGCGAGCGCGTCCGCCCCGGGGTGACGGATCACGTAGAGGTGCCACGCGGGGTCGGCGCCCTCGGCCGGCGTGGGGAGCGTCACCAGCTCCCCCAACCCGGCCTCGGCGTAGTGGCGGGCCGCGGCGCGGCGCCCGTCGGCCCACGCGGCGAGGTGTGGCAGCTGGACCCGCAGGATGGCGGCCTGGAGCTCGTCCAGGCGCGAGTTGTAGCCCACCGCCTCGAAGCTCTGCTTGTCGCGCGAGCCATGGAAGCGGAGCATCCGGACCCGGTCGGCGACCTCGCCGTCACCGGTGGTCACCGCCCCCCCGTCGCCGAACGCGCCGAGGTTCTTCGACGGGAAGAACGAGAAGGTCGCCGCGGCGCCGAGCGACCCGGCCGGGCGCCCGTCGAGCGTGGATCCGGCGGCCTGCGCCGCGTCCTCGAGGACCGGGACGCCGAGGGCCTCGATCTCCCGCAGCGGGGGCACGTTGCCGAACAGGTCGACCGCGATCACCGCGCGGGTCCGCGGGGTGAGGACGTCGCGGACGGTCTCGGCGGTGGCGCAGAAGGTGTCGGGATCGACGTCGCAGAAGACGGGGGTGGCGCCGGTCGGCGGGATCGCCTCGGCGCTGGCATAGAAGGTGAAGGAGGGCACGACGACCTCGTCCCCCGGGCCGACCCCGAGCGCCCGCAGGGCGATGGTCAGCGCTTCCGTGCCGTTGGCCACGCCGACGGCGTGGGCGCATCCGGCGGCGGCGGCGAAGTCGGCCTCGAAGGCCGCGACCTCGGGGCCGAGGATGAAGCGCCCGCCGTCCAGCACGTCGCCCACGCGCGCGCGAATCTCCTCGCGCAGCGGGGCGAGCGGCGTCGCGGTGTCGAACAGGGGCACCGGCACGCCGCGAACCGTACGGGACTCGCGCGGCGCCACACCGGGCGGCGCGCCGCTACCCTCTGCCCGCGTGTCGAGCCTCCTGCCGCTGGCCTCCATCACCGAGCCCCTGGTCAACTTCGTCACCGGCGTCGTCGGTGATCTCGGCCTGCCCGGGATCTTCGGGCTCATGTTCTTCGAGAGCGCGTGCATCCCGATCCCCTCCGAGGCGACGATGCTGTTCGCCGGCTTCAACGTCACCAAGGGCCACTACTCGCTCCTCGCGGTCACGCTGACCGGGACCCTGGCCAACCTCACCGGCTCCTGGCTGGCCTACGGCGTGGGCTACTACGGGCGCCTGGAGCTGATCGAGCGCCACGGGAGCAAGTTCCACATCAAGCCCAAGCACCTGGAGCAGGCCGATCGCTGGTTCGAGCGCCACGGCGAGGCCACCGTCTTCTTCACCCGGATGCTGCCGATCATCCGGACCTTCATCTCGCTTCCCGCGGGCGTCGCGCGCATGCCGTTCTGGCGCTTCTCGCTGTTCACCTTCCTCGGCTGCCTGCCGTGGGTCTTCGCGCTCGCCTTCATCGGCAAGCAGGCGGGTGAGAACTGGACCGACTGGAAGGACAAGCTGTCCTACGTCGACTACCTGGTCGGCGCGCTGATCGTCGCCGGGATCGTCTGGCTCGTGGTCCGCTGGCGGCGCGATCGGGGCGGCGGCGGGTCGGCCGAGCCCGCGCCGGCGGCCGCCACGGCCCCGGGCCGGCCGGGCCCGGATGCCGGCCAGGGCTGAGCCCGACCGCCCGCGCCTGGCCGACGCGCTGCTCCTCGGCGCCCTACACGGGCCCGCGGAGCTGCTGCCGATCTCCTCCTCCGGGCACCTGACCCTGCTTCCGTGGCTCGCCGGCCGGGATCCGGCGGCGCGCGATCCCGAGGAGCGCAAGGCCTTCGAGGTCGCGCTGCACGCCGGGACCGCGGCGGCCCTGCTGCTCGTCCTGCGCGGCGAGGTCGCCGAGGCCGTGGTCGGGCTCGACCGGCGGCGGATCGAGCTCGTCGCCGGCTCCTTCCTCCCCCCGGCCGTGGTCGGCCTCGCGCTCGAGCGCCCGATCGAGCGGCGCCTCGGCACCCCCGGGACGATCTCCGCGGGCCTGCTGCTCGGCTCGGCGGCGATGCTCGTGGCCGACCGCGCGCCGCGCGAGCGGGCCGCCGCGGAGGCCGGGCTCGCCGACGCGCTGTGGCTCGGCGCGGCCCAGGCCACGGCGCTCATGCCCGGCGTCTCGCGCGGCGGCGCCACACTGACGGCTGCCCGGCTGCGGCGCTTCCGCCGCCCCGACGCCGGCGAGCTGTCCCGCCACGTCGCGCTGCCGGTCATCGTCGGCGCCGTCGCGCTCAAGGGCATCCGGCTTCGTCGCCGCGGGCTGCCGCCCGGCGCGGCGCCGGTGCTGGCCGCCGGCACCGCCGCCTCCTTCGCCTCGACGCTCGCCGCCGCCCGGCTCGCCCGGCGGATCGACCGCGACCGCTCGCTCGCCCCCTACGTGGCCTACCGCGTGGCGCTCGCCGGCCTCGCGCTCGGGCGCATCCGTCGCCTGCGGGAGAATCGCCCGCGATGAGCGACGCCTACGCCGACGCCGGGGTGGACATCGGCGAGGCCGACGCCGGGGTCCGCGCCATCGTCGAGGTCCTGCGGAGGATCGACCCGGGGCGCCCCTCGTGCGTCGTCCCGCTGCCCGGCCACTACGCGAGCGTCGTGCGGATCGCCGACGGGCTCGGCGTCGCCTTCTGCACCGACGGCGTCGGCTCGAAGCTCGTCGTCGCCGAGCAGACCGGCCGCTACGACACGGTCGGGGTCGACTGCGTGGCGATGAACGTGAACGACCTCGTCTGCGTCGGCGCGGAGCCGCTCGCGCTGCTCGACTACCTCGCGGTGGAGCGCGCCGACCCGGACGCTCTGCGCGGGATCGCCGAGGGGCTCAAGCGGGGCGCGGAGACGGCCGGCATCGAGATCCCGGGCGGGGAGCTCGCCCAGGTCCCGGAGCTCATCCGTGGGCACCCCTCCCCGCGCGGGTTCGACCTCTGTGCCTCGGCGATCGGCGTCGTCGCGCTCGACGCGATCCTGACCGGCGAGGCCATCGCCCCCGGCGACGCGCTCATCGGCGTGCCCTCCAGCGGGGTGCACTCCAACGGCCTGACGCTGGCCCGCAGCGCGCTGCTCGAGGACGGCGGCCTGGCGCTCGACGACCGCCCGGCGGAGCTCGGCGGCGCCTCGGTGGCCGACGCCCTGCTCGAGCCCACGGCGATCTACGTCCGCGCCGTCCGCGATCTCCTCGCCTCCGGGGTGCCGGTGCACGGGCTCGCCCACCTCACCGGCGGCGGGCTGCTCAACCTCCTGCGGATCGGCGGCGGCGGCGTCGGGTACGCGGTCGACACGCCGCTCGAGCCCCAGCCGGTGTTCGGGCTCATCGCCGAGCGCGGCGCCGTGACCGCGGCGGAGATGCACACCGTCTTCAACATGGGCTGCGGGCTCGTCGCCGTGGTCGGATCCGACCAGGCCGAGGCGGGCGCCCGCGTCCTCGCCGCCCACCATCCGGGCGCCCGGCCGATCGGGCGGGTCACCGCCACGGCCGGCGAGATCGAGGCGCCGTCGCGCGGGCTCTCCGGCGGCGCCGGCGGCCTCCGTGGCGTCTAGCTGGACATGGGAGCAAAATAGGGCTAGGCAGCCATGAGCACGCTCGTCGGCATCAATCTCGCCGGTCGCTACCGCCTCGACGCGCGGATCGGATCCGGGGGGATGTCGACCGTCTACCGCGCGTTCGACCAGACGCTCGAGCGGCCGGTGGCGATCAAGGTCATGCACCGGGAGATCGCGAGCGACTCCGACCAGCTCGAGCGCTTCCGCCGGGAGGCGCGCGCGGTGGCCCAGCTCAGCCATCCCCACGTCGTCGGCGTGATCGACGCCGGGGAGGAGGACGGCCGGCCCTTCATCGTATTCGAGCACGTCGAGGGCGAGACGCTCAAGCAGCGGATCCGGCGGCTCGGGCCACTGGAGATCGGCGAGGCCGTCGCCTACGCGATCGAGATCGCCCGCGCGCTCGGCGCCGCCCACCAGCGCCACATCGTGCACCGCGACGTCAAGCCGCAGAATGTGCTCGTCGACGCCGAGGGCCGGGCCAAGGTCACGGACTTCGGCATCGCCCGGACCCTCGACGAGGACGGCCTCACGGCCGACGGCCGCGTGATCGGCACGACCGACTACGTCGCGCCCGAGCAGGCGCTCGGCCAGAACGTGACCGGGCAGTCGGACCTCTACTCCCTGGGGATCGTGCTCTACGAGATGCTCACCGGCGAGGTCCCCTATGCCGGGGAGAACCAGGTCGCCGTCGCGATGGCGCATGTCCGCGAGCCGATGCCCGACGTCCAGGCCCGCCGGCCGGAGGTGTCCGCCGCGCTGGCCGCCGTGGTGGACAAGGCCACGGCCAAGGAACCGGCCGACCGCTACCGGGACGCCGCGGCCTTCGCCGCCGCGCTGGAGGACGTGCTCGCGCTCGAGACGGCGCGGGCCGGCCAGGCCACCGGCGAGACGACCGCGGTGCTGCGCAGCCTGCCCGCCAAGACCAAGCGGCGGGTCCCGCTTAGCGTCCGCGTGCCGGCGTGGACCCCGCTCGTGCTGCTCGCGGTGGCGGCGGCGCTCGTGGCGGGCGCCATCATCGTCTCCCAGAACGCCTCGAGCGGCATCGAGGGGAAGGTGTCGACGCCGGCCGGGCTGAGCCAGGTCCCCCTCGGTCAGAGCGCGGCGCGTGACTACGACCCGCCGCCGGGCGACGGCCGCGAGCACCCCGACGAGACCTCCCGGGCGCTGGACGGCGATCCGAGCACCACGTGGTCGACGGAGACCTACCAGGGCGGAACGCTCGCCGGGAAGTCCGGCGTCGGCCTCGCGCTCGACGCGGCGCCCGGCCTCGCGGCGCGCGCGCTCTCGCTGCGGACGCCGACGCCCGGCTTCACCGCCGCCGTCTACGCCGCGCGCGGCGCGAGCCGGCCGGCGGCGATCGGCGGCTGGACGCGGCTCACCGCGCCGCGCAAGGTCGCGGCGCGCACGCAGTTCCGCTTCGACACGCACGGAAGCCGCTACCGCTGGTACCTGCTGTGGATCTCCGCGCTCCCGCCGGGGTCGGGCAAGGCGGAGGTGGCGGAGATCGGCCTGTTCCGCTGAGGGCCGGCCCGGGGCCTCCGGCCGGCGCGGCCCGCCACGCGCCCGTCCGCCGCCTACGGCTCGAGCCCGGCCGCCCGCCGCGCCTCCTCCGGGCTCCCGTAGATTTCCAGGCGCACCGCGAGCCCGTCGCGCACCGTCCAGAGGTGGCTGAGCGTCGTGTCGACCTCGACGCCGGTGGCGCTGCGCGCCGACTGGCTCCCGAGCACGAGGTAGCGCCCGCCGCCGGCCGGGAGGATCCGCTTCGGCCGGGAGGCGTGCTCGAGGAACGCCTCGTCGAACTCCTCGAGCTGGGCGAGGACCGCTGCGCGGCCGCGCAGCGGCCCCGCCCCCGCCGCGAGGCTCTCGCGCGGGAGGTGGACCTCGACGTCGTCGGCGAGGAACGGCGCGACCCCGGCGGCACCCACGGCGTCGCGCGCCTCGTACACGCGGCGCAGCCGCGCCTCGTCGGTGCTCAGCGCGTCGGCGGCGGCGCGCGCCGCGTCGCGGTCGAGGAAGACGCGGGCGCGGCGGATGCGTCCGGCGACGAGCTCGTAGACGGTCGGCAAGGGCACGTCGGCGTAGAGCTCGGTCGTCCGGCCCCGGCCGGTCATGCACAGGTCGCCGACGACGACCCCGGCGCCCCGATCGTCGAGCCGCTCGACCTCGAGGCGGAACCCGGCGCTGACGTCGCTCATGTCCGCGAGGAAGCGCGCGAAGCCCTCGGGACCGACGTAGACGCCCTCGATGGGCGCGTTCGGCGGCCGCAGCTCGACGTCCTCGGTGCAGCGCGCCATGACGCCCGCGACGTCTCCGGCGTTCAGCGCGGCGAGATAGGCGCGGATCGTCTCGACATCCGGGTTCGTCATCAGTACGCGTGCGCCCGGTCCGCCGCGTGGCGCTCGAGCGCCAGCCGCACGAGCCGGTCGAGCAGGTCGGGGTAGGCCATCCCCGAGGCGGTCCAGAGCCGCCCGAAGACGCTCGTCTCGGTGAACCCCGGCAGGGTGTTGAGCTCGTTCAGGAGCACCTGCTCGCCGGCCACGAAGCAGTCGACCCGGGCCAGGCCGGCACACCCCGACCGGCGGAACGCCTCGACCGCGACGGCTCGCACACGGTCGGCCGCGGGCGCCGGTATCCGCGCCGGCACGACGAGCTCCATGCCGCCCGGCGTGTACTTCGCCTCGTAGTCGTACCAGCGCTCGGGATCCTCCCCGGCGAGCACGATCTCGCCCGGCACCGACGCCGTGGGGTCGCGCCAGCCGAGCACCGAGCACTCGACCTCCAGGGCGCCCGCGGGCGCGTTGGCCTCGACGATCACGAGCGGGTCGTGGTGGAAGGCGGCGTCCATCGCGGCCGGCAGCTCGTCCGCCCCCGCGACCCGGACGATGCCCACCGAGGAGCCCAGGCGCGCGGGCTTGACCCAGCACGGGAGGCCGAGCTCGGCGAGGGCCGCCGTCACCGCCTCGCGTCCGGCCGCCCACTCCGTCTCCCACACCCCGCGGTAGGCCACCTGCGCCACGCCGGCCTGGGCCATGAGGTCCTTGAAGACGACCTTGTCCATGCACACCGCCGAGGCGAGCACCCCCGCCCCGACGTAGGGCACCTCGAGGCACTCGAGCAGACCCTGCACGGTGCCGTCCTCGCCGAACGGGCCGTGCAGCACGGGGAAGACGACGTCGGCGCCGAGCAGCCCGCGGCCCGGGGTCACCGCGAGCTCCGCGCCGTCGCGGCGCCAGACGCCGTCCCGGCCGATCTCGACATCGATCGCCTCGTGGCCGGCGGCGGCGAGGCCGGCCCGGACCGACGCGCCCCCGGCGAGCGAGACGTCGTGCTCGGAGGAGCGCCCGCCGCTCAGGACCGCGACCGTGAGCGGCGCGCCGCTCACCGGCCGGGCGGCGTCGGGGTCGTCGGCGTGGTCGGTGGCGCCTGGAAGCGCCCCACGATGACTGTCACCGTCGAGCCCTTCTTCGCCGTCGACCCCGCCGTCGGGCCCTGACGCAGGACTGTGTCGTTCTGCGCCTGGTCGGAGACGGTCTGGAAGCGCTGCGCGACCTTGAACCCGGCGTTCTGGACCGCGGTCACCGCATCGGCGGCGTTGCGCCCGGTCACGTCCGGCACCTTCGCCTGGGCGGGAGCCTTGGCGACGACGAGCGAGACGTCCCCGCCGGCGGCGACGCTCGACCCGCCGGCCGGGCTCTGGCTCAGGACCGTGCCGGGTTTCTTGTCCGGCGACTCCTGCTCGGTCGTGGAGGAGCCGAAGCCCTTGGACTGGAGCGTCGAGCGGGCGTCGGCGATGCTCTGGCCGACCACGTCGGGCACCGTCACGCGCCGCGGGCCGCTGGAGACGACGATCGTCACCGTCGAGCCCCGGTCGATCTGGTTGCCGGCGTCCGGCGAGGAGCGGATCACGCTGCCCTTCGCCACGTCCGCGCTCGGCTCGTTGCGCACGACCGGGCGGAAGCCGGCACGGCGGACCGCGGTGATGGCCGCGGCCTCGGAGAGCCCGTCGACCGTCGGCACGCCCGCCGTTCCCGGGCCGCCGCTGACCGTGAGGGCGATCGTCGCGTCCTCGTCCTCCTTGGCCTGGGCCAGGGGGTTCTGGCGGATCACCGTGTCGACCCGCTCGTTGCTCGTCACCCGCTGGATGTCCGGCGAGCCGGTGAAGCCCGCGTTGGAGATGATCTGCGTCGCGGTCTGGAGATCCTTCCCCACCACGAGCGGCATCGTCCTCTGCTCGGGGCGGGTGAGGACGTAGGCGAGCGCGCCGCCGCCGAGGAGCAGCAGCGCGACGAGCAGCGCCCACAGCCAGGCGCGCGAGCGCGGCTCCTCCGCCACCGGCGCCGCCCCGAAGGCCGAGGTGCCCTCCGGCTCGGCGCCGGTCACGATCCGCTCGCGGACGGCCTCGAGCGCGCGGATCATCGCGTCGGCGTCCGCCGGGCGCTCGGCGGGGTTCTTGCGCAGGCTCCACATCACGATCGCCTCAAGGTCCTCGGGGATCCCGGGCACGAGCTCGCGCGGCGGGACCGGGTCCTCCGAGACCTGCTTGAGCGCGATCGTCACCGGCGAGTCCCCGTCGAAGGGCACCCGGCCGGTGAGCATCTCGTAGAGGATGATCCCGATCGAGTAGAGGTCGGAGGGCGGCCCCACGTCCTTGCCCTGGGCCTGCTCGGGCGAGAGGTACTGGGCGGTCCCCATGATCGAGCCGGTCTCCGTCATGTCCGACGCACCCGCTCGGGCGATGCCGAAGTCCGTGACCTTGACCGCGCCCTCCTCGTCGACCATGACGTTCTGGGGCTTGAGGTCGCGGTGCACGATCCCGCGCCTGTGGGCGAAGCGAGCGGCCTGGAGGATCGGCAGGGCGAGGTCGATCGCGCGCACCGGCGCCAGCGGCGCCTCGTCGCGGATCACCTGCTTGAGCGTGCGCCCCGGCAGGTACTCCATCGCGATGTAGTAGGTGCCGTCCCACGCGCCGCGGTCGTAGACCGAGACGACGTTGGGGTGCTGGAGGCCGGCCGCGCTGGAGGCCTCGCGGCGGAAGCGCTCGACGAACTGCTCATCCTCGGCGAAGCGGCGATGGAGCAGCTTGACGGCGACCTGGCGGCCGAGCTGGCTGTCGTCGGCGCAGTACACGTCGGCCATGCCGCCGGACCCGATGCGGTGCAGCACCCGGTAGCGGCCGTCGATGACGGTCCCCTCGCTCACATCGGCCATGTGATCCTCAACGTCCCTCTCATCGCGTGGTCTCGCCTTTCGCCGTCGGAGCCCGTCATCCGCCCTGCCGCAGCAGGACCTGCATGACCTGCGCGGCGATCGGCGCCGCCTCCGTCCCGCCGAACCCGCCGTCGGTGCGCTCGACGGTCACCGCGATCGCCACCCGCGGCCGCACCACCGGCGCGAAGGCGATGAACCACGGCTGGGTGAGGTTCCCGCCGGCGGGCCCGACCTGCGCCGTGCCCGTCTTGCCCGCCACCTCGATGCCCTGCAGCGCCGCCGCCGTCCCGGTGCCCTCGGCGACGACCCGGCTCATCATCGCGCCGAGCGCCCGCGCGCTGGAGGGCTTCATGACCTGGCGCTGGACCTCCGGGCCGATCCGGTCGCGCGTGCGCCCGTCGGTGTCGACGACCCGCGCAGTCAGCTTCGGCTTCATCAGGCGCCCCCCGTTCGCCACCGCCGCCGCCACCTCGGCCATCTGGAGCGGGGTGACCTGGAGCTTGTCCTGGCCGATGGCGAGGCGGGCCGTGTCGATCCGGGGGCTCTCCGGCGGGAGCAGCCGCCCGCGGAAGTACTCGCCGCTGGCCAGCATCTGGTCGCGCGGGTAGTCGAGCTCCGGCTTGGCGTAGAAGCCGAAGCGCTTCATGTAGTCGCCCATCGTCCGCTTGCCGAGGCTCTCGCCGACGCGCGCCCACACGGTGTTGACCGAGAAGGTCAGCGCCTGGGTGAGGGTGATCGGCCCGAAGCTCTGGCCCCCGTCGTTGTTCAGCGGCACGCCCGAGAACGTCTGGGGGGAGGAGCCGTCGACCACCGAGTCGGGCGTGTAGCGACCGGTGTCCAGGGCGGCGGCGGCGGTGACGACCTTGAAGGTCGAGCCCGGCGGGTAGGAGGCCTGGGTCGCGCGGTTGAGGATCGGCGAGCCGGGCGCGGTGCGGGCGACCCGGAATGCGTTGGGGTCGAAGCTCGGGATGCTCGTCATCACGCGCACCGCCCCGGTCCGCGGATCGAGCGCCACGACGCTGCCGGCGCGGCCGGCGAGGCCGGCGATGGCCGTCCGCTGCGCCGCGGGGTCCAGCGTGGTCTCGACGTCGTCGCCGACGCGCCGCTGGCCCCGGAGCTGCTGGAAGATCGAGGACAGCTCGTTGCGGCGACCGAGCAGGGCGTCGTTGCGGGATCGCTCGAGCCCGCTGTTCGCGATTCCCCGAGCCGGGAACGAGAGGCCGACGGTCTGGGCGAAGAGGTCGCCGGGCGGGTAGGTCCGCCGCCAGGTGCCGCCGCCGGCGGGAACACTCCGCGCGAGCACGCTGCCGTCGGCCGCGCGGATGAGGCCGCGCTTGATCGTCAGCTCGTCGAGCAGGGCGCGGCGGTTCAGCGGGTTGTCGCGCAGCGACTTCGCCTCGAACACCGTCCAGCGCGAGGTGAAGCCGACGAGCACGGCGAAGAGGACGACCACGAGCGCGAAGAGCCGGACGATGGGCGTGGTCACGCCGGGCGCCTCGCGCGGTCGGAGACGAGCAGCAGCAGCGCGAGCAGGACGAAGTTCGCGACGATCGACGACCCGCCGTATGAGACGAAGGGCAGCGTCACGCCGGTGAGCGGGATGACCTTCGTCACGCCGCCGACGATCACGAACACCTGGAGCGCGAAGACCGCAGTCAGGCCGGCGGCGAGCAGCGTCGAGAACGAGTCGCGCGCGAGCGTGGCGATCTTGAACCCGCGCTGGGCGATCATCAGGTACACGAGCAGCACCCCGCACGCCCCGACGAGCCCGAGCTCGTCGGTGATGACCGCGTAGATGAGATCCGTCTGGGGCGCGGGCAGCAGGGAGCCGCCCCGGGGCAGGTCGAGGATCGCCTGCCCGAACCCCTGGCCGAAGAGCCCCCCGTCGGCCTGGGCGAAGAGCGACTGCGCGAGCTGGTAGCTGCCCCCGACCCGGTCGTAGACCGCGTGGTCGAACGGGGTCTGCCACGCCTCGATCCGATCAGACACGTGGCCGACCGTCCCGGCGAAGAACCACGCGCCCAGGCCGAACATCCCGAGGCCGACCACGACGAAGGACAGGCGGTTGGTCGCGACGTAGAGCAGCGCGATGAACGCGCCGAAGAACATCAGCGACGACCCCAGGTCGCGGATGAAGACGAGCAGCACCATCGCCGCGCCCCAGACCACGAGCAGCGGCCCGAAGTGCTTGAGCGGCGGCAGGGTGACCCCGAGGATCCGGCGCGACCCCTGGACGAGCACCTGACGCGTGTCGCGCAGGTAGCTGGCCAGGAAGATGATGATCCCGATCTTCGCGAACTCGGTCGGCTGGAAGACGAAGCCCGGCCCCCGGACGCCGAGGTAGGCGCCGTTGGTCTGCACCCCGATGCCCGGGACCCGCGGGAGCAGGAGCAGCGCGATGGAGACCGCGGCGATCGTGTAGCGGTAGCGCTCGAGGCGCCGGTAGTCGCGGAAGACGACGATCGTCACCGCGAACAGCGCCAGGCCGACGACGAACCACTGCGCCTGCTGGCGCGCGAGGTCCTCGTCGATCCGGTAGATCATCACGAGGCCGAACGACGCGAGCAGGGCGACGAGCGGGAAGAGGTAGGGGTCGGCGTGGGGCAGCGTGAGCCGGATCACGACGTGCGCGGCCAGGCACAGCCCGAGGAAGATGGCCCCGTAGGTCAGCGACAGGTCCGACAGGACCGCCTGCCGCTGGATGAAGACCGCCGCGAAGCCGCCGGTGAGCAGGAGCGATGCGGGGACGAGGCCGAGGAGCTCGCGGTTGCGGGCGCTCATCCCTTCGAGCGCTCCTGGGCGACCTGCCCGCGCTCGAGCTGGTCGACCAGGTCCTCGATGTCGTGGCGCGAGCGCAGGCGGTGGTCGAGCAGGGACTTGCGCCGGGCGGCGGAGAGGTCGGCGGCCGGCACCCCGCTCTCGTAGAAGCGTGAGTAGAGCCTGATCCCGAACGGCCCGTCGTAGGGCAGCCCGCGGTAGATCGTGACCGCGCCGTCGCTCGCGGTTCCGAGGAAGAAGACCCCGCGGGTGGCGAGGTAGCCGCCGTAGCCGACGATCGCGACCACGATGAGCACGGCGACGAGCGCCGCCAGCGGCCGCGCGAACCGGCGGCGGCGGCGGCCGACCGCCGGGGGCGGCAGCGGGCGCCGCGGGACCACCTCGGGGGAGGCCGCGGCGCCGCCCGTCACGGCCGGCGCGAGGCCCGTCGGCTGCTCGGGCTCCGCGCTTTCGGGCTCACCCGCCTCCACGCGGAAGATGACCACCGTGATGTTGTCCCGCCCGCCGGCCGCGTTGGCCGCCGCGACGAGCTGCTCGGCCGCGGCGTGCAGGTCGCCGGCCGCGCCGAGGATGCGGGCGATCTCCTCCGGGGAGACCATCGAGGTCAGCCCGTCGCTGCACAGCAGCAGCACGTCGCCGGGCCGCGCGGGGAAGCTCATGGTGTCGACCTCGACCCCGGCTTCCGGGCCCAGCGCGCGGGTGATGATCGAGCGCTGGGGGTGCTCGGCCGCCTGCTCCTCGGTGAGCCGGCCGCGGCGCACGAGCTCGTCGACCAGCGAGTGGTCCTGGGTGAGCTGGGTCAGCTCACCGTCGCGCAGGACGTACGCGCGCGAGTCCCCGACGTGCGCGATCGCGATGTGGTCGCCGTCCACCATCGCGGCGGTGAGCGTCGTGCCCATCCCGGCCCGCTCGTGGTCGCTGCGGGAGAGGGCGTGGATGCGGCCGTTGGCCTCCTGGACCCGCTCGGAGAGCCGCGACTCGGCGTTCTCGGCCGGCGGGAGCCCCGCAGCGAACGCCTCCACCGCGAGCCGCGAGGCGACCTCCCCCGCCTGCGCCCCGCCCATGCCGTCGGCGACGACGAACATCGGCGCCCGGGCCAGGAAGGAGTCCTCGTTCGCCCGGCGCTGGCGCCCGGTGTCCGACAGCTCGAAGTGCTCGGCGATCCGGAGGCTCACGTCTGGTAGGAGAACTCGCTGTCGCCGATGCGGATGCGATCGCCGGGATGGAGCGGCTGGGGGCCCGAGAGCGGCTCCTCGTTGAGGTAGGTGCCGTTGGTCGAGCCGAGGTCCTCGATCACGACGACGCCCCCCTCGACGCTCAGGCGGGCGTGGTGCCCGGAGGCGAAGGGGTCCTCGAGCTTGATCTCGACGTTGCCCCGGCCGAGGGTCGCGCCCGGGCCGATCTCATAGCTCGACCCGGACTCGTGGCCCGGGGCGGACTCCACCACGAGTCGCGCGCCCGCGGGGTCGACCGCGGCGTGGGGCAGGAGTCCCTCGGAGGCGGGGTGGAGCCCGGTGGCGTCGTCGGGCGCCGCCGTCCCGCCCGCCGCGGCGGGCGCGGCCCGCTCGCCGCGGCCGCGGCGCAGGTCCTTGAGCGCGCTGCGGGCGATCCAGAGCAGGAACAGGTAGAGCACGGCCAGGAAGCCGAACTTCAGCGCGACGGAGACCGGCTCCAGCACGCCGCGCTTACTCGGTCTCGAACGTCAGGGAGATCGTCCCGAGCTCGACGCGGTCGCCGCTGGCGAGCGCCTGCGGGCGGCGGATCGCGACCCCGTTGACCCGGACGCCGTTCGTGGACCCGAGGTCGCCGACGACCCACGACCCTCCGCTCGGCCGCACCTCGGCGTGACGGCGGGAGACGTTGGGATCGTCGACCACGACGTCGCAGTCGCGGCTGCGGCCGATCACCGCGCCGGAGGGCCCGACGACGACCCGGCGGCCCTCGACGACGATCACCGCGCGGCTCTGGCGGGCCTGCGCGCGCTCCTCCAGCGGCTCGCGCAGCCGCTCGGCCGTGGAGTAGACCATCGTGTGGCCGGCCTGGCCCTGCTCGGGCTCGGCCGCCTCGTCGGCGGCGTCGACCAGGCGGGCCTGGATGCCGAACTCCCCCAGGCGCAGGCGATCGTCGGTGCGGAACTCGATGCTCGGGCGCGACAGCAGCACGAGCCGCTCGCGGCGCGCGTGCTCGAGCAGGTAGGCGGCGAGCTCGCCGCGCAGGGCCTCCTCGAACTCCGCGAAGCGCTCGCGATCCTCGCCGGAGAGGTACACGAAGTATTCGTTCGGGACGTAAACCCGCGAGACCGAGAGGCTCTTGTGCTCCTCCATCTCCCGCGCGAGCTTGCGCGCGATCTCGACCGGGCGCACCTCGGAACGGAAGGCGCGCGAGAACGTGCCCTCGACCAGGCCGGCGATCTTGCTCTCCAGGCTTCTCAGCACGCTCATGCGGGGCCGCTGCGCCGCCCGGCCATGCTACGGGAGAGCGCCCCCGCGAGCGGCCGACGGCTCGCGCGGGAGCTCTCCCGCGGGCTCTCGCGGCGGGGGAGGCTCCAGGTGCCGGACCGCGACCGCGACGGCGGCGCCGGCCAGCGCCCCCGCCACCGCTCCCCGGGGATCGACCCCCGCCGGCACGCCACCCACGGCCCGGGCCACCGCGGTGGCGCCCGCCGCCGTCGCGCCGGCCCACGTCGCCGCGAGGACGATGTCGACGGCCAGGTGGCGGCCCCGCACCAGCCACGGCAGCACCATCGCGGCGAGTGCCCAGACCACCGCGACGGCCAGGAGGCCCGAGCGGGCGAGGGGCAGCAGCGCGTGGCTCAGCGCCGCGCCCGCGTC
>JBBSBL010000051.1:0-17866 GCA_038251325.1 Solirubrobacterales bacterium | reverse complement strand
TTCCCGGAGCACACCCACATCCCGGTGAGCCGGCGCACGCCCTACCCGCCGGGCGGCGAGCTGCCCCGCGAGTATGCGCGCATCCTCGACCCCTTCGTCGCGCTCACCGCCGCCGCGGCGGCGACCGAGCGCCTGCGCGTCGGCACCGGCATCTGCCTCGTCGCCCAGCGCGACCCGATCGTCACCGCGAAGGCCGTCGCCACCCTCGACCAGATCTCGGGCGGCCGGTTCCTGTTCGGCGTCGGGGCGGGCTGGAACGAGGAGGAGATGGAGGACCATGGCGTCGATCCGCGCACGCGCTTCGGGCGCATGCGCGAGCACGTCGAGGCGATGAAATCGCTGTGGACCCAGGACGAGGCGAGCTACGCGGGGCGCCACGTGCGCTTCGAGCCGACGTGGTCATGGCCCAAGCCGGCGCAGTCGCCCTACCCGCCGGTCCTCGTCGGCGGCAACGGGCGCACGGTCTTCGACCGCGTCGTCGCCTACGGCGACGCCTGGTATCCGAACCGCTTCGGCGACGAGGACCGGATGATCGCGCGGGTCGCGTCGCTGGCCGACCGCGCCGCCGAGGCCGGTCGCGAACCGATCCCGACCACGCTCCAGCTCGCGCCGACCGACCCGGCGCTGATCGAGCGCTACGCGCAGGCCGGGGTGACCCGCGGCCTGTGGTACCTGCCGGCCGCGCCGGCGGACGACGTCGAGGCCGCGCTGGACCGCTACACCGCGGCGAAGGACGCCTACGCCTCGGCGGGCGCCTGACGCCCGGGCGCGGCGGTTAGAGCTGCGTGGCGTCGGTCGGGACGCCGAGGGCGATCCGTCCCGCCAGCTCCCACGTCGCCGGCCCGACGAGCATGTGCTGCGTGGCGACGTGGACGTCGCGGTGGCGGCGCTGGAGCGGGCTCGACGCGTAGACGGCGCTTCCGCCGGCGAGGTCGTACATCGCGTCGGCCGCGGCGGCGGCCGCGCCCATCGCGTGGCTCGCGGCGCGGCGGAGCGCGGCGCGCGCGTCGACGCCGACCTCGCCACCCTCGCGCGCCTGCGTCCACGCCGCGGCGACGGCCTCGCGGACCAGCGCCCGCGCCGCGTCGACGCCGGCCTGGGCCCGCGCCACCCGCGCCTGCGTGTCGGCACGCGCGGCGAGCGGCTTGGCCGACCCCGTCGGGGTCTTGCCGCCGGCGAGCGCGACGAGGTCGTCGATCGCGGCGGCCGCGATGCCGAGGCCGACCGCGGCGATCGAGAGCGCGAGCAGGCCGAAGGGCGGGAAGGCGTAGAGCGGACCATCGGATACCGGCGCATCGGAGAGCAGCGACGCGGTCCGCGACGCCGGCACGTGGGCATCCTCGAGCGCGATGTCGTGGCTCCCGGTGGCGCGCAGTCCGGCGACGTCCCACGTGTCGTGCACGGCGTAGGCGCCGGCCGGGAACAGCGCGAGCCGGATGTCGGGCGCGCCGGAGGGCAGCCGCCGCACGTCCTCGCCGTCCGCCACCAGGCATCCGCCCATCAGCCATGTCGCGTGACCGCAGCCGCTCGCGAAGCGCCAGCGCCCGCTGACCCGGAAGCCGTCGCCGTCGGGCACGGCGCGGCCCATCGGCGCGAACACCCCGCCGACCATCGAGCCCGGATCGCCGTAGACCTCGCGCGCGACCTCCGGCGCGAGGTAGGCGGCGAGCATGCCGCCGGTCCCGCACACCGCGACGATCCACGCCGCCGCGGCGTCGCCGCCCGCCAGCGCCTCGACGGCGTCGAGGAAGGCCTGCGGCTCGGCCTCCCCGCCGCCGGCCGCCGCCGGGACAAGCGCCCGGACAAGCCCCGCCCCGGCGATCGCCGCCACGACCGGATCGGCGAGGCGGCGGTCGCGATCCCCCGTCTCCGCGTGCTCCGCCGCCAGCGGCGCCAGCGCCTGCGCCGACCGCGCGAGCCGGTCCTCGGGCGCTGTGGTGGGCGCGACGGCCATCGCGATCGATCATCGCAGAGGCGCCGGGCCACGACCACACGCGCGGCCCCTGCGCGGTCGGGCCGGGTTTAAGCCTGGCGTGACCGCAGCATTAGGCGGGTGGCGCATTGTCGCTCGCGACCACGAGAACGACCAAGGAGGTGGCCGTGCCCCGCATCATCGTCGAGACTGAGTCGTCCGCTCGCGACGGGAGGGTCCTGCTCACCGAGCGGGTCGTGCCCGCCCAGATCGAGAGCGAGCACTTCTGCGACCAGCTCATCGAGCGGGTCGGCTGGGCGATCCTCGACGCCGAGGACGTCGAGGTCACGCACCGCCCGCGTTCGGGCGGGTAGGCGCCCCGGACCTGCCGCGAGCGCTCAACCGGCGCTCGCGGCCGGGTCCCCGGCGCCCGGCCGCGTCGCGGCCTCGAGCAGGAAGACGAACGAGGACCAGGGCTCGCCCGTCGCCTGCCGGAGCCCGATCTCGCAGGTCCGGTTGCTGCACACCGCGGCGTCGCGCGGGCGGCCGGCCAGCTCCGCCGCCTCCTCGGCCAGGGCGGAGGCGGGCAGCTCGGGGTGGAGCAGCCCGCGGTCGCCGGCGAAGCCGCAGCACGTGGCGGCGGTCGGGACGTCGACCTCGTCGGCGAGGGCCCGCGCCACCACCTCCAGCGCTCCGGCGAGCCCGAGGTGCCGGCTCGAGCACGGCGGATGGACCGCGACGCGCGCGGCGCGGCGGTGGATCTCCAGCCGCGGGAGCAACTCCTCGTGGGCCCAGGCGATCGAGTCGAGGACCGCCGGGCGGGGCGCCTCGTCGAGCTGCGGGAGGACGTCGGCGAGGATCCCGTGGGTGCAGGAGGTTGCGTCGACGACGACCGGCAGCCGGCCGCCCTCGGTCCAGCGCGAGAGCGCCGCGGCCAGCTTCCGGGTCGCGAACGCGTGGCCCTCGGCGTAGCCCTTCGACCCCCATGGCGTTCCGCAGCAGTGGCCCGCGACGTCCGGCGGGATCCACAGCGGCCGCCCGGCCCGCGCGGAGGCCGCCACGAGCGCCGCGGGCAGGCTCGGCCCCTCCGGCGCGTCGGGCGCGGCGCCGAAGATGCGATTGATGCATGCGGGGAAGTAGACCGCGACCGCCCCCGCCCGCTCGGTGACGGGGAGCGTCGCCGGCGCCGGCGCCGGCATTTCCGCCGGCCAGGCGGGCACGATCTCGCGGCTGACCACCGTGCGCACCGCGCCGCTCGCTGCGGCCAGGGGCGCCTCGCCCAGCGCGCCCCCCGCTCGAAGGCCGCCACGGGCCGCTCGCTCCATCGTGCTCCAGCGGCGCGCGAGCGCGAGCGCGGCGCGCTCCGCGGCCGGCCCGTGCTGGCTCGCCCGCAGGCGCTTGACGAGCGCGCCGGTGTCGATGCTCAGCGGGCACGCGAGCGCGCAGGTGCCGTCGGCCGCGCACGTCTCCAGACCGTCGTAGGCGAACTCGCTCAGTAGCGCCCGCTGCATCGGCGAGCCCTGCGGCTGGCGGACCATCTCGCGGCGGAGCACGATCCGCTGGCGGGGCGTCGTGGTCAGGTCCCGGCTCGGGCAGACCGGCTCGCAGAAGCCGCACTCCACGCACGCGGTCGCCTCCTCCTCGATGGCGGGCGTGCTCTGCAGGTCGCGCAGGTGGACGCCGCGGTCGCGGTTCAGCACGACGCCGGGCGAGAGCACGCCGTCGGGGTCGGCCAGCGCCTTGACCCGCCACATGAGGCCGGTCGCCTTGGCGCCCCACTCCCGCTCCACGAACGGGGCCATGTTCACCCCGGTCCCGTGTTCGGCCTTGAGCGAGCCGTCATAGCCGTCCACCACGAGGTCGACCAGCTCGCCCATGAATGCCTCGTAGCGCTCGCGCTCGCCGGGCTCGGCGAAGTCCGGCGTGAGCATGAAGTGGAGGTTCCCGGCCGACGCGTGGCCCGCCACCCCGGTGAGGAACCCGTGCCTCCCGAGCAGCGCCTGGATGTCGCGCGCCGACTCGGCGATCCGCGCCGGCGGCACGCACACGTCCTCGGTGATGAGCGCGCTGCCGGGCGGGCGGAGCTTGCCGACGAGCCCGAACATCCCCTCGCGCACCGTCCAAGCGACCTCGATGGCGTGGCGGTCGCGGGTGAACCCGGCGGGGCGGAGGAGCGGCGCCCCGGCGAGCACCGCCTCCGCGGCCGCGACCTGCGCGTCCAGGCCGGCGTCATCCTCCGCGCCGAGCTCAACGAGCAGCGCCGCGGACTCGGGCGGCAACTCGCGCCAGTGCTCCGGGGTCCCGGGGATCGAATGGCTCGCGACCATGAGCGCGGGCGCGACCATCAGCTCGACGGCGGTGGCGCCCGCGGCGACGAGGCCGGGCACGGGCCCCGTCGCGGCGTCGATGTCGGGGAAGTGGACCCAGGCCACGGTGGTGCGCGACGGCACCGGGACGGTGTCCATCACCGCCTCGGCGAGGAAGGCGAGCGTGCCCTCGGAGCCGACGAGCAGCCGGCGGAAGATCTCGAGCGGCTCGTCGGCGTCGAGGAACGCGCAGAGCCGGTAGCCCGTGGTGTTCTTGATCTCGAACTTCCGCCGGATCCGCTCGGCCAGCGCGGGGTCGGCGCGGATCTCGTCGCGGATCTCCTCCAGGCCGGCGGCGAGCGCCGGCTCGTGCGCCGCGAACTCGGCCCCGGCGTCCGGACCGGCGGTGTCGATCGTCGTCCCGGACGGCAGGACGAAGGTGAGCGAGCGCACGGTGCGGTAGCTGTCGGCCACGACGCCGCAGCGCATCCCCCCGGAGTTGTTGGCGATCACGCCGCCGACGGTCGCGACCTCGGCGCTGGCGGGGTCGGGCCCGAGCCGCCGCCCGTGACGGGCGAGCACGCGGTTCACGAACCCGAGCGCCGTGCCGGGGCGCACGCGGGCGCGCGCCCCGCCGTCCTCCACCACCACCCCGCGCCAGTGCCGGCGGACGTCGACGAGGATCCCGTCGCCCTGGGCCTGGCCGTTCAGGCTGGTGCCGGCGGAGCGCAGGGTCACCGGCACCCCGGCGCGCCGTCCGTAGGCGAGGACGTTCGCGACCTCGCCCGCGTCGCGGGCCATCACCACCGCGCGCGGGAAGCGCCGGTAGGGGCTGGCGTCGGACGCGTAGCGGACGAGGTCGCTCGCGCGCGCGAGCACGCGGTCGGCGCCGAGCAGCGCCTCGAGGTCTCGCCGCAGCGGCGCCGGCGTGCCGGCGGCGAGCGCGTCGGGCGCGCGGTCGGGCGCCGCGGGCCTCGGGCTCGGCGCGATCCGCTCGACGACCGGGTCGAGCAGCGCCATCGCTCAGGCCAGCGCCATCCCCGGCGCCACGCGAACCTCGACGACCTGCGGCGTCGGCGCGGCGATCGCCGTGCGCAGCGCCTCGCGCAGCTCCTCCTCGCCGCCCGCGGTCCGTGCCTCTACGCCGTAGCCCGCCGCCACGCCCGCGACGTCCAGCGCCGGCAGGTCCAGGCCCGGCGCGCCCTCGACGCCCTCCAGCCCGGCGAACCACTTGAGGATCGCGTACTCCTCATTGCGCAGGACGAGCACCGTGAGCGGCACGTCGTAGGCCGCGGCGCTCCAGAACGCCTGGATCGCGTACTGCGCCGATCCCTCGCCGACGATCGCCACGACCGGCCGCTCGGGCTCGGCCAAGCCGACGCCGACGGCCGCCGCGAGCCCGAACCCCAGCCCGCCGCCCGCGCCGAAGTAGTAGCTGCCCGGCCGCTCCAGGCGCAGCCGGTTGCGCACGGCCAGCGTGGCCGACGGCGCCTCGAGCACGACGATGCCGTCCGCCGGGAACACCGAGGCGAGCGCCGCGATCGCCCCCGAGGCGCTCATGGGGTCGCTCGGCTCCACCGCCTCCGGGGCGGGCCGCGCCGCCGGCGCAGGGCGGTCCGAGCCGCCCGCCGCGGCGGCCAGCGCCGCGAGCGTCAGCACCGGATCGGCGACGATCGCGTCCCCCATCGGCGCCCGGGCCGCCTCGTCGGGGTCGGCCGTGATCGCCACCAGCGCCGCGCCCGGCGGCAGCAGCGGCCCCGGGAGGTTCGGGTAGTAGCTGAAGACCGACGCCCCGAAGACGAGCACGAGGTCGTGGCCCGCGAGCGTCTCCCCCAGCGGGCCGATCGCCGGCGGCAGGATCCCCTGGAAGTGGGCATGGCCCTCCGGGAAGCCGAGCCGGCCGCCGCCCGGCGCCGGGCTGGCCCACACCGGCAGACCGTGCGCCTCGGCCAGGGCGACCGCCGCCGCCCAGCCCGCCTCGGAGTCGAGACCGGGGCCGGCGACGAGCACCGGTTGCCCCGCGGCGTCGAGCCGCGCGGCCAGCGCGGCGACGGCGTCCGGATCGGCCACGGCGCGCCCGCCGACGGTGCGGCCGGTGGCGTGGCCGGCCGCGTCGGCGTCGACCTCCGCCGCCCAGTCGTCCATCGGGATCGACAGGAACGTCGGCCCGCGCGGCGGGAGCGCGGCGAGGTGCGTGGCCCGGGCCAGCGCGTGCGGGACGTCCTCCGCGCGGGGCGGCTCGTAGCTCCACTTCACCAGCGGATGGGGCATGCGGGTCGCGTCGCGATTGGTGAGGTTGGCCTGGAGGGTCATGAGCGCGCGCACCTGCTGGCCGGCGGTCACCACCAGCGGGGAGCGGTTGGCCTGCGCATTGAAGATCGCCCCCATCGCGTTGCCGACTCCCGGCGCCGTGTGGAGGTTCACGAGTGTCGGGCGGCCCGAGGCCTGCGCGAAACCGTCGGCCATGCCCACGGCCACCGCCTCCTGGAGCCCGAGCACGTAGCGGAAGTCGTCCGGGAACCCGGCGAGCATCGGCAGCTCGGTCGACCCCGGATTGCCGAACACCGTCGTCATGCCCTGCCGGCGCAGGAAGTCGAAGCTCGCCTCGCGTACGGTGCTCACCGCAGCGATGCTAACCCGGTCCCGACGCTGACGCGGGCCGCCGACCTGATTGAAGTACTGTCGATCCGCTTTCCCGCGATGACCGACGAGTCCCGCCCCGCATCCGGCGACGCCCGCCCGGCCGCCACGCTCGAGTTCAGCGACGTCTCCAAGACGTATCCCGGGTCGGAGACGCCGGTCATCGAGCACCTCTCCTTCGAGGTTCCGGCGGGCGACATCTGTGTCCTCGTCGGGCCGTCGGGCTGCGGGAAGACGACCGCGATGCGGATGGTCAACCGCATGATCGACATCACGAGCGGCGACATCCTCGTCGGCGGGCGCAGCGTCAAGGAGCGCACCCCGTATGAGCTGCGCCGCGAGACCGGGTACGCGATCCAGCAGATCGGGCTCTTCCCGCACCTCACGGTGGCGGGGAACATCGCCACGGTCCCCGGGCTGCTCGGCTGGCCCAAGGCGCGCACCGCGGCCCGGGTGGAGGAGCTGCTCGACCTCGTGGGCCTCGATGTCGAGGAGACGCGCGACCGCTACCCCGCGCAGCTCTCCGGGGGTCAGCGCCAGCGCATCGGCGTGGCGCGGGCGCTCGCGGTGGACCCGCCGCTCATGCTCATGGACGAGCCCTTCGGGGCCATCGACCCGATCAACCGCACGCGGCTGCAGAACGAGTTCCTGCGCCTCCAGGCCCGCCTGCGCAAGACGATCGTCTTCGTCACCCACGACATCGACGAGGCGATCAAGATCGGGGACAAGATCGCGGTGCTGAAGGCCGGCGGCGAGCTCGCGCAGTACGCCTCCCCGGCCGAGCTGCTCGTCGATCCCGCCGACGAATTCGTCGAGGACTTCATCGGCGCCGACCGCGCGCTCAAGCGCCTCTCGCTGCTGCGCGTGCGCGACCTCGACCTGTGGAAGGCGCCGCGGGTGCGGGCCGGCGACACGACGGCCGCGGCCCGTGCCCAGGTGGAGGAGTCCGATCTCCCCCATCCCCTCGTCATCGACGACGAAGGCCGGCCGCTGGGCTGGCTCTCGGACCGCGACCTCGCCCGCGAGCGGGTCGAGCTGCCGCCCGACAGCGGTCCCGAGCCGATCCTCGACCGCGACGCGGTCCTGCGAGACGCGCTGTCGGACCTGCTCGCCGCGGGCACGCAGTACGGACCGGTGGTGGACGAGCGCGGGGCGGTCGTGGGCGTGCTGTCGGTCGAGATCGTCTCCTCGCTGCTGGCGCAGCGCGACACGCGGGAGATCGACCCGGCGGAGCGGATCGAGGCGTGATCGCGCCGGCGCTCGTGCTCGCCGCGTTCGAGGCGCGGAATCGCAGCGGCAGCTCCTGCGTGGCCGACAACGGCTTCTGCCCGGACTGGATCGCCAACAACCTCGACCGCTACCTCACGCCGTTCTGGCAGCACGTGTACCTCTCGGTGATCGCGGTCGTGCTCGGCTTCCTCATCGCCTTCGCGCTGGCGCTCGTGGCCCACCGCCGTCGCTGGCTCGTCGGCCCCGTCGTCGGCGTGACCGGCATCCTCTACACGCTGCCCTCGATCGCGGTCTTCTTCCTGCTCCAGCCGATCACGGGCCGCGGCGCGCTGACCGCCCTGATCGCCCTTACCGCCTACACGCTGCTGATCATCTTCCGCAACGTCATGGCCGGCTTCGACAACGTGCCCGATGAGGCGAAGGACGCGGGCCGCGGGATGGGCCTCACCGATGGCCAGCTGCTGCGCCAGGTCGAGCTGCCGCTCGCGCTGCCGGAGATCATCGCCGGGCTGCGGATCGCGGCGACGAGCACGGTCGGCCTCGCCACGCTCGCCTTCTTCGCCGGCGCCGGCGGCCTCGGCGGCGAGATCTTCGCCGACATCACCTTCAAGTCGAACGTGGTCGTCGCCGGCGGCCTGTGCATTCTGCTGGCGATCCTCTTCGACGTCATCCTGCTCGGGGCCCAGCGGATCCTCGTGCCGTGGCGGCGGGCGGCGGCGTCGTGAACCAGTTCGGCGACGCGATCGACTTCATCCTCCACTCGCGCGAGGCGCGCAGCGGCGGCACCCAGGTCGGTGGCGACCAGCTCCTCCCGCTGCTCTGGAAGCACCTCGAGCTGACCGGCGTCTCGGTCGGCATCGCCGCGCTCATCGCGATCCCGCTCGCGCTCTGGCTCGGGCACATCGGCAAGGGCGAGTTCCTCGCCACGTCGCTCTCCAACGTGGGGCGCGCAGTGCCGAGCCTCGCGCTGATCGCCTTCTTCGTCGCCTATCTCGGGGTGGGGTTCACGAACGTCACGCTCGCCCTCGTCCTGCTCGCGATCCCGCCGATCCTCACCAACACCTACGTCGGGGTGCGCCAGGTCGATCGCGAGCTCGTCGACGCCGCGCGCGGGATGGGCCTGACGGGCGCTCAGGTCGTGCGCAAGGTGGAGCTGCCGCTCGCCCTCCCGCTCATCTTCGGCGGCCTGCGGACGTCGGTGGTCAACGTCATCGCCACCGCCACGATCGCGCCGCTGGCCGGTGTCGTGACGCTCGGCGACCCGATCATCGCCGGCGGCGTCTACGGCACCGACGGCCGCCTCGGCGCGGCGATCCTCGTCGCCCTGGTCGCCGTCGCGGCCGAGCTCAGCTTCGCGCTGCTGCAGCGGGCCGTGACTCCACGCGGCCTGCGCCTCACCACGTCGGCGCCGAAGGCGCGCCGCACCCTCGCGTTCCCTCGACTCGGAAGGCAGACCTCGACATGAGACCCACCCGCATCCTCGCTCTCGCCCTCGCCGCCCTCCTGCTCGTCGCGGCCGGCTGCGGCTCGGACAACAAGAAGTCCACCTCTACGAGCGGAGGCAGCTCCTCCGGCGCGGCGATCAGCGCCAACTCCGCCAACGGAAAGGTCACGCTCACCGTCGGCTCGAAGAACTTCACCGAGCAGAAGATCCTCGGCGAGATCTACGCCCAGGCGCTGACCGCGGCCGGCTACACGGTCAAGACGGCGCTCAACCTCGGCGACGAGAAGACGGCGCTCGCCGCGCTGAAGTCCGGCCAGATCTCCGCCTATCCCGAGTACACCGGGACGGCGCTGCTCTCGTTCTTCAACGTGCCGACCGACAAGCTGCCCAAGAACGCGGGCGCCGCCTTCGGGCAGGTGAAGAGCGATTTCGCCAAGCAGGGGATCGTCGCGCTGCCCCCGACCCCGTTCACCTCCTCCAACGAGGTCGGCGTGAACGCGGCCAAGGCCAAGCAGCTCGGCCTGGTGAAGATCTCCGACCTGCAGGGCAAGTCCCAGAAGCTCTCGCTCTACGGGACGCCCGAGTGCCGCCAGCGGCTCGACTGCCTGCTCGGCCTGCAGAAGGTCTACGGGCTGAAGTTCAAGTCCTTCACCCCGGTCGATCCGTCGCTGCGGCACGAGGTGCTGCAGAAGGGCCAGGCCGACCTCTCGATCGTCTTCACCACCGACCCGCAGAACAAGCGCGACAGCGTGGTGCTGCTGAAGGACGACAAGGGGATGTTCCCGCCCTACAACTCGACGCTGCTCGTGAAGGACGCGACGGTGAAGCAGGCCGGGCCGGACCTCGAGAAGGTCGTCGTGCTGGTGAACAAGGGGCTGGACGCCGCGGCCATCCAGGAGCTCAACGCGCGCGTCGACCTCGACAAGGAGACGCCGGCCCAGGCCGCGTCGCAGTACCTGAAGGAGTCGGGCTACGTGAAGTGAGCACCGGGTCGGCCGCGTGAGCCGAGCGGGTAGCGTCCGGCGTCGTGTCCGTCGCCGCGTCGCCTGACCGCGCGCCGAAGATCGTCCGCGTCTACGCCGACGCGTGGGCGATCTTCCGGCGCCACCCGGCCGCCCTGCTCGTACCGGGGGTCGTGCTCTTCGTCGCCTTCGGCGTCCCCACGGTGCTGCTCGGGCCGTTCGTCGTCGGCCAGTCGCCCGGCCGGTTCGCCGCCGCGGCGGTGGCCGAGGTGCTCGGCTTCATCTCCGCCCTGCTCTACTACGGCTACTGCGAGGAGCTCGCCGACCTCGACCGGCGCGGCGCGACGGTCTCGATGCGCACGGCGCTGCTCGGCACCGCGCGGGTGCTCCCGTCCCTCGCCCTGGCCTCCGTCCTCGTGGGCGTCGCCTTTGGCGTCGGGCTCGTGCTCTTCATCGTGCCCGGCCTCCTGCTCATGTTCCGCCTCTCGCTCACCACCCCCGTCGTGTCGCTCGAGCGCGCCGGCGCGATCGCGGCGATGCGGCGCTCCTTCGCCCTCACGCGCGGCCACGGCCGGCTGCTCGGCCCGACCGCCGTCGCGATGATCTGCGTCGAGTGGCTGGTGCCGGACCTCCTCGAGCAGCTCGCGGAGTCGGTGCTCGGCGACCATCTCGCCGCCGCGGTCGCCGCCGACGCCGCGGTCAACCTCGTCATCGCCCCGATGGCGGGGCTGGTGATCTCGGTCGCCTACCTGCGGCTGCGCGGCCGATGAGCCGGCGGGCGGCGGCGGCGCTGCTCGCGGCCCTCCTGCTGTCGATGCCGGCGGTGGCGGCCCGCGCGGCGTCCCCCCGCTCCGGCCTGGCCGTGGTGGGGCTGGGCGACCCGCCGTCCGCGCTCCGGCCCGGGGCACCGCTGCTGCTGAGCGCGACCGTGGGGGAGCGTTCCGAGGCGGAGACGGCGCCCTCGACGGTGTCCGTCTGGCTCTCCCGCGACGCGACGCCGGACCGAGCGGACCTCCGCCTCCCGGCGCGCGGGGACCGCTTCGCCGCGCCGGACGACGGGCGGAGGCTCCGGCGCGGGATCTCGCTGCGGATCCCGCTCGACGTGCGGGCGGGCGTCTACCGGGTGCTCGCCTGCGTCGGCGGCGCCGACCCGCCGCGGCCGGGTAGGCCGTCGCGAGTACCGTGTCGCACCGCGAGGGTGCGCCTGCGGATCGTCCCGGCCCTGCCGGGTCTGCCGGGCGTGGTCCCGCGGGCTCTGGAGGGCCGCGCTCCGCCGCCACCCGCGCCGCCGCCCGGCGAGCCGGTCGCCCCGCCGCTCGCTCGCCGTGCCGCCTCGGTGGCCGACCGGACGCGGTTCCTGTGGTCGGGACCGGAGGCGCAGCAGCGGGGCGTGGCGGCGGGAGCGCTCGACGCCCGCCGGATCGCCCTGGTGCGCGGGCGCGTGCGCGACGGCGGGGACCGGCCGCTCGCCGGCGCCCGCGTCCGGGTGCTCGGGCACCCCGAGCTCGGCGTCGCGACCTCGCGCGACGGCGGGACCTACGACCTGGCGGTGAACGGCGGAGGCCGGGTCGTGATCGACGTGACGCACCCGGGCTACCTTCCCGCCCAGCGGGAGATGACGCCCGGCTGGCAGGAGATCCTCGCCGTCGACGACGTGCGCCTCGCGCCCGCCGGCGACGGCGCCGCGGTGAGGGCGCCGGCATCGCGGGCGGCAGACCCAATCGTCGAGGCGACCGGGCCCGCGCCCCCAGGGACCGGGGGCCCGCGCGGCGCGGGCGTGGGCGCGGGGAACGGCACGCCGGAGACGACCCCCGGCTGCGAGCCGATCGGCGGCGTCGACGCGGGCTGCGAGCGGCAGAGCGTCGGCGAGACGATCCCCGTGGCCGGCACGCCGTTCTCGCTGCGATACCGCTCCGACCGCCAGCCGGGGTATCTGCCGACGCGCACCATCGAGCTCCCGGTCACCGGCGCCGAGGTCCCGGGTCCGCTGAAGCGCGTCGAGGTGTCCGTCGACGTCGCCGGGCGTCACTTCGCGAGGAGCTACCCGCCGCGACCCGATCAGCGCTTCCGGCTGGTGTGGGATGGGCGCGACGGGTGGGGGCGGCCGGTGACCGGAGCGGCGGACGCCCGGATCACGCTGACGAACGTCTATCCGGCTGACGACCCGGGTCGGGGGCAGACGGAACTGCGCCTCGTCCAGACCGTGACCCGCCCGCTCGGCGTGCCGGACCCGCGCGACACCGACGGCCTCGGCGGGTTCACGCTCGACGTCCACGACAGCTACGACCCGGGCGCGCGTGCGCTCTTCCGCGGGGACGGGAGCGTCGCCCGGACCGGCGCGACGCCGGCGGCCCGCCGCATCGCCGGCGGGGGGCGGGCCGGCGTCCCGCACGGCGCCGGCGGCGCGATCGACGCGACGGACGCACGCCTGCCGACCGCCGATATCGCCTCCGGGCCGGACGGGACCGTCTACGTCGCGGACCCGACGCGGCGACGCGTCTACCGCATCACACCGGATGGCCGGCTGCGCGGCTTCGCGGGCAACGGCGAGCGCGGCGCGCCGACCGGGGACGGCGGCCCCGCCTCCCGCGCCCGCCTCGGCCGCCGGCTCCTCGACGTCGCCGCCGGTCCGGACGGATCGGTCTACCTGCTCGTCGCGGTCGGGCCGTCCACCTCGCCCGATCAGCAGATCCGCCGCATCGCGCCGGACGGGACGATCACGACGGTGGCCGGCGCCGTCGGCGCGACCGACCAGGCCGACGGCATCCCGGCGAAGGACGCGTTCGTCAACGCCTCCTCGCTCGCGGTCGGTCCCGACGGCGCGGTCTACCTCGACGACTACAACGGCGGCCGCCTGCGCCGCATCGCCCCCGACGGGCGAATCGGAACGCTGGCGGGCGGGGGGACCGCCGAGGTCTCGACCACGCCGCAGCCCGGCCGCGCGGTGCGCCTCGGCATCCCCGCGCACCCGGCGCTCGGTCCGGACGGCTCGGTCTATCTCGCCACCGAGTACCAGAACCGCGTGCTGCGGCTCACGCCGGACGGGAGCATCGCCGTGGTGGCCGGGACCGGCGAGGAGAAGGCCGGGGCGGCGTCGGGCCGGGCCACCGGGATCGGCGTCCCGGCCCCGCGGCGGCTCGGCGTGGCGCTGGACGGGACGCTCTACATCGCCAGCGCCGAGACCTACGCCAGCGGGCGTGCGCCCATCGTGTCGGTCTCGACCACCGGCCGCCTCACGCCGTTCGCCGGCGACAGCCGATGCGGGCGCCGCAGCGTTCCGGAGTCGGTCGTCCCGCTGGCCGAGTGCATGGCCGGCTCCGATGGGCTGACCGTCCTGCCGGACGGCTCGGTCGTCTACGCGGGACCGGGCGGCGTGCTGCGCCGCACCGGGTCCCCGTTCCCGGGCTTCGGCGCCTCCATGCTGCGCATCCCGTCGGCCGACGGGCGGATGGTGGACGTCTTCGACCGCCACGGCCGCCATCTGGAGACCCGCGACGCACTGACGAACGGCCTGCGCCTGCGCTTCGGCTACGACGCGACCGGCCGCCTGACCTCGATCGTCGACGGCTCCGGGGCGGTCACCCGGATCCTGCGCGAGCGCGACGGCCGCCCGACCGCCATCGTCGCGCCGGGCGGCGCCCGGACGACCCTCGCCGTCTCCCGCAACGGCGATCTCGCCACCGTGACGAACCCGCTCGGCGGGGCGCACGAACTCGGCTACGGGCCTGGTGGCCTCCTGCGGTCGATGACGGATCCGGGCGGCGGCGTCACCGCGCTGCAGTATGACGACCGCGGCCGGCTCACCCGCGCGATCGACCCGGACGGCGTGCGCCTCGATCTCGCCCGCACGGCGGCCGACGAGGACACCGTGGCGGTGGCGGCCACCGACGGCGACGGCCAGACGACCACCTACCGCATCCAGCGACGCCCGGACGGGTCGACGCGCCGGACGGTGACCTCGCCCGCCGGCGCGGCCGCGACGGTCATCACGGCGCCCGACGGGACGACGAGGCGGCGGGAGCCGGACGGGACCACGAGCGTGGAGCGACGCGGCCCCGACCCGCGCTTCGGGCTGCTTGCCCCGATCGTCGAGTCGAGCACCACCAGGAGTCCGGCGGGCCGGTCGACCACGCTCGTCCGGACGCGGCGGGTCACGTTCGGTGCCGGCTGGACCCCCGCCCGGCTGCAGGACGACGTCACAATCGACGGCCGCCGCCGGACGTGGGTCTACGCGGCGCCGTCGCGCACGCTCTCGCTGCGCACCGCGGCGGGCAGGCGATGGTCCTGGACGTTCGACCGGCTCGGTCGCGTCCGGCGGATCCGCCCGCCCGGCGAGGCGCCGGTCATCCGGACCTTCGACCGGCGTGGCCGGCTGACCCGCACCACGCAGGGATCGAGCGCGCTCCGCCTGGCCTACGACGCCGCGGGGCACGTGATCGCCCGGACGCCGACCGGCGGCCCGACCCTCCACCAACGCTGGGACGCGGCCGACCGTCTGCGCTCGGTCACCGAGGCGGGCGCCACCGTGACCTACGGCTACGACGCCGACGGACACCGCACGAGCGTTCGGCTGCCACGCGGGGGCACGTACACGCGGACGGTGAGCCCGGCGGGGCGCGAGCGTTCGTGGACCGCGCCCGGCGACACCGCCGCCTTCACCCAGGACTTCACGCGCGGGGGGCGCCTGGAGCGGCAGACCCTGCCGAGCGCCCAGCCACCGGACCCGACCTCGGGCCGGAGCATCGCCATCTTCGCGGATCCGGGCGGGCGCCTCAGCGGACGCTCCGGTGGCGGCGTGCAGACGAACTTCATCTACGCCGGCGACACCGATCGCCTGGCCACGCTCATCCGCGCCGGCGCGGGGAGCGCGGCGCAGCCCGAGCCCGCGGCGACTCTGGCGCTCGCCTACGACGGCGCGGCGCCGACCTCCCTCACGTGGGGCGGCCCCTTCGACGCGACGTCCGCCCTGCGCTACGACGGCGCCGGGCGGCTGACCAGGCTCGCCGAGACCGTGGGCGGGGTCGCGGCCGCCTTCGCCATCCCCCACGACCCCGACGGCATGGCGACCGGGATCGGCGCCTTCGCCTTCATCCGCCGCGCACCGGGCGGGCGGGTCAGCCGGGCGCGCGCAGGCCCTCTGGCGGCACGGTTCGGCGTCGACCGGCTCGGGCGGCCGGACGCCCGCGTCTACACGGTGGCGGGTCGGCTGGTCTACCGGGAGGCGCTGCGCTACGACGGCGCCTCGCGGGTCGTCGCGCGCGCCGAGACGAGCCGCGTCGACGCGGGCCGGCTCGCCAGGCGGACCCTCACGTTCGGCTACGACGCCGCGTCGCGGCTGGTCCGGGTGCGGCGCGGGAGCGCCGTCGTGGAGCGCTACGAATGGGACGCCGACGGCAATCGCAGCACGCGCCGGCTCGACGAGGGGCGGCCCGAGACGACGACCTACGACACCGGCGATCGCATCGCGCGGGCCGGGGACATAGCGTTCACCGTCGACGCGGACGGGTTCGTCACGCGGCGCGGCGGCGACCGGTTCGCCTACACGGCCGACGGCGAGCTGATCCGTGCCATCGTCGCCGGGCGGACGATCTCCTACCGCTACGACGGCCTCGGCCGTCGGATCGTGCGCGCGGGTCCGGGCGGCATGACGCGCTACCTGTACGACGACCCGCGGGACGCCTGGCGGGTCACCGCGACGATCGGTCCCGGTGGCGGCGTGACCTACTACCTCTACGACGACGCGGGCCTGCTCCTGGCCATCGAGCGGAGCGGCCGGCGCTTCCTGGTCGCCACCGACGCGAGCGGCACGCCCCACGTCGTCGCCGACGCGGCCGGCACCGTGCGCCGCCGGATCGTCACCGACAGCTTCGGCCGGATCATCAAGGACTCCGCGCCCTCCTTCCCCCTCGCGGTCGGCTTCGCGGGGGGGCTCGCCGACCCGGACACCGGTCTCGTCCGCCTCGGCCCCCGCGACTACGACCCGGAGACCGGCCGCTTCACCGCGCGCGATCCCGCGCGCTCCGCCGCGGCCGACCCGAACCTCTACGCCTTCGCCGGGGGCGATCCGGTAGCGCGGATGGCGCCGGAGGCCGCGGGCGGCGAGGCGGCGTGCGGCGACGTAGGTGGGTCGAGCGACCCGCTCGACGGGTCCGGGGGCATCGAGGGGTGCGGGTTCGGCGACGCGGGCAGCGGAGGGCTCTCCGCGGTGGGCGGCGCGGGCCTCTCGTCAGGGTTTGCCCCCTCGCCCGAGACGGGGTCGCCATCGACGGTCACCACGGACGCCGATCGCAGCCGCATCGCACCGATGGCGGTCGAGGGCCCGTAGAGCGCTGCGTTCTGTTCCACGTGCCGGCACGCCCTCCGCACTGTCGGCACCAGACGCCGCGCCCGTGTGACGGCTGCATCGAGACGATGCCGCTCGAGAGGACGCGGTCGAGATTCCTGCCGATAGCCGAACACAATCTCGATCGCATCGCCGGAACACCGAACTGATGGCCTTGGCCACGAGCCAGGGCGGCGTGGTGGCCCGCCGCCAGCTCGTGGCGCTCGGCTTCTCGTCGAGCGGGATTCACCGTCGCGTGCAGAGCGGTCTCCTTGCCCGGGTTCTCGTCGGCGTCTTCGTGGTCGGCCATCGCACGCTGACGCCGCAAGGGCACCGCCACGCCGCTGTCCTGTCCGTCGGCGACGACGCCGTGATCAGCCACCGCTCGGGCGCCGACGCGTGGGGCATCCGACCCACTTCGCGCGAACGGACCGACGTCACTGTGCCGCGTCGACTTCCGCCACGCCCGCGCCTCGAGCTTCACGCGACGAACTTGGCCCCCGACGAGCGCACCACGCTCGACGGCCTGCCCATCACCACCCCCGCCCGCACGCTCCTCGACCTGGCGGCCGTCCTCGATCCGGCCCGCCCGGAGCGCGCCCCCGAGCGCGCGGAGATCGCTCGACTCCTCGACGCGGGCAACCTCGGCACGCTCCTCGACCGCTATCCCCGGCGCCGCGGCACGCCGGGCCTACGATCGCTGCTCGCCCCCCGGTGTCCGCGACGCGCGCCTCACGCGCAACGAGCGGGAGGAGCGATTCCTCGCCTTCTTCGATGCCCGCCGCCTCGCCTCGGCCGCGCACCAACCTCTGGCCCCCGCTCGACGACGGCGAGGGACCGGGAGTCGAGGTCGACGCCGCTTGGCCCGCCGCCCGGCTCGCCGCCGAGCTCGACCCCCGCGCGACCCAGGACACGGCCGCCGCGTTCGAGCGCGACCGCCGCAAGGACCAGCGCCTGATGCTCGCCGGGTGGCGCGTCGTCCGCATCACCCCGCGCCGCCTGCGCGAGGAGCCCGACCGCGTCGCCGACCTCCTGCATCGCCTGCTGGCC
>JBBSBL010000050.1:0-18123 GCA_038251325.1 Solirubrobacterales bacterium | reverse complement strand
GCGCGGGCCCGAGCGCAGCTTGCCGGCGTCGCCCGAGAGGCGCGCGCGGAGCGTGAAGAAGAAGGCGCTCGAGACCACGCCGCGGCGCTCGAGCAGGTCGCCGATGTCGTCGACGCTCGCGCCGGAGGGGATGCGCACGGCGACCGTGCCCTGGCCATCGCCGCCGAAGGGCTGGAAGAGGGCGACGAGGAACCAGCCGGCGATGAGGACGAGCAGGAGGCCGACGCCGGCCAGGACGCGTGTGCGGGTGACCGCGAGGCCGCGGGGCGATGGGCCGGCGCCCGCCGCCGCCGGCTGCGGAGCCGGCGCGCGCCTGGTGCCGATCGGGCGCTCGTCGGGGTGGAACGGCGGGACGGGCCCCTCGGCGGTCGCGGTCGTGGAGTCGGCCGGCTTCGGGTCAGGGGCGGGTGGCTCCCGCGTTGCCACGGGCTCCGGGTCGGGAGCGGGCGGCTCGGGCATCGGCGCGGCGGGCTCCGGGTCGGGAGCGGGCGCGGCGGGCTGCGGGTCGGGAGCGGGCGCAGCGGGCTCCGGGTCGGGAGCGGGCGCAGCGGGCTCCGGATCCGGGGCGCGCGGCTCGGGCGTCGGGGCCGGCACCGGAGCCTCCGGCTCGGCCGGCCCGCGTCCCGCCCGCCGCGCCTCCCGCTCGCGTCGCGCCGCCTCGCGCTCCGCGTCGCTGCGCTCGCCGCGCGGCTCCCCCCGCCGGCTCACGCCGCCGTCCCGTGGCGCGCCAGCCAGTCCTCGAGCAGCACCGCGGCCGCGCGCGAGTCCTCGGCCGCCGTGCCCCCGCCCCGCTCCGCGATCCGCGTGGTGAACCGCTCGTCGTAGAGGTCGAGCGCCACGCCGTCGGGCAGCACCGCGCGCACGCGGTCGGCGAAGGCGCGCGTCTCCGTGGTCTGGTCGGTATCGCCGCCGCCGAGCGACAGCGGCAAGCCGACGATCACGCGCTCGACCTCGCGGTCGCGCACGAGCGCCGCCAGCCGCGCGAGGCCGGCCTTCGTCCCGGGCCGCTCCACCACCTCGAGCGGGCTGGCCAGCACGCCGGTGGGGTCGCTGAGCGCGCACCCGCAACGCGCGCTGCCGTAGTCGAGGGCGAGCACCCGGCCCACGCGCCCGCCGTCAGTTCCCGCCGAGGGCGGACTCGATCGCGCTCCGCGCAGCGGCGAGCGCCTCGTCGAGCTTCCCGGGATCGCGGCCGCCGGCGCGGGCCATGGTGTCCCGGCCGCCGCCGCCACCGCCCGCCACCTCGGCGGCGACCTTGACCACGGCCCCGGCCTTCACCCCGCGCGCCACGAGCGCCGGCGCAACCGAGACGACGAGGTGCACGCGCCCCTCGGCCACGGTGCCCAGCGCGACGGCGCTGTCCCCCAGCCGCGTCTTGAGCTGGTCCGCGAGATCCGGCAGCGCCTTGGGGTCGGGCGCCGCCACCGCCGCGGCGAGGACCTGCGCGCCGTCCACCTCGCTCGCCCCGGCGGCGAGCGCGTCGAGGTCCACGGCGCCGTTCCCGCCGCCGCCGCCCTCGCGCGCCGCCTGCTCGAGCGCGGCGATCTTCTCCTCACGGGCCGCGAGCGCGTCGAGCGCCCGTTCCGGAGTCACCCGCAGGCGCTCGGCCACCGCTCCGAGCCGCGCGTCGCGGTCGCGCAGCAGCGCCACCGCCGCCGGCCCGGTCACGGCCTCGATCCGGCGGACGTTCGCCGCGGAGGAGGTCTCCCCGAGGACCTTGAAGACGCCGATCTCGGCGGTCGAGCGCACATGGGTCCCGCCGCACAGCTCGCGCGAGAAGGAGCCGTCGCCGACCTCGACCATCCGCACGACCTCGCCGTACTTCTCCCCGAACAGCGCCATCGCCCCGAGCCGGCGCGCCTCGTCGAGCGTCGTGGTGAGCGCGCGGACCGGCAGGTTCTCGAGCACCCGGCGGTTGACCTCGTCCTCGACCGCCGCGACGTCGTCGGTGCCGAGCGCCTGGCCGTGGGTGAAGTCGAAGCGCAGCTTGTCGGGCTGCACCGCCGAGCCGGCCTGCCGCACGTGGTCGCCGAGGCGTTCCCGCAGCGCGGCGTGAAGCAGATGCGTGGCCGTGTGATTCGCCTCGGTCGCGTGGCGCGCGGCGCGGTCGACGACGGCGCGAACGCGCTCGCCCTCGCGCAGCTCGCCCTCCTGCGGCTCGAGCGCGATGACCTGGTCCTCGCCGAGCCGGTAGATCGCGGTGACGGTCGCCCGGCAGTCTCCCTCGGCGCACTCGAGGGCGCCGCGGTCTGAGACCTGCCCGCCGCCCGCCGGGTAGAACGGCGACTCGACGAGCTTCGCCAGCCACGTCTCCCCCACGCGCCGGAGCGCGCCGACGCTCGTCTCCTGCTCGGTCGTCTCGTAGCCGGTGAACTCGGTGGCGAAGCCGGCCTGCCCGGCGAGCGCGGTGGCCGCCTCGCGCCCGGCGTCGCGGGCGAGCGGGTCGCCGGTGGCGGCGGCGCTGCGCGCCCGCTCGCGCTGCTCGTCCATCAGCAGCTCGAAGCCGCGCTCGTCCACCCCCAGGCCGGCCTCGGCGACGAGCTCGAGCGTGAGGTCGATCGGGAACCCGAAGGTGTCGTGGAGCTGGAAGGCGTCGCGGGCGGCGATCCCCTCGTCGCCGCGCTCGCGCGCGCGGGCGATGAGCTCGTCCAGGAGCTTCGTGCCCTGGGCCAGCGTGCGGCCGAAGCCCTCCTCCTCGGCCGCGAGCCAGCGCTGGATCGCAGCGCGCTGCTCGCCGAGCTCGGGGTAGGCGCCGCCCATCGTCTCCTCCACCACGGCGGCGTAGCGCGGCAGGAAGCCGGGCTCCAGGCCGATCCGCCGGCCCTGGGCGATCGCGCGGCGCATGACGCGGCGCAGGATGTAGCCGCGGTCCTCGTTGCCCGGGACGATCCCGTCCGCGACGAGGAAGCACATCGCCCGGGCGTGGTCGGCGAGGATCCGCAGCGCGCGGGTCGTCGGCTCGTCCTGGCCCGCGCGGCGGCCCGAGAGCTCCTCGCCGAGCGCGACGAGCGGGCGGAACTGGTCGGTGTCGAAGACCGACTCGACGTCCTGCTGGATCGCCGCCATCCGGTTGAGCCCCAGGCCGGTGTCGATGCTCTGCGCGGGCAGCGGCGTGAGCACGCCGGCGGGGTCCTGGTCGAACTCCATGAACACGAGGTTCCAGTACTCCAGGAACCGCTCGCCGTCGTCGCCGGGCCGCTCGGTGTCGGGCCCGAAGGCGGCGCCGCGGTCGAGGTAGAGCTCCGAGCACGGGCCGCACGGGCCGGTCGGCCCGGCCTGCCAGAAGTTGTCCGAGCGCGGGAGCTGGACGATCCGCTCGTCCGGCACGCCGACCGCGCGCCAGGCCTCGATCGCCTCCTCGTCGGGCCCGACCCCGAGCGCCTCGTCCCCGGCGAACACCGTGATCCAGACGTGCTGCGGCGCGAAGCCGAAGCCCTCCAGCGACAGCTCCCACGCGAGCTCGATGGCGCCGGCCTTGAAGTACTCGCCGAGGGAGAAGTTGCCCAGCATCTCGAAGAACGTGAGGTGGCGGGCGGTGAGGCCGACGTTCTCGATGTCGGTGGTGCGGAAGCACTTCTGGCACGTAGCCAGGCGCGTCCCGGGCGGCGTCTCCTGCCCGAGGAACCAGGGCTTCATCGGGTGCATCCCCGCCGTAGTGAGCAGCACCGAGGGGTCGTGGGTGGCCGGCACGAGCGAGAAGGAGGGCAGGCGGCGGTGGCCGCGCTCGGCGAAGAACGACAGGAACGTCTCGCGGATCTCGTCCGAGGTCATGGCCATGGGGCGTCCGGAGTCTAGGCGGCGACGACGGCCGCGCGAGGAGCCGCGATCGTGCCCCAGCCGACGACGAGGTCGCCGTCCATGAGGCACGCGACCTGCCCGGGCGCCGCGCCGCCGGCCGGCTCGGCGAGCTCGAGGTCGAGCCGGGCGTGCGCCCCGGCGGGCGCGGCGCCCGCCACGACGACGGGGAGCGGCCGCGCCCGGTAGCGGAGCTTCACCCGGTCCACCCGTGACCCGTCGCGGCGCAGCCGTGCGTCGCGGACCTCGATCCGGTCGGTCGCCAGCGCGGCGCGCGGGCCGACCGTGACGCGGTTGCGCCGCGCGTCGGTGCCCAGGACGTAGAGCGGCTCGCCGCCCCCGATGCCGAGGCCGCGGCGCTGGCCGACCGTGTAGCCGTGGTGGCCCCGGTGGCGGCCGAGCACCCGGCCCGCGGGGTCGACGATCTCACCCGGGCGTGCGCGGAGCCCGCCGTGGCGGGCGAGGAAGGCCTCGCGCCCGGTGCCGGCGAGGAAGCAGAGGTCCTGGGAGTCGGGGGTCCGCGCGACCGGGAGCTCCGCCGCGGCGGCGATCTCGCGGACCTCGGGCTTGGTCAGCTCCCCGAGCGGGAAGCGCATGCGGGCGAGTGCGGACGGGTCGAGCGCCGCCAGCGCATAGGCCTGGTCCTTCGCGGGGTCGGCGGCGACGCGCAGCAGCGGGCCGGCCGGATCCTCCCGCTCGGCGACGCGAGCGTAGTGGCCGGTGGCGAGCGCCCCGGCGCCGAGGCGCCCGGCGAGGTCGAGCATCGCGTCGAGGCGGACGTGGCCGTTGCAGCGCACGCAGGGATTCGGCGTGAGGCCCGCGGCGTGGTCGGCGAGATAGGGATCGACGACGCCGGCACGAAACTCCTCGCGCAGGTCGAGCGTGAGGTGCGGCAGCCCGAGATCGTGGGCCAGCGCGCGGGCCCGGCGCACCGCCGCGGCCGAGCAGCAGGAGCGCTCGGCGTCGTTGGCCGGGTCGGCCCAGAGCTCGAGGGTCACCGCGACCACCTCACCCCCGGCGCGCGCGGTGAGCAGCGCGGCGACCGCGCTGTCCACGCCGCCGCTCATCGCCACGAGGGTGCGGCCGGGCGCGGGGCTGAGCACGGCGTGATGGCGCGCGGCGCCGCCGAGCGCGCGGTGCAGCGCGTCCGCGGCGAGGTCGGCGGCATGGCGCTTGCCGGGGCTGAGACCGCCGAGCGCGCAGGCGATGTCGTCCGGGCGGACGGCCGCCGCCGCGAGCAGCGGACGGCCGCGGACGAGCTCCACGGCGGCGCTCCCGGCCGCGAGGGCGGCGCCGCACCCGTGGGCGTCGAAGCCGGCGTCGGCGACGCGGTCGTCATGGACGGCGACGCTGAGGGTGACGAGATCCCCGCACGCCGCGCCACCGGCGGCGCCGCTCGCGCCGCCACGCGGACGGTGCCCGCGCCCGACCGGCGCGGCGAGATGGTGCTCCAGCGCGTCCACGCCGGTGATGGTAGGCGGGAGGGGCTAGGCCCGAGAGACCAGCGCGTCGGAGATGCGCTGGGACATCTCGGCGTCGGTCGTGAAGCCGACGATCGCGCTGGCCTGGCCCTTGCGATCGAAGATGACGACCGAGGAGGCTTCGGTGACCTGGACCTTCTGGGTCACGTCGCCGAACTTGGAGAGCTCCTTCAGCGGCGCCGCGACGAGGACCACGCGGCCGCCGCGGGTACCAAGGTGCGAGAAGGACTTGCGCACCATCTTGTCGTCGGAGGAGCGCGGGTTGTAGAAGAGCAGCGCGACCACCTTGTGCCGGGCGAGGCCGCGATCCACCGCCGCGACGGCGTGCGCCGTGGCCGCCGAGGTCTTGACCGCCACCGCGCGGACCGCCGCGGGCTTGCCGGAGCTCGAAGTTGAGCCAGTGGTCGACCTGCCACTCGATGATGCCGTTCCCCCAGCGGCGCCGGCGGCCGAGGAGGTTCCGGCCGACGAGGTACCGCCCGCCGCGCTGGTCGAGGCGCCGCCGCCCGCCGCCGCATCCGCCCGCGCCTGCTTGGCCGCGTTGGCCTGGGAGGTCGCCACGGCGCCCTTCGCCTTGGCGATCGAGTTCGTCAGCCCCTTCACGCCCGGGGCGTCCGGCGCGGAGGTCTTGGCCGAGCCGCCGCTCGCGCTGTCGGGCTTCGGGCGCAGCGCCACGAACCAGACGCCCGCGAAGGCGACGGTCGCGAGCAGGACGATGAGCATGGGTCGCGAGACCTGGGACATGCCTGGCTCTATTCGGCAGGAACGGCCTCGGGCGTTAGCGCCCATCTCGGATTGAGCCGGGTGGCTCCCGGCGGCGGGCCCGTCAGCGGGGCGGCGGGGCGGCCAGCCGCTGGAGGCCGAGCTCGCGCAGCTGGCGCGGATCCACGGGGGCCGGGGCCCCGGTCAGCGGGTCCGCCCCGCTCGCGGTCTTCGGGAAGGCGATGACGTCGCGGATCGAGTCTCGGCCGGCCAGGATCGCGGCAATCCGGTCGATGCCCATGGCGATCCCACCGTGCGGCGGCGCGCCCTGGCGCAGCGCGTCGAGCAGGAAGCCGAAGCGGGCCTCCGCCTCCTCGGCGCCGATCCCGAGGATCTCCAGCACCGCGGACTGCGTCTGCGGCGAGGCGATGCGGATCGACCCGCCGCCGATCTCCGCGCCGTCGAGCACGAGGTCGTACGCGCGCGAGCGAAGCGCGCCCGGGTCGGCCAGGTCGCCGGAGGGCGCGGTGAAGGGATGGTGGAGCGCGGCCAAGCCCCCGCCCTCGGCCGGCTCGAACATCGGGAAGTCGACCACCCAAAGCGCGGCGTGGGCCCCCTCGGGCACGAGTCCGCGTCGGGCCGCCAGTTCGCTGCGCAGCGCGCCGAGCGTGGCGGCCGCCGTCCCGGGCGCGGCGGCCACGAGGAGCAGCAGGTCCCCGGGCGTCCCGCCCAGGCCGGCGGTGACCGCCGCGATCTCCTCCGCGGCGAGGAACTTCGCGATCGGCGAGCGCCACCCGCCATCCGCCTCGACGAAGGCCCACACGAGCCCGCCCGCGCCGTGGCGCTTGGCCACCTCGGTCAGCTCGTCGAGCTCGGAGCGCGGGGTCTCGCGCGGGCCGGCGTTCAGCCCGCGCACCACGCCGCCGCCCGCGATCGCCCCGCTGAAGACCTTGAACTCCGCGCCGGCCACCGCGTCGCTCACATCGGCGATCTCGAGGCCGAGCCGCGGATCGGGCCGGTCGCTGCCGAAGCGCAGCATCGCCTCGTCGTAGGGCATCCGCGGCCAGGGCGGCGCGTCCACCGGGAATCCGGCAACGGCGAAGCACGCGGCCATCACCGCCTCCATGACGGCGAAGACGTCGTCCTCCTCGACGAAGGCCATCTCGAGGTCGAGCTGCGTGAACTCCGGCTGGCGGTCGGCGCGCAGGTCCTCGTCGCGGAAGCAGCGGGCGATCTGGTAGTAGCGCTCGAAGCCGCTCATCATCAGGAGCTGCTTGAAGAGCTGGGGCGACTGCGGCAGCGCGTAGAAGCTCCCCGGCTCGCTGCGCGCGGGCACGAGATAGTCCCGCGCGCCCTCCGGGGTCGAGCGGGTGAGGACCGGGGTCTCGATCTCGAGGAAGTCCCTCGCGTTCAGCTCCGCGCGGATCGTGCTGACGATCGCGTGGCGCAGCGCCATCGCCTCCTGCATCCCGGCGCGGCGCAGGTCGATCGTGCGATGGCGCAGGCGCAGCAGCTCGTCCACCGGCCCGTCCTCGTCGACGGGGAAGGGCGGCGTGGTGGCGTCGGCGAGCACCTCGACCGCTCCGGCCGCGAGCTCGATCTCGCCGGTCGGGATCGCGGGATTGACGTTCTCGGGCTCGCGCGCGGCCACGGTGCCGGCCGCGGTCACGACGTCCTCCCCGCGTAGGTCGTGCGCCGCGGCATGGGCCTCCGGGGCGCTCTCGGGGTGGAAGACGAGCTGGACGATCCCGGAGCGGTCGCGCAGGTCGATGAAGATCAGGCCGCCGTGGTCGCGACGCCGGTGGACCCAGCCGGCGACGCGCACCTCCCGCCCGGCGTCGCCCGCGGCGAGCGACCCGCACCATGTGTCGCGGAAGCGGTTGGGACTCGGTGCCTTCACGCCGGTCGCTCCGGCCGGGCGCTCGGGGCCTTCACGCCGGCAGCTCCCCGCGCAGCGCGCACGGAATGACCTCGTCGCGGCCGACCTCGCGCTGCTCGCCGGCCTCCATGTCGCGCAGCGTCGCCCGGCCCGCGGCGTCCCCTTCCTCCCCGAGCACCGCGAGGAACCTCGCGCCGATGCGATCGGCGTGCTTGGCCACCCCCTTCGTCGAGCGCCCCGCGGCCTCGACCTGGGCGCCGAGCCCCGCGCGCCGCGCCTCGGTGGCCAGGACGACCGCCTCCGCGCGGCGGGCGGGGTCGATCGGCGCGACGTAGAGATCGACGACCGGCTCGGACACCGGCGTCTCGCCCCCGGCGAGCAGGATCCGCTCGACCCCGGCGGCCCAGCCCACCCCCGGCGTGGCCGGCCCGCCGATCAGCTCCACGAGCCGGTCGTAGCGCCCGCCGCCGCCGACGCCGCTCTGCGCGCCGAGCGCCTCGGAGGTGAACTCGAACACCGTGCGCGTGTAGTAGTCGAGGCCGCGCACGAGCGTCGGGTCGATCTCGTAGGGCAGGCCCGCGGCGTCGAGGATCGCCCGGACCTCGGCGAAGTGGTCGGCGTCCTCCGCGTCGAGCGCGTCGAGCAGCCGCGGCGCGCCGGCCATGACCCGCCGCGTCCCCTCGTGGGCGGAGTCGAAGGCGCGTAGCGGGTTGTGGTCGATCCGCGAGACCACCTCGGGTGAGAGCTCGGACTCGTGGTCGCGCAGGTAGGCGGTGAGTCGCTCGCGGTAGGCGGCCCGCGCCTCCGGCGAGCCGAGGCTCGAGATCCGCAGCCGCAGCCCGCCGACGGCGAGCGCGTCGAGCAGGTCGGCGAGCAGCAGGACGACCTCGGCGTCGAGCGCCGGGTCCGCGGACCCGATCGCCTCCGCCCCGACCTGCCAGAACTGGCGATGGCGGCCGGCCTGGGGCGCCTCGTGGCGGTAGTAGCTCCCGAGGTACCAGAGCCGGACCGGCTGGGCGAGCTTGTGCATGCCGTGCTCGACGTAGGCCCGGCAGATCGGGGCGGTTCCCTCCGGCCGCAGGGTGAGCGCTCCGTCGTCGAAGGAGTACATCTCCTTCTGGACGATGTCGGTCGCCTCCCCCACGCCGCGCGCGAAGAGATCGGTGGCCTCGAAGGTCGGCGTCTCGATCCGCCCGTAGCCGGCGTCGCCGAGGATGCGCGTCGCCGTCTCCTCGACCACGGCCCGGCGCGCGGCCTGCTCGGGCAGCACGTCGAACGTGCCGCGCGGCGCCTGCGGGCGGCTCACGAGCGCGCGAGCTCGGCCAGGAACGGGTTGCTCGCCCGCTCGCGGCCGAGCGTGGTGAGCCCCATGTGCCCCGGGTGGACGACGGTCTCGTCCGGGTAGGCGTCGAGCAGGCCGGCGATCGAGCGGGCGAGCGTGGGCCAGTCGCCGCCGGGCAGGTCGGTGCGGCCGACCGAGCCCTGGAAGAGCACGTCGCCGGAGAAGAGCGCGCCGTGCGCGGGCACCGCGTAGGTGACGTGGCCGGGGCTGTGCCCGGGGGTGAAGATCACGTCGAGCTCGAGCCCGGCGAGGGTCAGCCGCTCCCCGCCGGCCACGGTGTGGTCCGCGTCGTAGTTCTCGTAGGGGCCGAAGCCCGGCCACGGGACGAAGCTCATGATGTCGGCGAGCACCGGCACCTCGAGCTCCGGGCACCAGACGGGCGCCCCGGTGGCGCGGGCCAGCGGCGCGACCGCGCCGACGTGGTCGAAGTGGGTGTGGGTGAGGAGGATCGCCTCGGCCTCGACGTCCAGCGCCTTCAGCGCCTCGAGCAGGCGCTCCGGCTCGTCCCCCGGGTCGATGACGATCGCCTTCCCCGTTCCCGGCAGGAAGGCGATGTGGCAGTTCTCCTGCACCGGCCCGACGGTGAAGCTGCGGACCTCCATCAGCGGCCGGCCTCGAGCTTCTTGCGCTGGCGGCGGCGGTAGATGACCAGGTCGGTGTAGTAGCCCAGCGGCGTGTAGAGCACGAGCATGAAGAGCGAGATCGTGATCGAGGTGCGCAGCGGCTCCTTGAACACGAGCGCGACGAAGGCGAAGAAGAGGGCCGTGGCGATCGCGGCCCGCTGGAACGCGCTCTTCCAGCTCGGCGGGCGGTCCAGGCGCTCGGCGCGCGTCGGCGCGGCCCGCTTGCCGCCCTTGCCGGCGGCGGGCTTGCGCTCCTCGGAGGTCGGCTTGCGGCCCGTGCGGCCGCGCGTCTCGACCATGCCGGCGGCGTTCCCGCGGTGCTTGGTGCGGCGCTTGCGCTTGGTCTGGGCCATGACGCGTCAGCTTAGTGCGTCGCCGAGCGCGTTCTCGATCAGGTGGCGGGCGGGATCGAAGCCGGGGATCGGCACGTCGCCGGGGAACCCGTCGAAGGCCGCGCGCGGGGCGAGGCCCACGAGCTGCGCCTCCGTGACGGCGGCATGGCGGCGGACCGCCGCGACGACCGTGCGCAGCGGCGTCGCGGCCGGGTCCTCGACGTTGAAGGAGACCTGCACGGCCTCGCGCGAGGCGAGCGGCAGACCGATGGCCCGAACGCCGGCGAGGCCCTCGGGGCCGCCCTCCCGTAGCCCCGCGGCGATCGCCCGCGCGCCCTCCGGCGTGGCCGGCGGCGCGAGCACGAGGTTGAAGGCGACGAGCGGCGGCCGGGCGCCGACGAGCGCGACGCCGGCGGTCGGGTGCGGCGCGTCCGGGCCGAAGTCGGGCGTGAGCTCGCCGGCGCCCATCCGGGCGGCGAGGCCATCGATCCCGCCGCGGCGGAGGTCGGCGCGCGTGCGTCCCCCGGCGAGGATCCCGTAGAGGAAGACGGGCAGCTCGAGGTCGCGCCCGATCCCCTCGGCGGCGACGAGCGCCTCGGCGCAGGCCGTCCCGCGGTCGGCCTCGGCGAGATAGACGACGGGCACGACGTCGACCGCGCCGACGTGCGGGTGGACACCGGCGGGCGCGGCGAGGTCGATCCGCTCGACCGCAGCGGCGGCGCCGGCCCGCAGCGCCCCCGCGAGGGAGCCTGCGTGGCCGGCGAGCGTGTAGACCGCGCGGTGATGGTCGGCGTCGCGATGGACGTCCAGCAGCCGCGCGGCCCCGTCACCCTCGAACGCGGCACCGATCGCCGCGACCGCGTGACCGTCGCGCCCCTCGGAGACGTTGGGCACGGCGATCAGCGTCGGGGCGGGATGGGACACGAGAGCAAGACCAGCCAGGCGGCCGTGGCCGAACGCGGGCAGACTAGAATCGCCGGTCCCGGCCGGAGTAGCTCAGCTGGTTAGAGCAGCGGAATCATAATCCGCGTGTCGGGGGTTCGAGTCCCTCCTCCGGCATCCTGGAAGGTCCTGCATACCGGCTCCTTTCGACGATGCGCGAGGTGCGCGCGGGGCCAGTGTAAGGGCGTTTGTGTCCCGGATGTGTCCCGAAGTTACGGGCTGCTTCCGCGGAACGGTGACTCCGCTTCGGGCTCGTGAGAAAGGAGCAGCGTCCAGGTAGACATGCCGGCGAAGGGGACGCGAGGCTCGGGTGGGGCCTCCCGAGGATCATCTGGGCAGGCTCCCGGCGCTCTGACCGGCCGCCGTTTGTCGACCCAGCCGCTATGAGAGTCGAGCTGTCGTCCTTCCGGGTTCTCCTCTGAGGCTAGCGGCGTAGGCGGCGGGGGTCGTCCACCCGAGGCTGCCGTGTGGCCGCCTGTGGTTGTAGAGGTTCTTCCAGTCATTGATGACCGTTGCGCCTCGAGCACGGAGTCGAACGCCTCGACCGAGAGCACCTCGTCGCGGACGCGTGAGCCCATCCGGTACCGTCGCACCGTGGCGCTGCTTCCTCGCCACGCCCCGACGAACTTCGAAGGTGTCCGATGGCTGGTAGCGACATTCCAACTGCGATCGCAACGGGGGTCAACGACGAACGCCTCGCCGGGCTTCGCCGCTGGAGCCTTGGCCTGACATTTCTGCATTTCGGTCAAGCCGCTCTGATCCTGTTCCTGACCAGCGATTTCGCGATCGCGGTGACATCGTCATTCCCCGATGGCCCTCCGGGGACGGCGGTGCCAGCACCCTCGACACTGTTCGAGGTGAGGATCGGATGGGCCGTCGCACTCTTTCTCGGCCTGGCAGGCCTGGATCACCTGCTCACGTCCACCTTGTCGCGGGACACCTACGAGCGGGACCTGCGGCACGGCATCAATCGCTTCCGATGGGTCGAGTACTCCTTCAGCGCCACGGTGATGGTTCTGCTGATCAGTTTCTACTTCGGCATCACGTCGATCAGCGCCGTGATCGCCATTGCCGGTGCCAACGTCGCGATGATCCTCTTCGGCTGGCTCCAGGAACGAATGAACCCTCCCGGGCGTACTTCGACCACCATGCTTCCCTTCTGGTTCGGGGCGCTCGTGGGGATCGCTCCGTGGGTGGCAATCGCCGTCAACCTCTTCGGCTCGACGACGATCCCCGGCGCGGTCTACGCCATCTTCATCGTTCAGTTCAGCTTCTTCTTCAGCTTCGGCCTCAACCAGTGGCTTCAATACCGGGAGGTCGGCCGATGGGCCGACTACGCGTCTGGTGAGAAGACCTATCTGGTGCTCAGCCTCGGAGCGAAGTCCTTCCTGGCCTGGCAGATCTTCGCCGTGTCGCTCGCCTCCTGAAGGCACCCGCTAGCGCCCCGCAGCCGGCAGCGGTATCGGACCGAGATTCACGGCGAGTGCGAGATCCGTCGAGGTGCCGGGCTCGAGGTCGGGACGCAGCGGCCAGGTCTCCCTTGCGGCCGCTACATCGGAGCTCGCGAAGCGTCACTGGTCTCAAGCGGCATGCCGGGCGTGGCCCGTGGGGCCCCCTCCTCCGGCGTCAGAAAGTGGCTGGTCGGGCTCGGTGCTGCGTTTGCCGAGCTCTCACTGCGCAATTCAGTCCGGAGGAAGGAAGCCCCCGAGGTTGGCGGCCCCCCGGGCGCTCAGGGCTTGAAGACCATCAGCGCGAGGATGACGAGCACCACCAGGAGGGAGGCGTAGTTGGCGCTCCGCGATACGCGGTCGTCTAGGAGCGCGCGGAGTTCCCGGCTCGCGGGCAGCCGCTCGGCGGCGAGGCGGGTTGCGAGCTCGCGGGCCTGTTTCGGACGCTGGCCGCCGAGGGCGCCGAGCGCGAGCGCGCTGACGTAGAGCGCAAGCGCGGCGACGATCCAGCCGTCGCCGTAGCCGAAGTGTTCGAGGTGCACGAGCCAGAGGCCGAATCCGAGCAGGAGCACGCCGCCGAACGCGACGAGCAGGACCCCGATTCGTGCCTGCCTCAGCAGAAGTGCGATGTCCGCCGGCTCCTCGCGGCGGCGCGCGGTCTCGAACGCGACGCCGGCGAGAACGATCCCGGAGATGAACGCGAGCACGCCGACCAGATGGGCGAAGAGCGCAACGTCATTCACGTGGAGCGAATCCAGGATCGAGCTCTACACCGCGGCCCGGATCGGCGTCCTCGGAGCGGGCACCAACCGGTGCGCAAACTCGAAGCCGCTCTCCAGCGCGCGGTGAACGGGGCACTTGCCGGCGATGACCATCAGGCGCTCGTGCTGCTCGGGAGTCAGATCGTCCGGCAAGTGCACGGCCACCTCGAAGCGCCGCGGCGAGTCCTTGTGCCGGTAGTCGACCTCGACGGTCACGGCGCCGATGTCCCAGCCCTTGCGCGCCGCGTACATCTCGATCGTCGTCGCGACGCACGACGCCAGGCTGGCGGGCAGCAGCTCGTGCGGGGAGGGTGCGGTGTCGCCTCCGCCGATGTCGCGCGGCTCATCCGTATAGACGACGTGACCGCCGCCGAGCACGACATCGTGACGGAGCGTGCCGGCAACGCGGTGTGCGACAGCGTGAAGGGCCAAGGGTGACACGGTAGTCGCGGCGTGGGCGCCGGGCATCGGTAGCCCGCCGCGAAGTCCCACGGTAACGCCGCGACTCGCCGTGCACGAGGCTGCGCTAGGCCGGCTTCTCGCCCCCCCTGGCCGCCCAGTCCCGCTCAGCCTCGCGCTCCATGAGCTCGAGACGCTCGTAGTAGTCGGGAAACTCCTTCATGTGCGCCAAGGCGATCTTGCCGGTGACGACGGGATCGTCGCCGGTCACATCGGTCTGCGGGTCATGGCTGCCGTGCTCGAACTCGACGTCCATGCCCGCGCGAAGCTGCTCCAAGTCGACACGATCCCAGTCCACCCCGATCTCTTCGCCGACGCGCCTGGCTTCGTCGAGGGTCGTGCGGCGCGGCGTGCCCATGTCCGGGCCAGCCTACTCGCATCTCCGCCGCGCCCATGTGTTCGTGTTCGACGCAACCGGACACGGCCTCTGAGGACCGAGCCCGGGCCAGACGGCGGCCCAGCGCCTCGACCGTGCGCGTGGCAGATGCCGCGCCGAGGGCGGGATGCGACCATCAGCGCATGCGCGTGCGTACCGCCCTGCTTGCCGCCGCCCTGATCGCCGTTCACCCGACGGTACTCCGGACGCGGATGCTCAACTGGGGGGCCACTGAGGACGAGCGCGTGGTCCCGCTCCCCGGAGACGATTTGATCCGCGGCGGCAGCGGCGGGGCGACGATGGCCACGACGATCGACGCCCCGCCGGCCGACGTCTGGCCCTGGCTCGCGCAGATGGGCTGCGACCGAGCGGGCTTCTACAGCTGGGACCGCCTCGACAACGCCGGCCGGCCGAGCGCCGAGCGCATTCACCCCGAGTGGCAGGACGTCGCGGAGGGCTCGCGCGTGCTCTGCGTGCCCGACGGCAGGGCCTGGTTCGACGTCGCCCTGTGCGAGCCCGAGCGCACGTTCGTCCTGCGGGCCTCTCTCGCCCTTCGGGCGGGCCGGCCGTTCAATCCCGCGCAGCGCCCACCGCGGGCCTTCAGCGACAGCACCTGGGGCTTTCATCTGCGCCCGGCCGGCGACGCGACGACCCGCCTCCTGGTGCGTGCCTGGCACGCCGGCCGTCCATTCCGCGCGATCGAGCTCGCCAACTGGGTGTTCTGGGAGCCCGCGCATTGGATCATGCAGACCAAGCAGTTCGCGGAGCTACGTCGTCGCGGACATTCGCGCGTGGCGTAGGCTGGCCGCGATGAGCGTGCGCAACCTGTCTCGCGTGTTCGCTCCGGATCGCATCGCGGTGATCGGTGCCAGCTCGGACCGGTCGAGCGTCGGCGGAGTGCTGCTCGACAACCTCGTCCGCGACTACCAGGGCGTCGTGTACGCGGTCAATCCCGGGCACAGGGCCGTGCACGCCATGGAGGCGTACCCGAGCATCGAGGAGGTTCCGGGCACGGTCGACCTCGCGGTCATCTGCACGCCCGCCGAGACGGTGCCGGATCTCGTGACCGAGTGCAGCGAGGCGGGGGTCGGCGGGGCGCTGGTGATCTCCGCGGGCTTTCGCGAGACGGGGCCGGAGGGAGCCGAGCTCGAGCGCCGGGTGGCGGCTGCCGCCGCTGCGTTCGACGGCTTCCGGATCGTCGGGCCGAACTGCCTCGGGTTTCTCGTTCCCGGCCTCGGCCTCAACGCGAGCTTCGCCCGGGCACGGCCGCGGGCAGGCCATCTCGCGTTCATCTCCCAGTCCGGCGCGCTGGCCACCGCCGTGCTCGACCGGGCGGAGGAGCAGGGGATCGGCTTCTCGGCGGTCGTCTCGGCGGGAAACATGCTCGACGTCGACTTCGGCGATCTGATCGACCACCTCGGGCAGGACCGGAGCACCCGTGCGCTGATCGTCTACATCGAGTCGATCACCAACCCCCGGAAGTTCATGTCGGCGGCTCGTGCCTTCTCCCGCATCAAGCCGATCGTCGCCTACAAGGCGGGGCGGTTCACGGAGTCGGCGGCGGCTGCCGTCTCGCACACCGGTGCCATGGCCGGGGCGGACGACGTCTATGCCGCGGCGCTCCGGCGGGCCGGGATCGTCCGCGTCGACGAGATCAACGAGATCTTCAGCACCGCCGCGCTGCTGGGGGGCGACGCGCGCGTCCACGCCTCCGATCTGGCGGTCGTCACGAACGCCGGCGGCCCCGGCGTCATTGCGGTCGACGCCCTGCTCGAGCGTGGCGGCACGCTGGCCGCGCTGAGCGCGACGACGCTCGCGAGCCTGGACGACGTGCTCCCGCCGGCGTGGTCGCACCGCAACCCGGTGGACGTGCTCGGCGACGCCGGGCCGGAGCGCTATCGCGGCGCGCTGGGCGCGGTCTTGGCCGACGACGGCGTCGCCGCCGCGCTCGCCATCCTGACACCCCAGGCGATGACCGACGCGACGGCTGTCGCCGAGGCCGTCGCGCACGAGTGCGGCCGGTCGCGGAAGCCCCTCGTCGCCGCCTGGATGGGCGGCGGGGCCGTGCGCGAGGGACGCGAGCGTCTGGAGCGGGCGGGGATCCCGACGTACGAGACTCCCGAGCAGTCCGTCGGCGCCTTCATGCACCTCGTCTCCTACGCGCGCAACCGCGAGACGCTCTACGAGACGCCGCGGACCATCCCAGTCAGCTTTACGCTCGACCGCCTCGCGGGGCGCCGCCTGCTTTCCGCCTTCCTGCCGCAGGGCGCAGGCGTGCTGGGCGAGAGTCAGTCCAAGGCGCTGCTCGACGCCTACGGGATCCCGGTGAGCATGCCGCTGCCCGCCGCGGCAGCCGACGAGGCGGTCGCGGCGGCCGAGGAGATCGGCTTCCCGGTCGTGCTCAAGGTCGAATCGAACGGCGTGACGCACAAGACCGACGTGGGCGGCGTCGTAGTCGACGTGCGAAGCCCGGAGGGCGTCCGCGAGGCCTACGACCGGATCATCGCCGAGGTCTCGCGGCGTGCGCCCGACGCACGGCCCGACCGCGTCACGGTCCAGGAGATGGTGACCGGTCCGGCCCAGGAGCTCATCGTCGGGTCGCGCGAGGATCCGACGTTTGGCGCCGTGATCATGGTCGGGGCCGGCGGCATCGCCGCGGAGATCGCCGACGACTCCGTGCTCGAGCTACCGCCCCTGAGCGAACGGCTCGCGCGGCGAATGCTCGAACGCCTGCGGGTGTGGCCCCTGCTCACCGGCTACCGCGGCCGCCCCGCGGCCAACGTCGACGCCCTGCTCGAGGTCCTGATGCGGTTCTCCTACCTGGTCGCCGACTACCCCGAGATAGCCGAGATCGAGATCAACCCGCTGCTCGCGGGGCCTGAGCGCGCGATCGCCGTGGACGCGCGGATCGCGATCGACCCCGTGGCGCGGCGGCGCCCCAGCGAGCCGTACGCCCACCTCGCGATCCGCCCCTACCCCGAGGAGCTGCAAACGACGACCACGCTGCGCGACGGCGCGCCGGTCACGCTTCGGCCGATCAAGCCCGAGGACGAGCCCGCCTGGCACGACATGCTCGCTGCTTGCTCGGAGGAGACGATCCGATCGCGCTTTCGCGGCCTGTTCCGGCACACCAGCCACGAGATGGCGACGCGCTACTGCTTCATCGACTACGACCGTGAGATGGCCCTCGTCGCCGAGGCCGAGGACGCGGGAGAGACCCGGCTGTTGGGCGTCGGCCGGCTCGTGGCCGACCCCGATCGCCAGTTCGCCGAGTACGCGATCCTCGTCGCCGATCCCTGGCAGAACCAGGGCCTGGCCGGGCCCTTGACCGAGCGCTGCCTCGAGATCGCTCGCTCGTGGGGTGTCCGGACCGTGCGGGCCGAAACGGGGACGGACAATCGCCGCATGCTCGCGGTGCTCCGTGACCACGGATTCGCCCTGGGGCGCGGGGAGGATCCCGAGGTCGTCTCGGCGTCGCTCGACCTCGGCGCGATGCCGGCTACCTCCTAACCTCAGGCCGGGGTCGCCGCGTCGGGTGCTGGGGCGCCCGGGTCCGAGGCCGGCGTCGCCACGCTGCGCGGGATCACGCCGCGAGACTGGGCGCCAAGTAGCTCCCTCGCCCAGCTCCCGCGGCCACCACCGCGGTCTCGTCGTCGCTCAGCAGCTCAACCGCGCCACGCACGTCACCGCCGCCGCCGCACGCGAAACCTTCCTCGCCTTCTGGGCTCACGAGGGCCACGAGCATCTCCGTACTCGCGCACCGGCAGCGCTCGTGACCGCGGCGACGGCACCTGGTGGCAGCGGTCGGACCGCGTCTCGGGGGCATGCGAGGACTCATGGGCCACAGGCGACCGCGCGCGAGAGCAGCAGCTCGCGCTCGCGGTCGTTGTCGCACAGGTCGGCGGCGCGCGCGAACTCCTCACGCGCCTCGGACGGCCGCCCCAGGCGGACGAGGAGGTCGCCGCGCACGCTGGGCAGCAGGT
>JBBSBL010000049.1:0-18260 GCA_038251325.1 Solirubrobacterales bacterium | reverse complement strand
CTGCGGCCGGCTCTACCCGCCGGGCGACGCCGCCCCGGCGGCGCGAGCGCTCGCCGAGGTGGCCGGGGATCCCGACCTCGCGGCCGCGATGGGCCGCGCCGGCTGGGCGCGGGCCGGCGAGCACCTACGCCTCGAGACCTCGCTGGAGCGCTGGCGCGCGGCGGCGCGTGGACCGGCGCCGCCCGCCGCCGACGACCGGGCGGGCGCTGGCCTCGCCCTCGTCACCGTCACGCACGACTCCGCCGAGGAGCTGGGGCGTCTGCTCGCGTCGGTGACCCGCCACCTGCCGGCGGCGCAGGTGGTCGTGGTGGACTCCGGATCCTCCGACGGCTCGCTGGCCGTGGCGCGGGCCTGGGCGGGCGAGGCGATCGTGATCGACCTGGGCGCCAACGAGGGCTTCGGCCGCGGCACGAATCGCGGCCTGGCCGCGCTCGACGCGGGCATCGACGTCGCCGTGCTCGTGAATCCGGACGTCGAGCTCGTCGACGCATCGCTCGAGTCCCTGGCCGCCGAGCTCCGTCGCCCGGGCGCGCCCGACCGCCTGCTCGCGCCCGTCGTCCTGCACCCCGACGGGCGGCGGCAGGATTCCGCCCAGCCCGGGCCGGCCACCGCCATCCAGGGCCTGCGCGCGCTCGTCCCGCCCGCCGCGCTGCCGGGGCCCGTCCGCCGCCGGGTCGAGCCCTTCCGCGCGGCGGCGCCGCGTCGCGTCGCGTGGGCCGTGGGCTGCTGCGTGGTGGGGCGGACCGCGACCTTGCGGCGACTGGGCCCCTTCGACGAGCGGGCCTTCCTCTACGCGGAGGACCTCGACCTCGGCCTGCGCGCCGGAGCCGCCGGGGTGGAGACGTGGTTCATGCCCGGCGCCCGGATCGTGCACCGGGAGGCCCACAGCTCGGCGCGCGCGTTCGACGGCGAGCCGGTCGACCTGCTCGCGCGGCGCCGGCGGGCCGTCGTCGCCGAGCGCCTCGGCCCGCGCCGCGCGGCGCTCGACGACTGGCTGCAGATGGCGACGTTCGCCGACCGCCTCGCGCTGCGCCGCGTCCTGGGGCGCGACGCCGGCCGCGAGCGGGCGCAGCTCGCGGCAACCTGGCGCGCCCGCCGCGCGGCGAGGCGGGCGGCGTGAGCGGCCCGACGCCCGTCACCGTCGTCCTGCCGAACTGGAACGGCCTCCGCTGGCTCGACGGTGTGCTCGCCTCGCTCGAGGCCCAGACGATGGCGGCGGCCGAGGTCGTCGTCGTCGACAACGGCTCCGGCGACGGCTCGCGCGAGCACCTCGTCGAGCGCTGGCCGTCGGTGCGCGTCATCCCGCTCGAGCGCAACCACGGGTTCGCGGTGGCCGCCAACCGCGGCATCGCCGCCTCGCCCACGCCGTACGTCGCGCTCGTCAACACCGACATCGTCCTGGCCTCCGATTGGGTGGCGCGGGCCGCGGCCGCACTGGACGCCCATCCGGAGGCGGCCGCCGTGGCGACGAAGATGGTCGACCTCGAGGATCCGACGCGGATCTACGACACCGGCGACGTCCTTCGCCGCGACGGCGCCTGCGAGCAGCGGGGTCGCTACCGGCGCGACGACGGCCGGTGGGACGAGCCCGGCGAGGTCTGGGCGGCGTGCGCCGGTGCCGCGCTCTACCGCCGCACCGCGGTCGACGCCGTCGGCGGCTTCGACGAGCGGCTCTTCTCCTATCTCGAGGACGTCGACCTCGGGCTCCGGCTGCGCCTGGCCGGCTGGACCTGCCGCTACGAGCCCGTCGTGGCGCGCCACGCGAGCGAGGGCTCCTCGGGCCGCCTGCGCCGCCCCGTGGCGGGCTGGGTCGAGCGCAACACCCTGCTGCTCGTGGCCAAGGCGTTCCCCGCGCGCTGGCTGCCCTACGTCGCCTACCGGCAGGCCGGCTGGACGTGGCACGCCCTGCGGGGCGGCGGCCTGCGCGCGCACCTCGGGGGCGCCGTCGCCGCGATCCCCCTCCTGCCGGCGATGTTGGGGGAGCGCCGGGCCCTCCGGGATCGCGCGCGGGTCCCGATCGAGACCGCGGTGCCGGCCCGGCCGTTCCGCGGGCGCCGCGCCGGCGGGCATCCGGAGGCGGAGGAGTAGGGCCCGGCTCCTCCCCGCGCCGGCGAGATCGGCGATCCGGCCGCGGAGACGATCCGTACGGAGAGCGTTGCCCCTCGGCCCGCCGGGGCCGCTCATCCCACCGACGAGAGGACGTCAGATGACCGTGCTGATCAGCGGAGCAACCGGAACGACCGGCGGAGAAGTCCTGCGCCAGCTCCGCGCGGCCGACGTGCCGGTCCGGGCGATGACCCGCAGCGAGGAGTCCGCCGAGCGCTTTCGCGACGAGGGGATCGACGCGGCGGTCGCGGATCTCGCGGATCCGGCCACGCTGGGCGCGGCCCTCGAGGGCGTCGACGCCGTCTACGTCGCCAATCCGGCGTCGCCCGACCTTCCGGCGCACGAGGGCGCCCTGGCGCAGGCGGCCGCCGCCGCGGGGGTTGGGCACCTGGTGAAGCTCTCGGTCATCGGGGCCTCGCCCGACGCGCCGCTCGACTTCGCCCGGATGCACCACGCGGGCGAGCAGGCGATCAAGCAGGCGGGCATCCCCTGGACGATGGTGCGCCCGAACGGGTTCATGCAGAACACGCTGGCGTGGGCGGACCAGATCGCCGGCGGCACCGTGTACGGGCCGGTCATCGACGCGCGCTGGTCGATCGTCGACGCGCGCGACGTGGCGGGCGTCGCGGTGGCCGTGCTGCGCGACCCGGGGGCCCATGCGGGGGAGGCGTACATGGTCACCGGGCCCGAGCCCTCTTCGCCACGGGAGCAGGTCGCGATCCTCTCCGAGCTCCTGGGCCGCCCGATCGAGGCGGCGGAGGTGACGATCGACCAGGCCGAGGCCGCGATGGTCGACGCGGACATCCCCGCGTGGACCGCCGAGCGCCTCGGCGAGCTGTTCGGGCTGTACCGCGACGGCCTCGCCGAGGGCGTCAGCCCCGAGGCCGAGCGCCTCATCGGGCAGGCGCCGCGCGACTACCGGGCGTTCGCGCGGGATCACCTCGCCGCGTTCGGCGGCTGACCGCTTCGCCGGTCCCCTACCCGTCGAACAGCCCGAGCTGCTCGCGCGGCGGCGGCGCCACGGCCGGCCCGGGCCCAGCCTCCGGCTCCGCCGCCTCGGGGACCTCGTCGAGCGCGTCGTCCGCGGGCGGCGGCGGCAGCGCGAGGAGGTCCGGCAGCCGGGCGACGTCCTCGCGCAGCTCACCCAACGTGGCGGTCGACCGCAGCCCGGCGGCGGGGTGGTAGAGGGGATAGAGCCGGACCGCCCGGCCGCCGATCGCCCGCACCTCCGCGTGCCCGTGGACCCGGGTGATCCCGGTCGGGTCGGCACGCAGGAGCTTGGTCGCGAAGTTCCCCAGGGTGGCGATGACCCGCGGCTCGATCAGGCGGATCTGCTCCTCGAGCCAGGGCCGGCAGGCCTCGATTTCGCCGGGATGCGGGTCGCGGTTGCCGGGCGGGCGGCACTTGAGGACGTTGGCGATGAAGACGTCGCTCCGCGCCAGGCCGACCTCGTCGAGCAGCGTGTCGAGCAGCCGTCCGGCGCGCCCGACGAACGGCAGGCCGCTGAGGTCCTCGTCCTTGCCGGGCGCCTCGCCGACGAACATGAGGTCCGCGTCGGCGTTCCCCGCCCCGAAGACGACGTTCGCCCGGGTCTCCGCCAGCGGGCACCGGGGGCAGTCGATCGCCTCCCGGTAGACCGCCTTCAGCGCCTCGCGCCGATCGCCCGCCTCCGCCATGGCGGGCGATGGTAGCCCTCCGGGCCCGCCGGGGTATGATCCTGACAGGGCCGTCACGCTCGCCGAGCGGCCGGACCCCCGGCCAGCGCCGCCGCCCCGTCATACGACCGGTATCTCCCATGCGGGAACTGGATCGCGATCCATCCACCTCCTCCGTCGCCCAAGCCCATCCGGGGCCGGCGTCCCTCGGCACCGCGACCGTCGCCCTTGTCGGCGCCGGCCGCCTCGGCCGCGCCCTCGCGACGGCGCTGCGGGCCGCCGGGCGCGACGTGGACGGCCCCCTGGGGCGTGGCGCCGACCCGGCGGGCGCCCCGGTGGTGCTTCTCTGCGTGCCCGACGCCGAGATCGCCGCGGCCGCCGCCGCCGTGTCCCCGGGGCCGCTGCTCGGCCACTGCTCGGGCGTGAGCGGCCTCGACGCGCTCGCCCCCCGCGAGGGGTTCTCCCTGCATCCGCTGATGACGGTCACCGAGGCCGGCGGGAACTTCAGCGGCGCCGGCTGCGCGATCGACGGGACCTCCCCCACGGCGATCGGCGCGGCGCGCGACCTCGCGCTCGCGCTGGGGATGCGGCCCGTCGCGATCTCCTCGGAGGACCGTGCGGCCTATCACGCCGCCGCCTCGGTCGCCTCGAACTTCCTCGTGACGCTCGAGGCCGGAGCGGAACGCCTGGCCACGAGTGCCGGGCTCGAGCGCGCCGACCTCGTGCCGCTCGTGCGCGCGACGGTCGACAACTGGGCTCGGCTCGGCCCCGAGCGGGCGCTCACGGGCCCGATCGCCCGCGGCGACGAGGGCACCGTGGCCCGGCAGCGCGCGGCGGTCGCCGACCGCACCCCGGACCTCCTCGAGGCCTTCGACGCCCTGGCCGAGGCCACCCGCCGGCTCGCAGCGACGGGAACGGCGGCATGAGGATCGTCCGGACCGCGGCGGCTCTCCGCGACGCGCTGGCGCCCGCTCGCGCTGCGGGCCGGACCACCGGCCTCGTGCCGACGATGGGCGCGTTCCACGCCGGCCACCGCGCCCTCATGGAGGCCGCCCGCGAGCGCTGCGACGTCGTCGTCGTGTCGCTCTTCGTGAATCCGACCCAGTTCGGCCCCGGCGAGGACCTCGCGGCCTATCCGCGCGACGAGGACCGCGACGCGGCGATCGCCGCCGGCGAGGGGGTCGATCTCCTCTTCGTCCCCCCCGCCGCCGAGATCTACCCCGACGGCTTCGCGACCACGGTGCGCGTGCGCGGCCCGCTGACCGAGACGCTGGAGGGCGCCGCGCGCGGCCCCGGGCACTTCGACGGCGTCACGACCGTCGTGGCCCGGCTCTTCGCGCTGACGCGGCCCGACGTCGCCTTCTTCGGCGCGAAGGACGCCCAGCAGGCGCTCGTCGTCCACCAAATGACCCAGGACCTCGGCCTGGGCATGGAGATCGACGTCCGTCCCACCGTGCGCGAGCCCGACGGCCTCGCCGCCTCCTCGCGCAACGCCCACCTCTCCGCCGAGGACCGCGTCCGGGCTCTCGCGCTCCCCCGCGGGATCGCGGCGGCGCGCGCCGCGCTCGCCGCCGGCGAGCGCGATCCCGCGCAGGTCGCCGCCCACGCCCGGGCGGCGATGGCCGAGCACGACGTCGCGCCCGAGTACCTCGCGATCGTCTCGCCGGACGACCTCTCGCCCCTCGCCGAGATCGACGGCGACGTTCTCGTCGCCGTGGCCGCCCGCATCGGGCCCACCCGCCTCATCGACAACGACCGCATCGATCCCGCCCGTCTCGGGCAGGAGCAGTCCCGACCCGTCAACCGCGCGGCGGCGACCCGCTGAGGGCGCCGACCCCGCACGCTGACCAGGAGAACCGCCATGTCCACCATCCCCCAGATCGTCTCCGCTCCCCCGGAGCGCCTCCCGATGACCCTGCCCCGCCTGGCCGAGAAGCGCGCGAACGGCGAGCCGATCGTCATGGTCACCGCCTACGACCATCCCTCCGCCCGCGCGGCCGAGGCCGCCGGCGTCGACCTCGTACTGGTCGGCGACTCCGCGGCGATGGTCGTGCTCGGGCACGAGAGCACCGTCCCCGTCTCCACCGAGGAGATGCTCATGCTCGCCGCGGCGGCGCGCCGCGGCCTACGCACCCCGCTCCTCGTCGGCGACCTGCCCTTCGGCTCCTACGAGGGCTCCGACGAGCAGGCCGTGGCGACGGCGCAGCGCTTCGTCAAGGAGGCGGGCTGCGACGCGGTGAAGCTCGAGGGCGGCGGCTCCTCGGTGGCGCGCGCCCGGGCCATCGCGGCAGCCGGGATCCCCGTGATGGGCCACGTCGGGCTCACGCCGCAGACCGCGACCGCGCTCGGCGGCTACCGCGCCCAGGGCCGCACCGCCGAGCGGGCCCTCGCGGTCGCCCGCGACGCCGAGGCGCTCCAGGCGGCCGGCTGCTTCGCGATCGTCTTCGAGGCGATCCCCGCGCCGGTCAGCGCGGTGCTGATGGACCGCATGGAGATTCCGATCATCGGCATCGGCGCCGGGCCGGCGACCGACGGCCAGGTCCTGGTCTTCCACGACCTGCTCGGCATCCGGGAGGGCGTCGGCGCCCGCTTCGTCAAGCGCTACGACGACCTGCAGGACCGGATGGTCGCGGGCGTGAGCGAGTACGCGGAGGACGTGCGCCGGCGCCGCTACCCCGGCCCGGAGCACACCTACTCGATGGATCCGGACGAGCTGGCCGGCTTCCGCGCGGCGTTGTAGGCACGCGGCGCGCGGGCGGCGACTAGACTGCCCGCGCGCCGCGCTTCACATCGCGTTCACAGCGGCGCTCTTCCGGAGCCGATCGTGCCGCGCCTCTCCCTCGTCCCCAAGGACCGCGAGTTCTTCGCCCTCTTCGAGGCCGCGGCGACGAACCTCCAGCGCTCGGCCGAGCTGCTGGAGGAGATGCTGCGCCACTGGCCCGACCGGGCGGAGCTCGCACACGACATCCTCGAGTGCGAGCAGGAGGGCGACCGCATCACCCACAACCTCATCCTCCGCCTGAACGAGTCCTTCGTGACGCCGATCGACCGCGAGGACATCTACGCCCTGGCCGGGGCGCTGGACGACGTCGTCGACCACATCGAGGAGGCGGCCGACTTCCTGGGCCTCTACAAGATCGAGGCTCCGATGGTCCAGGCCCAGCGCCAGGCCGAGATCCTCGTCGCCGCCACCGGCCAGATCGCGGAGGCGATGCCGAAGCTGCGCTCGTTCAAGGACATCTCGCGCGAGGTGCACGAGATCAACCGGCTCGAGAACGACGGGGACCGGGTCGTCCGCGAGGCGACAGCCTCGCTGTTCGACAACGGCGTGGACCCCATGTTCGTGATCCGCTGGAAGGACGTGTTCGGCGGGCTGGAGGCGGCCCTCGACGCCTGTGAGCACGTCGCGAACGCGCTCGAGAGCATCGTCATCAAGAACCGGTGAGCGGCGACCTGACGATCGCCATCGTGGTGGCGACGGCGCTGGCCTTCGACTTCACCAACGGCTTCCACGACACCGCCAACGTCGTGGCCACGTCGGTCTCCACCCGGGCGCTGCCACCGCGGCTGGCGGTGATCCTCGCCGCGCTGCTGAACTTCGTCGGCGCCTTCCTCTCGCTGGCCGTGGCGGCGACGATCGCCAAGGACATCGTCGACCAGGGCGCGATCACTCCGACGGTCGTCTTCGCCGGGCTGGTCGCCGCCATCGGCTGGAACCTGCTGACCTGGTACTTCGGGCTGCCGTCCAGCAGCTCCCACGCCCTGATCGGAGGGATCGTCGGCGCGACCCTCGTCGCCGCGGGCAGCGGCGCGGTCGAGGGCGATGGCATCCTCGGCAAGGTCATCGTGCCGGCGCTCGTCGCGCCGATCCTCGCCTTTGCGGTGGCCGGGATCTCGATCCTCGTCGCCTACCGGCTCGTGGCCCGGCTGCGCCCCGGCCCGGTCGGGCGGGGCTTCCGCCTGGGCCAGCTCGCCTCGGGTGGGCTGCTGGCCCTGGCCCACGGGACGAACGACGCCCAGAAGACGATGGGCGTGATCACGCTCGCCCTGATCTCGAACGGCGACCTCCCGAAGAACGCCGCGGTCCCGACCTGGGTCGTCGCGGGCGCGGCGAGCGCGATCGCCCTAGGGACCTACATGGGCGGCTGGCGGATCATCCGGACGATGGGAACCCGGATCATCAAGATGGACCCGGCGCAGGGCTTCTCGGCCCAGGGCGGCGGCGCGGCCACGATCCTCGTGGCCACCCACTTCGGCTACCCGCTGTCGACCACGCACACGATCTCCGGAGCGGTCATGGGGGCCGGGGCCGCGAAGCGGCTCTCCGCGGTGCGCTGGGGCGTGGCCGGCAACATCGTCGTGGCCTGGGTGCTCACGCTGCCCGCCGCCGCGGCGGTCGGGGCGCTGACCTATCTGGTCACCGATCTGTTCCCGTCCGGCGCCGCGGGGCCGGCGATCGTCTCGGCGCTCATGCTCGCGGTCGCCGGCGTGCTGCTGGCGCGCCGGGCGCGGCAGGCGCCCGCCGCGCCGCTGCCGGAGAGCTCGTGAGCGCGACGATCGTCGACTGGGGGACGCTGGGCAAGGTGGTGCTCTACGCGCTGGCCGGCGGCATCGGGCTGACCCTCGCCTTCTCGCTCGCGCTCCACGGCGCGGTGCGCTCCGGGGACCGCCGGCGGCACGGCGGCGCCGCCGGCCGCGCGGCCTACGGGGTCCTGGCCGCCGTCGGCGGAGCGGTGTGCGTCGCCGGGGTCGTGCTGGGCCTGCAGGTGATGCTCGACAAGTAGCGGGGCGGGTCCGCCGCCGCGTCAGCCGGCCGCGTCGGGGTAGGTGACCTCCCCGACGACCTTGGCCGGCGCTCCCGCGGCGATCGAGAACGCGGGGACGTCGCGCGTCACGACGCTGTTGGCGCCGATCACCGATCGCTCGCCGATCGTCACGCCGCTCGTCACCACGACGTTCGCCCCACACCACACGTTGTCCCCGATCCGCGTCGGGCCCTTGGTGGTGAAGCCCTGCCAGGGGACCGGCGCCGCCGGATCGTCGAAGCGGTGGTTCCCGTCGGTGACGAAGCAGCCGTTGGCCAGCATGCAGTGCGCGCCGATCTCCACGCGCTCGACCGCGGCGACCATGACCCCGAGGTTGAGGAAGCTGCCGGCGCCGATCGAGATGCGGGCCGCGCCGGGCGCCGTGATCCACACCCCCGGCTCGAGCAGGACGCCCTCGCCGAGCTCGAGGCGGCCCTCGTCGAGCATCTCGAGCACGTTGCCCTGGACCGGCCAGCGCACGAACGCACCGCGCCGCATCGCGTGCCAGTGGATGCGAACGCGGTTCCAGGGCCGGGCGTTGCGCTCGTAGAAGCGCCACTTCCGGGCCCAGAGGAGGGCCTGCGCGGCCTGACTCAGCGCGAGACCGCTAGCGCTTGCCGCGCGCCGGCCGGCCGGGCTTGCGCGGCTTCGGCTCGTAGCGCTTGCGCTCGGCGTCGGTCATCTTGCGGATCACCAGCGACCCGTCGTCCACCTGCTGGCGGATCTGCTCCTGCCGCTCGTCGCGGCGCTCCTGCTCGCGCTCTTGGCGTGACTTGATCGTCATGTGGTCCTCGCTGGCCGTGGCCCCGAGGAGCCCGCGTTGCTCCTTCAAGGGTAGCGAACGAGGAGGCGGCGGGGGCCCCGCTGACCCGCCCTCACCGGGGCGGGTCAGCGCCCGGCGGAGTGTCCTCGCCGTCGACGAGGACGGCGTGGCGCAGGCGATCGGCGGCCTGGGCGCTCGTGCGCTCGAGCTCGCGGAGCTTCGCCGCGCTCGTCGGGCGGCCGCCGTAGGAGCGCGCCCGGTAGAGGTCCAGCCGCTCGCGTCGGTAGCGCGCCTCGGCCCGCAGATCCTCGACGCGCGCGGCCGCGCTCACGACGCGAACTCGGTGATCTCGTAGACGCGGCGGTCGATGAGCAGGCTCGTCGGAGTTTGCTCCGCGCCCGGAGGGCCGCAGCAGATCACGTAGGGGCGGCCGTGGCCGAGGTCGAGGATCGCGAGCACCAGGTCCCCGGACACCGGATCGGGCTTGCCGACCTCCGACTCGCAGTCGAGCCCCGCGCGCCGGGTGTAGAGCTTGTGGATGCGGCGCTGGCGCGGCGGCCGTCCCTGCTCGGCGCCGACCGCGTCGCGGATCGCCTCATAGGCCTTCTCGTCGCCGCCGGAGACGCCGTCCGGCCGGGGCACGAAGAAGGAGGTCACCTCTCCAGCGTAGCGCCCTTCCCGCCCCGGCCCGGCTCGCGCCGCCGCCCGCGCCTGCTAGCGTGACTGCCACGGGTGGCATCCGCCGCCCCGAGGTTCTTGTCTCTGGATGCGCTCCACGCGCGGCTCGGGTCAGTCGAATCTCCCGAATCGCACGCGGCCCACTCCGGGTCGCCGGAAGGAGCAGCACCCCCATGTCCCGCCCCACCTTCGCCGAGCTCGGCGTGTCGTCCGCGGTCGCGGACGCGCTCGCTGAGCGCGGCATCACCGCGCCCTTCGCGGTCCAGTCGCTCGTCATCGGCGACGTGCTGGCCGGCCGCGACGTTCACGTGAAGTCGCCCACCGGCTCCGGCAAGACGCTGGCCTTCATGGCCCCGCTCGCCGATCGCATCGAGGCGACCGACCCGCGGCCCTCGGCCCTCGTCGTCACCCCCACGCGCGAGCTGGCCGGCCAGATCGTCGAGGAGGCGCGGAGCCTCTGTCACGCCCGCGCCCTGTCGATCGCCGCCGTCTACGGCGGGGTCGGCTTCGAGAAGCAGACCCGCCTCGCCCGCCGCTCGCACATCATCGTCGCCACTCCGGGCCGGCTGCTCGACCTCATGGAGCGCGGCGCGATCTCGCTGCGCGATGTCAAGCTGCTCGTCCTCGACGAGGCCGACCGGATGCTCGACATGGGCTTCCGCCCCGCGGTCGACCGCATCGTGCGCGCCACCCCGGCCGATCGCCAGACCCTGTTCTTCTCCGCCACGCTCGACGGCGAGGCCGCGAAGATCGCCCACGCCTACACGCGCGACGCGCGCCGCCACGAGCAGCAGGCGACACCCGAGCAGCGCGGCGACGTCGAGCACCGCTTCGTGCGGGTCGCCCACGAGGACAAGGTCGAGGCGCTCCTGAAGCGCGTCGGCGAGCCGGCCGGCCGCACCCTCGTGTTCGTGCGGACCAAGCGCGGCGCCGATCGTCTCGCCAAGCGGCTCGGCCAGCGCGGCGTCGAGGCGGCGGCGATCCACGGCAACCGCAGCCAGAGCCAGCGCGAGCGCGCCCTCGCCCGCTTCCGCTCCGGCGAGCTCGCCACGCTCGTAGCCACCGATGTCGCCGCGCGCGGGATCGACGTCGAGGACGTCGCCCACGTGATCAACTTCGACGCGCCGCCGGACCGCGAGGGCTACGTGCACCGCATCGGCCGCACCGGCCGTGCCGGGCGCCGGGGCGTCGGGACGACCTTCGTCTCCCACGACCAGGCGCGCGACACCCGCGCCATCGCCCACGCCCTGCGCCTGCACGACGAGTTCGCCCGCGCGGGCTTTGGCGAGGGCGAGGACCGTCGCGAGTCCGGCGCCCCCGGCCGCGGCCACCGGCCCTCGCCCGCGGGATACGGGCGGCGCTCCCGGCCGCGCTCCCGCACGCGAGCCCGCTAGCGGCCTGAGCGCCGCCGTCAGGCCGCGGCGGCGGCCCGGCGCCGCCCGCCGGCGCGGCGGGCCTTCGGTGCCGACAGCAGCTCGCGCAGGAAGCCGCCGGTGTAGGACCCCTCGACCAGGGCGACCTGCTCGGGCGTGCCGGTCGCCACGACCTCGCCGCCCTCGTCCCCGCCCTCCGGGCCCATGTCGACGATCCGGTCGGCCGTCTTGATCACGTCGAGGTTGTGTTCGATGACCACGACCGAGTTTCCGCCCGCCACCAGGCGCTGGAGCACCTCGAGCAGGCGCTGGATGTCGGCGAAGTGCAGGCCGGTGGTCGGCTCGTCGAGGATGTAGAGCGTGCGGCCCGTCGCCACCTTGGAGAGCTCCGCGGCGAGCTTTACCCGCTGGGCCTCGCCGCCGGAGAGCGTGGTCGCCGGCTGGCCCAGGCGCATGTAGTCGAGGCCCACGTCATGGAGCGCCTGGATGCGGCGATGGATCTTCGGGATGTGCACGAAGAACTCCAGCGCCTCCTCCATCGGCATCTCCAGCACGTCGGCGATGTTGCGGCCCTTGAACCGGATCTCGAGCGTCTCGCGGTTGTAGCGCTTGCCGTGGCACTGCTCGCACGGGACGTAGACATCGGGGAGGAAGTGCATCTCGATCTTGATCTGCCCGTCGCCGCGGCAGACCTCGCAACGCCCGCCCTTCACGTTGAACGAGAAGCGCCCGGGCTTGTAGCCGCGCGCCTTGGCCTCCGGCGTCCGGGCGAAGAGGTCGCGGATCTGGTCGAAGAGCCCGATGTAGGTGGCGGGATTCGAGCGCGGGGTGCGCCCGATCGGGGACTGGTCGACCGCGATGATCTTGTCGAGCGCCTCGAGACCCGTGATGCGCCGGTGGGCCCCGGGCCGCTGCTTGGCGCGATGCAGGCGGTTGGCCACCGCCTTGTGGAGCACGTCGTTGATCAGGGTCGACTTGCCCGACCCCGACACGCCGGTGACGCAGGCGAAGACCCCGAGCGGGACGTCGACGTCCACGTCCTTGAGATTGTGCTGCGTCGCGCCCTCGATGCGGACCGCGCCCGTCGGCTTGCGGCGCTTGGCCGGCACCTCGATCCGCCGGGTCCCCGCGAGGAACTGGCCGGTCATCGAGTCGGCGACCCGCTCGACCTCGTCGGCGGTGCCCTCGGCGACCACGTGCCCGCCGTGCTCGCCCGCGCCGGGCCCCATGTCGACGAGGTGGTCGGCGGCCCGCATCGTCCCCTCGTCGTGCTCGACGACGATGACCGTGTTCCCGAGGTCGCGCAGCCGCTGCAGGGTCCCGATGAGCCGCGCGTTGTCGCGCTGGTGGAGGCCGATCGACGGCTCGTCGAGGATGTAGAGCACCCCGACGAGCGAGGAGCCGATCTGGGTGGCGAGCCGGATCCGCTGCGCCTCGCCGCCCGACAGCGTGGCCGAGGCGCGGTCCATCGACAGGTAGCCGACGCCGACGTCGACGAGGAAGCGCAGCCGCTCGGAGATCCCCCGCAGGATGAGCCGGGCCACCCGCCGGTCGTGGTCGGAGAGGTCGAGGCCCTCGACCCAGGTGAGCGCGTGATGCGCCGAGAGGTGGGTGAACTCGTGGATCGGCGTGCCGGCGACGAGCACCGCCCGCGACTCGGGCCGCAGCCGGGCGCCGCCGCACTCCGGGCACGCGCGCAGCGTCATGTACTCCTCGATCTTCTCCCGCGACCAGTCCGACTCCGTCTCCCGGTAGCGGCGCTCGAGGTTCGGGACGATCCCCTCGAAGCTCGTCGTGTAGGAGCGCCGGCGCCCGAAGCGGTTGCGATAGCTGACCTGGATCCGCTCCCCGTTGGTCCCGTGCAGGAAGAAGTCGCGCTGCGATTCGGGGAGGTCCTCCCAGGCGGCCTCGAGGTCGACGTCGTAGCGCTCGGCGATCGACTGGGTGAGCTGCTCGTAGTAGTTGGACGCGCTCGCCGACCACGGCGCGATCGCGCCCTCCGCGATCGACAGACTCGGGTCGGGCACGACGAGGTCCGGGTCGATCTCCATCTGCGAGCCCAGCCCCGTGCAGCGCGCGCAGGCGCCGTGCGGGGAGTTGAAGGAGAAGATGCGCGGCTCGAGCTCGGCGATCCCCGGCCCGTGGACCGGGCAGGCGAAACGCTCGGAGTAGGTCCGCACCTCGCCGCCGTCGACCATCTCGATCTCCACCAGGCCCTCGGCCAGGGCCACCGCGGTCTCGATCGAGTCCGCGAGGCGCTTGCGCAGCTCCGGCTTCATCACGAGGCGGTCGACCACCACGGCGAGGTCGTGCTTGTAGCGCTTGTCGAGCGCGATGTCCTCGTCCAGGCGGCGCAGCTCGCCGTCGACCTTCACCCGCGAGAACCCCTCGCCGCGCAGCTCGTCGAGCAGCTTCCCGTACTCGCCCTTGCGCCCGCGCACGACCGGCGCGAGCACCATGAACCGCGTGCCCGACTCGAGCTCCATGACCTGGTCGATGATCTGCTCGGCGGACTGGCCGGCGATCGGGCGCCCGCAGATGTGGCAGTGGGGGTGCCCGATCCGCGCCCACAGCAGGCGCAGGTAGTCGTAGATCTCGGTGACCGTGCCCACGGTGGAGCGCGGGTTGCGCGAGGTCGTCTTCTGGTCGATCGAGATCGCCGGCGAGAGCCCCTCGATTGAGTCCACGTCCGGCTTGTCCATCTGCCCGAGGAACTGCCGCGCGTAGGCCGAGAGCGACTCGACGTAGCGCCGCTGGCCCTCGGCGTAGATCGTGTCGAAGGCGAGCGAGGACTTGCCCGAGCCCGAGAGCCCCGTGATGACGACGAGCGCGTCGCGCGGGATGGTGACGGTCACGTCCTTGAGGTTGTGCTCCCGGGCTCCGGAGACGACGAGCTGGGCTTCCGGCGGCATGGACATCCATTCTAGGAGCCCGAACAGACGTTCGCCAGGCCGGCGCCGCGGCGCGCGGGTGGCCGCCGTCCGCTAGAACCCGGTCTATGCCCGATCGCGACGAGCTGACCTTCGACTCCTGGGGCGAGCGCTGCGCCGCCTGGCTCTACCCGCCACGGGGCGGCGGGGCGGAAGCGGCGCCCTGCGTCGTCATGGCCCACGGCTTCAGCGGCACGCGCGAGGACGGCCTCGCGCCGTTCGCCGAGCGCTTCGCGGCCGCCGGGCTGGCCGCGCTCGTCTTCGACTACCGCGGGTTCGGCGACAGCGGCGGCGAGCCTCGCCAGTGGCTCGACGTCCGCCGCCAGCGACAGGACTGGGCCGCGGCGATCGCCTTCGCGCGGACGCTGGACGGGATCGACCCCGACCGGATCGTCCTCTGGGGCACCTCGTTCAGCGGCGGCCACGTGATCGACGCCGCCGCGCGCGACCGGCGCGTCGTGGCCGCCGTCGCCCAGGTCCCGTTCACCGACGGCCTGGCGACGGTCGCCGCGATTCCGCCACGGACGAACCTCGCGCTGACCGCCGCCGCGGTGCGTGACCTCGCCCGGTCCCGGACCGGTGGCGAGCCGCTGACCGTGCCGGCGGTCGGGCCGCCCGGAAGCGTCGCGGCGATGTCCTCCCCGGACGCCGACCCCGGGTTCCACGCCATCGTCGGCGAGGGCTCGGGCTGGCGCAACGAGGTCGCCGCCCGCGTGATCCCGCAGGTCCTGACCTGGCGACCCGGGCGGGCCGCGGCCCGCGTGCGCTGCCCGCTGCTGGTCGTCGTCGCCGACGAGGACGCGGTTACCCCGCCCGCGCCTGCCGCCAGCGCCGCCGACGCCGCGCCGCGCGGCGAGATCGTCCGCTTGCCGGTCGGGCACTTCGACGTCTACGGCGGCGAATGGTTCGAGCGGGCCGTGGCGGCCGAGATCGAGTTTCTGGAGCGAAGCGTCCCCGCCGCATCACCCGCCGCGGCGAGCATCGCCTAGCCCGCCGCCGGCCCGGAAGGTCCGGCGTCATCCCGCCGCGCCGCGGCCCCGCGCGGGCAGCCGCCCGGAGCGAGGGGGCCGTCCAGGCGGAAGAGCTCGGCCACCGATCCCGTGACCGTCCGGTCGCGGCGGACCAGCCGGACGGCGGGGTCCCCGGCGATCCAGCGCGCCTCCGGAGCGCGCCCCGGCCGCCCGAGGGGGAAGCCCGTCGGCGCCGTGACCACCCACCCGTAGCGGCCGCGCGCGAGGGCCGCGCGCCAGGCCCAGCAGCTCGAGTAGGACGCGAAGGCGCCGTGCGCCCCGCGCCGGCCGAGGAACTGGACCCGGTTGGACTGCCCCGCGCCGGTGAGCGGGTACTGGAGGAAGAACCCGGCGATCGCGATGCGCTGGTCGCGCGTGGACTTCGCCCAGCGGTAGATGTTTCCCAGGTAGGGGTCGGAGGTGTAGCGATCCGCCACGTAGCGATCCGCCACCCGCCAGGCGCCGAGCGCGCCGAGGAGGGCCACCCCCACCCCACCGGCCACAGCCAGCCGGCGCCCCCCCGGCCGGGGCCCCGCCAGCCGGCGCCCCGGCCGGGGCAGCCGGTCGCGGAACACCCACGCGACGCCGGCGAGCGCGACGAGCGCCCCGAGCAGCACGCTCTTGCCCGTGACGCTGCGGATCGGCTCGACGAAGCGCGCGCTGCGCAGGTCGGTCGGCCACAGGCTCGGGTCGAGCTGGGTGGCCAGCAGGACCGCCCCGGTCGCGGCGAGCGACAGCGCGAGCCGGAGCCCGAGCGCCAGGCGCGGCGCCAGGGCGAGCAGGCCGAGCCCCAGCACGAGCGCCGGGGCGGCGTAGCGGAGGTTGTAGACGAAGAAGATCGGCTGGCCCGCGAGACCGAGGAACTGCGGCGTGACGAGGTAGGCCGCCCCGGAGACGAGCCCGACCACGCCCAGCATCCGGACGGTGCGGGTCGCGGGCAGCGCCACGGCGAGCACGAGGCCGACCGCAGCGAGGCCGGCCGCGCCCCACCACACCGGCCCGTAGGCCCGCTCCAGTCCCGGGATGAAGTACTCGCTCCAGATGCGCCGCTGGAACAGGAATTCGCCGATCGTGAAGATCGGGGTGTGTGTCACGGGCGCGGGCAACGGCCCGAACCCCAGCGAGGGCAGGGGGTTGCCGACCTCGACCAGGTTGCGCGCGTACCAGACGCCCGAGCACGCCGCCACGGCGCCCAGCCACCACGCGGCCGCGTAGTCGCGGCGGCCGGCGGCGATAGCGACGACGCCGAGCGCGAGCGCCCCGACGGGGGCGAGCAGCGTGAACTTCACGCCGATCGCGACACCGCCCGCGAGCGCGGCGAGCGCGATCGCCGGCCGGGTCGGGCCCGCCTGGACGAGGACCGCCGCGGCGGCCAGGAGCAGCGCCAGGCCGACGACGTCGTTGTACGCGCCGCCTGGCTGGGTCGTGGCGAGACCCGGGAGCGCGAAGACCACCGCGACACCGACGAGCGACGCCGGGCCGGCGCCGAACGGCCGGCCGAGGCACCACGCCGCGGCGAGGGCGAGCGCCAGCCACGCGAGGTTGAGCACGGGCGAGAGGACGTCCTCGCCGAAGGCCAGCATGCCGACGCCGTGCAGCAGCGACGAGCTCGCCGGGTAGAAGACCGTGACCGCGTCGCCGTCAAGGTAGTGCAGGCCCGTGATGCCGCCGTCCTGCACGAAGCGGGCGGCGACCGGGAGGTGGTACCAGAGCGTGTCGATGTTCGACATCCCGCGCCGCAGGGCGTCGATCGTTCGCGGCGCCCACTCGGCGGCGAGCACGCCGGTCGCCGCCACCGCGACGAGCCGCGCCCAGCGGGGACTGGGCGGAGCGCTCGGCGGCGCCTCGTCCACCGGCCTCAGAGCGCCGCCACCCATCCCCCACCACCAGAGGCCCGCCCCGGCCGCCACGCAGCCGAGCACCACAGGCACGATTGAGAAGAGGCCGACGACGCCCACCGCGGTGGCGACGAGCACGAGGGTCGCGACCCCGAGGATCGCCTCCGCGACGCGCGCCGGGCCCCCCGACCACGCGGGCAGCACCCGCCCGCGGACGCGCCAGGCGCCGAGCGCCACCGGCCCGATCGCCAGCGCCAGCAGGAGGATCCCGAGCGCGAAGCGCCCGAGGCTCACCGGAAGACGTCCCGCGGCACGGTGAGCTTCGGGTTGCGCCCCCGGGTCGCGCGCCCGGAGGGCGCCGGAGCGCCCCGGAGCAGGCGGCGCTCGAGCTTGTCGAGGAACACGGGGTTCCAGATCGCCGGCCCCTTCACGCCCCAGAAGATGCGCTCCGCCTGTTCGAAGACGACGATCCGGGCGCGCCGCACCTGCTCGACCACCTTGTCCTGACCGCGATCGAGGAGGCCCACCAGGTAGGCCGCGATGACCTCGGGCACGTGGGTCAGGTCCGCGAAGAAGGGCTGGAGCTTGGGTAGGGCGCGGAGGTCGTAGGAGTCGCCGTAGACCATCGTCCGGTCGCGCACCACGCGCGGCCCGGCGCCCTCGACGTTCGAGCGGAGGAACGACCAGTACGGCGGGAGACCGGGGACCACACGGACTCGTGGCGCGGGCACGCCGCGGCGCTCCACGCGGAACCCGGGCTCCTGCGCCTTCGTGGTGTCGCCGATCTGCCTGGCGGTGTCGGGCACATAGGACCGCTCGCCCGCCGGCACGACCTTGGCGCTCTCCCACAGCCCGGGGCGGATCGCGTCGAGCAGCGTCCGCGCGTAGAGGAGCGAGCCGACCTCGGTCCAGTGGGTGTCGCGGGGGAGGTAGATGGGGTGGCCGAGTTGGGCTTGGCGTTGTTTGAGTCGGGCGTCGAGGTCGATCCAGCCGGGGATGTGGGCGGCGCGGAGGGCGGCGAGGCGGGCGGCGTGGGCGTGGGCGGTGCAGGCGCGCTCGGGGAGGTCGGCGGGCAGCTGCCCGGGGGACATCCCGCTCTTGT
>JBBSBL010000048.1:0-18484 GCA_038251325.1 Solirubrobacterales bacterium | reverse complement strand
TGCAGCTCGACCCGCGCTACGCGCCGATCCCCCGCGACGCACGCGCGATCCTGCGCCAGAAGACGCTGCTGGGCGAGACCTACGTCGAGCTGACGCCCGGGACGAAGGGCCAGAACCTGGCCGACGGCGGCACGCTGGCGGCCAGGCAGGTCAGGCCGGCGGTGTCGCTCGACGAGATCTTCCGCGCCTTCGACGCCCCGACGCGCGCGGCGTTCCAGGAGTGGCAGCAGTCGCTGGCGGGCTCGCTCAAGGGGCTCGGCGCGGACATCAACGCGTCGTTTGGGAACCTGCCCGGGTTCACCTCGTCGGCCTCGACGCTGCTGGCGACGCTGAACGCCCAGTCCCGCGCGGTCTCGAGGCTGGTGCGCAACACCGGCGCGGTGTTCGACGCGCTCTCCGCCCGCGACGGGCAGCTGCGCTCGCTGATCGAGAACTCCAACTCCGTGTTCGCCACCACCGCGCAGCGCAACGCGGCGCTCCAGCAGACGTTCCAGGTGCTGCCGACCTTCGAGCACGAGTCGACCCTGACGCTGCGGGCGCTCTCGGACTTCGCGCAGAACACGAACCCGCTCATCACCCAGCTGCGCCCGGCGGTCCAGCAGCTCTCCCCGACGCTGATCGCGCTCGGCAACCTCGCCGGGCCGCTGAACAGCCTCTTCACGGACCTGAACCCGTTGATCGACGTCTCGAAGTCGGGCGTGGCGGGACTGCAGTCGGTGCTCACGGACCTGCCGCCGGTGCTCGGGCAGCTGGACCCGTTCCTGCGCCAGCTCAACCCGGTGCTGAGCTTCATCGGGCTCTACAAGCAGGAACTGACCGCGTTCCTCGCTAACGCGACGGCCGCGACCCAGGCCACCTCGCCCGCCGACGGCCTCCACTACCTGCGGCAGACGAACCCCTCCAACGTCGACTCGCTCGCCGCCTACCCGCACCGGATCGGGAGCGACCGGACCAACGCCTACGCCGTGCCGGGAGCGTTCGCCAAGGGTCTGCAGAAGGGCTTCCAGTCCAACCAGTGCAAGCCGAACAACGTCCCGGCCGCGCCCACCGAGGCGCTCCCCGCGCCACCCGCCCCCGGCGTGCCGACCCCGCCCCTCGTCGATCGCGTCCGGAGCCTCATGTTCGGCGGCGGCCCGCCCGTGCCGGCGCCCCCGTGCAACGTCCAGGGCAAGGTCCCCGGCTTCTCGACGATCTACCCGCAGGTCAAGGCCGCGCCGGGCCCCTGAGTCGCGGGGCGATCCGCCGCGGACCGTGAAGGCCATCATCTAGCCTGCCCGCATGGAGGAAGAGCGTCCGGAGCGGCGGGAGCGCGGCGTCGCCGCCGCGCTGCGCCGCGTCGCGCGGTGGGCCGCCCGGAACCCGATCCCGGTCCTCGGCATCGTCACCGTGCTGGCGCTCACCGGGGGGATCGCGGCCACCCGCCTGCAGCCGAGCGCCGGCGCCGACACGCTGCTCCCGCGCTCGGCGCCCGAGTACCGCGCCACCCAGGCCTACCGCCGCGATTTCGGCGACGACGCGATCCTCGTCCTCGTCCGCGGCTATCTGCCGAACCTGCTGCTCACGGGCGATCTGCAGCGGCTGATCGGCCTGGAGCGCTGCCTCGCCGGCACGGTGGCGCCGGGCCGGCAGCCGGAGGGCGGCCCGGGCGGGCCGTGCGCCGCGCTCGCCCGGACCGGCGACGTGCGGGTGGTGTACGGCCCGGGCACGTTCCTCAACGAGGCGGTCAACCAGATCGGCTCGGAGCTGCGCACCGAGCTCGAGGCGGCCGGCGCGTCGGTGCGCGGCGCGGCGGCCGCCGCTGCGGCGCAGGCCCGCCGCCGCGGCCTGTCCCCCGCCGAGCAGACGGCGCGGGCGCGCGCGGCCGGCCAGGCGGCGCAGGCGGCGGCCGCGACCCGGCTCGCCCGGCTCGCCGTCGGCTCGGGCCTCGACCGGATCCCGCGGATCGACGATCCCGCGTTCGTGGCCCAGGTCGTGTTCGACCCCGCTCGCGGCGCGGACGTGCCCAAGGCGCGCTTCGCCTACCTCTTCCCGAGCCCGCGGGCGGCGCTCGTGCAGGTGCGACTCCGGCCGGGCATCTCCGATGCCGGGCGGGCGCGGGCGATCCGGCTGGTGCGCGCCGCCACCGGCCTGTCGGCCTTCGTGCCGCGCCGCGGCAGCCGCTACGTGGTCACCGGCGCGCCGGTGCTCCTCGACGGGCTGGCGCGCAGCCTGACCTCGTCCCTGATCGGGCTGCTCGCCGCCGCGCTGGTCGTCATGGCCGGCACGCTGGCCCTCGTGTTCCGCGTCCGCCTGCGGCTCCTGCCCCTCGGCGTCGCGCTCGCGGCGACCGGGATGACCTTCGGGGCGATGGCGGCGCTCGGCGCTCCGCTCACGGTCGCCGCGGTGGCGGTCCTCCCGGTGCTCATCGGGCTCGCGGTGGACTACGCGGTCCAGTTCCACGCGCGCGTGCGCGAGGCCGAGGCCGCCGGCGCGCAGCGGGGCGCGGCCGTGGTGGCGGGTGCGGGCGCCGGCGGCCCCGCCATCCTCGCCGCCGGGCTCGCCACGGTGGCCGGGTTCCTCGCCCTGCTCCTCTCGCCGATCCCGATGGTGCGCGGCTTCGGCGCGCTGCTCGTCGCGGGCGTCCTCATCGCCCTGGGGTGCGCCCTGCTCGTCGTCTCCGCCGCGCTCGCCCTCCCGCCGGCGGGCGGGTGGCGCGTGCGCCCCGCGCGATGGGTACGGCGCGTGGCGGACGTCGCCGACGGCGCGGCGGCCGGCGCCCGCGACCTCCTCCGCACCGCGCCCGGGGTCCGCTCCGCGCCCGCCGCGGCGCGGGGCGCGGTCGGGGTCGCGCTCCGGCGCCCGGGTCGGGTGCTCCTCGTCGCGGTCGCGCTCGCGGCCGTCGGCTGGGCGCTCGACTGGGGCGCCGAGGTCAACTCCGACGTCACCCGTCTCGTCCCCGGGGATCTTCCCGCCCTGCGCGACGTCCGCACGCTGCAGTCCGACACCGGCGTGGCCGGGGAGGTCGACGTCGTCGTGCGCGGCCGCGACCTCACTCGCCCGGAGGTCGTGCGCTGGATGGCGCGCTACCAGCGCGGCGTGCTGAGCCGCTACGGGTACGTCGAGGCCCGCGGGTGTGCGGCGGCGACGCTCTGTCCCGCGCTCTCGCTGCCCGACCTGTTCCGCGGGCGCGGGGCCGCCGCCAGCCGGGCCCGGATCCAGGCGCTCCTCGCCGCCGTGCCCCCGTACTTCTCCCAGGCGGTGATCACGCCGGATCGCACCGCCGCGACGCTGGCCTTCGGGATCCGCCTGCTCCCGCTCTCCGAGCAGCAGCGGGTCATCGACGACCTGCGCGCACGCCTGGCGCCGCCCCCCGGGGTCCGGGCGGAGGTGGCCGGACTCCCGGTGCTGGCGGCCGCGGCCAACGCGCGCCTCGCGGCGCCGGAGCGACGACTGCTCATGCTCCTCGCGAGCCTGGCCGCGGTGGCCGCGGCGCTCCTGCTCGTCTTCCGCCGCCCGCGCCGGGCGCTGATCCCGCTCGTCCCGATCGTCCTGGCCACCGGATGGTCCGCGCTGCTGTTGTGGGCGGTGCGGATCCCGCTCAACCCGATGTCGGCCGTGCTCGGCGTGCTGGTCGTCGCGATCTCGACGGAGTTCAGCGTGCTCCTCTCCGAGCGCTACCGCGCCGAGCGCGCGAACGGGGGCGACGTGGCCGCGGCGCTCCGGCGGGCCTACCGCTCCACGGGCGCCGCGGTGCTGGCCTCCGCCGCGACCGTGATCGCCGGCTTCGGGGTGCTCGTGCTCTCCGACATCCGCATGCTGCGGGAGTTCGGCGCCGTGACCGTCGTCGACCTGACGGCGGCGCTGGCCGGCGTCCTGCTCGTGCTGCCGGCGGTGCTCGCGCTCGCCGAGCCCGGCGCGCTCGGCGCCCGCCTCGGGCGTCTGCGGCCGCGTGGCCGCGCCGCCGCGCGTGGCGGCGCGCCCGCGGCGTGAGCCGCGATGAGGAGCGGCTCGTCGGCGGGGACCCGGTGCGCCCCCCGGGCGCCGCCCGCTACGGCTGGATCGCGCTCGTGGCCGGCTTGGCGATCGTCGCCTACATCACGCTCAACACCCTGAGCACGAACGGGCCGGGGTCGGCGGGGCCGCGGCTCGGCTCGCCCCTGCCGCCGTTCGCCGCACCGCTCGCCACGAGCGACCTCGTCGGCGACGCCAACGTGGCCGTACGCGGCGCCCCCGGCGGCCCGGAGGCCGCCTGCGACGTTGGCGATCGCCGCGCGCTCAACGTGTGCACGCTCGCGCGGCGTCGGCCCGTCGTCCTCGCCTTCCTGGCCACTCCCGACGACGACTGCCGCAAGCAGCTCGACACGATGCAGCGGCTCGCCGTGCGGCGCCCGGACGTCGCCTTCGCGGCGGTGGGGATCCGCGGGGACCGCGGCGAGCTGCGCAAGCTCGTGCGCCGGCGCGGCTGGACCTTCCCGGTCGCGTGGGATCGCGACGGCGCCGTCGCGAACCTCTACGGGATCGCCGTCTGCCCCACGGTGGTCTTCGCGCGGCGCGGTGGCCGGGTCGGCGCCGTGACCATCGGCACGGCCACCCTCGATCCCGCTCGTCTGGCACGGGAGGTCGCCCGGGTCGCTCCGCGCGTGAGGGCGGGCGGCCCGTGAGCGAGCCGCGTCCCGGATGGGTGAGCGAGGCGGTCGCCGCCGAGTTCCCCCGCCTAGGGCTGGTGGAGTCGGTGGTGGCCGCCGCCCCGCGAGCCAGTCCGCCCGAGGTCCGCGCGCGGCTCGAGCATCTCTCGAGCCGCGTTCGCGGCGCGAACGCCGTCGCGCTGCGCCAGACGCCGGTGCCGGCGGCCTACCGCGCGTTCTTCCGCCAGGTCGGGCTCGACCCCGATCGCGACCGGCCCCCCGGAGAGGCCGCGATCCTTGACCGGCTGATCGGCGGGGGCTTCCGCTCGGCGGGGCTCGTGCCCGACGCCTGCACCATCGCCGTCGTCGAGACCGGGGTGCCGGTGTGGGCGCTGGACGACGCCGCCCTCGACGGCCCGCTCGGTGTGCGGCCGGCGGCCGACGGCGAGCGTCTGGGGACGGGGACGCGCTCCATCCCGCTGCCGGCCGGCCGCCTCGCCGTGGCCGATGCCCGGCGGCTGGTCGGTGTGCTCTTCGGCGAGCTCGCCGACGAGGTGGCGGTGCGCCGCAGGACCACGCGGATCCGCCTGTTCTCGGTCCTCGTCGCCGGGGTGCCCGACCTGCACGCCGAGGAGGCGCTCTGGTCCTGCGCCGAGCTCCTCGGGAGCGGATGAGACGGGCCGCTGCGCGCGCTGCGAGGCGGGGTGTTCGGCGGCCGTAGCCGATGGTAGACTCGCGGCGCCGAGAGGAGGTGGTCGTGGCGTTGCTCGAGCAGGTTCCCACCGCGTCGACGCGCGCTCGTGTCGCCGCGCCGCCGGACGAGCGCGCCGCGCGCCGGACGCTTCGCGAGCAGATTGCCCGCCTGGAGGGCGATCTGGGCGCTGCGGTGCTCGCCGCGTACCCGGCCGCGCTGCCGGTGCCCGCGTCGGCGCCCGTCGGCGGCCCGCGGCTCCTCGACCTCGGCGCGCTCGAGCGCGTCCGCGACGACCTCGCCGACCGCCTGGCCGCCGCCCGCGGTGACCTCGCCCGCCAGGCCGCCGCCCAGTCCGAGGCCCGGCTCCTCGTCGAGCGGATGCTGCTGGAGCCCGCTCGCTACAAGTGGGTGCGGGTTTCGCGCGAGGACCTCGGCCTGCCCGGCTGCGGCCACTGGCACGTGCGGCCCCGGCTCGGGCTGGTCGGGATGCTCATGGGGTGGTGGCAGGTCAAGATCTCCTCCGGCTGTCCGTTAGCCGAGGGTCCCGGGGCCACCCGGGACCCGCAGCACTCTCCCCGCCCGAGCCCATGAACGATCTCGCCATCGCGCGGCCGCGGCCGGGTTCTCCGGTTCCGCGCCGCGGGCCGCGGCCGGGCTGAGCTCGTGGGCCGCCGCAGCCGCAAGCGCGCGATCGTCCCCCGGGCGTCCGCGCGCCCGGGCGCTCCGCCCGAGCCGCCGGCGCCCGCGCGCCGGCGCTCGCGCCGCGACGAGGCGCCGCCCGCGCCGTGGGGCTCCTTTCCGCTCGTGGAGCTCGGCGTGCTCGTGGCCATCGTCATCGGCGTGTTGGGTTTCGTCACCGGCGGTCACACGGGGATCATCCTGCTGGCCACGGGCTGCGCGCTCGGGTCCCTCGCGGGGCTCGAGATCTCCATCCGCGAGCACATCGCGGGGTATCGCTCCCACACCACGGTCCTGGCGCTGGTGCCGGCCGTGGTGGTCGTCGCCGCGCTCTACTTCGCCATGGTGCCGCGCGTGATCTTCCTGCCCGTCGGCGCCGCGGTGTTCGCCGCCGCCTTCTTCGCGCTGCGCGACGTCTTCCGTCGCCGCTCGGGCGGTCTGTCGTTCCGATGAGCGCCGCGCCCGGACCGCCGCCCCAGCGGATGCGGATCGCCGGGCTCCACCACGCGACCCTGATCTGCCGCGATCTCGATCGCACGACCGCCTTCTACCGCGACCTGCTGGGGCTCACGCTCGTCCGTCAGGGTGAGAGCGACGACGATCCGGGCACCCGTCACTTCTGGTTCGGGGATCCGCAGGGCACGCCGGGGACGCTGCTCAGCTTCCTGGAGTACCCCGCGATGGGGGAGGGATCGACGGGGCTGGGCTCCACCCACCACCTCGCCCTCGCCGTGAGCTCGCCCGCCGAGGTGGCCGCGTGGCGCTCCTACCTGGTCGACCACGGCGTGCCGGTGAGCGAGGTCTTCTCTCGCGGCGGGCTGTGCTCGGTCTACCTCCGCGACCCGGACGCCCACATCCTCGAGATCACCTCGGCCGACGACGGGGCGGCCGCCGGCGCTCAGGCCCCCGCCAGCTCGTAGCCGGCCAGGGACCGGGCGCTGCCCGCGGTCAGGCGCGCCGCCAGCGCGCGCCGCTGACGCTCGGTCAGGGATCCCACGCTCTTGGTCTCGGAGATCCGGAACGCCGCCAGGAACTTGCGGCAGCGCGTGCCGCCCCAGCGCCGCTGACTCGTGAGGACGTCGGCGACGCTCATGCTCGAGGCCTCCCACGGGCAGAGCAGGAACACCTCCGCGGCCGAGATCTCGCTCTCGGCGATGCGGCGCTTGAGCTCGGCTCGGGCCAGCCGGACGCGGTTGGCCTGCTCGAGCGCACGCAGATGCTGTGGCTCCGTGCTGGTGATCGCGGTGATGCTCATCCGTTTGCCGTCCTCCCGTTTTCATCCCGCCGTGCGGGCGCATAGCCATGACGGCAGCCTGAACCGGGCCGGTCCCGGCTGCCTCTCTCCAGGGGTACCGGGGCGGGTTCGGCACGCGCGAGGGGACCCCTCGGGGTGCGGGCGGCGCCTGTGGCGGCCAGCCCGAGAGGGGGTGCGTGGCGATCCCGTCCGGTCGCCGGGCAGGCTACGCAAGCCGAGGCGGAACGGTCAACGCCGCGCTACGCGCTTCCTCCGCTAGGAGCGTGCTTTTTCTGTGAACCTCGCGTGACGGGATTGGCACCTCCGCCGACGGCTGGACGGACGTGCGAGGCGCGGCGTCCCGTCAGGGGCGAAGGAGCACCTTGAGGTGCTCGGTTCCGAGCTCGGCGAGCGCGGCGAAGACCTCGTCGGCCCGCGTGAGCGGCTCGATCCCCGTGACGAGATCGTCCGTCGGGATGCGGCCCGAGGCGATCAGCTCGATCGCCTCGGCGAAGTCCTCGCGCCGGTAGGCGAACGACGAGCGGATCTCGGCCTCCTTGACCATGAGGACGAGCTGGGAGATCGCCACCGGCTCCTCCAGGACCCCGAGCAGGACCACGCGGCCCTTCGGCGCGACGAGCTCGACGGCGAGCTGCGGGGCGGCCGGATTGCCCGCGCACTCGAAGACCGCCGCCGGCAGTACGCCGCCCAACGCGTCGATCGTGCCCATGTGGACCTCGTCGAGACCCACCGCCGGGAAGCCGAGGGCGGAGATGCGGCGGGCGCGGTCGGCGCCGCGCTCGATCACGGCGATCCGCTCGCAGCCGCGGGCCCGCAGTGCCAGCGCGGTCATCACGCCGATCGGGCCGGCGCCGATGATCGCCACGGGGTCGTCGGGCTGTGCCGCGCCGATCGTGGCCCCGTGCAGCGCGACGGCGAGGGGCTCGACGAGCGCCCCGTCGCGGTCGGAGACGGCGTCCGGGAGCCGATGGAGCGCGGAGGCCGGGACCGGGATGGTCTCGGCGAACCCGCCCTGGTTGGTCCCCATGCCCAGGCCGGTGATGGCCGCCTCGATGCAGACCTGCTTGTGCCCGGCCACGCACATCGGGCAGACGCCGCAGGGCAGGAACGGGAAGACGCAGACGCGATCGCCCACCGACCAGCCCTCAACCTCCGGGCCGATCTCCAGGAGGTGCCCGGAGAGCTCGTGGCCCATGATCGACCCGGCCGGGAGCGCCGCCGAGGGGCGCAGGTGCAGGTCGGAGCCGCACACGCCGCAGAAGGCGACGCCGACCCGGACCTCGCCGGGCCCGAGCGCCCGCTCCGCGACCTCGACGGAGCGCAGCGAGCGGTCCGGGGCGATCTCGATCGCGATCACGGCGCGGCCGGCTCCGGGCCGGGCAGCGGGCCGTGCTCCGCCTCGAAGTCCCGCTTGACCCGGGCGAACGCGTCGAGCGCGCGGTCGAGGACCTCGCGGGTGTGGGTCGCCATCACGCTCGTGCGCAGCAGCGCGCCGGCCGGCGGCACCGCGGGGTGGAGCGCGACGTTGACGTAGACGCCGGCGTCGTAGAGCGCCTTCCAGAGCAACGCGGCGCGGAGGTCGTCGCCGACGACGACCGGGACGATCGGGGTGATGATCGTCCCGCCGTCCGGGAGCGGCTGGGGCTCGATCACCCGGAACCCGAGGTCGGCGAGGCCCGCGTGGAGGTAGGCGGCGTTGTCGAGCACGCGCGCGAAGAGCGGCGGGCCCTCCTCCGAGCGCGCGATGCGGACCGCCGCGAGGGTCGCGCCCACCGCCGCGGGGACGGCGGCCGCCGTGAAGAGGAAGGACCGGGCCGACACCCGCAGGTAGTCGATGACGTCGGCGGGCCCCGCGATGACGCCGCCGCAGGAGGCGAGCGACTTGGAGAAGGTGCCCATCCGCAGGTCGACGCGGTCCTCGACCCCGAGCAGCTCGGCCGTCCCGGCGCCGCGCGCGCCGAGCACGCCCAGCGCGTGGGCCTCGTCGACCATGAGCCGCGCGCCGAAACGGGCGCAGAGGTCCGCGATCTCGGGCAGCGGCGCGATGTCGCCCTCCATCGAGAAGAGCCCGTCGACGACGACGAGGATCCCGCCGCCGTCGCCGGCCGCCTTCTCGAGCGTCCGTTCCAGGCGGTCGATCCGGTTGTGGCGGAAGGGCCGCAGCTTGGCGCGGGAGACCAGGCAGCCGTCGAGGATCGAGGCGTGGTCGCCGGAGTCGGCGACGACGGTGTCCCCCGGCCCGAGGATCGTCCCGAGCGCCCCGAGGTTCGCCTGGTGGCCGGTGGTGAAGACGATCGCCTCCTCGGTCCCCATCCAGGCCGCGAGCTCGCGCTCGAGCTCGAGGTGGGGCTCGATCGTGCCGTTGAGCAGCCGCGATCCCGTGAGCCCGGTGCCGTAGCGCTCGAGCGCGTCGCGGGCGCCCTGCATGACCCGCTCGTCGCCGGTGAGGCCGAGGTAGTTGTTGGACCCGAGCATGACCCGCTCGGCGCCCTCCATCTCGACCACCGGGGCGGCGGGCGACTCGAGCCGGCGGAAGTAGGGGAGGACGTCGGCCTCGCGGGCGAAGCGCAGGAGCTCGGTGCGGTCGTGGTCGCGGGCCTTGGCGAACACGTCGACGGAGGTCGTGGCCATGGAGGTCGGGGGTCCTTTCGCGCGGACGGGGCCGGAGAGGAGGCCGGCGTGTAGCCTCTCGCCGCCATGGCGCTCGAGATCCGGCCGGTGCAGGACTCACGCGGGCTGAAGGCGTTCATCAAGCTGCCGTGGCGGCTCTATCGTAACGAGCCGAACTGGGTCCCGCCGCTCATCGCCGAGCGGCGCAAGGTGCTCGACCGGGAGCGCAACCCGTTCTTCGCCCACGCCGAGGCCGAGTACTTCCTCGCCGAGCGCGACGGGCGCCTCGTCGGGCGGATCAGCGCCCACGTCGACGACAACCTCAACGCCTTCCAGGGCAACCGCTGGGGCCTCTTCGGCTTCTTCGAGTGCGAGGACGACCAGGAGGCGGCGACCGCGCTGCTCGCCGCGGCGGAGGCCTGGCTGCGCGAGCGCGGGCGCGACCGCATGGTCGGCCCGATGAGCTTCACCACCAACGACGAGTGCGGCGTGCTGATCGACGGGTTCGACCTGCTCCCGACGATCCTCACCGACTGGACCCATCGCTACTACCCCGCGCTGCTCGAGGGCGCCGGTCTCGCCAAGGCGATGGACACGCTGATGTGGAAGCTCTACGTCGACACGCGCGATCGGGTCCATCCCGCGATCTGGCAGATGGCCCACGACGTCGGCGCGAAGTACGGCATCACCGTGCGGCCGATGCGCAAGCGTGACCTCGAGGCGGAGGTCGGGCACTTCCTCGAGGTCTACAACGCGGCGTGGGAGCGCAACTGGGGCTTCGTCCCGCTGAGCGAGGAGGAGGTCCGCCACTACGCGAAGGACCTCAAGCCGATCCTCGACGAGAACTGGACGATGATCGCCGAGACCGCGGAGGGGGAGGTGGTCGGCGCGGCGCTCACGCTGCCCGACTACAACCAGGTTCTGCGCCACCTGAACGGACGCCTGCTGCCGATCGGCTGGGCCAAGGCGCTGTGGTACCGGCGGCGGATCGACCGCGTGCGGGTCTTCGCGCTCGGGGTCAAGCGGGAGTTCCAGCACACCGGCGTCGCCGCCCGGATGTACGAGATGCACTTCGACTCGGCCGAGCGGACCCGGCAGAAGGGCGGGGAGATGGGCTGGATCCTCGAGTCCAACACCGCGATGAACCGGGCGATGGAGGGCATGGGCGGGACCGTCGACCGCCGCTACCGGATGTACGAGCGGGTCCTGGAGGCCTCGGCGTCCTAGCGGGGCGCGTGCCGACCGCGCCGGCTGGCAGGATGCTCGACTCCAATGCCCGACGAGGAGCTCATCGAGGACGCGGAGGTCGTCGGGGCCGAGGTCGCGGTCGCCGCGGCGGCCGCGCCCTCGGCGGCGGACGACGCTTCGATCGCCGCGCGCCCGCCGGCCAGCGCCGCCGTGCAGGCGGCCGCGGTCGCTTGCACCGGCTTCGTGGCCGGGGCCGCTACGGCGGCGATGGTGCGCGGCGCCCGTCGCCGGCACGCCGTGCGCTCGGCCCGGCGCAAGGGCCAGGCCGGCGCGCTCTCGGTGGTCGCGAGCCGGACCTTCCTGGTGGACATCCACCTCCTCGGCCGGGAGTGATCGAGCAGCGGGTCGAGGTCGTGCCGCGGTGGCCCTTCCGGCTGCCGGCGAGCGGCGGCATGGACGGTGTGCTGCGCCGGCGCGGTGGCGTCCTGCATCGCCTGCTGCACGTCGAGGGGCGAGCGGTCGTCGTCCGCGTCGCGCAGACGGCTCCCGACCGGGTGCTGCTCGGGGCGCAGGCACCTGACGACCGCGCCGCGGCCGCGGCGCTCGCGCGGATGCGCTTCGCGCTCGGCGTCGACGACGATCTCGCGCCGTTCCACCGCCGCTTCCGGCGCGACCCGCTGATCGGGGCGCTGCTGCGGGCCGACCCGAGCCTGCGCGTGCGCCGGCGGCCCGAGCCGTGGGAGGCGCTGGCCTGGGCGATCTGCGAGCAGCTCATCGAGTACGTGCGCGCCGCGGAGATCGAGCGTCGCATCGTCGGGCGGCTCGGCCGGCGCTGCGCGCGCAGCGGGCTGCGCGACGTGCCGCCCCCGAGCGTGATCGCCGCCCAGGCGCCGGCGCTCTTCGCCTCCTTCGACCTCGCGGCCGGACGGGCGATGACGCTCGTGCGCGCGGCCCGCGAGGTGGCGCGCGGGCGCGTGGACCTGGGCGCGCGCGACCCCGAGCCCGGCTGGCGGCGACTCCGTGCCATCCCCGGCATCGGCCCGTGGACCGTCGAGTCCCTCGCGCTGCGGGGCCAGGGACGCCACGACCAGCTGCCCGCCGGCGACCTGGCCTACCGCAAGCTGGTGGGACGGCTGCTGAGCGGCGGCGACCCGCGGGTGGCGGCGGACGAGGCCGAGGTCCGGGCGCGCTTCGCGTCCTACGGAGAGTGGGCAGGCCTCGCGGGCGCCTACGCACTACGGCTGGGCCCGGCCCCGCTGTACGCCCCCTCGCCCCCGCGTCAGCGGCCGACGAGGATCCGGTCGCGCGCCGTCGCGTTGCCGGCCCGGTCCCACGCGTAGGCGGTGAGGCGGTAGCGGCGGCCCCGGGCCAGGCGCGGCAGCGGCGGCGTGAGGCCGCCGGCCAGGCGGAAGTACCAGTCGGGGCGGCAGAGGCGGGCGGTGATGAAGCACAGGAATCCCGGGCGCGAGGCGCCGCGGGCGAACACGTCCCACTCGAGGCCGTGGGCGAGCACGCGGGTGCCGCGGTAGGCCCACCACAGCCGCGTGAGCGGCCGTCCCGCGGCCGAGAAGAGGCGCCAGGCGAGCGCGGCCGGCGCCAGCACGGGCGTCGGGTAGTACACGCGGGACACCGTCGTCTGGGGATCGAAGGCCGCGATCAGGACGCGCCCGCCGCCCACGAGCCGCGGGCGCCCGATCACCGGCGGGTCGCGATCGCCCCACGGCGCGAGGACCCGACCGCCCAGCCCGCAGCGGGTCGAGGTAGGCGCCGCCGCCACCGAGTTCGGAGAGGTGGAGGTGCCCGAAGCCCCGCTTGGTCCGCCCCAGCACGGTGCGGAACGGCACGACCCACGCGCCGGTGCGGACCGAGAGGTTCACGTGCCAGTAGACGAAGCTCCCGACGCGGACGCGCTCGTCGTCGCCGGAGCCGGCGAGCACGTCGGCCCGGCCGGCCTGGAGCGCGTAGACGCGCACGCCGTCGCGGGCCTGGATGTCGATCCCGCGATGGAAGCCCGAGGGGCGAATCTCGTTGAGGTCCGCGCGCAGCGGGTGCGCGCGGTGGAACGGCCACAGGGGCCAGCCGGCGTGGGCGCCCGGCGGCCGGCACCCCGTCGAGCACGCCGCGCCGTCGGCACGGTAGTCGGGGAGATGGCCGCGCGGGCGGCGCTGCCAGGGGCCGGGAGCGAACGGGAAGACGTCGAGCGTCGGCCAGCCGCCCGCGCGCGCGATCGCCGCCTGCCGCGGGTGGGCCAGCACCGTGGCCCGCGGGTCGCGGCGGCTGACCAGCCGCAGGTCGCCGAGCGAGGAGCGCGCCTCGGTGCGGCGCCCGTAGCGGCCCACGGCGTAGGCCCCGACCCGCCCGGCGGGACCCGCGACGACCTCCGGGGTGGCGACCAGCGCCGCCTGCGTCCGGCGCCCGCCGCGGGCCCGCATGGAGCCCGAGCGCAGCACCGGCACCAGCCGGGCGCCCCGCCCGCCGATCGCGCCGTCGGGCCGGCGGCAGCCCACGTCGACGTGCGCCGGCGCGCGCAGCACCACGACGACGCCGCGACGGATCAGCCGCAGCCCCGCGTGCGCGCCCAGGCGGACGGTCGCGCCGCGGGCCAGGACCCGCGGCCGTCGCCGTCGGTGGCCGGCGCCGTCGCGGACCACCAGCCGCCCGCGGGCGCGGACGATCCTCCAGGGTCGCCGGCAGTCGGCGCCGCGCGCGGCCGGGGCGGCCACCGCGACCGTCGTGGCGGCCCCCAGGAGGCAGAGCGCGACGAGGGTCGCCGCGCGGGCGGCGCCGCGACCGGCGGGCCAGGCGATCAGCCGGGGCGTCTCACGCCCCCTGGCCGGCGAGGAACTCGTTGGTGTAGGACGTCTCCGCGCTCGGGCGCCGCTGCAGGAGCCGGTTGTCGTACATCCATCGGGCGTAGCGGTCCCAGTCCCGCGGATCCTGCCAGCCGAACGGCCGCCCGCCACCTGGGAAGACCACCGGGAGCGTGGCCTTCACGCTGGCGAGCTGCAGGCGCCGGTCGAGGTCGCGGTTGGCGGCGAGCAGCGCGTCGACCCCGGCGGCCGGGTCGCGGCGGGTCGCCGCCCAGCCCCGGCCGAGCGCCTGGACGAAGCGGCGGACCTTGCTGCCGCCGGCGGCGATGTCGTCCTGGCGGGCGACGATCACCAGCTCGTTGTAGGTCGGCACGCCGGCCTGCTCCATGCGGATGATCGCCGGGTTCTTCTTCGCTAGGCGCAGCTGCACGCCCTCGTAGTTCCAGAAGGCGCCGAGCGTCGCCCCCACCTTCCCGGACAGCATGGCGGGCACGAGGTTGAACCCGACGTCGATCTCCTTGACCGCGTTGTCGGGCAGCCCGGCCCCGCCGAGGATCGTGCGCAGGTAGGCCGACTGGTAGGGGATCCCGGCGGTGCCCACGGTCTTACCCTTGAGCTCCGCCGGGCGCCGGACGGCGTTCTTGCCGATCGAGATGATCGAGGTCAGCGGCTTCTGGACCATCGCCCCAACGGCGATCACCCGCAGGCCGCGGTCGCGGGCCAACAGCACCTCCGGCTCGTAGCTGATCGCGAGGTCCGCCTTGCCGGCCGCGAGCAGCTTGAGCGGGGCGGCCGGATCGCTCGGGACCAGCGGCCGGACGTCGAGCCCGGCCCGGCGGAAGCTCCCGTCCGCGATCCCGGCATAGAGCCCCGCGTGGTCGGCGTTGGGGAAGTAGTCGAGCACGACGCGCAGCGGCTCCGTGCGCTCCGGCGTGATGCGGTCCTGCTTCTCCCCGCATCCGGCGAGGACGACCAGGGCGAGAGCGAGGATCGGGAGCAGTGGGAGCGCGCGCCTCACGCGGGGCCTCCTCCGGGGTGGGCCCACGGCAGCAGGCGGCGCTCGGCGAGCGCCAGCAGCCCGAACAGGGCGATCGCGAGCAGGGACAGGACGATGACGGCGGCGTAGGCGCGCGCGGTGAGCAACTGGGGGATGGCCTGCTGGATGAGGTGGCCGAGGCCATCCTCGGAGCCGGCCTGCTCGGCGAACACCGCGCCGATCACCGCGACGGCCACGGCGATCCGCGCGCCGCTGAAGGCGCCGGGCAGCGCCGCCGGCGCCTCGGCCAGGCGGAAGGCGCGCAGGCGGGGGACGCCGAGCGCGGCCATGAGCTTGCCCTGGTCGGGATCGATCCGCTCGAGCGCATCGAGCGTCGTCACGACGATCGGGAAGAAGGACACGAGGGCGATGATCGCGAGCTTGGGGGCGAGGTCGTAGCCGAGCCAGACGACGAGCGGCGCCGCGACGACCGGGATGGGGATCGTCTGGGAGCCGACGAGCAGGGGATAGACAGCGCGGCGCAGCGTGGGGGAGAGGTGCACCGCCACCGCGCAGCCGAGCCCGGTGACCGCAGCCAGCCCGATTCCGAGCACGACCTCCTGGGCGGTCACCAGCAGGTTGTCCCACAGCAGGCCACGGTCCTCCCACAGCGCCTGGGCGACCTCGTGCGGCGCGGGCAGCACGAGCGGATCGATACCCGAGAGGGAGCAGTAGGCCTCCCAGGCGCCGATGAGCAGCGCGAGCAGCGCGAGCGCGCGGATCACGACGTCACGCCCAGCGCCCGCAGGGCCCGCTCGCGCCGCTCGACGACCGCGGCGTCCGTCCGCCGGCGCGGGCGCGGCAGCTCCACGTCGATCTCCGCCACCACGCGGCCCGGGCGGGGCGAGAGGACGACGACGCGGTCGGCCAGCACCACGGCCTCCTCCACGTCGTGGGTGACGAGGACGACGGTGCGCGGCGCCTCGGCCAGCGCGCGCCCGAGCCAGGCCTGCGCGTCCTGCCGGGTCAGCGCGTCGAGCGCGGCGAACGGCTCGTCGAGCGCGAGGACCGGCCGGCCGGCGAGCAGCGTGCGCAGGAAGGCCACCCGCTGGCGCATCCCGCCCGAGAGCTCCGCCGGACGGGCGTGGGCGAAGCCCTCGAGCCCGAGGCGCTCGAGCCACGGACGGGCCCGCTCGCGCGCCGCCGCGCGCGGCATGCCCTGGGCCCGCAGGGCGAGCGCCGCGTTGTCCAGGGCGCTGGCCCACGGGAGCAGGCAATCGCGCTGGGGCATGAGCGCCGCCGGGTCGGCGCGCACCGTGCCCGCGTCGGGGACCTGAAGTCCGCAGACGAGCTCGAGCAGCGTGCTTTTGCCGCCGCCGCTGGGGCCGACGACGGCGACGATCTCGCCCGGGGCGGCGTGGAGGGAGACGTCGTCGAGCGCGACGACAGCCGACGCGCCGCGCCCACCGGGGAACCGCCGGCGGACACGATCGACCCGGACGCCGACCCCGGACGCCCCCTCGGCGGGGAGACCTCCCTGCGCCGGTGCCTCCAGTGTCGTCGCCATCGCTCCCTCCGCGGGCATTACCCCACAGGTTCGAAGGGTCCGCGCCGGGCCCCGCGTGCGCGCGGTGGGCGCGATCTCAGCCGGCCGTCCCGCCAGCTCCCCCGGGTGTGTCTCCGGATCCTGGAGGGCATCGTACCGCCGGATCCGCGGGTGCTCTCCGCGGCTAGGTCGGCGGGCTCGTGAGCGCCTTGACGAAGTCCTCCAGCTGGCCGGTCGTCCAGCATTCGAAGGCCGTGCAGTGGCGCTCGTAGGCGGCGATCACCGAGTCGCCGTAGTTCCAGTAGAGCCGTGGCTCGGGGTTGAGCCAGAAGGTGCGGCCCGCCCGCTCGGCGATGGCGGCGAAGAGGTCGTCGCGCGGGGGGCGGCCGTTCGTGCGGGCGTCGCCCAGCACGATGACCGTCGCCCGCGGATGGAGCTCGTCCTCGACCTGGGCCAGGAACTCGCTCCAGACCCGCCCGTAGTCGGTGTAGCCCGAGATGTCGGCGACCCCGGCGTCGCGGGAGATCTCCTCGCTCGCGGCGCGGAAGTCCCGCTCGGACTCGAAGACCTCGGTGACCTCCGAGATGCGCTCGATGAACACGAAGGAGCGCATCTTGCGGAAGCTGTCGTGCAGCGCGTGCAGGACCGAGAGGAAGAACACGCTGGCCGACGTGACCGAGGTCGAGACGTCGCAGAGCACGAAGATCTCCGGGCGCCGCGGGCGCCTCGGGCGGTACTTGAGGACGATCGGCACGCCGCCGGTCTGCAGCGAGGCGCGCATCGTGCGCCGCACGTCGACGTGCGCGGTGCGCCGCCGTCCGCGCAGCTCGTGGCCCTGGGTGGCGAGGCGGCGCTTGAGCTGGGCCACGACCCGGTGGATCTGGGCGAGATCCTGGACGGGCCCGGAGGGCAGCGCGCGATCGAGCTCGCCCAGCGGCCGGGCGGGCGGGAGGCTCTTCGTACGCTCGATGAGGTCGCGCTCGAGCTCGCGCCGCAGCATCGCCTCGAAGCGGCGGAGCTCCGCCCGCGGCAGCCCCTCCCGGCGCGGGTCTTCGGGCGGGAGCTCAGTCTGAGGCTCGGAGCGCAGGCCGAGCGCCCGGCGGATGCGCTGCACGTCGACCCCGATGACCCCGGAGCCCTCGCTCTGGCGGCCGAAGGCGGCGATCGCGAGGCGGGCGAGGTCGCGCATCGCACCCTCGTCGGACTGCTGCATCGCCTCGGCGACCGCGCGGCGCAGCGCGTCGAGGTCGAGCCCCTCGACCCCGGCGGGCGTGCCCTCGCCGTCCTCCGACTCGCCGACCTCGCGCCGGACGGCCTCGGCCTCGGCGGCCCGGAAGAACCAGCGGTCGAAGACGAGGTCGAAGACGCGGCGGTCCTCGGGCGACTTCGCCAGCGTCGCGGCCAGCGCCGAGCGGAAGTCCGCCGCCGCGCGCCAGTCGACCTCGCGCAACGCCGCGAAGGCGTCGAGCAGCTCGGCCGTCCCGACCGCGACGCCCTCGCCGCGCAGGTCCTCGCCGAAGCCGAGCAGGCGGGCGTCGAAGCCCGGCGGGCCGGCGGCGGGCAGGCCGGCCTGTGGACCGCGGGGCGTCCGGTCAGCCGGAGGGGAGGGCATCGCCCTGCCCGAGCCGGACGCCGACGCGGGCGGCCACCGTGTCGAGGTCGGTGCGGTGCTTGACGATGACGCTCATCGTATCGCGGAAGGTGTCGGCGTCGATGTCGTCGGCGCCGAGCAGCAGCAGCGCCCGGGCCCAGTCGATCGACTCGGCGATCGAGGGCGGCTTCTTGAGGTCGAGCTCGCGGACCTGCTGGACGATCTCCACCAGCCGGCGCCCGACGACCTCGGAGAGGTCGGGCGTGTGGAGGCGGACGATCTCGAGCTCGTGCTCGAGCTCCGGGTAGTCGAGCCAGAGGTAGAGGCAGCGGCGCTTCAGCGCCTCGGTGAGCTCGCGGGAGTTGTTCGAGGTCAGCACGACGACCGGGAGGGTCGTCGCCTCGATGCGGCCGAGCTCCGGGATCGAGATCTGGAAGTCCGAGAGGAGCTCGAGCAGCATCGCCTCGAACTCCTGGTCGGTCTTGTCGACCTCGTCGATGAGCAGCACGACCGGCTCGGGCGAGGCGATCGC
>JBBSBL010000047.1:0-18636 GCA_038251325.1 Solirubrobacterales bacterium | reverse complement strand
CGCTCGACCGTCGCCTCCAGCGGGACCCGGAGCGCCATCTCCATGTCGGTCGCCCGGAGCTGGGCGCCGTCCGGGCCGACCGCCACCTGGACGCCGGAGAGCGCCTGGACGGCGCTGCGGGTGGAGGCGACGCGACCCACGACCTGGAGCTGGCCGAAGAGCTCGTCGCGATCGACGGTGAGCTTCACGATGACCTCGAAGACTGAAAAGGGGAGATAGGAGTCATAGGGGAGGGCGAGGTGTGGAGAACCCCGGCAACAGGCCGCTGGATGCGGGAATCCGGGTGTGGGAAGGCGGTGGACAGAACGAACCAGTCTGTCAATCGCCGCGGTCGTCAGCGGTGCGGATCCGCTCGGTGAGCGAGTGGGCGGTCTCCCAGGCCTCGCGGTCGCCGGCGATGCGGTCGGTCGTACGTCGCACGGCGTTGAGCACGGTGGCGTGGTTCCGCCCGCCGAAGGCGCGGCCGATGGCGGGCAGGGTCTCGTCGGTCATCTCGCGCGCGAGGTACATGGCGAGCTGGCGCGGCCAGACGACACGCGCCGCGCGGCTCTGGGAGACGAGCTCCTGCTCGGTCAGCCCGAAGAGGTCGCAGGTGGCGTGGCGGATGTCCTCGAGGCTGCGTCGCCGCGGCCCAGCCGACGGGTAGAGGCCGTCGAGCACCTCGGCGGCGAGCGCGGCGTCGATGGGGCGTCCGGTCAGGGAGTGGAAGGCGACCACGCGGACCAACGCGCCTTCCAGTGCGCGGACGTTCGCGACGATCCGCTCGGCGATGACGTGGAGCGCCCCCTCGTCGGCCATCTCCACCCCGTCGTGCTGGGCGCGCTTGCGCAGGATGGCCAGGCGCGTCGTGTAGTCGGCTGGGGCGATGTCGGCGACGAGCCCGGACTCGAAGCGCTCACGCAGGCGCTCCTCGAGCGCGGCGAGGTCCCGCGGCAGGCGGTCGGAGGTGAGCACGAGCTGGCTGCCCGTGTCGTAGAGCGCGTTGAAGGTGTGGAAGAACTCCTCCTCGGTGCGGGCCTTGCTCTCGAGGAACTGGACGTCGTCGATCAAGAGGACGTCGTTGTCGCGGTAGAGGGATTTGAAGCGGTCCACCGCCCCGGAGTGCAGCGCGTGGACGAAGGCGTTGGTGAAGGCCTCCACGGTTGTGTAGCGGACGCCGAGCCCGCCGCCATGCGCGGCCACGTAGTTGCCGACGGCGTGGAGCAGGTGCGTCTTTCCGACGCCCGGCGGCCCGTAGAGGAAGAGCGGGTTGTAGGCCTGGGCCGGCAGCTCGGCGACGGCGAGCGCGGCGGCGTGCGCGAGGCGGTTGCCGTCCCCGATGACGAACTGGTCAAAGGTGTACTTCGGGTTGAAGGCCTGGGCGGCGGCGGCCGCGCGGGGATCGCCCGCCAGGTCGCGGTCGAACCCGCGCGCGAGCGGCGCCGGTCCCGCGCCGGCGCTCGCGTCGGCGGGGTCGACCACCGACACGGTCACCTCCGGCCCAAGGACCGCCGCTGCGCAGGTCTGGAGCACGCGGGAGAAGCGCTCGGCGAGCCAGGTGCGCGTCGGCGCCGGCGCGGTGAGGACGAGGGTGTCGCCGTCGATCCGGCGGGGCCGCAGCGGCTCGAGCCAGACCTGGTAGGTGGTCTCGGTGACCGCGCTTCGCAACTCGGCCTGGATGCGGCGCCAGGCGTCCTCGAGCTCGAGATGGTCAGGCGTCGTCAACCGGCTCCCCGCGGGTCGGAACGGCGGAAACATGGAAAGGCCCGGGCGGGCCCCGGAGGCGGTCGCGAACATACCAAAGGGTTCCGGCCGCGCTGGGCTCGCCGACGGGGTCTGAGCGGAATTCGCGAAGAAAACGCTCGGCCGCGATCCGGCGCGCGGCGCGCCGCGTCCTGTGGAAGGTGTGGACGCCGTGTGCGTGGGTGTGTGGACAGCCGACCCGGCGCGGGCGGCGAGCAGCCCCTCGTATACTCGGACGCCGCCCCGAGAAGGATCTGAACGAACGCCATGAAGCGCACCTATCAGCCGAAGAAGCGCAAGCGCGCCCGCACGCACGGGTTTCGCGCGCGTATGCGGACGAAGGCCGGCCGGGTCGTCCTCAAGCGCCGCCGCGCCAAGGGCCGCCGGCGCCTCACCGTCTGAGCCGATGGCCGCCTCCGGCGCGCGACGCGCCCGCCAGGGCCGACTTTCGCGGAGCGCCGAGTTCGATCGGGTCTACCGGCAGGGCCGATCCCACGGCAACCGGACCCTCGTCCTCTACGCGTTCCCGCGTGGGGACGACGGCCCGCCGCGTCTCGGCCTGTCCGTGTCGCGGAAGGTCGGCGGCGCGGTCGAGCGCAACCGGGTCAAGCGCCTGATCCGCGAGGCCTTCCGCGAGGAGGCCGAGACGCTTCCGGCCGGCCACGACGTCGTGGTCGTGGCGCGCCCCGACGCCCGGGAGCTCGCGGAGCGCGAGGGGCTCGCCGGGATCGCCGGCGCGCTGGGCGAGCTCGTCGGCCAGGCCGGGCTGCGCCCCGGCGCGGGGCCGGCCGCGTGACGGAGGTCCCCCTCCCGCGGCGGGTCGCCGTCGCCCCGATCCGCGTCTACCAGCGATTGATCTCTCCGCTGCTGGGCCCGCGCTGCAAGTACGAGCCCTCGTGCTCGCGTTACGCCGCACAGGCCGTGACGGAGTTCGGCATACTCAGAGGCGCCGTCCTTGCGGCGTGGCGGGTGCTGCGCTGCAACCCCTGGAGCCACGGGGGCTTCGATCCCGTCGTGGCCCAGCAGATCTTCCGCCGGCCGCCCGTGGCCGCCCCCGAGCGCTGAGCCCGATGCCCCTCGCGATCATCCCGGTCCTGAAGCAGCTGATCGACGTCTTCGACGCGGTCCTCGTCTTCTTCCACGACAACATCGGGCTGAGCTGGGGGATGTCGATCGTCGCGCTGACGATCGCCGTGCGGACGCTGCTGCTGCCGTTGACCCTCAAGCAGGCGAAGTCGATGCAGCGCCTCGCGCAGCTCTCGCCGCAGATCAAGGGGCTGCAGGCGAAGTACAAGGGCGACAAGCAGCGCCTGAACGAGGAGATGATGAAGTTCTACCGGGAGAACAAGGTCAACCCCTTGAGCTCCTGCCTCCCCCTGGTCGCGCAGTTCCCGGTGTTCATCTCGCTGTACTACATGCTGCGCACCGACCTGAAGATCGACATCTGTCCGGGGATCACGCAGTACGCGCACGCGCAGGGGAAGTCGGTCTCGTCGGTCACCTGCAGCCAGGTGCCCGGATCGTCGGGCGAGAGCTTCCTCTTCATCCCCGACCTCACGGCGAGCGCGACCGGCGGAGTGCTGGTGGCGCTGATCGTGCTCTACGTCGGGTCGCAACTCGCGGCGACGCTCCTCACCCCGGCGACGGTCGACCGCACCCAGCGGACGATCATGCTCGCGCTGCCGTTCGTCTTCGTCATCTTCATCATCCAGTTCCCCGCGGGCCTCATCGTCTACTGGATCACGACCAACCTCTGGACGATCGGCCAGCAGTACTTCGTCCGCCGCACGGTCGGGCCGATCCAGCCGGTGACGGCGGGCGCGAACGGCGCCGCCGAGGGGCCGAAGGACTGGAAGGAGCGCCTCCTCGGGAAGGCCCGCGAGCCGGGGAGCGGCGGGTTCGCCGCGAGCCTCGGGATCGGCGGGGGGGCCGAGGCCGCGCAGAGCTCGCCCAAGCCGCGGGAGAAGGCCAAGGCGAAGGCCGGGACCGGCGCCAAGGCCTCGCGCCCGGCGCGGCCGGCGGGACCGCCGCCGGGCTCGCCGCGCAAGAAGAAGAAGCGCTCGGGCCGGCGGCGGTAGATGGTTGGTTCCATGTCCCCGCGCACGCGGATGGCGGCCACGCGGCCGCGGAACGAACCGTCCAATGAGTGATTCCACCCCGGAGGACCGGGTCAAGGAGATGCTGGAGCGGGTCGTCAGCGCGCTGGGCGTGGGCGGACCGATCCGGATCGAGTCCGACGACGAGCGCATCCGCGCCGTGGTCGCCGGCGACGACCTCGGCCTGCTGATCGGCCGGCAGGGCCAGACGATCGACGCGATCCAGCACCTCGCCTACCGCGCGGCCTTCCGGCCCGGCGAGGAGCGCCGCCGCGTGGAGGTCGACGCCTCCGGCTACCGCGAGCGGCGCGCGGCCACGCTGCGCCACGACGCCGACCGGGCCGCCGACGACGCGGTGCGGCTGGAGCGCCCGGTCGAGCTCGAGCCGATGAGCGCGGTCGAGCGCCGCCTCGTCCACGAGCACCTGCGTGAACGCGACGACGTCGAGACCCACAGCGAGGGCGAGGAGCCCGAGCGGCGCCTGGTGATCGAGCCCGTCGAGGACTGAGCGACACCCAGTCGCGCGCTGGTTCTCGAAGCATCCGGGCCTGGGCCCGTCCTGCGTGCACCAGCCGGGACGCGTTGGAGGCCGGGCACGTCGCGGGTGCTCCGCCGTCGCGGTTTCGTTTCACGTTTTACGCTCGCCGTGACGATGACGCTGGACAGCCGCACGCAGGAACGCCTTGCGGAGATCACCGCGCGACACGGGCTCGATGCCGCCGTCGGCGAGCGCCTGACCGGCCTGCTCGAGGCGCTGGCGGGCGACACAGGCGCGCCGACGACGGTGCGCCGGCCGGGCGAGGCGGTCGACGTGCACGTCGCCGACAGCCTCGTCGCGCTCGAGATTCCCGAGGTCGCCTCCGCGCGCCGGATCGCGGACCTCGGCGCCGGCGCCGGCTTTCCCGGACTGGCCCTCTCCGCCGCCCGGCCGACGGCGGACGTCGCGCTCGTCGAGAGCTCCGGGCGGAAGTGCGCCTTCCTCTCCCGCGCGATCGAGCGGGCGGCGATCACCGCGGCGCGAGTCGTCCAGGCGCGGGCGGAAGCCTGGCCCGACGGCCTCGGCTGGGCGGACGTCGTGACGGCTCGGGCGCTCGCACCGCTGCCCGTCCTCGTCGAGTACGCCGCGCCCCTGCTCGGCCCGGGCGGCCTGCTCGTGGCCTGGAAGGGCGAGGTCGAGCCCGCGGAGCGCGACGGGGGCGCCCGGGCGGCCCGGCGGCTCGGGCTCGCGGCCGAGGGCGAGCTGGCCGTGCGCCCCTACTCCGCGTCCCGGCACCGAACCCTCCAGCTCTACCGCAAGGTGGGTCCCACCCCGGAGGGCTATCCGCGCCGGCCAGGGATGGCGCGCAAGCGGCCGCTGGGCGTCTGAGCGACCGCCCGGAAGCGGTCCGAGAGTCCGACCGGCGCCGTCGCTACCGTCGCCGTCGTGTCGGTGTACGCGATCGCAAACCAGAAGGGCGGCGTCGGCAAGACGACGACGGCCGTGAACCTCGCGGCGTGCGTCGCCGAGGCCGGCGCACGCACCCTGCTGGTGGACATGGACCCGCAGGCCAACGCCACGGTCGGCCTCGGCCTGGCCAAGGACCTGCGCCCGGGGATCTACGAGGCGCTGTGCGGGGACGCGGCACTCGGGGAGGTCGTCCGCGAGACGGGCATCGCCGGGCTCGAGGTGGCACCTGCGACCCCCGAGCTCGCCGGGGCGACGGTCGAGCTACCGCGCGCGGTCGGCTCCGAGGCGCGCCTGCGCGACGCGCTTGCGGTCATCCGCGACCGCTACGCCTTCGTGCTGGTCGATTGCCCGCCGTCGCTCGGCCCGCTGACCGTCAACGCCCTCGTCGCCGCGGACAAGGTCATCGTGCCGGTGCAGGCCGAGTACTACGCGCTGGAAGGGCTGGCCGGGCTGCTCGACACGCTGGATCTCGTGCAGCGCGAGATGAACCCGCGCCTCACGGTCGCGGGCATGCTGCTGACGATGTCGGACCCGCGCACGCGGCTCGCCCAGGACGTCGAGGCTGAGGTCCGCGCGCACTTCCCGGACCTCGTCTACGAGACGGTCGTCCCGCGCAACGTCCGGATCGGTGAGGCGCCGAGCCACGGCCGGCCGGTCACCCACCACGACCCGCACTGCGCCGGCGCCGAGGCGTACTTCGCGCTTGCGCGTGAGGTCGTGGCCCGAGAGCACGCGGCGCGCGAGCCGGTGGGGGCGGGAACGCGTGCCTGATCCGCCGCGGGGCATGGGCCGGGGGCTGGCCGCGATCCTCGCGGTGGCGCCGCGCGAGGTGCCCGAGGAGCTGCGGCGGATCCCCCTCGGCCTGATCGAGCCCAACCCCCACCAGCCGCGTCGCCGCTTCGACTAGGATGGGCTGGCCGCGCTGGCCGCCTCGGTGGGCGAGCGCGGGGTGGTGCAGCCGATCCTCGTGCGCCCGCTGCCCGGCGGCCGCTATGAGCTGGTGGCCGGCGAGCGGCGCTGGCGCGCGGCGGGTCTCGCCGGGCTGGAGGAGGTCCCGGCGATCGTCCGCCATCACGACGACGCGACCTCGCTCGAGGTGGCGCTGGTGGAGAACGTCGCCCGCGAGGACCTCAACCCCGTCGAGGAGGCGCGGGCCTGCGCCGCGCTCGTCGAGGAACTGGCGCTGACCAAGGGCGAGGTCGGTCGGCGCATCGGCCGCAGCCGCGTCGCCGTCTCGAACCTCATCCGCCTGCTCGACCTGCCCGACGAGGCGCTTGCCCTGCTCGAGGTGGGCCGGCTCTCGGAGGGCCACGGTCGCGCGCTCCTCATGGCGCCCGACCACGCCGAGCGGCGGCGGCTGGCCGGCGCCGCCGCGGACGCTGGCTGGTCGGTGCGGACCACCGAGGCGCGGGCGCGCGCCTCCGACGGCGAGGAGATCCGCGTGCGCCGCCGCCGACGCCGGATCGATCCGGACCGCGAGGCCGCGATGCTCGTCGTGGCCGAGCGCCTGGGCGCGGCCCTCGGCGCAGAGGTGCGCGTGAGCGGCCACGGGACCGGCTGCCGGGCGGAACTGGACTTCGCGACGGTCGAGGCCGCGCTCGCCGCGGCCGAGCGGATGGCCGGTCGCGCCCAGGACGCTGGCGGCCGCTGACGCGACAGCACTCGTTCGTTCGAGTCCGCGGTCGGGATTCAGCGTTCGCGCACTGGGGTAGGACGCGGACGTGAGCTCCGACCTGGTGGGACGCGTCGACGGGTGGCTGGGCCAGGGCATCGACGGCGCGCTGCGGGCTCATCACCACCGGCGGCTCCGGAGCGTGGGGCGGCTCGAGCAGATCGACCCGCCCGACGACGGGTCGCTTTGGGCGGCCGGCGACCCTCCTCCGCGCGCCGGGTGCGCGCTGGAGGTGCTGATCGACGGCGGCGAGACGCTGCCGCGCGTGGCCGCGGCGCTCGCCGGCGCCCGCTCCCACGTCCACATCGCCGGCTGGCACATCACTCCGGATTTCGGACTCACGCGGGACGACGAGGCATGCCATCTGCGCGATCTGCTCGGCGACCTCGCCGGACGGGTCGACGTCCGGGTGCTGCTGTGGGCCGGGGCGCCGATGCGGGCGTTCACGCCGAGTCGCGCCGACGTGCGTCGCGTGCGCGAGGAGATCGTGCGCGGCACGCGCGTGCGGTGCGCGCTCGACTCCCACGAGCGGCCGATGCACTGCCACCACGAGAAGCTCGTGGTCGTCGACGGGGAGGTGGCCTTCGTCGGCGGCATCGACCTCACCTCGCTCGGCGGCGACCGCTTCGACTCCAGCGAGCACGCGATACGCGGGCACCTCGGCTGGCACGACGCGGCGACGTGCCTGCGTGGCCCCGCCGTGGCCGACGTGGCGACGCACTTCGCCAACCGCTGGCGGGAGGTCGACGGCGAGGCGCTTCCGGACAGCCCAGCGCCGCCCCCGGCGGGCGAGCTCGACGTGCAGGTCGTGCGCACGGTCCCGGAGAAGCGATACGACTTCCTGCCCGACGGCGACTTCCGGATCCTCGAGGCCTACACCCGCGCGCTGCGCCGCGCGCGCCGGCTCGTCTACCTCGAGAGCCAGTTCCTGTGGTCGACCGACCTCGTCGACATCCTCGCCGACAAGCTCCGCGATCCGCCGAGCGGCGACTTCCGCCTGGTCGTGCTGCTTCCCGCCAAGCCGAACAACGGCGCGGACACCACGCGCGGGCAGCTCGGCGTGCTGGCCGCCGCAGACGACGGCGCCGGGCGCTTCCTGGCCGCGACGATCTCCGCGCGCAGCGGCCGGCTGGTCGGGTCGCTCTACGTCCACGCCAAGGTCGGGATCGTCGACGACGCCTGGCTGACCGTCGGCTCGGCGAACCTCAACGAGCACTCGTTCTTCAACGACTCCGAGATGAACGTCGTGACCTGCGACCCGGCGCTGGCCCGGGAGACCCGGCTGCGCCTCTGGGCCGAGCACCTCGAGTGCTCCATCGAGCGGGTGTCCGGCGATCCCGCCCGGGTGGTGGACGAGCTGTGGCGCCCGATCGCCACCGAGCAGCTGGAACGCCGCGAACGGGGCGAGCCCCAGACCCACCGGCTCTCCGAGCTCCCGGGCGTCTCGCGCCGCTCGATGGCGTTGCTCGGGCCGCTGCACGGCCTGGTCGTCGACGGCTAGGAGCGTCGCTAGGATGGGCCCCGGACGGGCGATTAGCTCAGCCGGTTAGAGCGCTTCTCTGATAAGGAAGAGGTCCCAGGTTCGAGTCCTGGATCGCCCACTCGGAGTTTGCAGGGCTTCGACATTTGGGCGCGTCGCGGGCCTGTGGCGTCAGACTCGCTTTCCTCGGAGAATGGGATCTTCGCGCTCGAGCTCTACGGCGGGCTGAGCGCGAAGGGCGGCGCCTTCCAGCGGGCGGTAGAGCACCCCGATCTCCTCTCATGGTCGCCGCCGAGTCGGCCAGGCTCACGTTGCTGCACTACGACGACGACTGTGACCTGATCGCCGAGATCACCGGCCAGCCGATGCGCCGGCTGGCCCCCGGTCCAGCCTGCGCTGACGGGCCGCGACGCGCTTCCGAACCCCCGCCGGGCCGCCTGAGGCGACACCTATACTGACCCTCCCACCACCAGGGAGCCGCCGCCCGTGCAGGAGATGGTCATCTACGGCGTGAGCTTCGACATGGTCGGCAAGCAGCCGATCGTCCTGCTCAAGACCGTCGACAGCAACAAGTTCCTGCCGATCTGGATCGGCCATCCCGAGGCGGCCGCGATCCTGATGAAGCTCCAGGGCGCCTCGACGCCGCGGCCGATGACCCACGACCTGATGTCCGACGTGCTCGGCGAGCTCGAGGTCAACTGCACGAAGGTCTCGGTCACCGAGCTGCGCGAGAACACGTTCTACGCGTCGATCACGCTCCAGGTCGATGGCAAGGAGATGGAGATCGACTCGCGCCCGAGCGACGCGCTCGCGCTCGCCGTGCGGGCCGGCGCGCCGATCTTCGCCGCCGAGGACGTGATCGCCGAGTCGGCGATCGAGTTCGAGCACGAGGTCGAGGACACCGAGGACGTCGTGGAGAAGTTCAAGGAGTTCCTCGACGAGGTCACGCCGGAGGACTTCGCCGGGGATTCGTGACGAGCCGCTCGACGAGCTCGTCGAACCCGAGCCCCGCGGCCTCGGCGGCCTGCGGCACGAGGCTCGTCCCGGTGAGGCCCGGCACGGTGTCGGCCTCCAGCACGAAGAGCCCGCCGCCCGGCTCCTCGAGCATGAGGTCCACGCGCGCGAAGCCGGCGAGGCCGAGCGCGTCCCACACCGCGACGGCGAGCTCCGCGCCGCGCGCCGCCACCGCGTCGGGGAGATCGGCGGGGCAGACGAAGCGCGTGCGTCCGATCTCGTAGCGCGCCTCGAAGTCGTAGACGTCGCCGAGCGGCACCGCCTCGACGATCGGGAGCGCCTCGGGCCGCCCGCCGCCTGCCGGCTCGACGAGCGCCACCGCGAGGTCGCGGCCGGCGACGTGGCGCTCGAGCACGACCCGGCGGTCGTAGGAGAAGGCGGCGAGCAGCGCGGGCGCGACGTCCGCGGCCGTGCGCGCGAAGCGGACGCCGAGGGCCGAGCCCTGGCGCGCGGGCTTCACGACGAGCGGGAACGCGAGGCGCTCCTCGACCGCCGGGAGCGCGGCCGCCGCACCGAGCTCGCGGAACGCGGTCTCGCCGAAGGCGAAGAAGTCCGGCGTGGGGATGCCGGCCTCGCGCAGCAGGTGCTTGGCCAGCACCTTGTCGCACGCCCGCACGCACCCGAACACGCCGGACCCGGTGTAGGGGATCCCGAGCACGTCGAGCAGCTCCTGCACCGTCCCGTCCTCGCCGTCGGTGCCGTGCAGCGCGACGAACGCGACGTCCGGCGCGGCGGCGCGCAGCCGCCCGACGAGGTCGGGGCCGGCGTCCACCGCCGCCGCCTCGTGCCCCCGCCGCTCGAGCGCGTCGCGGACCCGCGCTCCCGAGCGGAGCGAGACCTGCCTCTCCAGCGAGCGGCCACCCTCCAGGACGGCGACCTTCATCCGGCGCCCGGCTCCCGGCCGGCGCCGCGTCGCTCCCCGGCCGCCCGTCCGCTCGGGAGGTGCAGCACGTCGGCGAGACGCGGGTCGGGCGGCGCCGGGCCCGCCGCCGGGGGCAGGTCCACCGCCGGCACCCCGGTGAGCGTGCCGAAGAGCGCGACCTGCTCGGCCACCACGGCCCCGATCCGCCGCACCCCCTCGCGCAGCTCGTCCGGCCCGACGCCCGAGAAGTTCAGCCGCAGCGACGAGCCGCCGCGGCCGTCGAGGTAGGCGGCGCGGCCCGGGACGAAGGCGACGTTCTCCTGCAGGGCCCGGGCGAGCAGGTCGGTGGTGTCGATGTAGGCGGGCAGCGTCGCCCACACGAAGAGGCCGCCGGCGGGGCGCGTCCAGACCGCTTCGCGCGGCAGGTGCTCGGCGAGCGCGTCGAGCACGACGTCGCGCCGGGCGCGGTAGATGTCCCGCAGCGAGGCGACGTACTCGTCCCAGGGGCCGGCCTCGAAGTACGCGGCGACGAAGTGCTGGGTCATCGAGGAGGAGCAGAGGTCGGCGGCCTGCTTGCCGAGGTTCATCTTCTCCAGCACGGGCGCGGGCGCGGTCGTCCAGCCCAGGCGCAGGCCGGGCGAGAGGATCTTCGAGAACGTGCCGAGGTAGACGACGAACTCGCCGCCGTCGAGGGCGTAGAGCGTGGGCAGCGGGTCGCCTTCGTAGCGCAGCAGGCCGTAGGGGTTGTCCTCGAGCACCAGGATCTCCCGCTCGCGCGCGACGGCCACGAGGCGCTCGCGGCGCGGCAGCGAGAGGGTGACGCCGGCCGGGTTCTGGAAGTTCGGGATCGTGTAGATGAACTTCGGCCGCCGCCCGTCGCGGTCGAGCTCCTCGAGCGTCGCCTCGAGCGCGTCGACGTCCATGCCGTCCTCGTCCATCTCGATCTGGACGACGTCGGCCTGGTAGGCGTTGAAGGCGGGCACCGCGCCCGGGTAGGTCGGGCCCTCGGCGACGACGACGTCGCCCGGGTCGATCAGCGTCTTGCACACGAGGTCGATGACCTGCTGGCCGCCGGTGGTCACGAGCACGTCGTCGGGGTCGACGATCGCGCCCTCGGCGGCCATGACCCGCCGGATGCACTCCCGGACCACGGCGAGGCCCTCGGTCGGCCCGTACTGCAGGGCGCGGGCGCAGGACTCGGCGGCCACCGTGTTCATCAACGCGGCGTAGGACTCCGGCGGGAAAGTCGAGGTGTCCGGCAGCCCGCCGGCCAGCGAGATGACCTCGGGGCGCTCGGTGATCGCCATGAGGTCACGCATCGCCGAGGAGGTCATGACGCGGGTGCGCGCCGCGAACAGCCCCGCGTAGCGCTCCAGGTCGCGGGCGGTCGAGCGCGGCTCGGATCGCGGTCTCATCGGCGGGGCCTCGAGCGTGGGGTTTCGCCGCCCCGCGCCGGGTCCCTCGTCGCGTGGGGTAAGGTCACGCGCCCGGACCGTAGCGCAACCCGTGCGTCTCTTCCTCGCCATCTGCCAGGGCGCCGGCTTCAGCGTCGGCGCCGGCATCCGCCCCTTCCTGCCCACGCTGCTCGTGGGTGTTCTCGCGCGCGAGGACCTCGGCGTGGACTTCGACGGGACCGACTACGCGTTCCTCGAATCCGTCGGGTTCCTGTTCGCGCTCGTCGCGGTGCTGTTCGTCTTCGTGGCGGTCGAGCGCCGCGTCGGCGCGGCGGCCCTGGAGGCCGGCCCCGGCGGGGCGGCGATGGCCGGGATCGCGCTCGGCCTCGGGGCGGTGCTCTTCGCAGGAGCGCTCGCCGCCGAGGGCTTCGTCTCCTGGCCGGGCCTCGCCGGCGGGCTCCTCTGCGCCGCGGTCGCCCACGCGGCGACCCGCGACCTCTTCGCCCGTGTGCGCCGCCGGCTGGACCCGGCCGCGGCGGGAGCGCTGCCGCTCTACGCCGAGGGCGCGGGCACCGCCGTGGCCGGCCTGTCGGTGCCGGCGCCGCCGGTCGGCCTGGTCGCGCTGCTCCTCGTCCTCTGGCTGCTCCTCACCGGGCGCCGGCGCGAGGGCCGCAAGTTCGCCGGGCTCCGCGTGCTGCGGTGAGCGCCGGCCGCAAGCTCGTCCTCGCCGTCGTCGACGGGCTCAAGCCGGCGATGCTCGAGCGCGCCGTGGCGGCGGGCCGGGCGCCCGCGCTCGCGCGCATCCTCGAGGAGGGCACCTACGTCGACGACTGCGTCGCCGCGTTCCCCTCCGTGACGCCGGTCTGCGCGGCGAGCATCATCACCGGCGCAGGGCCCGACGAGCACCGGATCCCGAGCATGAACTGGTACCACCGCGACGAGGGGCGCTACGTGGAGTACGGCTCCTCGTTCTCCGCCTCGCGCGAGGCCGGGATCTACCGCTCGCTGACGGACACGATCTACAACATGAACCGCGACCACCTCTCGAGGGACGTCGAGACGGTGTTCGAGTCGCTCGACGACGCGGGTGTGCGCACGGCCGGGACGACCTACCTCATGTACCGCGGCCGCTTCCGCCACGAGGTGGCGAACGAGACCGCGCTGGCCCGGATCGCCACCTCGACGCTCTTCCGCGAGCCCGTCCACGGTCCCAAGGAGCTCTTCTACGCGGACATCTTCGCCTCACGGCGCACCGGCTGTCGCGGCCAGCTCGGCCTGCCGGGCGTGCGCGACAAGCACAGCGGCTGCGTCGGCGCGTGGCTGGCCGAGCGCGACCTGTTCGACTTCCTGCTGCTCTCCCTGCCCGACAACGACGGGTGGTCGCACCGCCACGGCCCCGACGCGACGATCACCTCGATCGCCGAGGCCGACCGCCAGCTCCTGCGCGTGATGGACGCCACGGGCGGCCCGGACGCGTTCCTCGCCGACCACGCCGTGATCGTCATGGCCGATCACTCCCATGCCGACGTCCAGAGCCGCATCGATCTGCGCGCCGGCCTGCAGGGGTGGGTCGTGCGCGCGCCGAGCGAAGCCGGCGGGGAGACCGAGGAGCTGGCGCTCGGGCTCGCCCAGCGCTCGGCGATGATCTACGCGCTGGGCGACCCGGCGCGCCGCGAGCGGATCGCCGCGCGGGCGGCGCGCGACGCGGAGCGCGTGGAGGGGGTCGACCTCGTCATGCGCATGGTCGGTGCCGAGGCGAGCGTGCGGGGAGCGGGGGGCGAGTTGCGCTTCGCCCCGGGCGCCGGCGCGACCGACGACCGCGGCGCGGCGTGGAGCCTGGAGGGCGACGAGTCGGTCCTCGCGGTCGAGCTCGAGGACGGGCGCCTCGTCGGGAGCGAGTACCCCGACGCGCTGGGGCGGATCTGGTCGGCGCTGCAATGCCCGACCGCGGGCGACGTCCTGCTCTCCGCGGCGCCGGGCTACGAGTTCCTCGACTGGGGCGGGGCGGACCACGTCGGCGGCGGCAGCCACGGGTCCCTCCACCGCTCCGACTCGCTCGGCGCGCTGCTGTGGTGCGGCACCGGCCCGGACTCCCGCGCGGCGCGGGCGTGCTGGACGATCCGCGACGTCGCGCCGATGGTGCGGGCGCACTTCGGCCTGTCCGAGGACTGACTCCCGGAGCGCAGACGCCGTACGGGGGCGGGCCCGCGGTTACGCTGTCCGGGCCGATGCCCGAGGATGTGACCACCGCCGTCGAGTCCCCGCCCGGCCGGCTGCGCCTGCACCGGCGCGTCGGGCACGGGATGCGCAAGCCGCACAACTGGATGCAGTTGGGGCGCTTCGCCGTGGTCGGCGGGAGCGGCTACGTCGTCAATCTCGTGACCTTCGCGCTGTGCGTCCACGCGCTCGGCATCGACTACCGAGCCGCGGCGGTCGTCGCCTTCCTCGTCTCGGTCGCGAACAACTTCTGGTGGAACCGCCACTGGACCTTCGGCGCCCGCGAGGGCCACGCCGGCTTCCAGGCCGCCCGCTTCCTCACCGTGAGCGCGGTGACCTTCGCCTTCACGTTCGTCGTCCTCACCGTGCTGGTCGGCAGCGCCGGCATGGCGGAGGTCCCCGCCCAGGCGATCGCGATCGCCACGGGGACGCCGCTGTCGTTCGTCGGCAACAAGCTCTGGAGCTTCGGGCGGTGAAGGGGGCCGCGGCGCTGCTCGCCGCGGTGACCCTGGCCCTGGCGGTCGCCGGCCCCGGTGCCGTCCCGGCGCAGGCCGCCGCCGGCCCGCCGACCGCCCCGCTGCGGCCCGGAGCCCCGCGCCTGGACCGCGACCGCGCGAACGCCATCGCGCTGCTCGACCCCAAGCTCCGTCGCGAGCGGGCGCGGCATCCAGGGTCCTACGGCTACGCGACCCGGCAGGGCGGGCGCTGGACGGTCGACCTCTGGACCCGCGCCGGGAAGCAGATCGGCCAGGCCTACGTCGACGACGCCACCGGGGCGGTGACCGAGTCGTGGACCGGCTACCAGGTGGCGTGGACCATGGCGCGCGGCTACCCGGGCGCGTTCGGCCGCCGCGTGGGGGCGCTCTGGGTCTGGCTGCCGCTCTGCGCGCTCTTCCTCCTGCCGTGGCTCCCGGTCGGCCGCCGGCGGCGCCCCCGGCTGCTCCACCTCGACCTGCTCGTGCTCGTCGGCGGGACGAGCGCCGCGTTCGCGGCCTTCAGCAATGGGCGGATCGATCTCATGGTCCCGATCCTCTTCCCGTCCCTCGCCTACCTGCTGGCCCGCCTGCTCTGGCTCGGCTTCCGCCGCGCGCCCGGCCGGCCGCGCGAGCCGTGGCGCCCGCTCGTCCCCGTCACGTGGCTGGCGGTCGGCCTGGTCTTCCTCGTCGGCTTCCGCGTCGGGCTGAACGTCGTCGACTCGAACGTGATCGACGTCGGCCACGCCAGCGTCGTCGGCGGAGATCGCCTGCTCGACGGCCACCGCCTCTACGGCGGGTTCCCGAAGGGACTCGAGCGCGGGGACACCTACGGCCCGGTCACCTACGAGGCCTACGCCCCGTTCGTCGCGGTGCTGGGCGCAGGCGGCGCGCCGGACGACCTGGCCGCCGCCCACGCCGCGGCGATCGCCTTCGACCTGCTGACGCTCCTCGGCCTCTTCTGGCTCGGGAGACGGATCCGCGGACCGGCCACCGGGGTGTTGCTCGCCTGGTCCTGGGCGAGCTTCCCGTTCACGCTGTTCGTGGCCAACACGAACGCGAACGACGGGCTCGTCGCGCTGCTCGTCACCGGCGCCCTGCTCGCCGCCGCCCGCCCGGCGCTGCGCGGGGCGGCGATCGCCGCGGCGGGCCTGGCGAAGATGGCGCCGCTGGTGCTCGCGCCGCTCTTCCTCCGGACGCCGGGCCGGCCGTGGCGGCGGCGGGACGTCGCTTTCTACGCCCTCGGCTTTGCGCTCGTGGCCGCGCTCGCGCTCGCGCCCTTCACCGGCGACCCGCTCGCGATCTGGCGGCGGACGATCGGATTCCAGGCCGGGCGCGACGCCCCGTTCTCGCCGTGGGGCCTCTACGGCTGGCCGGAGGCGGCCCGCACCGCGGTGCAGGCGGCGACGGTGCTCCTCGCGCTCGCGCTGGCCGTCGTGCCGCGCCGCCGCGACCTCGGCCAGGTGGCGGCGCTCGCCGCGGCCCTGCTGATCGCGCTCCAGCTCGGCGCCGTCTACTGGTTCTTCCCCTACCTCGTCTGGTTCGTGCCGCCGGCGCTCACGGCGATCGTGCTCCGCTTCCGGCCGGCCGAGCGACCGGCCGGCGCGATCGCCCCGCCCGCCGCCCCGTCCCGGCCGGCTAGCGCACGCCCGCCGGCGCCGGCTCGAGCAGCGGCTCGATCGCGTCCGCGCGCATCGGCGCCGAGCAGCGGATGACGGCCGCCATGAGCCACGGGTCCTCCTCTGCCGTCTCGAAGCGCACCGGCATCCGGGTGACGAGCGACTCGAGCGCCTGCTCGCGGCGCACGCCGATCACTCCGCCGCGCGGGCCCGTCATGCCGACGTCGGTGATGTAGGCCGTCCCGCCCGGCAGCACGCGCGCGTCATTCGTCGGGACGTGCGTGTGGGTGCCGACCACCGCGGTCACACGCCCGTCGAGGTGCCAGCCCATGCCGACCTTCTCGCTCGTCGCCTCGGCGTGCATGTCGACGAGCACGTGGTCGACCCGGCCCTTGAGCGCGTGCAGCGCCGCGTCGGCCTCCGAGAACGCGGGCCGGCCGGCGTTCATGAAGAGGTTGCCGGACAGCGAGATGACGCCGAGGCGCACGCCCTCCCGCTCGACCACGGTGCTCCCGTGGCCCGGCTGGGAGCGCAGGAAGTTCGCGGGGCGCAGGATCCGCGGCTCCTCGTCGAGGTAGGGGTAGACCTCGCGGTGACGGTAGGTGTGGTTGCCCAGCGTGATGACGTCGACCCCGGCGGCGAGCAGCTCGCGGGCGATCTTCGGCGTGATGCCGACCCCGCCGGCCGCGTTCTCGCCGTTGACCACCACGAAGTCCGCCCCCACGCGCTCGCGCAGGCCGGGCAGCAGCGCGAGGAGTGTCCGTCGCCCGACACCGCCCACGACGTCGCCGACGAAGAGGATCGTCGCCGCGGCGCTCACGCCCGGCCGTGCCCCATACTGGGGGGCGGGATGACGCGCGAGGTTTCAGACCCGCCCACCGAGCCCGCGGCGGGCGGCGCGCCGGCGGCCGACCCGCCGGCGCCGGACGCGCCGGACGCCCTGGACGGCGGCGACGCCCCCGGCCTGCCGCGGGACCCGGCGCCGCGCGTCGTCGTCCCCCGCTGGATCCAGCTCGTCACGCTGCCGCTCGCGCTGCTGTTCCTGTTCGTCCTGGGCAACGCGATCGGCTCGGTGCTCATCGTGTTCACCATCGCGAGCGTCATCGCGCTGATCCTCAACCCGCTCGTGGCCCGGGTCGCGCGCCACGGCCGGGTGCGGCGGGGGGCGGCGGTGATGATCGTGTACCTGGGCTTCTTCCTCGCGCTCGCGGGGATCGGGGTGCTGCTCGCGAACCCGGTGGCCGACCAGGTCTCGACCTTCCAGCGCAACGTGCCGGACTTCGTGAACTCCGCGAACCGCAGCCTCGGCGACCTCCAGGTATGGCTCGACCAGAACGGGTTGAACGTGCAGATCCGCCGCCAGGGGCAGACCGCGCTCCAGACGCTCCAGAGCAAGGTGCTGCAGAGCTCCGGCGACGTCGTCTCGTTCGGCCGCACGCTGCTCCAGAGCGCCGTCGAGGTGGGCTTCGCGCTGGTCCTGATCCTCGTCATCTCGATCTACATGCTCCTCTACGCCCCGGCCATCGACCGCCTCGTCCGCACCGTCATGCCCCCCGGCGACGGCACCCCGGAGGACGACTACCCGGTCCAGGTCCAGCGCGCCGTCTTCTCCTATGTGCGCGGTCAGATCCTGTTCAGCCTCATCATGGGGGCGAGCGCGGGCGTCGCCCTGTGGATCCTCGGCACGGTGGGCATCTTCCCCGAAGGCCGCACGTACGCCCTGTTCTTCGCCGCCTGGTACGGGCTCATGGAGCTGATCCCCTACGTCGGGCCGGTGCTCGGCGCGGTCCCGCCCGTGCTCGTCGCGCTCTTCGGCCAGCCGACCGACGCGCTCTGGGTCGGCCTGACGTTCGTCGCGCTGCAGCAGTTCGAGGGGCACGTCGTCGCCCCCCAGGTGTTCGGCCACTCCCTGCGGATCAACCCGTTGATCGTGATCTTCGCCCTGCTCGTCGGGGCCGAGATCTACGGGATCGTCGGCGCGCTGCTCGCCCTCCCGCTCACCGCGATCGCCCGTGAGACCGTGATCTATCTCCGCCGGCATCTCGTGCTCGAGCCGTGGGGCACGCCACCGCCGCCCGGTCCGCCCGGTCCGCCCGGAGGCGGGTAGTCTCCGGCGCATGGCCGCCCCGACCGCCGGCGCGGGGGGGCCCCCCCGGGGCGCCGCCGGCCAACCCCAGCCCAACGGCGCGGGGAAGACGACCCTGCTGACGATGCTCGCCGGGATCCAGACGCCGACCGGTGGGGAGATCTCGCGCCCACCCGGGGAGGTCGGCTGGGTGCCCCAGCAGCCGGCGGTGTACTCCAAGCTCTCGGTCGCCGAGAACCTGCGTCTCTTCGCGCGGCTCGAGCGCATGTCCGACCCGGACGCCGCGGTCGGGCGCATGCTCGAGCAGACCGGCCTGGAGGACCGGGCCGGCGATGAGATCGGGACGCTCTCCGGCGGCAACCAGCAGCGGGTGAACATCGCCATCGGACTGCTCCGCGCCCCGGAGGTGCTGCTGCTCGACGAGCCCTCCTCCTCGCTGGACCCGCGCCAGCGCGAGCGCCTGTGGGAGTTCATCTCCTCGCTCGTGGCCGACGGCACCGCGGTGATCTTCTCCACCCACAACGTCGGCGAGGCGGAGGCCCACGCGGACCGCG
>JBBSBL010000046.1:0-19173 GCA_038251325.1 Solirubrobacterales bacterium | reverse complement strand
GGGTCGAGCTGCACCTGGGTCGGTCCGCCGGCGAGGTCGTCCTCCCAGTTCGGGCCCCACTTCAGGTCGAGGTCGTCACCGGTGACCCGGGAGATCGGCCGCGCGACGGGCTGGTTCTTCGACGGGCCCGCCGTGATCAGCGAGCTGTAGTCGTAGGTCCAGGGCTCGTAGTAGTCGTCGAGCTCGGGCAGGTCGGGGTTGGCGAAGATCGTCGCGAGCTTGCGTAGCGGGCCGCCGGCCTTCAGGCGCAGCTTGCCCTTGCGGTCCAGCTCCCAGCCGCCCTTCCACTCCTCCTGGTCCTCCCAGCGCTTGGGGTAGCCGACACCGGGCTTGGTCTCGACGTTGTTGAACCACATGTACTCGGCGCCCTTGCGGTTCGTCCACACGTTCTTGCACGTGACCGAACAGGTGTGACAACCGATGCACTTGTCGAGATTCATCACCATCCCGACCTGGGCCATGACGCGCATCAGTAGGTGACCTCGGTGCGGCGCTTGCGGATGAGCGTGAGTGAATCCCGCTGGGACCCGATCGCCCCGTAGTAGTTGAAGCCGTACGAGAGCTGGGCGTACCCGCCGATCATGTGCGTCGGCTTGATGATGATCCGCGTGACCGAGTTGTCGGTGCCGCCGCGATGACCGGAGGTCTCGCTGATCGGGACGTTCACGTGGCGATCCTGCGAGTGGTACATGAACGCGCTCCCAGGCGGAATGCGGTGCGAGACGACCGCGCGGCAGGCGACGACGCCGTTGCGGTTCACGATCTCGACCCAGTCGTTGTCAGCGACCTCGATGCGCTCAGCGTCTTCGCGGGAGAGCCACACCACGGGGCCGCCGCGGAACAGCTCGAGCATCCGCAGGTTGTCCTGGTACTCGGAGTGGATCGACCACTTGGAGTGCGGGCTGATCCACTTCACGAGGACCTCGGCGAAACCGGGATCGAGGTCGCCCTGGGCGTGGCGGGCGGTCGCGAGCGGCGGGCGATAGGCCGGCAGGCTCTCCCCGAACTCGAGCATCCAGTCGTGGTCGAGGTAGAAGTGCTGACGACCGGTGAGCGTCCGCCACGGCACGTCGCGGTCGACGTTCACCGTGAACGGCGAGTAGCGCCGCGTGCGGCTCTCGATGCCCGACCACTCGGGCGAGGTGATGACCTTGCGCGGCTGGATGCCGACCTGCTCGAGCGTGATCCGCTCGTCCTCGCGGTCCTCGGCGAGGTCGGCCAGGCGCATGCCCGTGCGCTTCTCGAGCGAGCGGAAGCCTTCGACCGCGAGCCGCCCGTTCGTCGTCCCCGAGAGCCGGAAGATCGTCTCGGCGACATGGACGTCACGCGTCAACCGCGGCCGCCCGTCGGCGACGCCGCCGCGCACGACCCCGTTGATCTCGCGCAGGTCCTCGACCTCCTGCTCGGGCTTCCACGAGATACCCTTCCACGCGATCCCCGCGGTCTCGACGAGCGGTCCGAGCGCGTTCATCTTGTCGTGGACCGTGCCGTAGTCGCGCTCGACGACGATCAGCTTCGGCATCGTCTTGCCGGGGACCATCTCGCACTCGCCGTGCTTCCAGTCACGGACGACGCCGCCGGGCTGGGCGAGCTCCTCCGGCGTGTCGTGCAGCAGCGGCGCGGCGACGAGGTCGCGGCGCACGCCGAGGTGCTTCTTGGCCAGGCGCTGGAACTGCTCGGCGACCTTGTTGAAGGCGTCCCAGTCGGTGCGCGCCTCCCACGGCGGCGGGACCGCCTCGCTGAACGAGTGGACAAACGGATGCAGATCCGTGCTGGAGATGTCGTTCTTCTCGTACCAGGTGGCGGCGGGAAGGACGATGTCTGAGTAGAGCGCCGACCCGTTCATCCGGAAGTCGATCGTCGTGAACAGATCGAGCTTCCCGGTGGGCGCCTCCTCACGCCACTCCACCTCGGTCGGCCGCCCCTCCGGAGCGGTCTCGGTCGCGCGGACGCTGTGCTGCGGAACGCCGAGCAGATGCCGCAGGAAGTACTCGTGGCCCTTGGAGGACGAGCCGAGCAGGTTCGCGCGCCAGAGCGTCATCACGCGCGGGAAGTTCGCCGGGTCGTCGGGGTCCTCCGCGGCGAAGCGCAGGCTGCCGTCCTTCAGCTCGTCGATGACGTGCTGCGCCGGTTCCTTGCCGGCCGCCTGGGCCTCGTCGCAGATGTCGAGCGGGTTGCGGTTCAGCGTCGGGTAGCTCGGGAGCCAGCCCATGCGCGCGGACTGGGCGACCGTGTCGGCGAAGTGGCGGCCCTTCAGCCGGCCCTCCCCGAGCGGGCTTGTGAGCTCGTCGACGCCGAAGCGCTCGTAGCGGTACTGGTCGGTCGCCAGGTACCAGAACGACGTCGTCGCCTGCTGGCGCGGGGGCCGGGTCCAGTCCGTGGCGAACGCCATCACGCCGAACCCGGTGATCGGGCGGACCTTCTCCTGCCCGACGTAGTGCGCCCAGCCGCCACCGTTGACGCCCTGGCAGCCGCATAGGAGGACGAGGCTCAGCATCGCACGGTAGATCTGGTCGCCGTGGTACCAGTGGTTCGTCCCGGCGCCCATCATGATCATCGAGCGGCCCTCGGTGACCTCGGCGTTGCGGGCCCACTCGCGCGCGATGCGCGTCACGAGCCCGGCGTCGACGCCTGTGTGCTCCTGCTGCCACGCGGGCGTGCAGGGCAGCGGATCGTCGTAGCCGGCCGGCCAGTCCCCCGGCAGGTCGTCGCGGCCGACGCCGAGCTGTGCGAGCAGGAGGTCGAAGACGGTCGTGACGAGGCGGTCGCCCACGCGCCTGACGGGCACGCCGCGGCGCATGATGCCGCCGCCCTCTGTGTCGCCGATCTCGAAGCGGGCCAGGTCGACCGGCACGAGCTCGTCGTGGGCGCCGAGCAGTGAGAGGCGCGGCTGGATCTCGCCGAGCTCGAGGTTCCAGCGGCCCTCCCCCTCCTCACCCCAGCGGAAGCCCAGGGACCCGTTCGGGACGGCGGGCTGCCCGGTCGCCTCGTCGAGCACGACGGTCTTCCACTCGGCGTTCTCGCTCGTCTCGCCCAGGTCGCTCGCGCGCAGGAAGCGGTCGGCGACGTAGGCGCCGTCGCGCTCACGCAGGGAGACGAGGAACGGAAGGTCGGTGCGCTTCTTCGCGTAGCCGTCGAAGTAGGGCGTCTGCTTGTCGACGTAGTGCTCCTTGACGATCACGTGCGCCATCGCCAGCGCGAGCGCGGCGTCGCTGCCGGGTTCGGCGTTCAGCCAGTGGTCGGCGAACTTCGTGTGCCCGGCGTAGTCCGGCGAGACGACGACGACCTTCTGGCCCTTGTAGCGCGCCTCGGTCATGAAGTGCGCATCGGGCGTTCGCGTCTGCGGGATGTTCGAGCCCCACAGGATCACGTAGGTCGAGTTGAACCAGTCGGCGGACTCCGGCACGTCGGTCTGGTCGCCCCAGATCTGCGGCGAGGCGGGCGGCAGGTCCGCATACCAGTCGTAGAACGAGAGCGACACGCCGCCGATCAGGGAGAGGAAGCGCGTCCCGGCCGCGTAGGAAACGGGCGACATCGCCGGGATCGGGGAGAACCCGACGATCCGGTCCGGGCCGTACTGCTTGGTCGTGTACACGTGGGCCGCGGCGATGATCTCGCTGACCTCGTCCCACGAGGACCGCAGGAACCCACCGAGGCCGCGCTGGGACTTGTACGCCGTCGCCTTCTCGGGGTCCTCGACGATCGCCGCCCAGGCGTCGACCGGATCGTCGGTGCGCGCCAGCTCCTCGCGGTAGAGCCGCAGCAGCGCGCCTCGCACGTACGGGTGGCGCACACGGATCGGCGAGTAGATGTACCAGGAGAACGACGCTCCGCGGGGACATCCACGGGGCTCGTACTCGGGGACGTCAGGGCCATTGGAGGGGTAGTCGGTCTGCTGCGTCTCCCAGGTGACGAGCCCGTCCTTGACGTACACCTTCCACGAGCAGGAGCCCGTGCAGTTGACGCCGTGGGTCGTGCGCACGACCTTGTCGTGGCGCCACCGGTCGCGGTAGAGCTCCTCCCACTCGCGCGAATGACGCGACTCCGTGCGCCAGCCCCCTGGGACCGGCCGCTCCACGCCGCCCGCGGCGCGGGCGAAGTGGCGTGGACCGGGCAGCTGGGGGGCATCCTTCGGCGGGGAGCTCACAATGTGCGACGATAGTTTTCACACAAAGACTGTGTAATCCGTGCCAACTACTGATCACGAACACCCCACCGAGACGCGCCTCGTCGCGCTCCTGCGCACTGCCGACGCGCCGCTCGACACCGCCTCGATCGCCGAGAGCGTCGGCCTGCATCCCAACGGCGTGCGACTGCAGCTGCAGCGCATGGAGCGGCGCGGCCTCGTGGGAAGCGAGGCGGCGCGCGGCGGCGTCGGCCGCCCGCGCACGCTGTGGCGGCTCATGCCACGGGCGATCGCGGAAGCCGACCTGCCGCACACCGGATGGGCGATGGCGCGGTCGCTCGCCCGCGCGATCCCGGCGACGCCGGCGCGCCTCAAGGAGGTCGAGGCCGCCGGGGAGCAGATGGGCGCCGAGCTCGCGCAGGACCTCGGCCCGGTCCCCGGCGGTGATACCCGCGATGCGGTCGGACAGGCGCTCGCCGCGCTCGGCTTCGACCCCGGGCGCCGCGACGACGGCGCGGTCTCCCGCTACCGGCTGCGCACCTGCCCGTACGCGGAGGCCGTGCGAGAGAACCCCGCGGTCGTGTGCACGCTCCACCGAGGGGTCGTCCGCGGCGTGCTGGACCGCGTCGCGCCGGGCTCCGAGCTGACCGGATTCGAGCCGCGTCCGCCCGACGTCGCCGGGTGCATCGTCGAGATCACGACCGAGACGCCATGAAGCGCTCCGACCAGCTCGCCGCGCTCTCCCGCGAGCACCACGTCGCCCTCGAGGTCGCGCTGCGCTTGCGCAAGGCCACGCCCGCGGACGCCGAGGCGGCACGCGAGCGGTTCCTGAAGTTCTTCGAGGACGAGGCACGCGAGCACTTCCGTGCCGAGGAGGAGCTGCTGCTGCCGGCGTTCGCGCGGCACGCCGCGCCGGACGATCCGGACGTGGTGCGCGTGCTTGTCGAGCACGTCGAGCTACGCCGGCGCGCCGCCGATCTCGCGCGCGGGACAGTCAGCTGCGGCGAGCTGCACGCGCTCGGCGCCCTGCTCCACGACCACATCCGCCAAGAGGAGCGCATGCTCTTCCCGCGCATCGAGGCGACGCTGGACGCCGAGGAGCTGACGGCGCTCGGCGCGGCGCTTGATGCCGCCGGCAGCGCTCATCGCCCCCCGCGTCTCTGAGCCTCAACGCCACCGCCCTCGTCGTCCGCAGCCGCGCGCGCACACAGCAAGCTCATTGAGGCGACCGACGGCGTCGATCCAGTGACGCAGCGCATGGTCACCACGATCCTTGCCGACGCCACCGGGTCCGCTACCGGGTCCGGAAGCCCGTTTCAGCTCGGTACACTCGAATCATGTCCAGTCTGCAGATCATCGCGATTTGCAGGGGCTTGACGAGACTCGACACAACCTCAACGACCGCCCTGGGCGCCCTCGTAATGAAGGGGTCCCCGGTTCGAGTCCGGGCGTCGGCTTCCAGCATTTGCAGCACTCTTCCAAGAGCCGCCTTCGGGCGGCTCGCTCCTCCAGGTACAGAACGGGTACATCTTCGTGATGAAGGGGTCACCGGGACCACCTGCTGTACCGAACCGGGCTAAACCTCGCGGAGCTCGCCAAAGCCCGACGTCGGCGACAACTCTCAGGCGGCCAAGACGCCACTGACCGTCGTCCCTGGCGCCGAACGACTTGCCGCGACGCTTGCGCGGATGGCGCGTCCGGCGGACCGCCGCCGGAGGTTCCCGCGAAGGGGTCTGGAAGAAGTACACGACGCCGAGCACGGGGTCGGTAACGGCTCGCCGGACGTGCGCACGGCCGTGACGTCCACCGAAGCACCCGACGTGTTTGGCCGTCAGCGAGTTGCCCCCGGGGGTGTCGTTCCTCCTTCGAGGATCGACTTCAGCTTGCGAAGGTCTTTGCGGTTGGCCCGCCGGATCGCGCGAGCCATCATCGGCGCGGTCACCTTCGCGAAGCCGGAAGGTTCGCCGCGGTTGCGCAGGGTCATCGTCGTCGCGGCTGGCGAGGCGTCCTTCCAGGCATACGTGGTCTCCATCGGGAAGGGGCCTTCTGCCGTGGCCATGACGAAGCGCTCGCCGGGCACCATCTCACGGACCTCGTAGGTGTAGGCAAGGCGGCGGCCGAGGAACCCCGCGACGAACGCGAGCCGGCTGCCGACGGCCAGCGGTCGCGGCGACTCCCACTCCACCGCCTTGATGTTCTGGTACCACGCGGTCGCGTTGTCCGGATCGCACGCATAGGCCGCGACCTCGGCCCGCGGTCGGGCGATCTGGATCTCGCATCGGACGTCGACTCGCACACGCACGCACCTCACTCGCCGAGCCCGATGGTCGGCCTCGGCTCGTTGATCGACAGTCGTACCACAGGCCGCGCCGCGCTTACCAACAGTCCTGCGGCAACGCAGCCGGGCGCCGGGGTCCGCGCCGATGCCCTGGCTCGCGTTCGCACTGCTCACGAGCTTCCCGCTGGTCGTCTTTCCGTTGCGGTCCATGATCCACCGGCGACGGCACGGCGATGCCGGCCGCCCCGACTGGGCGGCACGTCGACCCCGCGCCTGGCTGACCGCCGACGTGACGTTTCTGTCTGCGTTTGCGCTGCTCATCGTTGGGCCGGTGCTGCAGGGAATCGGCGTCGTCGCGCCGATGGTCGACGTGCCAAAACGCCGAGCGGGAGGTTGAGCAGGAAGATCCAGCCCCAGCCGAGGCTGTCGACGAGCGCGCCGCCGACGAGCGGGCCGAGCGCGAGCGCGGCACCGGTGATGGCGCCTCAGATCCCGAGCGCGCGGCCGCGCGCGGCCCCCTGGTACTCGTTGGCGAGGATCGCCAACGAGCTGGAGAACATCGCCGCGCCGCCGACCCCCTGGAGCGCTCGGGCAAGGTCGAGGACCACCGGCGACCCGGCCGCACCGCAGAGCACGGCGGCCGCCGCGAAGACGCCGATGCCGGCGAGGAAGATGCGTCGGCGGCCGATGCGGTCGGCCAGCGCTCGGAGCTCGGAGAACGAGGCATCCAGTCCGCGCTCGATCGCCGGGAGCGCGACGTTGACCGCCGTCACGTCCAGCAGCAGCAGCGCCGTTGCGCCCGACGCGGCGATCAGCGTGAAGCGCCGGTCAGCCGGAGCGCCGGCAGCTGTCACGCGCTCAGGCCGGCTTGCGCGCGCGGATGATCGCCGAGCTGGCGTGCTCGTGGACGCGGGAGGTCTCGGTGATCTCGATGTCGAGCAGTCCGGCGGCGGCGAGCGCGCTCTCGAACTCGTCACGGGTCAAGGCGCCGGCGATGCAGCCGGTCCACTGCGCCATGTCGGCGCGGGTGGCGTCGTCCATGTCCGGGTCGGCGATCACGTCGGACACGGCGAAGCGCCCGCCAGGGCGAAGGACTCGCGAAGCCTCACGCAGGACCAGGCCCTTGTCGCCGGAGAGGTTGATCACGCAGTTGGAGATCACCACGTCCACGGAGGCATCAGGCAGGGGAAGGCCCTCGATGTAGCCCTTGACGAACTCGACGTTCGTCGCGCCGGCCTTCGCGGCGTTCGCGCGGGCGAGCTCGAGCATCTCGTCGGTCATGTCCAGACCGATCGCCTTGCCCGTCTCGCCTACGCGCTGAGCGGAGATGAGCACGTCAGCGCCGGCGCCGGCACCGAGATCGAGGACGGTCTCGCCCTCGTGCAGGTCGGCGACAGCAGTGGGCACGCCGCAGCCGAGCGATGCCTGCACGGCGGTCTGCGGAACTCCGTCAACCTCGCCCTGGTCGTACATCGCCTCGCCGAAGACCTGCTCGCCGCCGGCGTCGGCGGTGAGGGCTTCGGCGCCGCAGCAGCTCGAATCGAGCGGGGTGGTGCCACAGCCGCAGCCCTGGTTCTCAGCGACGGCTAGCGCTGCCGCGGCGTAGCGCTCGCGGACGGTCTCGCGGATCTCGGTGTCGGTCAGCTCAGCCATGCGGTCAGCTCCTTCAGTGCGTCGGTACGGACGTAGTAGTAGGCCCACAGTCCCTGTCGTTCGGAGTCGACGATCCCGGCCTCGCGCAGCTTCTTGAGGTGGTGCGAGAGCGTCGGCTGCGCGATGTCGAACAGCGGCACGAGCTCGCAGACGCAGACCTTGCCGGCGTGCTTGCGCAGCACGTCGACGAGCTGCAGGCGGATCGGGTCACCAAGGGCCTTGGCGACCTCCGCCATGCGCAGCGCCTGTTCGCGCTCGACGTCCGGGTAGACGACGGGCTCGCAGCAGGGCTCGCCAGCTGGCCGCTTGCGCTTGGGGGTCAGTTCCATATCGACAGGCATCTATTCACTAATACCGATTGTAATGATGTTTGTCAATCGGTAGGTTGGCACGTGTCGATGAGCCACTCCGACACACGCCCCGCATGACCACGTCCGCTCAAGCACCCGCCGAGCAGGATGTGCTCCACCGACTTTCCACGCTTGACCGCTTCCTGCCGCTGTGGATCGCGCTGGCAATGGCCGGTGGCCTGGCGCTCGGTTCGCTGATTCCGGGCCTCAACGACATTCTGGACAAGCTCAAGGTTGGGACGGTCAGCTTGCCGATCGCGCTGGGCCTGCTGCTGATGATGTATCCGGTTCTCACGAAGGTCCGTTACGAGGACATGGGCAAGATGCGCGGCGAAGGCGACCGCCGAATGTTCGCCGTCGCGCTCTTCCTCTCGTGGGTGGTCGGACCAGCGCTCATGTTCGCGCTCGCGTGGATCTTCCTCGCCGACGAGCCGGCCTACCGCACCGGAGTGATCGTGGTCGGCCTCGCGCGCTGCATCGCCATGGTCCTGGTCTGGAACGACCTCGCCGGCGGCGACAACGACCGCGCGGCCATCCTCGTGATCTTCAACGCGATCTTCCAAGTCGTCGCGTACGCGGCGCTCGGCTGGTTCTACCTCAACGCCCTGCCCGACCTGCTCAGCCTCGACAACCAGGGGTTCCAGGTCGGGATCTGGGAGGTCGCTCGCACCGTCCTGCTCTTCCTCGGCATTCCGCTGACCGCCGGGTACCTGACCCGCCGCTGGGGGCTGCGCAAGCACGGCCGCGAATGGTTCGAGTCGCGCTTCATCCCGCGGATCGCCCCGATCACCCTGTACGGCCTGCTGTTCACGATCGTGCTGCTGTTTGCCATCCAGGGCGACGCGATCACCGCTGACCCGCTCACCGTCGCGCGGATCGCGCTGCCGCTGCTCGCCTACTTCCTGATCATGTGGATCCTCGGGTTCGGGGTCGGCCGCGCCATGAGCTTCGGCTACCCCAAGACCGCCACGATGGCGTTCACCGTCGCCTCCAACGACTTCGAGCTCGCCATCGCCGTCGCCGTCGGCGTCTGGGGCGCCACCTCAGGCCAGGCGCTCGCCGGAGTCGTCGGACCGCTCATCGAAGTCCCCGTCCTCGTCGGCCTGGTGTACGTCGCACTGTGGTTGCGGCGGCGCTGGTGGCCCGGCCCCACCGACGCGGCCGACGGTCGCCCGCCGCAGGCCGATCCCGTCCACGTCCTCTGATCGCACCACCTCTGGTGGTGCGTCCGTAGGCTCGCGGCTCGGAACACCCAGAGGGGCGGAATATGGCGGCGGTCCGGGATCGACGGTCTCTACGCCGGCGTCGGCGGCGCGCCGCGCGACACGCTCACCGGCTTGGGCGCGCCCCCGGTGGTGCTATGCCACATCTCCCACGTCTGCCGCTCGGGCGCCTCGCTATTTCACGATCGGCGCCGCGGCGCTCGACGATCCGGTCACCCAGTGGAGGACGGCGAAGTCGGCCGCCGGGGACGCGATCCTTCGCCGCCGGCGGGTCGATCACCCACCACCACGGCATCGGCACCGACCACCGCGAGCACTACGCGCGCGAGATCGGCCCGCTCGGGGTCGACGCGCTGCGGGCGGTCAAGGACGCCCTCGACCCGGCCGGCATCCTCAACCCCGGCGTGCTGATCGCCTGACTAGAAGAGGCCGAGCGCGCGGTACTGGGCGAGCCAGTTCCCGGCGATGCCGCGCTGCGCGGTCCGCAGCCGCTCACGCCGCTCGCAGACGAGCGCGTGGAGGCGGTTCTCGAGGCGGTCCTTCTCGCGAAAGCCAGGCCGCGGGCGGGCAGCCTCGGGGAACAGGTTGGCCTCGTCGTTGGAGCCGCCCAGCTCGAGGCTGACGAGGTGGTCGACTTCGTAGGAGCCGCGAGTGTGGTGGCGGATCCCGTAGGAGGTGTAGATCTTGCGCTTGAGTCTCGCGGGCACGTCGCGCACGCCGCCGGCGTAGCCGCGCCTGCAGATCCGCGCGCGGCTCGCGCGGGTGAAGATCGCCCCGGACGTGCAGCGCGGATCGGGCAGCGGCCCGCGGACGTGGCAGCCGCTGGTCCTGGTGGCGCGGCCGAGCGTCACCGAGGGGCCGCCCTTCTGCGTCTTGCCGGTGGCCGCCGAGCCGGCGCCCGCGAACAGGCCGACCGCCAGGGCAGCGAACAGCAACAGAAGACAGGCGCGCTTCGCAGAAATAGACATGCGCGTGCCAAAGGGTAGGCACGGGCGCGGGCGGCGGCCAGCCCCGGGCGGGCGCGTTGACCCCGCCGGCGCGTGGCGGTCAGCACCCGGGCGGGCCGCTCAGCCCGCGCGCCAGGTGACGTACAGCGGGTCCTGGCCGACGCGCAGGTGCAGGTTCCCGCCGCGCGTCCGCAGCACCGGCACGCGGCGGCCGAGCACGTCGACGACCCGCACCCCAGACGCTGTGTCCGGCCGCATGCGCACGGCGATCGAGCGCGGCGGGGTGCCCGGCTCGACCCGCGCGAACGGGTTGGAGCCGGCGGGCGGGCGCTCGTTCGCGTACCACAGCGCCACCAGGCGCCGTCCGCGAGGCGCGAGGAACTCCAGCGCGAAGCCTTCGCCGACGCCGCGCCGCCCGCGCGGCATCCCCAGCGCGCGGGTGCGGTTGGCGACGTAGCGCCAGCCGCGCCCGCCCAGCTCGCGCTTCAGAACGACCAGCGCCCGGCGCGCCGGCTTGGCGCTGGCGTCGGCGCGGAAGAAGCCGAAGTGCGCCTCCTGGTTCTGGTCGCCCGGGTCGGAGTAGTCGCCCCACGCGTACCAGGTGAGCACCGGCACGCGGAGCGCCCATGAGAGGAGCTGCAGCCGCGCCGCGTAGCGCGCCTGCCGCGCCTCGGTCACGCCGTTGCCGCGCGGGTTCGTGGGCCAGCCGACCTCGGTGTTCCACAGCGCCTTGGACCTCAGCCCGCGCCGTTGCAGGACCGAGCGCAGCTGAGACGCCGCGCCGGCGACCGAGCCGCGGTCCTGGGCCTGCGCCTCGGGCGAGGTGAACGGATATGGGTAGGGGTGGTAGGCGACGGCGTCGAAGCAGGCCCCGATCCCGCGGCCGCCGCGGTCGAGCGTCTGCGCGAGGAACCTGGCGCCCCCGGTGCCGATCTTGCCCCCGAGCGGCGGGAAGAAGAGCCCGCCGAAGACGACCGGCACGTTGCGGTCCACGCGCTTGAGCGCGGCGTTCGTCGCGCACAGCAGCCGCCCGTAGGCGAGCGGGTCCTCCTTCGGCTCCCAGAAGCGCCAGCCGCCGTTCTCCTCGTTCCAGACCTCCCAGCCGATCACCTGCCCGCGGTAGCGGCGGGCGACGGCGGCGGCGTAGCGGGCGAAGCTGCGCGGGTCGTCGACCGGGAAGTACTGCGGGTCGCCGACGCCGAACGGCGGTGCGCCCTGCTGGCCGCGGCGGTAGGCCTCGCCTCCCGCGCGCGAGTAGTCCGGGTGGCCGTAGTCGAGGATCCCGAGCACCTTCAGGTCCGCCCGCCGGATGGCGCGCACCTCCGAGTCCAGCGCGCGCCAGCGGTAGTCGTGCAGCGGCGCGCCGACCGGCTCGACCTCGATCCATCGGAAGTCGATGCGGATCGCGCGCACGCCCATGGCGCGCAGCCGCCTGTAGGACGCGGTGCGCTGGGCCTCGGTCCGCCCGCGCACGAAGCCGCCTGCGAACGCCACCAGCGGTGCGGGGCGGCCGGCCGGCACGGCCCCGCGTGCGGCGGCGCCGGCGCCTGCGGGCGCGAACGCCGTGGCGCCCAGCGCGGCGGCGGCCAGCGCCGCCCCTGCCCCGAGTGCAGCGCGTCCGGTCATCGAGGCAAAGGTAGTGGCGTTGCGACGGGCTCGTCGCACCAGCGGGAGCGCTCGCGCGCCGCGCCCTTGACCGCGGGCCGCCGCGGTGGTGGGATCGCCGACCATGGAATACCGCCGCCAGCGCGACAAGAGCGCCATCGACCGCCTCCTGCAGCGCTTCGGGCGCAGCAAGATCGGCGGCAAGCTGTTCATCACCGTCTTCCCGGAGATCGACAAGCGGCTGATCCCACTCACGCGAGGCCGCCTGAAGATCGCCATGGGCCAGCCGATCTGCCTCGTGCACACGCGCGGGGCCAAGAGCGGCCAGCCGCGTTCCACGCCGCTGCTCTACACGCCGCGCGGCGACGCGATGGTCCTGGTCGCGTCGAAGGCGGGCGCCGAGCGCAACCCGGCCTGGTACCACAACCTCAAGGCCAACCCGGACGTGGACGTCGATGTCGGCGGCCGCCGCCGCCCGATGCACGCGCGCGAGGTCGAGGGCGCCGAGCGGGACGAGCTCTGGGCGCTGGTCAACGACAACTACGACGGCTACGACACCTACCAGCACCGCGCCGGAGGGCGCCGCATCCCGGTCTTGGTGCTCGAGCCGCGCTGAGCGGCCCGCCGCTCAGCCCGCGCCGAGCGCCGCGCGGATCTCGTCCGCGTCGGGAAACCGCCCCTTCCGTTGCTTGGAGAAGACCAGCCGCCCGTCCGCGACCACGTCGTACTGGCTGCGTTCACCGGGGAGGTCCCGGGCGTCGTGCCCGTCGGCCCTGAGCGTGGCCGCGAGACTCGCGGCCTCCACGTCGTAGCCGCTTCAGACCGGGCAGTAATGGATGTCGACGCGCATCGTGCCCAACAGCCTACGGCTCGATCACGTTGCGCGGGTCGGGCCCGCACTTCGTCGGGCATCGGTGGCACGATCGTGTTGAGAGGCTTGGGCCTGTTCAGCGTGAGATCGTGGCGACCGGGCCGTCGACGGCGTAGAGGATCGTCTCGTCGGGCCGGGTCGGGGCTAGGATCCGGCGATGCTCGGCGAGCGGCGCGCAGTGATCGAGCTGCCGGGCGCGCGCACGGGCGTGCGGCGGCTGGGCGCGGGCGCGCCGCTGCTGCTGCACAACGGCTACCTCGCGACGAAGGACGACTGGGACCCTGCGTTCCTCGCCGCGCTCGCCGAGCGCTGGGATGTGATCGCGACCGACAGCCGCGGGGTCGGGGACTGGGACGGCCCGCTCGGCGAGCCGGGCGTCGAACAGCTGGCGGCCGACGCGCTCGACGTGCTCGACGCGCTCGGGATCGAGCGGGCGACGCTTGCGGGCTGGTCGATGGGCGGGTTCGTGGTGCTCGAGGCCGCGCTCGCGCGGCCCGCGCGCGCTGAGCGGCTCGTCCTGCTCGCGACCAGCCCGGGCGGCGGCGCGGCGACCCGGGCGAGCCCGGCGGCCTCCCGACGCCTGCGGGACGCCTCCGGCACGCCCGACGAGCAGGCGCGCCGGCTGATCTCGCTGCTCTTCCCGGACGGCGTGTGGCAGCCGATCGCCGAGGAGTTCGGAGACGTCGTGGCTGCCGCGCGCGAGCAGCTCGGGGACGCCGCGATCGCCCACCAGACGGCGGTCATCGACGGTTGGCCCGGCGTCACCGAACGGCTCGCCGAGCTGCGCATGCCCGTGCTCGTCGCGGCCGGGCTCGAGGACGTCGTCATCCCCGCGGCCAACGCGCTAGCGCTCGCCGAAGGGATCCCTCAGTCGTGGCTCGCCCGCTTCCCCGGAGTCGGGCACGCTCTGATGGCCCAGGTCCCGCAGGCGCTGGCGGCGCTCATCGCCCAGCACGCGGACGCGGCCACCGCGTTCTGAGCGGCCGGCGGGCGTCGCCCGCGGTGGGACACCTGCGCTCGGGCCTTCGCTCAGTCCTGCTCGGCTGCGCCGCCGCTCTGGCGCGTGCTCACCTGCGGCGCGTGGGACTGGCCCCCGGGCGATGCTTCCGCGGCCGGCCCGCCCCCGCCGCTGACCCGCGTCGTGACGACGGAGCTCCCGCTCTCCGCCGGCCGGACCGCGGCGGTGCGCGTCTGCACGAGACCCGGATCGCCGCCCGCCTGGAGCTGAGCCGACAGGAAGGCGAGCACGACGAGGAAGGTCGCGACCGCCGCAACCACGACCGGAAAGGGATTGAGCAGCGGATGACGTGGACGACTCTTTCGCATGGTGCCACGAGTGTGCGCCACCGCGGTCCAGCCGGTGCCCAAGCCGAAGCCAAGCCGCGGCAAAGCCGTCCGGCGGCCCGCGCGTTGGGCCGCGTGGCCGACACGCGGGACCCTGCCAGCGTTCGCTCCTCCGGTGGCGCGGTGTGTGCGGACCTCCCTAGAAGGCCGAGCCTGCGCCCGCCGCGACGGCCATTCGTGCGGCCCCGCGGCGCGCGTAGGATCCTGCCGCTGCTCGCTTACCGACGCGGGAGCGGCCCCGTGGTCGCGCCTCGCGAGAGGAGATCCAGATGCAGAAGCTCAAAACGGCCGCTTCGGAGTTCCTCGCGCACGGGCGAGTGGCGGTCACCGGCGTGTCGCGATCGCCGAAGGACCACGGCGCGAACGTCGTCTACAAGCGCTTGCGGGACCGCGGGTACGAGGTGTTCCCGATCAACCCCAACACACCCGAGGTCGAGGGCGACCGGGCCTACCCGGACCTGCGCTCGATCCCCGGCGGCGTCGAGGCGGTGGTGATCGCAACCCGCCCCGAGACGGGCGAGCAGACGATGCGCGAGTGCGTCGAGCTGGGCATCCACCACGTGTGGATGCACCGCGGACCCGGCGCCGGAAGCGTGTCGGAGGAGGCGGCGAAGTACGGCCGCGAGAACGGCATCGCCGTGATCGACGGCGGCTGCCCGTGCATGTTCGCGCCGACGGCCGATCCCGGGCACCGCGTCATGCGCGCCGTTCTCACGCTCGCCGGAGGGGTGCCGCGGAGGGTGTGAGAACGATTCGGAGCGGTCCGCGGGACCATTGCGACCTCGACCGGAGTTGCGGCATCCGTCTAGGCTGCCGCGAGCCCACCGACCGGGAGCCCCCGATGCCCGCACGTTTGCGCCTCCTGAAGATCCTGGCGCTCGCCGCAATTGCGGCGAGCGCTCTCGCCGCCGGCCCCGCAGCCGCGCCCGCGCGGAGCGGGGCGCCGTCGGGCTCTGCGTTCTACGCGCCGCCGCGTCACATGCCGCCCCGTCACGGCGACCTGATCCGCTGGCGCCCCGCCACGCCGTTCACCTCGCTCGGCGCGGCGGCGTCGAACCGGGTGGTCCTCTACCGCTCGACCTCGCTGCGCGGGCGGGCCATCGCGGTATCGGGTCTCGTCTCGGTTCCGCGCGGCCGCGCCCCGCGAGGCGGGTGGCCGGTGATCAGCTGGGCACACGGCACGACCGGCATCGCCGATGTCTGCGCGCCCTCGCGCGCCGGGCGCACCGGCGCGGCTCGCGACGGCGTTTCGTACACCGACGGCGTCTTGAACTCCTGGTTGCGCCGCGGCTACGCGGTGGTCCGTACCGACTACGAGGGGCTCGGCACGCCGGGCGCGCATCCGTACCTGATCGGCCACTCGGAGGCGCGCGGGGTGCTCGACATCGTCCGTGCCGCACGCCGGCTCGACCCGCGGATAGGCCCCCGGCTCGTGATCGCCGGCCACTCGCAGGGCGGCCACGCGGCGCTGTTCGCCGCGGCCGACGCCCCGCGCTGGGTGCCGGAGCTGCGCCTGCGCGGCGTGATCGCCTACGCGCCCGGTTCGCAGCTCAGCCTCGAGGTGCGCGTCGCGACCACGTCCTTCACGACGCCGAGCAGCCTCTCCGGGATCGGCGCGCTGCTCGTCGTCAGCGCTTCGCGCGCGTCGAGCGCAGTCAGGCTGGACGACGTGCTCACCCCGGCGGCGCGCCGGCTCGCGCCGGAGGTCGACCGCTACTGCCTCGACCGCCTCGCCAGCACGCGCTCGTGGGGCGCGCTCGCGCCGTCGCAGATCCTGCGACCGGGCGCCGACACGGGCGCGCTCTACCGCGTGCTCGACGCGATGAACCCGGCGGTGGCGATCCGCGCGCCCGTGCTGCTCCTCCAGGGGGAGAAGGACGGGACCGTCCTGCCCGCGCTGAGCGACCTGCTCTACGGGCAGCTGCGGGCGAAGGGCGACCGGGTCGAGTACCGCAAGCTGCCGGGTGTGGACCACGGCGGAGCGGTGAGCGCCGGCCAGCCGATCGCGCTGCCGTGGCTCGCGGGGCGGCTTGGTCGGCGCTGAGGCCCCACGGCAAGGCCGGACCAGGGGAAGCACGGACTCGGCCGCCTCGCGGCGTCCCCTCGCGCTAGCGTGCCCGGCCGATGCCGCGCGTCGCCGTCTTCGGGCCCCACCCGCTGCTCTCGGTGACGATCGAGAGGCGCGGCGGAGCGGACGACGTGCACGTCCACGCCGCCGGCCAGGGCGTCTGGGTCAGCAGGATGGTCGCGGAGCTCGGCGCCGAGCCGGTGCTCTGCGCGCTCGTCGGCGGAGAGACCGGTGCGCTGCTCGAGGGGCTGCTCGAACGCCTCCCCGGCGCGCAGCGGCTCGTCAGGGACGACGGGCCGAGCGGCTGCTACGTCGTCGACCGTCGCGACGGCGAGCGCCACGCCATTGCCCAGGCGCCGGCGCGGCCCGCCTCGCGCCACGCGGTCGACGCGCTGGTCGCCGCGACGGTGACCGCGGCGCTCGAATGCGAGGCGCTCGTGATCTGCAACCCGTTCCCCGGCGATGCGCTCCCCGTCGCCGTCTACGGCGAGCTCGCGGCCGACGTGCGGGGGAGCGGCCATCCGGTGCTCGTCGACCTCTCCACACCCCGGCTCGACGCGGTCCTGCCCGCCGGCCCCGACCTCGTGAAGCTCAACGACTGGGAGCTGGCCGAGTACGTTCGCGGGCCGGTCGACCCGCCCGCGCGCCTGCTGGCCGCCGCGCGGGCGCTGCGCGAGGCGGGCGCGCGCTCCGTGCTCGTGACCCGTGGCGGCGAGCCTGCGCTGTGGCTGGACGGCGACGCGCCCCCGCAGCTGGTGGTCCCGCCGCGCTTCGAGCGCGGCATGCGCGAGGGCTGCGGCGACACGATGATGGGCGCGCTGGCCGCCGCGCTGGCGGCCGGCCGCTCGCTGCAGGACGCGATCGTGCTGGGCGCGGCCGCCGGGGCCGCGAACTTCCTGCACGCCGGCCTCGGGACCGGCGATCGCACCACGGTCGAGGGGCTCGTGCCGCGCGTGCGCCTCGAGCCCTATCCGGAGCCGTAGCGCCCGCACGCGCCTTGCCCGGGGCCGCCCCGCCTACCCCGCCGTGAAGGGCGGGCGCGGAACGCCGCCCGAGAGGATCGCCTCCGGGGCCCCGTGCGCCATCCAGTCCAGGTGCGGCGCGACACGCTCGACGTCGCGCAGCGCGTCAAGCCCGCCCGCGATGCGCATGGGCCGCCCGCCGTGCGAGGAGTGCGCGTCGGTCGCGAGCACGTGCACGAGCCCGTGCGCGGCGAGCGCCCGCATGCCCTCCCGTGCGGGCCCCTTCTCCAGCGCCGCCGCGGTCGCCTGGATCAGCGCCCCCCGCTCCACGAGGCGGGCGAGGCGCTCGAACAGGTCATCGGCCAGGTGGCGCTCGGGGTGCGCGATCAGCGCGTGGAAGCCGCGGCGCGCCACCCTTTCGACGGCGGCCTCGAGGCGGTCCGAGAGCGGACCCGCAGCAGGCTCCAGCAGGATCCAGCGGCCCCCGCCGAGCGCCACGGCGCGGAGCTCGGCGTCGTCGAGGCCGGCGAGGACCGGCTCGGCGACCTCGCCGCCCGCGAGCACGCGCAGCGCGGTCCCGCGGCGTTCGAGCTCCTCGCCGAGCGCGGCGACGCGCCCGGCGAGCTCCCTGATCCGCACGTCGTGGTCGCCGCGGATGTGCGGCGTGGCGCAGACCGCCGTGATCCCCTCGCGCACGGCCCGCGCGGCCATCGCCGCGCTGTCGTCGACGTCGAGCGCGCCGTCGTCCACGCCGGGCAGCAGGTGGCAGTGGAGGTCGATCAGGCCCACGGATGCAGAGAGCTCGCGTCAGCGACGCCCGAGCCGCGCCTGCAGGCGCTGCAGGGCGACCATCCCGCGCTCGGCGCGGCTGCCGGGGAGCGGCACGATCCCGAGCTGGCGCGCGAGGCCGTTCATGTCGTAGAACGCGCGGTAGCGGGCGATCCGCCCGTCGCGCATCGTCCACTGGTCTACCCCGTCGACCGCCATGTGGCGGCCGGTCGGCGCGAAGCCGGGCGGCTCGATCACGCCCCGGTGGGTGCCCTCCATGTGCCACGCCCACTGCACGAGATCGCCGTTGACCGCGATCGCCGGCGGGTCCGGCTCGCTGAAGCGCAGGTCCGGGAACGCGCGGAAGCTCGCGCGCATGAATTCCTGGACCTCCGCGACGCCCCTCGCCGGCTCGGGCAGGGCCGGGTCGGCCCACACGATGTCTTCCGTGATGAGCTGTGCCATTGCGTCCGTGTCGTAGCCGTTCCAGGCCGCCTGGTAGCGGTCGGTGAAGGAGGGCGGGAGGGAGGCCGTGGAGCTCATCCCCCGCACCCCACCGCCCAGTCGCCGGCCCGCCCCCGCGCGGTGCGCAGCGAGAAGCTCACGGTGCGCCCGCGGAAGCGCGCACGCACGCGCCGCCCGCCGGCCCAGACGGCCGGGCGCCGGCGCGGCGCCGCTCCGGGGAGGCGAACGGACAGCCGCAGCGACCCTCCGCGCTGCGGGCGCACGTAGCCGCGCACGCAGCCCGGCGAGGCGGCGACGCCGACATCGGGCAGGCGCAGCGAGAAGCGCGCCAGGTGCGGGGCGATCTCGTATCCGCGCTCGGTCGGCGTGACACCCGCGAGGTTGATCGCTCCCATCACCATCCATGCCGGCTGCTCGGTGATCTGGCCCTCGTAGTCGTGGAAGAGCCCGACCCCGCAGGACGCCGGGTGGGGCGAGTAGAAGGCGTTGCAGGCGTCGTCGGCCGAGACGATC
>JBBSBL010000045.1:0-19731 GCA_038251325.1 Solirubrobacterales bacterium | reverse complement strand
TCCCCACTGCTGCCTCCCGTAGGAGTCTGGGCCGTGTCTCAGTCCCAGTGTGGCTGATCGTCCTCTCAGACCAGCTACCCATCGTCGCCTTGGTGGGCCGTTACCCCACCAACTAGCTAATGGGCCGCGGGCCCATCCCGATGCGGAGGCCGAAGCTTCCTTTCCTCACAGGCCTTGAGGCCTGGGAACACATCCGGTATTAGCTCGAGTTTCCTCGAGTTGTCCCGGTCATCGGGGCAGGTTGCCCACGTGTTACTCACCCGTTCGCGGCTTCGCCCCAGGGCAAGCCCTGGTTCGTCGCTCCACTTGCATGTGTTAGGCACGCCGCCAGCGTTCGTCCTGAGCCAGGATCAAACTCTCCGTGAAGAACTGCTCACAAAGAGCGTCGCGACGCCACACGAGGGCCGCCCCGTACACAGAGGGGCCGGCCGGGCGTCGGACGGGTAATTCTGGCACCGCCGCCGGCACCCGAAGGCGCTGGAGACGGCGTCGAACCTGGACACACTCGATCGGCCGGGAGGATCCCGGCCGTCGGTGCGCATGCTGTTGAGTTTTCAAAGACCGCCGTGCCTCTCAGGGGAGGGGTGTCCTCGACCCTGCGCACGCCGAAGGCCGCAGGCCTCCAGAGCGGACTGATCAGGATAGCAAGCCGAGGGCGATCGGCGCTCAGATCAGGCGGACCCTTGCGAACCGGCGCCGACCGACCTGCACGAGCGCGGCGTCCAGGCGGTCGCGCGGCAGGTCGAGGTCCTCGGCGCCCAGCGGCTCGCCGTCGAGGCGGACACCGCCCTGCGCCAGGAGCCGGCGCGCCTCCCCGCGCGAGAGGCCGAAGACCTCGGCCAGGAGGGCCGGCACGTGGACGCGCTCCGCCCCGTCGACCGCGAACTCCGCCTCGGGAACGTCCTCGGGCGGGCGATGGTCGCGGTGGACCCGGTCGAACGCCGCCTCGGCGGCCACCGCCGCCTCCGGGTCGTGGAACCGCCCGACCAGCGCCCGGGCCAGCCCGCGCTTGACGTCGCGGGCGGGGAGCTCGCCCGGCGCCGGCGTGCCGAGCAGGAGCTCGTGCCAGGTGGAGAGCGCCTCGTCGGGCAGGCGCAGGGTCTTGGCGTACATCTCCTCCGGCGGGTCGGTCACCCCGATGTAGTTCTCCAGCGACTTCGACATCTTCCGCTCGCCGTCGATCCCCGGGAGGATCGGCATCGTCATGACGATCTGCTCCGGCTCGCCGTAGGCCCGCTGGATGTCGCGCCCGAGCAGCAGGTTGAACTTCTGGTCGGTACCGCCGAGCTCGACGTCCGCCCGCACGGCGACCGAGTCGTAGCCCTGCAGCAGCGGGTAGAGGAGCTCGAGGATCGAGATCGGCGCGGTGGCCGCCATGCGCTGGGCGAAGTCGTCGCGCTCGAGCACCTGGGCGACGGTCGTGGTGCGGGCGAGGCGGAAAAGCTCCTCCATCGACATGTCGAGCCACTCGCCGTTGCGGCGCAGCTCGAGGCGGTCCGCGCGAAGCACGGTCAGCGCTTGTGTCCTGAACGAGCCCGCGTTGCGGTCGATCTCCTCGCCCGAGAGCACCGGCCGGGTCTGGGAGCGACCGCTCGGATCGCCCACGCGCGCGGTGTAGTCCCCGACGATCAGCACGACCTCGTGCCCCAGGTCCTGGAACTCGCGCAGCTTGCGCAGCACGACGGTGAACCCGAGGTGGATGTCGGGCGCCGTGGGGTCGATCCCCAGCTTCACCCGCAGCGGGCGCCCCGCCGCGGCGGCCTCCTCCAGCCGTCGCTCCAGGGCCCCGGACGGGAGGCAGTCGACCGTGTCGCGAGCCAGCCAGGCGGCCGCCTGGGCGGGCGATCGGAGGGACTCGGAACCGGCGGACGCCATGCGGGGCAATGCTAGACTCCGCGCCCCGGCGAGGTCTCGTGCCGCCCTGCCCCGCCCGCCGTTCCTTCGCAGCCTGCACGGTGCCCGGCGCTTCGGCGCGCCGCAGGGCCGGCCTCGCATGAGCGACGACGATCGTCACAACGCACCCGCCGGCCCCGGCACGCCGCCGCTGCCCTTCCAGCCACCCGGCGGGGACGGCGACGAGCCCCCCGCGGCGCGTCCTCGGGTCAAGAAGCTCCGGCTTGGCCTGATCCTGCTCGGCGTGTCGGTGCTCGCGCTCGTCTCGACCGTGTTCGGGATGATGATGGCCGTCGCCTCGGACCTTCCGAAGCTTGAGAACCGCCAGGAGTTCCGGGCGGCGCGCAACTCCGTGTTGCTCGACGTGCGCGGGCGCGAGCTCGGGGTGCTCACCGGGCCGCAGAACGTCGTGCTGGTCAGCGCGGGGGACGTCTCCCCGGCGGTCCGGCACGCCGTGATCGCGATCGAGGACAAGCGCTTCTACGAGAACTCGGGCGTCGACGTCCGCGGCATCGCGCGGGCGCTGTGGTCGGACGTCGTCTCCGGCGCCCCGGTGCAGGGCGCGTCGACGATCAGCCAGCAGTTCGTCAAGAACGCGCTCGACGCGCAGGGCGATCGCACGGTGTTCCAGAAGCTCAAGGAGGCCGCCCTCGCCTACCACCTCAACCGCAAGTGGACGAAGGAGAAGATCCTCACCCAGTACCTCAACACGGTGTACTTCGGCAATGGCGCATACGGCGTCGAGTCGGCGGCGCGGGTCTACTTCGGCAAGGCCCATCCCGGTTGTGGCGCCTCGCGAGCCAACCCCTACTGCGTCGACGAGCTCACGGCGCCCGAGGCGGCCATGCTCGGCGCGGTCATCGCCTCCCCCAGCGCCTACGACCCGGTGGCCCACCCCGTGGCCGCGCGGCGGCGGCGCAACCTCGTGCTGACCCGCATGCTCGAGCAGCACTACCTCCCGCGCGCGGAGTACGCGCAGGCGCGAGCGCAACCGGTCCCGACGCAGGCCGACCTGAGCCCGCCGCAGGAGCAGACGAAGGCGCCGTACTTCACGAGCTGGATCCGCGGCCTGGTGGTGCAGAGGTTCGGGGCCACGCGCGCCTTTACCGGCGGTCTGCGCGTCCGCACCTCGCTCGACCTCGACCTCCAGCAGGTGGCCGACCAGGCGGTGCAGGCACACCTGCCGGCCGGGTCGGGCCTCCCCTCCGCCGCCCTGGTGGCGATCGACAACCGCACCGGCGAGGTGCGGGCCATGGTGGGCGGCGACGACTACCTGCACCATCCCTTCAACCTCGCCACCCAGGGCCAGCGTCAGCCGGGCTCCTCCTTCAAGCCGTTCACGCTGGCCACCGCGCTGCAGTCGGGCGTCTCCCCGGACTCGGTGTGGGAGTCGCGCAAGAAGATCTTCACCGTGCCCCACACGAAGGGCAAGGAGTTCTTCATCGTGAACAACTACGAGGGCAGCTACTCGGGGTCGAACACGCTCGCCGGGGCGATGACGGTGTCCGACAACTCGGTGTACGCCGAAGTCGGGATCAAGGTCGGCACCCGGCGGATCGCCGCCACGGCTCAGCGCCTGGGCATCCGGACCCCGGTCTCGTCGAACTATGCGATGACGCTCGGCGGCCTCAAGGAGGGGGTCACGCCGCTCGACATGGCACACGCCTACGAGAGCTTCGCGACCGGCGGCCAACGGGTGACCAGCGCGACGGGGCTCGGCGCGCCGGACGGCGGTCCGGTCGGGATCGCCGAGGTCCGTGATCGCGCCGACAAGCGGGTGATCGCCCGCAACACGCCGCACTATCAGCGCGTGCTCCCCCAGGGCGTCGCCGCGAACGTCTCCTCGATCCTCAACTCGGTGTCACCAGCGGCACCGGCAAGGAGGCGAACATCTCCGGCTTCGCGGCGGGGAAGACCGGGACGACCGAGAACTACGGCGACGCCTGGTTCGTCGGGTGGAACGACACGCTCACGGTGGCGGTATGGGTCGGCTATCCCGACCGGCTGAAGCCGATGAGGACCGAGTACGCCGGCTCTCCGGTCGCCGGCGGGACGTTCCCGGCGATCATCTGGCACGACTTCATGACCTCGGCGCTCTCGATCTTCTCCCAGCGCCAGAGCGCGGCCGACGCTCGCCGGGCCGCCGGAAGCACCGGCACGGGCAGCACCAACAGCACGCCGCCCTCGAGCGCGTCCGGCGGCGGGAACGGCGGGGGCGGCGGGTCCGGATCGGGCGGCGGCACCCAGGGCGGCGGTGGCTCGGGCGGCCAGGGCGGCGGCCAGGGCACGCCGAATCAGCCCACGCCCACGCCCACGCCGGCGCCCGCGCCGACGCCGGCCCCCGCGCCGGCGCCCAGCCCGCCCTCCGGCGGTGGCAACCAGGGCGGCGGGAACCAGGGCGGGGGCGGGTCCGGGGGCGCCGGCGCCCCCGGCGCGTAGGCGCAGCGCTCTACGAGGCGCGAGCCCGCACGCGCGGCGGGCGCACCCCCGGTGGCCGGGGGCTCGAGACGTGCGCGTCGCCGGCGGCGCAGAAGCGCCACGGCAGCTCCACCGCGCGGCTGATCCCGATCCGCCGGCCGACCTCGATGGCGGGGGCTGGCCGGTCCGCCGGGGGCGGGCCGATGCGCACCGGGCCTCGCAGGAGAGTCGTGCCGTTGTGCTCGAGCCCGATGCCGAGCGCGACGGTGAGCTTGCCCGGCCCCGAGGCGAGGTCGCCGATCCGGGTCCGGCCGCGGCGGACGCGCATGGCCGACAGTCCGGTCAGGGGCTCGAGCGCGCGGATGAGCACCGCGGCGCCTGTGCCCTCCGGCTCGCACACCGCGTTGAGGAGCGCGTGGACGCCGTAGGAGCGGTAGACGTAGGCCCGTCCGGGCGGCCCGAACAGCACCTCGGTGCGCGGAGTCCGCCCGGCGTGGGCGTGGCAGGCGGGCTCGGTGTCGTGGTAGGCCTCGGTCTCGACGATGCGCCCGGTCACGCCGTCGTGCGTCACCGTGCAGCCCACCAGGTCCCGTGCCACCTCGACGACGGGCCGGTCGTAGAACGACGCCTTCACGCGGCGAGCGCGGACCGGGCGGCCGCGAGCTGCTCGCGGACACGCGCGCCCGCGGTCCCGCCCGCGGAGACCTTCGACTCCAACCAGGAGGAGGAGCGCAGCACCTCGTAGTACGAGGAGTCGAGCAGCGGCGAGGCCTGCGCGAGCTCGTCGGGCGAGAGTTCGGAGAGGACGCGGCCGGAGTCGACCGCGCGCCGCACGAGTCCCGCCACGACCCCGTGCGCCTCGCGGAACGGTAGCCCGCGCCGCACGAGCAGGTCCGCCACGTCGGTCGCGGCGAGCAGCTCGTCGGAGGCGGCCGCCTCGAGGCGCTCGCGCCGGAACTCGATGCCGGCGAGCATGGCGGCCGCGGCGGCGAGGCTCAGCTCGAGCGTGTCGACGGCGTCGAACAGGTGCTCCTTGTCCTCCTGGAGATCCTTGCTGTAGGTCAGCGGGAGCGCGTGCATCACGCCGTGGAGGCCGACGAGGTGGCCGAGCACGCGCGGCGCCTTCGCGCGCAGGAGCTCGGCCGCGTCGGGGTTCTTCTTCTGGGGCATGATCGACGAGCCGGAGGACCACGCGTCGGACACCTCGCAGAAGCCGAACTCCTCGCTGGACCACAGCACGATCTCCGCGCCGAGCCGCGAGAGGTGGGTGGCGCATGTGGCGGCCGCCGCGAGGTAGTCCAGCGCGAAGTCCCGGTCGGCGACCGCGTCGATCGAGTTCTCGGCCAGCGCGGGAAACCCGAGCTCGGCCGCGACGAGGCCGCGATCGGTGTCGAAGTTCACGCCGGCGAGCGCCCCGGCGCCGAGCGGCATCCGGTCCGTGGCCGCCTCGACGGCGCGGAAGCGGCGCCGGTCGCGCTCGGCCATCCAGAACCAGGCGAGCAGGTGGTGGCCGAGGTAGACCGGCTGGGCGCGCTGGAGGTGCGTGTAGCCGGGGGCGCGCCAGTCGATGTGAGCCTCGGCGAGATCCACGAGCACGGCCATGAGGCGCTCGAGCCCGGCCACGGCCTCGCGCGCGTGGGCCCGCGTGAACATCGCCAGGTCCGTCGCCACCTGGTCGTTGCGCGAGCGGGCGGTGTGCAGCCGCCCGCCGGCGGGGCCGGCGATCTCGGTGACCCGCCGCTCGACGGCCATGTGGACGTCCTCGTCCCCCGGCGCGAAGGGGAAGGTGCCGTCCTCGAGCTCGGCGCGGACCCGGTCGAGCGCGGCGAGCAGCGCGTCGCGATCGGCGGCCTCGATGATGCCGCAGGCGGCGAGCATCGTCGCGTGGGCCTTCGACTGCTCGACGTCGTAGGGCCCCAGGCGCCAGTCGAAGCCGATCGAGCTGTTCATCCGCTGGAAGAGCGGGTCTTGGGGCTCTGCGAAGCGCGACACGGTCGGCGCAGTGTAGGAGGCGCCCGTCAGCCCTGCCCGAGCACGGCGCGGAGCTCCGCGGCGACCCGCTCGACCTGCCCGTCGGCCAGCCGCGGGAAGAACGGCAGCGCCAGGGCGCGGGCGGCGGCGTCCTCGGCCACGGGGAACTCGCCGGGCCGGTGCCCGAACCGCTCGCGGTAGAAGCTGAAGAGGTGGATCGCCGGGAGGTAGGGCTTGCTCTCCACCCCGCGCGCCGCCAGCGCCCGCACGGCCTCGTCGCGATCGCTGCCCGGAGGCAGCAGGACGACGTAGACGAACCAGCTCCGTCGATTCCCGTCGGCGTCGGGGCACGGCAGCTCGAGCCCCTCGATCCCACTCAGCGCCTCGGCGTAGCGCCCGGCGACGCGCGACCGGTCCGTGAGCATCCCCTCCAGGCGCTCGAGCTGGGCCAGGCCGAGGGCGCAGGCCAGGTCGGAGAGGCGGTAGTTGAAGCCGAGGCGGTCGTGATCGAGCCAGCCCATGTCCGGCGCGCGGCCCTGGTTGCGCTCGGCGTCGATCCGGACCTTCACCGCGGCGTCGGCGGTGGTGACCATCCCGCCCTCGCCGGTGGTGAGCTGCTTGTTCGCGTAGAAGCCGAAGGCGGCCGGGTGGCCCCGCGCGCCGACGCTGGTCCCGTCGGCGTGGACCGCGCCCAGCGCCTCGCAGGCGTCCTCGACGATCGGCCGCCCGAGTCGCTCGATCGCCGGCAGGTCGGCCGGGTAGCCGAAGATGTGGACGGGCAGGATCGCGCTCGTGCGCGGCGTGAGCGCCGCCGCGGCGGCCGCCGGGTCGAGGTTGAGCGTGACCGGGTCGACGTCGGCGAAGACCGGCCGCGCGCGTTCGTAGAGGGCCGCGTTGGCCGACGCGACGAAGGAGAACGGCGAGGTGACGACCTCGCTGCCGTCCTCCACCCCCACGGCCCGCAACGCGAGGTGCAGCCCCGCCGTCCCGCTGGATACGGCGCTGGCGTGCGCCACCCCGAGCCGCGCCGCGAAGGCGGCCTCGAAGGCGCCGAGCGCCGGGCCCAGGGACAGGCGCCCCGAGCGCAGCACCTCGAGGACACGAGCCTCCTCGAGCTCGCCGAGCACCGGCCGGGCGAGCGGGATCCGCTCGGGAGCCGCGCCCGCGCTCACGCGCTGCGGGTGCGGGCCGCGCGGGGGTGCGGCCCGCGGCCGGGCTGCATGCCGTACTCCAGCGAGTCGACCAACGCCTCCCACGAGGCCTCGATCACGTTCTCCGACACCCCGATCGACCCCCAGACGGCGTCGCCGTCGGAGGAGTCGAGCAGCACGCGCGTGACCGCCTCGGTGCCGTGCGTCTCGTCGAGGATGCGGACCTTGTAGTTGACGAGCTCGATGTCGCCGAGGTGCGGATGGGTCTCGGCGATCGCGGCGCGGAGCGCCGTGTCGAGCGCGTTCACCGGCCCGTTGCCCTCGGCGGTGCGGACGTAGCGCTCGCCGTCCGCCCACAGCTTGATCGTCGCCTCGGTCTCGACCTTGCCGTCCGCTCGCTTCTCGACGATGACCCGCCACGACTCGAGCCGGAAGAGCGGCTCGTAGGAGCCGGTCTCCTTGCGCAGCAGGAGCTCGAGCGAGCCGTCCGCGGCCTCGTAGTGGTAGCCGCGATGCTCGAGGTCCTTGACGCGCTCCACGATCCGGCGCGCGGCGGCGTCGTCGACGCTGAGCCCGCTCGCCTCGGCGCTCGCCCGGACGGTCCCCCGCCCCGCGAGCTCGGAGACGAGCAGCTCGCGGTGGTTGCCGACCAAGGCCGGGTCGACGTGCTCGAAGGTGCTGGCGTCCTCGCGGACCCCGGCCACGTGCATGCCGCCCTTGTGCGCGAACGCGTTGCGCCCGACGTAGGGCTGGTCGGGGTCGGGCGCCCGGTTCGCCAGCTCGTCGACGAAGTGGGCGGCCTCGGTGAGCCCGGCCAGGCGCTCGGGCGGGAGGCACTCGTAGCCGAGCTTGAGCTGCAGGTTCGCGATGATCGAGACGAGGTTCGCGTTGCCGCAGCGCTCGCCGACGCCGTTCATCGTGCCCTGGACATGGGTCGCGCCCTCCGCCACCGCGGCGAGTGTGTTGGCCACGCCGCACTCGGCGTCGTTGTGCGCGTGGATGCCGACGCGGACGCCGGCCAGCGCCGGGATGACCTGGCGCATCGCTTCGGCCACCTCGTGCGGGAGCGAGGCGCCGTTGGTGTCGCACGGCACGACGGTCTCGGCGCCGGCCTCGGCGGCGGCACGGATGCAGGCGAGCGCGTAGTCGCGGTCGGCGCGCCAGCCGTCGAAGAAGTGCTCGGCGTCGTAGATGACCCGCTTCCCGCCGGCCACGAGGAAGGCGACCGACTCGCCGATCATCCGCAGGTTCTCCTCGCGGTCCACCCGTACGACCTTCTCGAGGTGGAGCGTCCAGGTCTTGCCGACGAGCGTGCAGACCGGTGCGAAGCCCTCGGCCAGCGTCCGCAGCCCGGCGTCGTCCTCCGCGCGCGTGCCCCCGCGCCGGGTCATGCCGAAGGCGGCGATCGTGGCCCGGGCGAACGACTCCTCCGCCAGCCGGGAGAACAGCTCGAGCTCCTTGGGGTTGGACGCCGGGAAGCCGGCCTCCACGAGATCGATGCCCAGCGCGTCCAGCCGGTGTGCGACCCGGAGCTTCTCCTCCGCGGAGAGCGACATGCCCTCGCCCTGCATGCCGTCGCGCAGGGTGGTGTCGTAGAGCTCGATCTTCGTCATGGCCGGGGCCGCGCCCCTCAGGCGGCCTCGGTGGGAATGCCGGCGGCGGCGTCGACCGCGGTCGGCGCGCCGGTGTCGACCACGTCGAGCCATGACGCGTAGCGCTCCACGCGCCCGTGCAGCGCGTCCTCGAAGACCCCCTGGAGCTCGTGCGTGACCGGCCCCGGCTCGCCGCTCCCGATCGCGTGGTCGTCGATCTCGCGCACCGGCACGAGCTCCGCCGCGGTGCCCGAGAGGAAGACCTCGTCGGCCATGTAGAGCTCGGCTCGGGCGAGGTTGCGCTCCACCACCTCGTGGCCGAGGTCGCGGGCGATGGTGAGGATCGAGCGGCGGTTGATGCCGTCGAGGATGCCGGCGGTCTGGGGCGGCGTGAGGATCGCCCCGTCGCGCACGACGAACACGTTCTCGCCCGAACCCTCGCAGACGAACCCGTGGTCGTCGAGCAGGATCGCCTCCTCGTAGCCGGCCTTGTGGCTCTCGATCTTGGCCAGCACGCTGTTGAGGTACTGCCCCGAGGCCTTCGCGTGCGGGATCAGCGAGTCGGCCGAGATGCGCCGCCACGAGGACACCTTCGCGCGGATGCCGCGGCGCTTGCCCTCCTCGCCGAGGTAGGCGCCCCAGCGCCAGGCAGCGATGACCACGTCGGTCGGCGCCTCGAGCGGGAAGAGGCCCATGTGGCCGTAGCCGCGGTAGACGAGCGGGCGGATGTAGCAGGCGCTGAAGCCGTTGCGATGGATCAGCTTGTGCGTCGCGGCGCGGATCTCCTCCACGCCGTAGGGCAGGGGCATGTAGTAGAGCTCGGCCGACCGACGCAGGCGGTCGAGGTGGTCGGCGTGGCGGAAAATCGCGGTGCCGCGGTCGGTCTCGTAGGCGCGGATGCCCTCGAAGACGCCGGTGCCGTAGTGCAGGCCGTGCGTGAGCACGTGGACCTTCGCGTCCGCCCAGGGGACGAGCTCCCCGTTCATCCAGATGAGCTCGGCAGGCTCCACGGCGTCTCCCGTCGGTGGCTAGAGATGCTCGAGGACGGCGTCGACGGCCTGCTCGGTCGTCGCCTCGCCGCCCAGATCGGCCGTGCGCAGCCCTGCGGCGAGCACCCGGTCGACGGCCGATTCTACCGTCGCCGCCTCGGCGTCCATCCCCAGGCCGTGGCGCAGCAGCATCGCCGCCGAGAGGATCATGGCAAGGGGGTTGGCGGCGCCGGTGCCGGCGATGTCCGGCGCGGAGCCGTGGACGGGCTCGAACAGGCCGGGCCCGCCGGCCCCGAGCGAGGCCGAGGGCAGCATGCCGATCGACCCCGTGAGCATCGCCGCTTCGTCGCTGAGGATGTCGCCGAACAGGTTCTCGGCGAGGATCACGTCGAAGTGGCGTGGGGCGGCGACGAGCTGCATCGCGGCGTTGTCCACGAGCAGGTGCTCGAGCTCGACGTTGGGGAACTCCTCGCCGTGCACGCGGCGGACCACCTCGCGCCACAGTCGCGAGGACTCGAGCACGTTGGCCTTGTCGACGCTGGTCACGCGGCTGCGTGCGGCCCGGAAGGCGGCGCGCGCGATCCGCTCGATCTCTCCCACGGTGTACTCGCAGGTGTCCCAGGCCCGGTCGCCCTGCCGCCCGCGCGCCCCGAAGTAGATCCCGCCGGTGAGCTCGCGGACGACGAGCAGGTCGGTGCGCTCGATGATCTCGCGGCGCAGCGGGCTCGCGTCGTAGAGCGCCGGGAAGGGGCGCACCGGGCGGAGGTTCGCGAAGAGCCCGAGCCCCTTGCGCAGCCCGAGCAGGCCCTGCTCGGGCCGGGGGGCGTCCGGGTCCGTGGTGTCCCAACGCGGGCCCCCGACGGCGGCGAGCAGCACGGCGTCGGCCGCGGCGCAGGCGGCTAGCGTCTCGTCGGTGAGCGCGACGCCGTGCGCGTCGATGGCCGCACCTCCGAAGACGTGTTCGGCGTACGCGAAGCTCCCGACCGCGTCGAGCACGCGCACCGCGGCGGGCAGGATCTCGGGGCCGATCCCGTCGCCGGGCAGCAGGGCGATCGATGGCCTCACGCCGGCCTCTGGGCGCTGAGGTTGAGGCGCACGTAGTCGATGCGCAGCGGGTCGCCCAGCCGGGCGCGGACCCCGTCGACGAACGCGTCGCGCAATTCCGCCGGCAGCCGCTCGAGGTGGGAGCCCAGGCAGATCGACTCCAGGTAGCCGCACGGGTCCTCGGGAAGAACCTCGCGGGGCTCGAGCCAGGTGCGGACCTCCGTGAAGCCGGCGCGTTCGAGGCGAGTCGCCGTCGCCTTCGCGCTCGCGAAGTTCCACGGCCCGGCCCAGCCGGCGAACGAGGGCGCGAACGCCGCCTCGCCCTGCACCTCGCGCGCGACGGCGTGCAGCCGCTCGACGTTCGCGCCGCCGCCGCACTGCGCCTCGATCCGCCCGCCGGGACAGAGCGCGGCGTGGAGCCCGGCGAACAGCCGGTCGTGATCCGCGATCCAGTGGAACGTGGCCGTGGAGAGGATCGCGTCGACCGGCTCGGGCAGCTCGAGCGCGACGAGGTCGGCCTGGCTGACCGCGACGCGCTCCGCCGGCAGCGCCTCGCGGGCCAGCGCCACCATCGAGGGCGCGGCGTCGACCGCGACCACCCGCCCCCGCGGCAGGCGGTCGAGCAGCAGCTGCGTGACCCGGCCGCTCCCGCACCCGGCGTCGAGCACCGTCTCGTCGCCGCGCAGGGGCAGGCGGGCGAGCACCTCGGCGCCGAGCACGACCATCGGGTCGGAGACCCGGTCGTAGGTGCCGGCGTCCCAGTCGCGCGGGCGCGCCCCGGCGCTCACAGCGCCGTCGTGACGGGGCCGTGGCGCTCGGCGTCGCGCTCGTAGGACGCGATGTCCTCGCCGCGCTCGAGCGAGAGGGCGATGTCGTCGAGCCCGTTCATCAGCCGGTAGGAGATCTGCGGGTCCAGCTCGAACCGCGCCACCCGGCCGGCGAACTCAACCTCGCCGACCTCGAGGTCGATCGCCGCCTCGCCCTCGGCCATCACGGCCCGGACCTCGTCCTCCGCCAGCACGACCGGCAGCAGCCCGATCTTCGTGCAGTTGGAGAAGAAGATGTCGGCGAAGCTCGGCGCGATGATCGCGCGGAAGCCGTAGTCCTCCAGCGCCCACGGGGCGTGCTCGCGCGAGGACCCGCAGCCGAAGTTCCGCCCCGCGGCGAGGATCGGATTGCGCGGCAGCTCCCAGCCGGGCTCCTTCGCCCAGTCGTGGAAGAGGAACTCGCCGAAGCCGGTCCGCTCCACCCGCTTGAGGAACTGCTTGGGGATGATCTGGTCGGTGTCGACGTCGGCGCGGTCCAGCACGCTGACGCCGCCGTGGACGATCGTGACGGGGTCCATGCGGCGCGCTCCTAGCTCCAGTCGCGGATGTCGACGAACCGGCCCTCGACGGCCGCCGCCGCGGCCATCTGCGGCGAGACGAGGTGGGTGCGGCCGGCGCGGCCCTGGCGTCCCTCGAAGTTGCGGTTCGAGGTCGAGGCGCAGCGCTCGCCGGGCGCGAGGGTGTCCGGGTTCATGCCGAGGCACATCGAGCAGCCGGCGCCGCGCCAGTCGAAGCCGGCGGCGCGGAAGATCTCGTCGAGGCCCTCGCGCTCGGCCTGCGCCTTGACCTGCTGGGAGCCCGGCACGACCATCGCCTCCACCTCGCCGGCCACGCGGCGCCCGCGCACGACTTCCGCGGCGGCCCGCAGATCGCCGATCCGCGAGTTCGTGCAGGAGCCGATGAACACGCGGTCGAGACGGATGTCCGCGATCGGGGTCCCCGGCTCGAGCGCCATGTAGCGCAGCGCGCGCTCCTCCCCGTCGTCCCGCGGAGCCGGCACGGCGCCGGTGACGGGCGCGACCATGCCCGGCGTCGTCCCCCACGTGACCTGCGGCGTGAGTGCGCCGGCGTCGACGGCGATCTCGCGATCGAAGGCGGCGCCCTCGTCCGTGCGCAGCCCGCGCCAGCGCCCGGTCGCGCCCTGCATGTCCTCCGGCGCCGCGGCGCGGCCGGCGACCCAGGCGAAGGTCGTCTCGTCGGGGGCGATCATGCCCGCGCGGCCGCCGCCCTCGATCGTCATGTTGCAGACGGTCATGCGGCCCTCCATCGTGAGGGCCTCGATCGCCGGCCCGGCGTACTCGACCACGTGCCCGACCGCGCCGTCGACGCCCATCTGGCCGATCGTCCCGAGGATGAGGTCCTTCGCGGTGACGCCGAAGCCCAGCGCGCCCTCGTAGCGGATGCGCATCGCCCTGGGCTTGGGCTGCACCAGGCACTGGGTGGCGAGCACGTGCTCGACCTCGCTGGTCCCGATCCCGAAGGCGAGCGCGCCGAAGGCCCCGTGGGTGGCCGTGTGGCTGTCCCCGCAGACGATCGTCATGCCGGGCTGGGTGACGCCGAGCTCGGGCCCGATGACGTGGACGATGCCCTGGCGCTCGGAGCCCAGCGAGTAGATCGGGACGCCGAACTCCGCGCAGTTGCGCTCGAGCGTCTCAACCTGCACGCGCGAGAGCTCGTCGCGGATCCCCGCGGCGACGGCGGTGCCGTCGGTCGGCACGTTGTGGTCGGCGGTGGCGAGCGTGCGATCCGGCCGGCGAACCGGCCGCCCGGCGAGCCGCAGCCCGTCGAACGCCTGCGGGCTGGTCACCTCGTGGACGAGGTGGAGGTCGACATACAGGAGGCCGTCGGCCACCTCGTGCGCCTCCCAGATCTTGTCGAGCAGGGTGCGGGGCTCGTCGGGCATTCTCAGCTCCTCCTCAGGCCGGCCGCGACGACGGCGAGAAACGTCGCCGTGCCAGGCCCGGGGTTCTCGAAGCGGTGGGGAAGGTCGGCGTCGAAGGTCACGGCGTCGCCGGCGGCCAGCGCATGGTCGGCGCCGTCGCAGTGCAGGACGAGGCGACCGGACTCGACCACGGCCGTCTCGCGACTGCCGGGCTCGTGCATCGGCTCCTCGTCGGGGCCTCCGGTGGACGCCCCCGCCTCCAGCACGTGGCGGGAGACCTCCGCCCGCAGCCCGGGCAAAGGCGGGGTCAGCACCTCGTAGCGGTGCCCGGCGGCGCCGCGCGGGCCCGCGCGGCGCCGACCGGCGCGCACCACGGCGACGTTGCCGCCCTCGTCGAGGCGCAGGAGCTGGGAGAGGCGCAGGTCGAGCCCGGCCGCGATGCGAGCGGCGACCTGGAGCGTCGGGCTCGTCTCCCCCCGCTCCACCTGCGAGAGCATCGGCGCGCTGACCCCGGAGCGCTCAGCCAGGTCGCGCAGCGAGAGCCCCATGCCCTCGCGCAGGGCGCGGACACGCGGACCGAGGGCGGGTATGGCGACGGGCGTGGCGGGCGGTGCGGGGGCGGCGGTCGCCATGCGGCCGTATGTTATCACGTACGCTCGTATGTCGCTGGAGTTCACCTGCGACACTGGCGGGATGGCCTCCGCCGCGCTGCCCGACGTGCTGGTGCTCGCCGGGGGCGGCGTGCGGGGCGAGGCGTGGATGAGCGCCGTGCTCGGCGGCTACGAGGCCGGCAGCGGAGTCGATCTGCGCGAGGTCCCGTGCTTCGTCGGGACCTCGGCCGGCTCGATCGTGGCCGCCCGGCTCGCCGTCGGCCGCCGGCCGCGGACCGCGGCGCGCGGCGCAGACGGGGGCTCCGGCGAGCGCGCGACGACCGCCGCGGGCATGAGCGCCGGCGCCGGGCTCGTGGGCGGCGCGGCCGGCGGCCTGCCGGCCCTGCTCGCCTCCGCGCTGCCGGCTGTGGCGCCGGCGGGGGCGGCGGTGCGCGCGCTGGCGCTCGGCCGCGTGCCCCCCGGCACGCGGCGGCTCGACGACCTCCACGCGCGCTTCGCGGCCAGCGGCGTCGCCTTCGACGGCCGCCTGCGGATCGCGTGCGTCGACCGGGCCAGCGGCCGTCGCGTGGTCTTCGGGGCGCCGGGTGCCCCCGAGGCGTCGGTCGCCGACGCGGTCGTCGCCTCCTGCGCGATCCCCGGCGTCTTCGCGCCCGTGAAGATCTCCGGGCGCGAGTACGTCGACGGCGGAGCCTGGAGCCTCACCAACCTCGACGCGGCACCTGCCGAGCGTGGCGACCGGGTGCTGTGCCTCAACCCGACGGGCGCCTCGCAGCCCGCGGTGCGCGCCTGGTCGCGCGGCCGGGCCGCGCTGGAGGCCGAGGGCCTTCGGCGCCGGGGCGCCGAGGTGACCCACGTCGCCCCCGACCCCGCGAGCGCCGCCGCCATGGGCCCGGACCTCATGGCCGACGGCGAGGAGCCGGCGGTGATGGCCGCCGGCCGCGCGCAGGGCGAGGCGCTCGCCGAGCACGCGGCGGCGGCGTAGCGTCGGCCTCAGGGCCCCGGGACGTACCCCGCGGGCGCTTCCGGGCGATCCCCGCGCGGGTCCTCCGCCGCGGCGGCGACGTCGCGGCGGCGCACGGCGTTGGAGAGCGCGCGCGCGTACGCGCGGCCCGCCGCCTCGAGTACGTCGGTCGAGACGCCCTGCCCCGCTCCGGTGTGCCCGTCGAGCTCGAGGACGATCGAGGTCTCCCCCAGCGCGTCCTGGCCGGCGGTCACCGCGTCGATCCGGAACTCGCGGAGCTTCGGATCATTGCCCGTCGCGGCGTCGATCGCGTGGAAGATGGCATCGACCGGCCCGTCGCCCGTGAACGAGCCGCTGGACTCGCCGCCGTCGGGCATCCGCACGCCCACGGTGGCATGTGGCGGGCGCCGCGAGGAGTCCTCGACCTCGAACCACTCGAGCGCGTACCCGGGAATCTCCTCGCGCAGCTCGTCGGTGACGAGCGCCTCGAGGTCCATCGCGGTGACCTGCTTCTTGCGGTCCGCGATCTCCTTGAAGCGCTTGAACGCCGTGTTCAGCGCCTGGCCCTGGACGTCGAACCCGAGCTCCTCCAGCGCCTGGCGCAGCGCGTGGCGCCCGGAGTGCTTGCCGAGCACGATCGCGTTGGCCTCGAGGCCGACGGTCGTCGCGTCCATGATCTCGTAGGTCGTGCGCTCCTTGAGCACGCCGTCCTGGTGGATCCCGGACTCGTGCGCGAAGGCGTTGCGGCCGACCACCGCCTTGTTCGGCTGGACCGGGTAACCCGTGAGGCGGGACACCAGCCGGCTCGTGCGCGCGATCTCCGTGGTCACCGCGCCGGTGTGCAGGCCGCCGAGCGCGTCGCCGCGGGTGTGGAGCAGCATCACGATCTCCTCGAGCGACGCGTTCCCAGCCCGCTCGCCGATGCCGTTGATCGCGCACTCGACCTGGCGCGCGCCGGCCACCATGCCGGCCAGCGAGTTCGCCACCGCGAGCCCGAGGTCGTCGTGGCAGTGGACCGAGAGGACGACGTCGCGCAGCCCGGGCGCGAGCGCGTAGAGGCGCTCGAGGTAGGCCGTGAACTCGGCCGGCGTCGTGTACCCGACCGTGTCCGGGATGTTGACCGTCGTGGCGCCCTCGTCGATCGCGATCTGGCAGACCTCCGCGGTGAACTCGGCCTCCGCGCGGGTCGCGTCCATCGGTGAGAACTCGACGTCGTCGAGGTACTGCTTGGCGTGGGCGACGGCGGCGCGGGCCTGGCCCTTGACATCCTCCCGCGTGGTCTGCAGCTGGTGGACGATGTGGATGTCCGAGGTGGAGATGAAGGTGTGGATCCGGGGCCGCGCGGCGTCGCGCACGGCGTTCCACGCCGCGTCGATGTCGGCGACGTGGGTGCGGGCCAAACCGGTCACCACCGGACCCTCGACCTCCCGCGCGATCGCCTGGACGGCATCGAAGTCGCCCGGCGAGGTGATCGGGAAGCCGGCCTCGATGACGTCCACGCCGAGCCGGGCGAGCTGCTGGGCGATCTCGAGCTTCTCGTGGGTGTTCAGCGAGATGCCGGGCGACTGCTCGCCGTCGCGCAGCGTCGTGTCGAAGATCAGTACTCGGTGCGGGTCCATCGTCGCGTCAGGGCTCCTTCTGGTCTCGTCCTGCGTCTCCTCCGGGCTTCAGTTTGCGGCTTCGCGGCCGCCACGCGCTATTCCCCCCGAAGGGGGAGGAGAAGGAGAAGTCGCAGGGCGAGTGAGCGCGACATGTCGCGCCAGCGTAGCACCGGGCCCGGCACGGCTCTACGGGACGAGGACGACCTTTCCGACGTTGCGGCGCTCGGTGATGATCGTCTGCGCGGCACCTGCCCGGTCGAACGGCACGGCCTCCGCGACGAGCGGCCGGACCCCACCGTCGAGCAGGGCGCGGAGCGGAGTGATCCAGGGCTCGAGCGTCCCGGCCTGGTCCCACAGCGTGAGCATGTTCAGGCCGATCACCGACTTCGAGGCCGACATCTGCTTGATGAGGTTGAACCGCGGCATCGAGAGCGCGGCGCGCCCGGCCACGAGCAGGTTGCGCTTCTCGCCCGCGACCACCGAGGAGGCGCCGAAGGCCACCAGGCGCCCACCCGCGCGCAGCAGGTCGTAGCTCGTGCGGAAGCTGCGCCCGCCGACCGCGTCCATGACGACGTCGATGCCCGGCAGGCCGCGATGCCAGCCCGAGGTCGTGTAGTCGAGCGGGTGCTCGACGCCGACCGCACGGATCGCGTCGTGCTTGCCCGGCGAGGCGGTCCCCCAGACCTCGGCGCCGCGGTCGCGGGCGATCTGCGTCGCGGCGATGCCGACGCCGCCGGCGGCGGCGTGGATCAGCACGCGCTCGCCGGCCTGGAGGTTGGCGAACTGCACGAGGCCGGCGTACGCGGTGGCGTAGTTCACCGGCACCGCCGCCGCCTCCTCGAAGCCGAGGCCGTCCGGCAACGGGATCGCATCCTGCGCGGAGACCACGACGCGCTCGGCGTAGCCCCCGAAACGGGTACCCGCCATGACCCGGGCGCCGACCGCCGGCGCCTCGACGCCGTCGCCGAGCGCCGACACGGCGCCCGCCACCTCGTAGCCAACGACGCACGGCGGCTTCGGTGCGTCGGGGTAGAGCCCGAGGCGGGCCATGACGTCGGCGAAGCACACGCCGGCCGCCGCGACGTCGATCGCCACCTCGCCCGGGCCCGGGACCGGGTCCGGGCGCTCCTGCACCTGCAGCACCTCGGGGCCACCGTGCTTCGTGATGACGACGGCGCGCACGGCTCGGCACCCGGCTAGGGCTCGGGCACGACGAGGACCGGGCGATCCGTGGTCTGGAGCAGCTTGTGCGGCGTCGAGCCGAGGATCGCGCCCTTGATCGGGCCCTCCCCGCGCGAGCCGACCACGATCACGCGGGCATCGCGCGCCTTCGCCGTGTCCAGGAGCGCGTCCGCGGGCCGCTCCTCGACGACCTCGACCTCGACTCCGACCCCGCGGGCGGCGGCCTGATCGGTGGCGTGCTTGAGCAGCACCTCCGAGCGGTCGTGCAGCGCCTTGGCGTAGTCCTGCACCTCGCCGCCCATGCGGTTGACCTCGTAGGCGGAGACGACGACGATCTCGTCGCCGAGCGCCTCGGCCACGTCGATGGCGGTGCTGAGCGCCGCGCGGGCGCATTCCGATCCGTCGAACCCGACCACGATCTTCGCCATCTCAGCTGCCTCCGTCGGCCGCGGCGGGATGGGCTCCCTCGAGGAGCGCCGGATCGGCGACCTCCAGCTTGCGCCGGAAGAAGGCCGGGTGGCGACCCTGCCACAGGAACATGAAGACCACGCCGAGCAGCAGGCCGGCGATCCCGATCACGAACGGCCCGCCGAGCCCGAACACGACCAGCGAGCCGGCGTCCGACTTGCTCAGGTCGATGCAGGACTTGATGAACACGTAGGTGAGGGAGATCCCGCCGAGCACCGGCAGGACGCCGATGTAGACGAAGTTCCGCCAGCTCTTGCGCAGCTCCCGGCGGTAGTAGATCGCGCAGGCGTAGCCGGTGATCCCGTAGTAGAAGGCGATCATCAGACCGAGCGCCGCGATCGAGTCGCCCAGCACGTCCGTGCTGACGAGCGTGAGCCCGACGTACCAGCTGATCGACACGGCGCCCATGGCGAGGGTCGAGAAGTCCGGGCTCTGGAAGCGCGGGTGGATCCGTCCGAAGATCCTCGGCAGCGCGCCGGCGCGGGCCATCGAGAGGCTCGTGCGGGCGGTCGGCAGGATCGTCGTCTGCGTGGATGCCGACGCCGAGGTCAGCACGGCGATGATCAGGAGCTTGTCGAGCCCCGAGCCCAGCACGGCCCGGCCGATCGGCGCGAACACGTCGTCGGAGTTCTTGCTCAGCAGGTCCGGGCCGGCGTAGGCGACGGCGGCCCCGGAGACCAGCACGTAGATCCCCAGCAGCAGCAGCGTCGAGATGACCGCCGCGCGGCCCGGCGACTCCGTCGAGCCCTCCGTCTCCTCGTTCACGGTCACGGCGGTGTCCCACCCCCAGTAGATGAAGATCGCGAGCAGGACGCCGGAGGTCAGCGCGCTCACCGACGAGACCTCGAACGGGTTGAGCCACGAGAGCGACGGGTCCTGCGAGGTCGCCGGCGCGTCGCCGCTGTAGACCTTGACGAGCGCGACGACCGCGAAGATCAGGAGCGTGAGGAACTCCGCGCCGAGCAGGAACTGCTGGGTCCGGGCCGAGAGCTCGACGCCGCGCCAGCAGATCCACGTCATCACGACGATCCAGATCACGCCGAAGAGCGTGACCCAGAACGTCGACGGGTGGAGCCCCAAGATGTTGTTGTCGAACAGCTGGAAGGTGTAGAGGCCGGCGATCTGGGAGAGGTTGGCCATC
>JBBSBL010000044.1:0-20461 GCA_038251325.1 Solirubrobacterales bacterium | reverse complement strand
GTGCACCTCATCGGGCAGCCCGCCCCGGAGGACGACCTGCTCGCGCTGGCCACCCAGCTCGAGATCGCGGAGCCCTGGGCCGAGCGCCGCCCGGAGCGCGTGGCCGCCCCGTAGTCGGACAGCGGACGTGGACCCGGATGCGGGCGCTCGGATAGGGTCGCGGCAGGGTCCGTCCGCAACCACGCAGGGAGTCCCATGAGCGCCACCCCCCGACGCCTTCTCCTCGCCGGCGCCGCCGCGCTCGCGGCGGTCGCGTCGGGCTGCGGGACGCTGCCGGGCCGCGACCTCGACCCCGTCGTCATGACCGGCGCCCAGGCCGGCTCCCTCCAGGGCGCTCCGGCCGGTCGCGTCGTCGCCTTCGCGCGCCACTCGGGCGCCTGGCAGCAGATCCCGGTGCAGGTCGACGAGCGCGCGACCGTCGACCTCGGCCCGGTGCGCAACCTCCCCACCTCCGGCGTGACGGCGACCGTGTACACCGACCCGAACACCAAGGTCGGCGCCGACCCCGACCCGAACCTCGACGCGAACGACGAGATCGCGTTCATGGCCCGCGACGCCGGCGACGCCGCCTCGCTCGCACCGGACCCCGCGGGGGTCGTGCCCGCCAGCGGCGTCCAGGTCAAGGTGACCGACCCGACCGCGCCCTCGAGCCTCGCCTTCGTCTACCTGTTCCGCAGCGACGGCAGCCTCTCCCCGGGCGCGGGCAGGTCCTACGTCACCTACAACTTCAGCCTCAACAGCGGCAACTATCTGTCGACCTACGACTTCGCGGCCGGCCCGAACCCCGAGTCCTCGTCGGTGACCACCTCGCGCTACCGACGCCGCTTCTCGGATCGCTGGGTGGACGACGGCCTCGACATCACCGCCGGCGGCGCCTCGGGCGTCGACATCCTCGACCGCCACAAGGCGCAGTTCGCCCCGGGGGTCTGCGGCCGGACCGAAGACACGTTCAAGACCGGAGGCGGCGGGTTCATCGCCAACAAGAGCGGACCGGTGCGCGCCATCCGCTCGTTCCTCGGGGCCAACAGCGGCACGTTCACCCAGCGCGACCACATCCTCTACGAGGGTCGTGAGGACATCGTCACCTATCTCCGCGTCCACCCGATTCCGGGCGTGATGGACTACTTCGACCACTCCCCCGCGGCCTCGGGGATGACCTACCGCAACGATCACAACACCGGGGGCGTGAGGATCGACGGCAGCCCGGACACGCTCGCCCCGGGCGCGCCGCGCTGGCAGCAGATCAGCGGCGGCCAGGGCACGTTGACGACGGTCAACAGCGTGAGCAGCGACATCCCGGGCCTCGCGCCCCAGCTCTACTACGACGACAACTCGCCCGCCTCCGTGGCCCAGTGCACCGGCGATGCCGACGCCTACGGGTCCTCCGGCACCTTCTTCAACCAGGCGCTGCCGAGCACCGATCCGCGCAATGCCGGCTACAGCCACTTCACCTCCACCCAGACGCTCTACTACGGGGCCCCGGGAGGGACCGCCGCCGACGCCGCCGCCGCGGCCGACCGCGCCCAGGCGCCGCTGCAGGTCACGACCTCGCCGCAGACCCCGACGGCGCCCGGGACCGTGAGCCTCGACGCCATCGCCTATAGCGCCGGCGGGCAGCCGCAGGGCGCGTTCTTCGGCTACGCGTGCGTGGCCGGGAACCCCGACACGATCCGCATCGAGCGCAAGTCCGGCGCCTCATGGATCACGGTCGCGACGACCACGGCGAACCCGCAGGACGGCTGCCGCATCTACCTCACGGTGGCGCCGATCGCGGCCGGCACGACCGTGCGCGCGGTCGCCACGCTCGGCGGCGCCACGCTCGGGACGAGTCCCGAGGTGCCGGTCGACTGACGCGGTGCGCGCGGCACTACTCGGACGCGACGTTCGCGTCCCGACGCGCGGCGAGGGCGGCGAGCTTCGCGGCCTGCCGCTCGGGCGCGATGCGCACGACGTCCCAGGCGAGGCCGACCCGTTCCAGCACGGCGATGACCAACGCAGAGGGATCGGGCTCCCAGCGGCTCATCCCGTGCGCGGCGGAGGTCGGGAACGCGTGGTGGTTGTTGTGCCACGACTCCCCGAGCGAGAGCGGCGCCAGCCAGGCCAGGTTCCGTGAGTGGTCGCCGGTCGCGAAGCGGCGGCGCCCGAAGTAGTGGCAGAGCGAGTTGATGGAGAAGGTGACCTGGTGCAGGAGGAAAATGCGCACGGCGCCACCCCAGAGCAGCGCCGTGAGGCCGCCCACCACGGTCCCCGTGAGCGCCACGCCGAGCCCGAACGCCAGCGCGAGCCCGACGAGGACCCAGACGCCGAAGGTGCGGCTGACGAAGCGGACGACGGGATCCGCGAGCAGGTCCTTGGCGTAGCGGCGCGGGCTGGCGCGATCGCCGCCGCGCACCGTCCAGCCGACGTGGGCGTGCCACAGCCCGCGCAGCGCGCCCCGCCACCCGGCGCCATGCTCGACGTGCGGGCTGTGGGGGTCGCCCGGGCGATCGGAGAAGCGATGGTGCTTGCGATGGGTGGCGACCCATTCGATCACCGACCCCTCCACCGCGGCGGAGCCGAGCACCGCCAGCGCCCCGCGGACGAGCGGCGAGGTCTTGAAGCTGCGATGGGTGAACAGCCGGTGGTAGCCGACGGTCACGCCGATGCCGGTGAGCGCGTACATGATCGCCAGCACGAGCAGGTCCTGCCAGTGCAGCAGCCCGCCCCAGGCGAGCCAGACCGCCCAGCACAGCAGGCCGAAGGGAATGGCCACGATCGCCGCGTTCGCGAACCGCTCGGCGCGCTCGTGCGCCAGCGGGACCGAGTCCTCGCCCATCCGCGGGCGGGGACGGGCGGCGGTGGCCGGGCTGCGAGGTGCGACGCGCATGGCGCTCCAGACGAGTGGTCCGTTGACGGGAACGCCACCGGGGTCTGGGCGGCGTGGTCCGAGTGTAGGACGCGCGGAAAGCGCCGAGGCGCCGTGCCCGGGCTCAGGCGGCGCCGAGCACGGCGCGCATCGGGCGCGGGGCGATGCCGAGCGACTCGGCCCCGGCCGTTCCGGTGCGGCTGGTCATGTCCTGCTGGAGGAAGTCCGCCTCGTCGCGCGTGACCATCGCGGTCGGACCGGCGAGAAGCTCGAGCAGGCCCAGCGCGCGCCGCGCGGCGGGCCCCGGGACGCGGAGCAGCGGCCGGTCGCGACGGGAGGCGCGCAGGGCGACGCCCGCCAGCTCCGCGTAGGTGAGGGTGTCCGGGCCGGCGAGCTCGAGGCGCTCGAGCGTGGCCTCCGGCCGCCCCAGGGCCGCGGCCACGCAGTCGGCGACGTCCTCCGCCCAGATCGGCTGGGAGCGCGCTCCGCCGCCACCGGCGATCGGCACGGCCGGCGCGAGGCGGGCGACGCGCTCCAGGCGGCGCATCCACGGGCCCGCCGCCGAGTAGGTCAGCGAGGGGGCGAGGATCGCGTGTGGGAGATCGGACTCGGCCACCGCGCGTTCCGCCAGCCACTTGCTGCGCAGGTAGCGCGACCCGCTGCTGGGTGAGGCCCCGAGCGCGGAGAGCAGGACGAAGCGAGGAGTGCGGGCGCGCTCCGCGGCCCGGACCAGCCGCCAGGTGGCGAGCGCCCCGAGTTCCTCGATCGAGCCGCGGGGCTGGTCGCGGCCCGCGGCCGCGAGGTGGACGACCGTGTCCACGCCGCGCAGGGCATGGCGGAAGGACGTCGGGTCGGCGAGGTCGCCGATCGCGATCTGCACGCGCACACGCGCGTCCCCGAGCCGCCGGGGGTCGCGGACGAGGCAACGCACCGGCGTTCCGTCCGCCGTCAGGCGCCGCAGCAGCGCGGCGCCGACCTGGCCCGTGGCGCCGGTCAGCAGGAGCACGGGCCGCCGCCTCGCAGCCGGCGGCGACGCCCGGCCATCGTTGTGCGGGTGACGGCCATCCGGCGCCAGGGTAGCGGCCTGCCCGTTTCCGTAGAATCCCGCGCCAGCACGTCGCAAACCCGCCCCAGAGGACACGCTCCATGGCCTACGTGATCGCCGAGCCCTGCATCGATCAGAAGGACAACTCCTGCGTCGAGGTCTGCCCGGTCGACTGCATCCACCCGACCCCGGACGAGCCCGACTACGACGCGGTCAAGCAGCTCTACATCGACCCGGAGGAGTGCATCGACTGCGACGCCTGCGTCGAGGCCTGCCCGGTGGACGCCTGCTTCGCGGAGGATCAGCTGCCCGAGGAGTGGCAGGGGTTCGTGAAGGTCAACGCGGAGTACTTCGCCGGCAAGGCCTGACCTGGCGGCTCGGGCCGGGCTCGCCGGTCACGCCATCGGCAGCGACATCCCGGCCGGCTTGGGCTCCGGCGGGGGCGTCGGCGCCTGCAGGACCGGCAGCTCGACCGGCGAGAGCGCGATGACTCCGCGGGCCGTGTGGCGGATCGCCTGCGCGGCCGGGTCGTCGGGGTCGGCGAGCACGAGTGGGACGCCGGCGTCGGACTGCTCGCGCAGCGGCATCGTGAGCGGGACCGTGCCGAGCAGCGGCACGTCGAGCTCGTCGGCCAGGAGATCGCCGCCGCCCTCGCCGAACAGCGTGTAGCGCGCGCCGTCCGGCGTGACGAAGGCCGACATGTTCTCGACGACGCCCGCCACCTCGAGGTTGACCTTCGCCGCCATCTCCGCCGAGCGCCGCGCGACCTTCTGCGCGACCGGCTGGGGGGTCGTGACGATGAGGAACTTCGCCTGCGGCAGGAGCTGGGCCAGGGTCATCGAGACGTCGCCGGTCCCGGGCGGCAGATCGACGAGCAGGTAGTCGAGTTCGCCCCACGCCACGTCCTCGAGGAACTGGGTGAGGGCCTTGTGGAGCATCGGGCCGCGCCAGACGACGGCCGCGTCCTCCTCCAGGAAGAAGCCGATCGACATGACCTTGATGCCGTGGCTCTCCAGGGGCACGATCTTGCGCTGGCCGTCGACCTGGGGCCGCTGGGCGCCGAGGCCGAGCATCCGCGGCTGGGAGTAGCCCCAGACGTCGGCGTCGAGCACGCCGACCCGCTTGCCCTCGGCCGAGAGCGCGGCGGCGAGGTTGGCGGTGAGTGTCGACTTGCCCACGCCGCCCTTGCCCGAGCCGACGCAGATGACGTTCCCGACCTGGGCCAGCGCCCCCTCGGGGAGGTGGCCGCGACCGAGCTTCTGCTGCAGGACGCCCTTCTCCTGGTCGCTCAGCACGTCGAAGGCGACGTTGGCGCCGGTCACGCCGTCCAGCCCGCCGACGGCGTTGCGCACGGCCGTCTCGAAGTGGGAGCGGATCGGGCAGCCGGGCGTGGTGAGGGAGACGGTGACGTCGACGACCCCGGTGGGGTGGATGTCGATTGAGCGAACCATCTCGAGCTCGACGATGTCGCGGCGCAGCTCGGGGTCGATGACGGCGCGCAGCGCCTCGCGAACCTGGTCTTGGGTGGGCATGCCTCGATTGTAGGCGGCCGCCGGCCCGCGCCTCAACGACCGACCGGGGCGACCCGAAGGCCGCCCCGGCGGTTGAGGGAGGAGAGGGTGCTACGTCCGCCGACGGGTTATGAGGTCGGCGAACCTCGCCCGATCCCGCGCCTCTCCGTGCGCGGACCGGGATAAGCGGTGACGCTAGGCGGCGGTCGCCGTGGTGGACGCCTCGCGAGCGGCCTTCGTGCTCGCGGTGACGCCGGTCTGCAGCACGTTGCCGACGCGCGCCTGGACGAGGTCGGCGTTGGCGCCGACGTTCCGCGCGCGCGTGTCGAGGTCGCGACGGACGCGCTTGGCCTCGCGCTCGACGCGGGTGCGGCGCTTGCGGACCTCGCGCTCGACGCGCGTGCGGGCCTTCTTCGCCCGGCGCTCGACCTGGCGACGAGCCGTCGCACCGCGACGCTCGAACCGCTTGAGCTGCTTCTCGGCGCGGTCACGCGACGTGTAGGTCGTGGTCAGCTCGTCGATGGTCTTCTCGACGAGGTCACGGGCCTCCAGCGCGGCGCCGACCGGGATCAGAACGGCGCGCTCGGCGATCTCCTGCGCCTGCTCGACGGTCGTCTTGACCTCGAGGCGCTCCTCGACCTGGTGCACGTTGCGGGTCGCGGCGCCCTTCTTCGCAGCGGTGCTGCGGCGGGTCGCGGCGGCCTGGCGGCGGGCCGTGGCCGTGGACTTCGGCGCGGCCTTGCGGGCCGTCGCGCGAACGGTGGTCTGGCGGTTGGTGGCGCGGGCGCGGGTCTGGCGCTTCGCGGCGGTTGTGCGGGCGCCGGTGCGGCGCTTCGCGGTGGTGGTCTTGGTCTCAGCCATTGTGCTCGTTATCCCCTCGGGATGGCGTGGTCTCTAATCAGGTTAGTTCTAATCAGCCATCATCCTAACTGATCGAACACCTGTTTGTAAACCGGGCGGGCCGTGGCGTTACAGCAGGCGAACACGTGGTCGGGCTGATGGGGGCTCGGTTCGGCGCCTCGGCGGTGGCCGGCGGGATCGGCGAACGGCGGCTACGAGGGCGCGTCCGGCCGCGGCCGCCCTTCGGTCGGGGGCTCGGCGATCGAACCTCGAGTTGATCCCGCTGAGCGGGATCGAAGCCGGTTTCGACCGCCGGCCGGTCGATCCCCTCCCTGGATGCCGTTCGTTCGAGCCCACGGCGAGGGGACGCCGCCGGCCGTGCCCTCCGGAGGGCGCAGTCGTGGTCCCGACCGCTCCGACGGGCGCTCAGGCCGCCTGGGCGCGCGTCCGGGCCAGCCAGTCGTCCGGGTGTTCGAGCTCGGCGGGCGTCGGCAGGGCCTCGGGCCCGGACCACACGACGTTCAGCGCGCCGATCCCCCCGGCCGCCACCACGGCGTCGCAGAAGCGCTTGCCCTGCTCGTACTGGCGGAGCTTGAGCTCGAGGCCGAGGAGGCGGCCGAGCAGCCGCGCGGGGGCCGACGCCGATCGGCGGCGCGCCTCCATCGCCGTGCGGAGCGCCGGCAGCGAGGGCAGCACCTCGGCGCCGACGGCGTCCATCACGTGCTCGGCGTGACCCTCGACCACCGCCATCGCCGTCTGCATCCGGTCGAGCGTCGCGCGCTCCTCCGGGCGGACGACGAGCGAGACGAGGTCCGCGTCGCGGACGACGGCGACGAGTCGGCGCAGGTCGTCGGGGGCGGGCAGCCGCAGCGCCCCGGCGGCGTCGACCCGCACCTCGACCGCGCCGAGCAGCTCGCGGACGAGCCCGGCGAGATACGGACGCAGCCACGGCACGCCCGCGAACTGCAGCGCGTGCGTGACCTCGTGCAGCGCGACCCAGCGCAGCACCTCGGCCTCCTCGGCGCCGAATCCGCGCGCCGCGGCGCCGAGGTTCGGCATCACGAAGAGCAGCCGCGGTGCCCGGGCCGCTTCGGGGCGCTCGAGCAGCACGAGGTCGTACTGCCCGAGCACGCGCTGGGACAGGAAGCCGAGGATCACGCCGACCTCCGCGGTGAGCACGGCGCCCGCGCCGGCGCGGACCACCGGCGCGAGCGGCCCGAGCCGCCCGCCCACGGCGCCGAGCGCCGGGTCGAGCAGCGCCGCCATCGAGGTCGCGTTCGCGGCGATCCAGGCCTCGCGGTCGACGCCCTCGGCCTCCGGGACCGGCGTCGCGGCGACCAACCCCGTGTAGGCGGAGACGCGCGCCTCGGCATCGCGCGCCAGCTCGCCGAGGTCGGCGGCGGGCGCCGCGGCGGCAGGCTCGTCGCCGGCGACGAGCCGGGCGAGGGTGGCGGCCAGGGACCAGTCGATCACGATGATCCACTATGGCGCACGACGCGACGGGGCCGGGGGAACGCACGCGTGCAGAGAACTGGCGCGCGGAGGCGCGCGCGGCAATAGCCTTGGTCCTCCTTCCCTCGGCCCACCCGGAGACATGCGCACCCGATCCCTTCTGCTCTTCGCGATCCTCGCCGTCCTGCTCGCCGCGCCCGCGGCCGCCCAGGCGAGCGCCAAGCCCGCCCCCCAGTACTACGTCTCGCTCGGCGACTCCTACGCCGCGGGCTATCAGCCCACGCACGGCAACGACGGCCACGGCTTCGCCTACCAGGTCGGAGGCTTCGCCCGCGCCCGCGGGTATCGCCTGAAGCTCGTCAACTACGGCTGCGGCGGCGCGACGACGACGTCGCTGCTGCGGCAGGTGGGCTGCGCGAAGTTCAGGCGCGGCCCGGGGGGGCCTGCATACCCGCGCTCCACGCAGATCGCGGCGGCGGAGCGCTTCATCCGCGCGAACCGGCGCAACGTCCGGCTCATCACGGTCTCGATCAGCGGCAACGACGTGACGAAGTGCGCCGATGTCCCGCTCGCTCAGGTCGGGGCCTGCGTCACCGACGCGCTGACGGGGATCAAGTCGAACCTCTCGCAGACGCTGAAGCGCCTGCGCCGGGCCGCCGGCAACACGACGCGCATCGTCGGCATCACCTACCCGGACGTGATCCTCGGCGGCTGGGTGCGCCCGGGCGGCCGCGCGCTGGCGGCGCCGTCGGTCACGGTGTTCAAGAGCCTCATCAACCCGGCGCTGAAGAAGCAGTACGAGGCGGTCGGCGGGCGCTTCGTGGACGTGACCGCGGCCACCGGCGCCTACATCCCGCTGGAGCGAATGACCACGCTCGCCCCCTACGGCTCGATCCCCGTCGCGGTGGCCCGCGTGTGCACCCTCACCTGGTACTGCTCGCGCGGGGACATCCACGCGAAGACCCCCGGCTATCGCCTGATCGCGCGGCTCGTCGCCGCGGAGCTGCCCAAGCGCCGCTAGGCGGGTCCCGCTCGCCGCGGCTCCGCCAGCCCCGAGCCGCCCGGGCCGTGGATCGCGGCCAGGCGCTCGAGGCTCTCCGGCGAGCGGGCGGCGATCACCGGGGAGTGCGGCGCGAGGTCGAGCGGCGCTCCGAGCGGGTCGTCGAAGCCCGGAAAGGCGACAAGGCCTCCGGCCTCCCTCACGATGAGCTGGCCCGCGGCGGCGTCCACCGAGCGGCAGTGGTGCAGCGAGGCCATGCCGTCGAAGCGGGCGGCCGCGACCTGGCACAGCGTCACCGCGATCGCCCCGACGGCGCGCAGCCGGTGGGCGCTCGCGAGCAGCGGATCGATCGCCGCCGCCACCCAGCGCGGGTCGGCGGACTCCACGCCGAGGATCTCCAAGCGCCCGTCCGCGTCCAGGCGCTCGGCGGCGTCCGGGTCGAGCGCCTCGCCGTCGAGCATGGCCCCCTCGCCCCGGCGGGCGACCCACTCCTCGCCGGTGCCGAGGTCGTGGACGAAGCCGAAGGCGACGTCCGCCATCGTCGGCCCGTCGGCCACGGCGATCGACAGGGCGTGGTGCCAGATCCCGCGCTTGGCGTTCAGTGACCCGTCGATCGGGTCGATGACCACGCGGACGGCGGGATCGCCGTAGTCGACCTCGCCCCGCTCCTCGGAGATGGCGGTGAAGCGGGCGCCCTCTGCGTGCAGCGCGTCGAGCCCGGCGAAGACGACGTCCTCGGCCTCCGCGTCGATCACCAGCGTGCGGTCCCCGCCCTCGCCGCGCCCGACCTCGACCGCGCGCTCGGCGGTCGTGGGGTGCGCCGTGAGGACCCCGCGCAGCCCGTCGGCCATCCGGCGGCAGGCGGCGAACCAGTCGGCGTTGAGGGCGGCCGGGGGCGGGACCATCGGCGGCATATCCTGTCAGGCGTGCCTCTCCCGCCCGACGGCCTCGACCCCGCCCAGCGCGAGGTCGTCGACCACCCCGCGGGCCGGCTGCTCGTGCTCGGGGGCGCGGGGACCGGTCGCACGCTGACGCTCGTGGCCCGTTTCGCCCGTCTCGTCGAGGACGGCGTCCCGCCGGAGGCCGTGCTCGTGGTCGCCCGCGCCGCGCGGCGGGCCGACACCCTGCGCGCCGAGATCGAGGCGGCGATCGACCGGCCCTACGAGGAGCTCGCCGTGATGAGCGTCCACGGGCTCTGCGCGCGGCTGCTCCACGACGAGGCGTTGGAGGCCGGCCTCGATCCCTTCGCGGTCGCGGTCTCCGCCGCGGACCGGCTCGCGATGCTGAGCGGCCGCGTCGACGAGCTGACGCTGCGCGTCCACGACCTCGGCGGGTCGCCGGCGGCGCTGCTCGGCTCCTTCGTCGCCCGCATCGACCGGCTGAAGGACGAGCTCATCGCCCCCGAGGACTACCTCGCCTGGGCCGCCGGCCTCCCCCGGGACGGCGACGCGGCGCGCGCCCGCGCGGCCCGCGAGGCCGAGTTCGCGCAGGTTTACGCCGACCACGACCGGATGCTGGCCGAACGCGGGGCGCTCGACGGCGGCGGGCTGCTGCTCCGCGCCGTCGCGCTGCTGCGCGACCACGCCCACGTCCGCGCGCGGGTGGCGCGGCGCTTCCGCCACGTGCTCGTCGACGAGTGGGAGGACCTCGACTACGCGCAGGGGCTCCTCGTCCGCACGCTCGCGGGGGAGCACGGCAACCTCGCCGCGTGGTGCGACGACGACCAGGCGATCCACCGCTTCCGCGCCGCCGGAGCGAAGAACGCCCGCGACCTGCTCGAGGAGCATCCCGACACGACGGTCATCCGGCTCGAGCGCGCCCGCGGGCGCCGGGCGCGCGTCCTCAAGGCGGCGGCCGCCGTGGTCGCGCCGATCGACGACCGCCTCGGCCTCGCGGCCCGCGGCGCCGCCGGCGGCGAGGTCGCGTTCTGGCGCGCGGAGAACGAGCGCGCCGAGGTCCAGGCCGTGGCGGCCGACGTCGAGCGGCTCGTCACCCGCGACGGGGTCGACCCGGCGCTCATCGCCGTCCTCGTCCGCTCGGTCGGCAACGAGGGCCCGTCGGTCGCGGTCGCGCTCGAGGAGCGCGCCGTGCCGCACCGGGTCGTGGGCGCCGCCGCCTACTTCCAACGCGCCGAGGTCCGCGACCTCCTCGCCTGGCTGCGGCTGCTCGCCGATCCCGCCGACGCCGGCGCCGTCGTCCGCGCCCTCGCCCGCCCGCCCGTGGAGCTGCGCTCGGTGGACATCGCCCGCTGCACCCAGATCGCCCGGCGGCGCAAGCTCGACATGGTCGCCGCGCTCGTCGCGGCCACCGAGTCGCCGCAGCTCCCGCCCGAGGCGCGCGAGCGCATCCTCGGCTTCCTCAAGGTCTACCGCTCCGCCTCGGCCGCGCTCGACACCCTGCGCCCGGACCTGTTCGTCCACCGCCTCGTCGAGCGCCTCGGGCTCCGCCGCCAGCTCCTCTTCGCCGCCTCGCCGGAGGTGGTCGAGCGCCTGGCCAACCTCGCCCGCTTCGGCGAGATCGCGGCCCAGTACGTGCGCCGCGAGCCCCAGGGCACGACGCGGGAGTTCGCCGGCTACGTCGCCGCGGTGGCCGAGGCCGGCCTGCGCGACGACGACGACGAGGCCGAGCCGGGCGGGGGCGCGCCCGCCGTCGAGGTCCTCTCGATGGCGGAGGCCAAGGGCCGCGAGTGGGACCACGTCTACGTCGTCGGCCTGCACGCCGCCCGGATGCCCGGGTCCGCGCGGCGCGCACTGGAGCCGGTGCCCGACGCGCTGCTCCCCGAGCGGGTGCCGCCGGACTCCGGGCGGGTCCACGAAACCGCCATGCGGCGCCTGCTCCACGTGGCCATGACCCGCGCCCGGCGACGGCTCGTGCTCCTCTACCCGCGGGCGGGCGCGCGTGCGGCCGCCCAGCCGCCCTCGCCCTTCGTCGAGGCGGCGCGCGTGGCGCTCGGCGCGGAGTGGGAGGACCGCGAGGAGGAGCTCTTCGGCCCCGCCGAGTCGCTGCACTCGACCTACCGGATCCTGCGCGACGACCTGCTCGACACCGTGAGCCGCACCGGCGGCCGGCTCCACGAGCTGCGCCTGGACACCGACCTCGACGTCTCCCACGCCGTCGTGCGGTTCCTCGAGCTGCTCAAGCTCGCGGCGATCATGTCGCGGCCCGACGAGCAGGGCGTGGCGGAGGCGCTGGCGACGGTCAACGAGACGCTGCGCCCCGCGATGACGCCGATGGCCCGCGAGATCTTCCTCACTTCGACCCTCGACGACTACGTCCTCGACGCCGAGCGCGACGAGCGCCGCCGCGCCCAGGCCGTGGCCGCCCGCGAGGAGCCCTCCCTGGAGGCCTTCATCCCGCGGCGCGGCGACGGGCTGCTGCTCTCCGCGGGCGACATCGAGACCTATCGGACCTGCCCCCTGCGCTACAAGTTCGCGCGCGTCTTCCGCATCCCCCAGGAGCCGACGCTGAACCAGCGCTTCGGCATCCTCGTCCACCAGGTGCTCGAGCGCTACCACGCCCACGGCGGCGCGGGCAGCGCCGAGGAGATGCTCGGGCTGCTCGATCACGGCTGGCGGCGCGGCGGGTTCGGCGACTCCGAGCAGGAGCGCCAGCTCCGCGAGAAGGCCGTCGCCGCGCTGCAGCGCTACCACGCCCGCTTCCGCGCCGAGGACGCCGAGCCGATGTGGTTCGAGCGCCCGTTCACCTTCCGCCTCGGGCCCCACCAGCTCCGCGGCCGCGTGGACCGCGTCGACCGCCTGCCCGACGGCGGCTACGAGCTGATCGACTACAAGACCTCCCGCCCGAAGACCGTCGCCCAGCTGCGCGACGACGTGCAGCTCACCCTCTACGCCACGGCGGCGCGCGAGGCCTGGCAGCTCGACGCGGCGCGCCAGAGCTACTACTACGTCCTGGACGACGAGAAGGTCGCGGTGCCGAGCGAGCCCGACGATCGCGCCGGGATCGAGGAGACGGTGTTCTCGGTGGCCGAGGGCATCGCGGCCCAGAACTTCGAGCCCACGCCGAGCTTCGCGGCCTGCTCCACCTGCGACTACCGGATCGTCTGCCCGGCGGCCGAACGGTAGGCCGTCGCTAGGAGGCCTCGGGCCCGCGCTGGCGCAGGAAGCGCTGGAACTCGCGGGCGATCGTGTCGCCCGAGGGGAGGTCGCCGCCCTCCGAGGCGCCGTCGCCGGCGTCCGCCTCCTCGGCCGCGGCCTCGAGGCGCTCGACGAACTGGCGCACCTCGTCGTCGCCCTGCACCGCGAGGTCGACCTGCCGCTCGTAGTCCACCACCGCCGACTCGAGGTCGGAGGCGTCGACCGTGACGCCGACGAGGGACTCGAGCTTGCGCACGAGGGCGAGCGCGGCCTTGGGGTTCGGCGCCGCCGCGATGTAGTGGGGGACCGCCGCCCACAGGCTGGCCGAGGGCATGCCCGACTCCGAGCACGCGGCGTGCAGCACGCCGGTGATCCCCGTCGGGCCCTCGTAGTTGGAGCGCGAGAGCGCGATCCGCTCCGCGACCGCCTCGTCGGAGGCGATGCCGGTGATCGAGACCGGGCGCGTGTGCGGCACGTCGGCCAGCAGCGCCCCGAGCGTCACCACGATCTGCACGCCGAGCGCCTCGGCCAGGTCGACGACCGAGCGGCTGAACGTGCGCCAGCGCATCGAGGGCTCGGGGCCGACGAGGAACACCAGGTCGCGCGGCGCGCGCGGGACGCGGGCGGCGAGCATCTCGACCTCGGGCCAGGTCACCTCGCGCGTGATGCCCTCGGTCAGCCGGATGCGCGGGCGGGTCGCCTGGAAGTCGTAGAACTCCTCCGGGTCGATGGCCGCGAAGCGCTCGGCCTCGAGCGCGGAGGAGACGAACGTGAGCGCCGAGGTGGCGGCGTCGGCGGCGTCGTTCCAGCCCCGGAACGCGCACACCAGCGCCGGGGCGCGGAGGCCCTCGGGACGGTGGTCCCACACGATCGGCTGCATCCGATCCACCGTACATGATGGCCTCGTGAGCCCTGCCGGCATCGCGCCCCAGCCCCCGACCCCACCCGCCCCGCCGGCCCCCGGCACGGTGGCCGCGCTGCGCGCCGGTGACGAGGTCGACGCCGTCTTCGCCTGCACGCGGAAGGACCGTCTCGCGACCCGCGCCGGGTCGCCGTACCTCGCGTTGGAGCTGCGCGACCGCACGGGCACGATCCCCGGGCGCGCGTTCCGCGACGCCGACGTCCTGGCGGGGCGCTTCGAACGCGGCGAGCTCGTGCGGGTCGGCGGTCGCGTGGAGCGCTTCCGCGACGAGCTGCAGATCGACGTCCGGCGCATCGCCGGCGCGGGAGCCGACGAGGCCGACCCGGCCGCCTTCCTGCCGGTCGCCTACCGCGACGTCGACGAGCTCGACGGCTTCCTCGAGCACCTCGCGCGCGAGGTCTACGACCCGCCGTTGCGCCGTCTGCTCGACGAGCTCCTCGCCGACGGCGAGCTGCGCGCCGCGTGGCGCCGCGCGCCGTGCACCCGCGCCGGCCACCACGCCTACCTCGGCGGGCTGCTCGAGCACACCGTGGGTGTGGCCACGCTCGCCCACGAGCTGTGCCAGCTCCACCCCCGGCTCGACCGCGACCTCCTGCTCACCGCCTCGCTCGTCCACGACCTCGGCAAGACCCGGGAGTTCACCTACGGCGCCGAGATCGCGCTGAGCGACGAGGGCCGCCTGCTCGGCCATCTCGCCCTCGGCCAGCGGATCGTCGAGTCGCGCGCCGGCGGGGTGCCCGAGGGCCGCCGGCTCGCCCTCCTCCACTGCGTGCTCACCCACCACGGAGCCGAAGCGGCGCCCGGCCGCCGCTTCGGCTCCCCCGAGGCGCTCGCCCTCTACCGGGTCAACGCGCTCGAGGCGAGCGTCAAGGGCGCGCTCGAGCACGGCCTCGGGACCTGAGGCGCCCGGCCGCGATTCAGGACCGCGGCGAGCGGGCACGCTCGGGCTGAACCCGACCCAAGGAGCACGACATGACCGACGGATCCGCAGACGACGCCAAGGGCCGCATCAAGGAGGCCACCGGCAAGCTCACCGACGACAAGGACCTCCAGCGCGAGGGCAAGGTCGATCGCGCCGAGGGTGCCGCAAAGGAGAAGCTCTCCGACGCCGCCGACAAGGTGAAGGACGTCCTGCACCGGGACTGAGGACCGCTTCGCGCAGCCTCGCGAACCGATGGACGTCCTCGTCGCCGGAGGCCATGGGCAGATCGCCCTTCTGCTCCACCCGCTGCTCGCGCGGCGGGGCGATCGAGCCCGGGCGCTGATCCGTGACCCGGCGCAGGCGGCGGACGTGCGCGCCGCCGGCGCCGAGCCGGTGCTCGGCGACCTCGAGGCCAGCGACGACCTCGCCCCGCTGCTGGCCGGCGCCGATGCCGTGGTGTTCGCGGCCGGCGCCGGCCCGGGCAGCGGCGCCGAGCGCAAGCGGACGCTCGATCGCGACGGCGCCGTGGAGCTCATCGCCGCGGCGCAGGGCACCGGGGTCGACCGCTACGTCATGGTCAGCGCGATGGGCGCGGCGTCGCCGCCGCAGGGCGACGAGGTCTTCGCGGTCTACCTGCGCGCGAAGGCCGAGGCGGACGCCGCGCTGGCGGCCAGCGGCCTCGACTTCACCGTGATCCGTCCCGGGCGCCTCACGGACGACCCGCCGACCGGGCGCGTGACCGTCGGGCCGCGCCTGGACCGCGGCGCCATTCCCCGCGCCGACGTCGCCGCGGTGCTCGCGGAGACGCTCCACACCGCGTCGACCGTGGGCGCGACGTTCGATCTCCTCGGCGGGCCGACGCCCGTGACGGAGGCGCTCGCCTCGCTCTGAGGCCCGGCGGTCGCGCTTTGACGCGGTCGCGCGCGCCCGGTAGCGTCGCCCGGGTCGTGCCGCCCTGCCGCCCCGGAGGAGCCATGCGCCGTCGCCGTCCACTCATGCTCGCGCTCGTCGCCGGGCTCGCCCTTCTCGCGACCCTGCCCGCCGCGGCCGGCGCCGCCTCCGACGCCAACCGGGTCCCGCGTCTCGGCAAGCTCCGCGTGAGCTACCCCGCGCCCAAGCTGCCGCCGCTGCCGGCCGGGCACCAGCGCATCAAGCTGCGCTACGGGCCGATCACCGTCCATCCGGGCACGAACATCATCCTCAACAACGACAAGCCGGTCCCGACGCCGAAGCTCGACGGGTACATCACGCGGATGCAGCCGAACATGACCTTCCGCGACGGCACGGTGCCGCGGACGGACATCATGCACCTCCACCACGCGGTGATGCTCAACGCGAACGCGCACGAAGGCGACCAGCGCTTCCTCGCGGCGGGCGAGGAGAAGACGATCTTCACCGCGCCCGACGGCTTCGGCTTCCCCTACCGCCGCGGCGACCGGTGGGTCCTCAACTACATGGTCCACAACTACACCGCCCAGCGGTTCAAGGTGTACATGGACTTCACGTTGGACTTCATCCCCGCGAGCTCGACGCTCAGCGCGCGCACCAAGCCGCTCTACACGATCTGGAACGACGTGGAGAACGGCAAGGCCTACCCGGTGTTCGACGTCTTCCGCAACCGCCGTCGCCCGCGCTTCACCTACCCGAACGATCGCAAAAACGCGTACGCCGGCCGCCAGCCGCCGAACGTGTGGACCGCGCCGCGCGACACGACGCTCGTCTGGACGGCCGGACACCTCCATCCGGGCGGCCTGTGGACGGACCTCGAGGTCGTCCGCCGCGGGACGACGGTCGTCACCCGACCCGGCGGCCCGGTGCGCGGCTCGACGCCGGACTCGGTGCGCATCTTCCGCTCGGTGGCGCGCTACTACGACCCCAACGGGCCGATCTCGTGGGACATGGGCATGACCGCCACGCCGAAGACCTGGCGGGTGCGCCTGCGCCGTGGCGATCAGCTGCGGGTGAGCGCGACCTACGAGGACCGCCACGCCGACTGGTTCGAGTCGATGGGGATCATGCTCGCCTTCGCCTCCGACGACGCGCCCGGCGTCGACCCGTTCGCCTCTCCGGTGGCGCTGAGCGGCAAGCCGGTGCACGGGGCCTACGCCGAGAACCGCAACTACGGCGGGGGCGCGCTGCGCGGGATCCCGGATCCGCGTCGGCTGCCCGACGGCCGCGCCCCGGGCAACACCGTGCCGATCCTCGGCTACCGCTACCGCTTCGGCGGCTGGGGCGAGATCGGGGCCCGGCTGCGGCCGCCGACGGTACGCCGCGGGCAGTCCCTGCGGTTCGTGAACCGCGACGGGACGACGAATCCGTTCAGCCTCGTCCAGGTGCCGCACACGGTGACCGGCTGCAAGCTCCCGTGTACGAAGAGCACGGGGATCAGCTACCCGCTCGCCAGCGGCGGCGGCTTCGACTCCGCCCAGCTCGCCTACGGGCCGGGCGGCTTCACCGCCGCGTCGAACACCCTGACCTGGGACACCCCGGCGACGCTGCCCGACGGGACCTACACCTACTACTGCCGGATGCACCCGTTCATGCGCGGGTGGTTCCGGGTCAAGGGCTGAGGGTGCGGCGTTCGATGCGAGAGGGGCTCGTCGCGATCGCGTGTGGCGCCACGCTCGCGCTGCTCGTCGCGCCCGGCGTGGCTCTCGGGGCACCCGCGGTCAACGGCCTGTACACGGTCAGCGAGACGCCCGGCCAGAGCGTCCGCGGGCCCGACGGCAACGTGTGGGTGGTGCTCGGCGGCGTCGCGAAGGATCTCGCGAAGGTCACGCCCGCCGGCGTCGTGACGGAGTACAACCCGCTCGACATCTCCGGCGCGGTCGGGATCACCGTCGGCCCCGACAACAAGCTGTGGGTGACCCAGGCGAACGGCGTGGCGAGCTTCTCCCCGGCGGACCCCGAGGGCACTGCCGTGAAGACGACGATCCCCGACATCACGGATCCACGCGGAATCGTCGCCGGGCCGGACGGGAACCTGTGGACAGCCAGCACCGACAAGATCATCAAGATCCCGCCCGCGACTCCGTCCACCTTCACCACCACGACGGTCACCGGGATGGGTGCCCGCGGCGTGACCCGCGTCGGGGACGGCGTGATCGGCCGGATCTGGATCGCCGACTTCGCCGGTGGGCGGATCGTCCGGGTCGACCCGGCCCATCCCGGAGCGGCGGGGCAGACCTTCTACAACGTCGGCGGGGGTCCGCAGCAGGTCCAGGGAGGGCCGGGAACGCAGGTCGCCTTCGCCAACCCGGGCGCTGCGCCCCAGCACGTCGGCCGCATCGCCCCCGGCGGAACGCCGATGCTCACGGAGCTGCCGGCGACCGACCCGTTCGGCATCGCGCTCGCGGCCGATGGCGCGTACTGGTTCGCCCAGTTCGCCGGGAACAGCCTGACCCGGCTGACGACCGGCGGTGTGGCGACGACCCTCAAGGGCTTCCCGAGCGCGTCCGGCCCGCGCTACCTGTCGGCCAACGGCCACGCGCTCTTCGTCTCGCTCGAGACGACCAAGCAGATCGCGCGCGTCACGGGCGTCGATCCGCCGGCGCCGCCCGTCACGCCCCCGCCGTCAAAGCGCGTCGACCGCGTCCCGCCGCGCCTCTCGGCCCTGGGCCTGTCGCCGTCCCGCCTGCGCGGCGGCGATCGCGCCACGCTGCGCTTCACCCTCTCGGAGGCGGCGACCGTCACGCTGCGGATCGAGCGCGCGCTCGCCGGGCGGCGCCGCGGCCGGGCGTGCGTGCGACCGACCCGGGCGCTGCGTCGCGCGCGACGTTGCACGCGCTACGTGCGGGCCGGCGAGTCGCGGGTGAGCGCCCGGGCGGGCACGACCCGCCGGCGCTACACCGCCCGGGTCGGACGGCGCGCGCTCGCGCCCGGCCACTACCGCATCCTCGTCGGCGCCCGCGACGCGGCGGGCAACCGCGCGAGATCGCGGACAACGACGTTCACCGTGCTGCGGCCGCGCCGGGCGAAGCGCCACCGGTAGCCGAGCTCCGGCCCTCGTAGCATCGGCCCCGGAGCGGCAGGGGTCTGGTGGCCCATCCGGTCTTCAAAACCGGCAGGCCCTGGCAGCCCCAGGGTTGGAAGGTTCGATTCCTTCGCCGCTCCGTTGGGCAGTAGCTTCCTACTCGGGTTTGAGACCCTGCGGGGCGCCGCGGCGGGCGGAGGCCGGCTCTTCCAGCGGGCGCGTCGCTTCTATAGCCCGACGACAGACGCCCGGCCCGACTGGCGAACGGCCCGCTGGCCTGCTCCGTACTGATGAAACGGCGCGGCCGGACGTGCGACGGACGGCGGTCGGCTCGCGACCCAGTGTCTCCTCGCCTGGGACGTCTCAGGGTCTCCGGTTGCGATGATCGGGGCCATGGGTCAGAACCCGCGAGCGCTCCTGCGCAAGGTCTCACAGAACCTGGGGGTGATCCCGGGGGTCATCGTCGTGCTCTTCGCGGCGCTGGGCATCGGGCTGGTCGAACTCGATCAGCGCCTCGATCTCGACGGCGTCCAGGTCGTGTTCCGCGGCGACGGATCCGCTGCGCGGACGGTGCTGTCGGTCATCGCGGGATCGCTGATCACCGTCGCGGGCCTGACGTTCTCGATCACCATGGTCGTGCTGCAACTTGCCTCAAGCCAGTTCAGCCCGCGGATTCTGCGGACGTTCTTCGGCGACCGGGTGACCCAGATCACGATCGGGATCTTCGTAGGCACGTTCGTGTACTCGATCCTGGTGCTGCGGGCCGTGGGGTCGCTCGGTACGAACGGTTTCGTGCCGCGCCTGAGCGTCACGGTTGCCTCGCTGCTGGGGATCGGCGCCGCGATGCTGCTCGTCGTCTTCCTCCATCATGTCTCGCAGCTCATCCAGGTCTCCCACGTCGCGGCGACCATCGCCCACGACACGCTCGGTCGAACCGACGTCCTCTACGCCGAGCGTTATGGCGAGGCTGCCGAGCATGAGCCGCCGGATGCGCTCCTCGCCGCCTGGCGTCGGGATCAGGCTCCCGAGCGCGTTCTGCCGCCGCGCCCGGGGTATGTCCAGCGGGTCGAGCTCGACGATCTCGCGCGTGCGATGGGAGGCCTGGCGCGCCGCGTGGCGGTGCTCGTCTGTCCCGGCGACTTCGTCAGCATCGAGACACCGATCGCCGAGGTCTGGCCGCGGGAGGGCGCCGAGGCGTGGCGTGAGCGGGTGCTGTCGGCGGTGACGATCGCCAGCGAGCGTGACCTCGACCAGGATGTCGACTTCGGGCTACGACAGCTGACCGACACCGCGCTCAAGGCCATCTCGCCGTCTGTCAACGACCCCACGACGGCCATGACGTGTATCGGGTACGTGCGCGCGATCCTGGTGCGCCTGACCGAGCGCGCCAGCGCGCCGTCGGTGCGACGCTTCCCCGACCGGGAGCTGGCGATCGTCGCGCGGCAGCGGCGCTTCGATGAGTACTGCGAGTCCTTGCTGCAGATCAACCGCTATGTGGCAGGGGACGGGTGGGTCGGCGGCGAGCTGCTGCTGGCGCTCCGCGGATGCGCGCAAGCGGCAGCTCGCTGCGGGGCGGCTGAGCGCCTGGGGGTCGTGAACGCTGTGGCCGAGACGATCGCGGCGCAGACGTTGGCTGAGGTGAAGAACGATCGTGACCGCGAGCGCATCGGCGGACTGCTGGCGAGCGTGCGTGCCATCCATGTCCTCGACGAGCAGGGAGCCGCTCCTCCTGACCCGGCCGACGATTGGCCCACCGAGACAGCCCGTCAACGGCGCCGTGCGCCATGATGCGGGCCGTCGATGTTGCCGGGCGTCGTCGCGTGGCGATCGACACCGCACAGCGCAGAACAGCGCGCG
>JBBSBL010000043.1:0-21209 GCA_038251325.1 Solirubrobacterales bacterium | reverse complement strand
TCAGCGCGCTCACCGACGAGACCTCGAACGGGTTGAGCCACGAGAGCGACGGGTCCTGCGAGGTCGCCGGCGCGTCGCCGCTGTAGACCTTGACGAGCGCGACGACCGCGAAGATGAGGAGCGTGAGGAACTCCGCGCCGAGCAGGAACTGCTGGGTCCGGGCGGAGAGCTCGACGCCGCGCCAGCAGATCCAGGTCATCACGACGATCCAGATCACGCCGACCAGCGTCACCTCGAACGTCGTCGGGCTGTTGTTGTCGAACAGCTGGAAGGTGTAGAGGCCGGCGATCTGGGAGAGGTTGGCCATCACGATGATGTCGGCGAGGATGATGCCCCAGCCGCCCATCCACCCGAGGTGTGGACCCATCGCCTTCGTGACCCAGGAGAAGGTCGTGCCGCAGTCGGGGTCCGCCCGGTTCATGTACTTGTAGGCCAGCGCGATCAGCAGCATCGGAACGAAGGCGACCAGCATGATCGCCGGCGCCTGGAAGCCGACGACGGCCGTCACGAGACCGAGCGTCGCGGCGAGCGAGTAGCCCGGCGCCGTCGACGCCACCCCGATCACCGTGGCCGAGATGAACCCGATCGCGTTCTTCTTGAGGCCCTTGTCCTGCACCCCGGACGTCGCCGGGACGGCCACGCTGGCGCTCTCCACCGACTACCCCTCTCCTCGCGCCCGACGGGCCGGGCGACGCGCGGACTCTATCTGCCGCGCGCACGGTGTAAAGGCGTGCACGGACGTTCGCGCCGATCCGGCGCGACGGAGCGCGGTGCGTGCGCCGGCCCGGCGCGTCGGCGGGGCCCGACGGACGGCCTATCGCCCGATGTGGACGCCCACGAGGTCCGGCACGGCGGCGATCGCCCGGTCGACCGCCCGCGGCGCCCGCCCCGCCTCCTCGGCGCGCTCCTTGCGATCGAGCGCGCCACGGATGACCGAGCCGCCGGCCCAGCGCAGCGGCTCGGGCGGGACGGTGACCGGCGCAGGCTCGACGAGGGCGAGGCGCGTGAGGTCGTCGCGCTGGTCGAGCGCGAGGCGCGCGAGGATGCGCCCGCAGAGGTGGGCCGGCCCCACACCGTTGCCGGTGAAGCCGGCGACGGTCCACGCCCGGCCGCCGGGGAGGGCATGGATCGCCGGGAGGTGCGTGGGCGAGGCGTCGATCGGGCCGCCCCACGCGTGCGTGACGCGCCGCCCCGCGAGTCTCGGGAACGTGCGCAGCAGGTCGCGGCGCGTCTGCTCCACGACCTCGGCGTCGAGCTCCGACCGCGGGCCGCCGCGGGCGCCGAGCGCGATGCGGCCGCCGCCCCAGCCGAAGAGGATGCGCCCGTCGGCCGTCGGGCGGAAGTAGTGGACGAGGATGCGCGCGTCGGTGATCGGCTCCCCGCCCGCCCAGCCGACCTCGGCGAGCACGTCCGGCACCGGCTCGGTGAGCACGATGTGGCTCGAGGTGAGCGTTAGCGTGCGCCGTCGCCCCGGGACGCCGAGCAGCCCGCCGCCGATGGCGAGGACCGCCGCGCCGGCCCGCACGCGGCCGCCGTCGGTCTCGATGACCACCCCGTCGCGGTGCTCCCGCAGCGCCCGGGCCCGCGTGCGCTCGTGGATGAGCGCGCCCCGGGCGGGCAGCCGGTCGCGCAAACCGAGCGCCAGTCGACCGGGGTGGACGGTGGCCGAGCCCTCCGCCAGCACGCCGCGGCGGAAGGTCGGCGACGCGCAGCGGGCGCGCACCTCCGCGGCGGTCAGGTCCCGGCAGCCCTCGGGATCGCCGAGGGCGGCATGCGCCGCGACGATGTCGTTCCAGGCGCCGTCCTGCGCGGGGGCGGTGGAGACCATGAGCTGCGGGCTGGGGTGAAACCAGCAATCGACCGCGGCCGCGGTCGCCCACTCCCCGATGAGTCGCACCGAGTCCAGCGAGGCGCCGATCGTCGCGCGGGCGCCGGCATCGCCGGCCATCTCGCGCAGCCGCGGCGCCGCCCAGCGCAGCGAGTCGGCGAACCCGCCGTTGCGGCCGGAGGGCCCGTGCCCGCAGAGGTCGGCCTCGAGCAACGCGACGCGGAGGCCGGGCGCGCGCTCGAGCAGGTGCCAGGCCGTCCACATCCCCGCGTAGCCGCCGCCGACGACGACCACATCGACCGCGAGGTCGCCGCGCAGCGGCGGTCGGGCGTCGACCGGCCCGGCCTCCTCCAGCCACCAGCCGCGGGCGGTGTGGAGCACGGAGGTCCGGCGCTACCCGGCCAGCGGAGCGCCGACCGGGATCGGCGGCGCCACCTGCGAGCCGGCCATCTCGCGCCGGCCCGCGCGGCGCTGGACGAGCACGCTGACGAACATCAGGACCAGGACCACGGCGAGCAGGATCGTGGCGAGCACGTTGACCTCGGCCGGCACGCCCTGACGCGTGGCGCCGAAGATGAAGAGCGGGAACGTCTGCGTCGTCCCGTTGTTGAACGACGTGATGACGTAGTCGTCGAAGGAGAGCGCGGCGGAGAGCAGCGCGGCGGCGGCGATGCCGGGAGCGATCATCGGAATCGTGATCTTGCGGAACGTCGTCCACTCCGTGGCCCCGAGGTCCATCGCCGCCTCCTCGATGAACTTGTCCATCCCCTCCAGGCGCGCCTTGACGGTCACCACGACGTAGGAGAGGCAGAACATCACGTGGGCGATGACGATCGTCGTGAACCCGGTGTTCACGTTGAGGGTGAGGAACAGGGCGAGCAGCGCGGCCCCGAGCACGACCTCCGGCGTGGCCAGCGGGACGAAGATGAAGAAGTCCGTCGGGCCGCGCCCGCGGAAGCCGTAGCGCACGAGCGCGATCGCCATGAACACGCCGAGCACCACGGCGATGACCACCGTGATGCTGGCGACGATCAGCGAGTTCTTCATCGCCAGCGCGAGGTCCGGGTCGGCGAGCGGGTGCTGCCAGTGGCGCAGCGTGAAGCCCTCCCAGGTGAAGTTGAAGCGACCCTTGTTGTCGTTGAAGGAGAAGAGCACGACGATGAACACCGGCGTGAACAGGTAGAGCAGCGCGAGCAGCGACCAGCCGCCGAGCAGCCAGCCCCGCACGCGGTCCGCGGTCGTCCTCACGTCGCCGCCTGCGTCAGGGTGGACGTGCCGAGCAGCCGCGCGAAGGCGAAGATCGCCAGCAGGATCGCGGCCATCAGGACGAAGGACAGCGCGGCGGCGGTCGGGTAGTCGCGGATCGTGAGGAACTGCGACTGGATGACGTTGCCGATCATCGTCTGCTGCGGCGATCCGAGCAGCGCGGCGTTGACGAAGTCGCCGATCGCCGGGATGAAGGTCAGCAGCGTCCCCGCGAAGATCCCCGGCAGGGCGAGCGGAAGCGTGATCTTGCGGAACGCCGTGACGCGGCTCGCATAGAGGTCGGTCGCCGCCTCGATGAAGCGCCGGTCGACCTTCTCCAGCGAGACGTAGAGCGGCAGCACCATGAAGGGCAGGAAGTTGTAGGCGATGCCCGCGATGACCGCGACGTCGGTGGCGAGCAAGCGGCCGTCGGCGCTCAGCACGCCGAGATCCCGAAGCCGGGCGACGACCCAGCCGTTGTCGTTGAGGATGAGCTGCCAGGCCACGGTGCGCAGGACGTAGCTCACGAAGAACGGCAGCACGACGAGCAGCAGCATGACGTTGCGCCAGCGGCCGGCCTTGAAGGCGATGAAGTACGCCAGCGGGAAGGCGATGATGAAGTCGATGATCGTCGCGGCGGCGGCGAACTGGATCGAGCGGAGGAACTGCTGCGAGTAGTCCGAGATCGCCTGCGGGTAGGTGTCGAAGGCCCAGGTGAACTGGAAGCCGGTCTCGGCGTCCCCGCTCTGGAGCGAGACGTAGAGCTGGTTCGCGAGCGGGATCGCAAAGAACACGATCAGCCACAGCAGCCCCGGCCCCAGGATGAGGTAGGGGAAGAGCTGCCGCCGCCGGCGGGCGCTCAGGTTCAGCACGTCGCGGCTCCGACCGAGGCCCGCTGCCCTACGCGCCGGTCACCTTGGCCATCGCCGCCTGCATCTGGCGCTCCTCGGCCGGCGTCAGCGTCGGGTAGGGGTGCAGGCGCTTGCGGATGGCGTCGCTGGGGAAGACCAGCGGGCTGTTGGCGATCGCCGGGTCCGACTTGGCCAGCACCTCGCGCGCGCCGACCACGGGCGAGATGTAGCTCACGGCCTTGGTGATCTTCGCCGCCACCTGGGGCTCGTAGACGAAGTTCATCATCGTCTCCGCCGCGTAGGGATGGGCCGCCTTTGACGGGATCATCATGTTGTCGGTGAACAGCATCGCGCCCTGCTCGGGGTAGACGAAGCGGAGGTTCGGGTTGTCCGCCGCGAGCTGGACCAGGTCGCCGGAGTAGGCCATGGCGATCGCGATGTTGCCCTTGGTCAGGTCCGTCGAGTAGTCGTTGCCGGTGAAGCGGCGGAACTGCCCCTTGTCGTTGTACTTCGAGATCTTCGCGATGCCCTGGAGGATCTGGTCGATGGTCGCGTTGGTGGGGTCGATCCCCATCGTCAGCAGCGTGAGCGACGCCGAGTCGTAGGGCTCGGTGAGCATCGTGACCTTGTCCTTGAACTTCGGATCGAAGAACGCGTCGAGGCTCTTGATGTCCCCGCCGGTCTCCTTGATGTTGTAGCCGATCCCGGTCGCGCCCGACTGCCACGGCAGGCTGTAGTTGCGCTTCGGGTCCCACTTGACCGAGCGCAGCGTCGGCTGGAGATTCTTGACGCCGTTGGGAATGTTGCGCTTGTCGATCGGCTGGGTGTAGCCGTCGCGGACCCAGCGGGCGGCCATGTAGTCGGTCAGCGCGACGAGGTCGCGCCCGATCGGCTTCTTCTGCACGAGCTGCTGGCGCACCTTGCCGAAGAACTCGTTGTTGTCGTTGATGTCCTCGACGTACTTCACCGAGCCGCCGGTCAGCTTGTCCCACTGCGGCAGGACCTTTTTGTCGATGTAGAGCGGCCAGTTGGAGAAGTCCAGCTCGCCGACTGCGACCTTGGGGTGGTTGGCGGTGGCGTTGAGGTTCACGCCCTTGGTGCTCTCCCCGCTCACGCCGCCGCAGGCGGCGAGCACCGCGGAGAGCCCGGACAGGGCGAGCCCCGCCGAGCCGGCGCGCCCGAGGAACGCACGGCGGGAGGAGCGGGTCTGCTCGTCGAGCCAGCGCTCGAGCGCGGACTCCATCGATTCATTCGGCATGTGCGGTCTCCTTGGCGACGACGAAGGTGTGCTTGGGATTCCAGGTGAGCTGCACCTCGCGGCCTGCCGCGAAGGACTCCGGCTCCGCGCCGTCGAGGTTCTGCGCGAAGACGGTGAGCTCCTCGCCCCCGGGAGCCTGGATCAGGTACTGGATCGAGACGCCGAGGAACGACGCGACGTTCACGCGCCCCCGCAGGACGTTGGCGCCCGCGGGCGGCGATCCGTCCCCGGCCACCAGCGTGAGCTTCTCGGGGCGCACGCCGACCCGGACCGCGTCGGCGTCGTGCGCCGCGAGCCGATCGGCGGGCACGCGAACGCGCGCGCCGTCATGGGTCTCGACCTCGGCGACATCGCCCTGGGTGGAGAGCAAGCGGCCGTCGATGAGGTTGGAGACGCCGAGGAAGTTGGCGACGAACTCGGTCTGCGGGCGCTCGTAGAGGTCGGCCGCGCCGCCGGCCTGCTCGATCCGCCCGTCGCTCATCACCGCGATCGTGTCGGCCAGGCTCATGGCCTCCTCCTGGTCGTGGGTGACGTGGACGAAGGTGATGCCGACCTCCCGCTGGATGCGCTTGAGCTCGATCTGGAGCTGCTTGCGCAGGCGAAGGTCGAGCGCGCCGAGCGGCTCGTCGAGCAGCAACGCCCGCGGCTGGTTGACGAGCGCGCGGGCCAGCGCGACGCGCTGCTGCTGGCCCCCCGAGAGCTGGGCCGGCTTGCGCTTGGCGAGGCCGTGGAGCTGCACGAGCTCGAGCGTCTCCTCCACGCGGGTCCGGGCCTCGGCCTTCTTGATCCCCTGGCGCTCGAGGCCGAAGGAGACGTTCCGCTCCACCGAGAGGTGCGGGAAGAGCGCGTAGGACTGGAAGACCGTGTTGACGTCGCGCTTGAACGGCGGCAGGTCGGTCACGTCCTCGCCGCCGAGGAAGACCCGGCCCTCGGTCGGATCCTCGAATCCGCCGATCATCCGCAGCGTCGTCGTCTTGCCGCAGCCCGAGGGGCCGAGGAGCGCGTAGAAGCGGCCGCGCTCGATCTCGAGGTGGAGGTCGTCGACCGCGGTCATCTCGCCGAAACGCTTGGTGACTCCCACGAGCGCGATGTCGGGCCCGCCGTCCTGCGCCGGCGCCACGGGTGTGGCGATCGCTGCTGGGGCTTCCGCCTGCTCCTCGCTCAATCCGACTCCCCCGTTGCCGACCCCGCGAGCGCGGAAGCGTACAGGCCTCCGCCGGAGTGGCGGGGCACCCGTTCGGCGGTTGGGACGCCCGGTCCAGCCGGATCGCGGTGCGTTGTCCAGGATGTCGTAGCCACGCGCCCGCGCGGCTACATCGAGACCGTGCGGCCGTCGACGAAGCCCTCGCCGGCCACGATCTCCTCGACGACCGCGCCGGGCACGGGCGCGTCGGTGGTGATCGCCATGGCCGCCGTGCGCCGCTCGGCGGCGGGGCCCTCGTCGTCGCGCTCGCGGCCGACGGCGGCGGAGACGATGTTGACGCCGTGCTCGCCGAAGACCGAGCCGACGCGGCCGATCATCCCCGGCACGTCGGAGTAGCGGAAGAACGTGACGTCGTCCTCGAGCTGGAGGTTGAACCGCTGGCCCCAGGCCTCGAGCAGGTGCGGGCGGTGGCGCTGGCCCAGCGTGGTGCCGACGACCCGGGTCCCCTCCTCCCCGCTGCGCACCGTGACGCGCACGAGGTCGGTGTAGTCGCGGGCCGCGCTGCGGGTCGTCTCGACGAGCTCGATCCCGCGCTCCTCGGCGAGCGACGGCGCGTTGACCTCGTTGACCTCCTCCTCGGTGTGGCCGCCGAGCACGCCGAGCAGGACCCCGATCGAGAGCAGGCGCGCGTCGCGCTCGGCGATCCCGCCGAGCAGCTCGACGTCGACCCGATCCACCGACCCGCCTGCCGGCACGAGGCTCACCGCGATCCGCCCGAGCGCGCGGCAGAGCGGGACGAACGGGCCGAGGACCTCCATGTCCTCCGCGCTCACCGAGGGAATGTTCACCGCGGTGGAGACCACACCGCCGGTGAGCGCGGCCACCACCTGCTCCGCGGTCTGGACGCCCGCGCGGTCCTGGGCCTCGGCGGTGGAGGCGCCGAGGTGCGGGGTGACCACGACGTTCTCGTAGCCGTCGAAGAGCGGGTAGTCGGTGATCGGCTCGGACGGGAAGACGTCGAGCGCGGCCCCCGCCACCGCGCCCGAGTCGAGCGCGTCCTTCAGCGCGACGTCGTCGACCAGCTCCCCGCGGGCGCAGTTGACGACGAGCACCCCGGGCTTCATCTGCGCGAAGGCCTCGGCGTCGAGCCACCCTGCCGTCTCGGGCGTCTTGGGCAGGTGGATGGTGAGGAAGTCAGCGGCGGCGTAGAGGTCGGCCGAGGCCTCGGCGCGCTCCACGCCCAGCTCGCGGAAGCGCTCGGCCGCGACGAACGGGTCGTAGGCGAGCACCCGCATGCCGAAGCCCTTCGCGCGCTGGGCCACGAGCTGGCCGATGCGGCCGAAGCCGAGCAGCCCGAGCGTCTTCTCGTACAGCTCGACGCCGCCGAAGCGGGAGCGCTCCCAGCGCCCGGCGGTGAGCGACGCGTGCGCCTGCGGGACGTGGCGGGCGAGGGCGAGCATCAGCGCCATCGTGTGCTCGGCGGCGGCGACGACGTTCGACTGCGGCGCGTTGGCGACGACGATGCCGCGCTTCGTCGCGGCGGCCACGTCGACGTTGTCCACGCCGATCCCGGCCCGGCCGATGACGCGCAGGCGGGTGCCCCGCTCGATCAGCTCGGCGGTGAGCTGGGTGGCGGAGCGGATGACGATCCCCTCGTAGTCGCCGATCCGGCGCGCCAGCTCCTCGTCGTCCCAGTCGAGGCCGAGGTCGACGTCGAAGCACTCGCGCAGGCTCTCGACGCCCGAGGCGGCGATCTTCTCCTTGACGAGGATGCGCGGGCGGTCGCTCACGCGCTAGATGGTTGGTTCCGCGGCCGCGTGCGCGGGGTCGTGGAATCAATCATCTCGGCGCGGCGACGGGCACGCCGGCAGCGAGGAAGACCTGCTGGGCGGCGCCGACGCCCGCGCCCTGCTCGACCTCGTGGCCGAGCTCGGCGAGCGTCATCTCCAGGCCGGACAGCGCGGTGACGATGTCGAAGGCGCCGAACCACCCGCAGTGCGCGATCCGCAGGATCCGGCCCTTGAGCTCGTTCTGGCCGCCGTTCGCGGTGATCCCGTAGCGGTCGCGGAGCAGCTTCGGCACCTGGCCGCCGTCGACGTCGTCGGGCAGGTCGACCGCGGTGACGACGTTCGCCCGCTCGTCGGGGTCCCCGTAGAGGTCGAGCCCGAGGGCGGCCACGCCGGCCCGCGTCGCGCCGGCCAGCAGCGCGTGGCGGGCGAGCACGGTCTCGATCCCCTCCTCGGCGATCATCCCGAGCGCGACGTCGAGCGCCATGACCAGTGTGACCGGCGGGGTGAAGGCGCTGGCCGGCGGCGAGGAGCGCTGGCCCTTCGCCGTGCGCGCCCAGTCGAAGTAGTAGCGCCCGCCGGGCCGCTCGGCCGCGGCGGCCAGCGCGCGCTCGCTCACCGAGGCGAGGCCGATGCCCGGCGGCGTCATCAGCGCCTTCTGGGAGCCGGAGACGACGACGTCGATGCCCCAGGCGTCCTGGCGCAGCTCGGCGGCGCCGAGGCCCGAGACCGCGTCGACGACGACGAGCGCGTCATGGTGGCGGGCCACTTCGGCGATCGCCTCGACGTCGTGGACGACGCCGGTCGAGGTCTCCGAGAGCGTGGCGAAGACCACGTGCACGCCGGGTGTGTCGGTGAGGATCCGGTCGATCTCCCCCGCGTCGAGCCGCCGGCCCCAGCCGGGCTCGTAGCGCACGAGATCCGCGCCGTAGGCCTCGCCGAGCTCGATCCAGCGCTCGCCGAACTTGCCGGCGGCGCAGGCGAGGACGCGGTCGCCCGGACGGACGAGGTTCGCCATGGCGGACTCCATCGCACCCGAGCCGCTGGAGGCGAAGAGCAGGACGTCGTTCTCGGTCTGGAAGACGGCCGGGAGGCGCTCGAGGACCCGCGCGTAGACCGCGTCGAAGGCCGGCGCGCGGTGGTAGAGGATCGGCTCCGCCATGATCGACGAGACGCGCGGCGGCAGCGGCGTCGGGCCGGCGGTCATGAGGATCGACTTGACGAAGGGGTTGGCTCCCATGGGCGGACCGCGCAGGTTAGCGGGGGTGCGGCAGCTCAGCCGGCGTCGAACTCGGTGTCGATCCAGGGCATCATCGAGCGCAGCCGGCGGCCCTCCTGCTCGATGCGATGGTTCGACTGCTCCTCGCGCATGCGGCGGAAGCTCTCCTGCCCCGCGCGGTTCTCGGCGATCCACTCGCGCGCGAAGTCCCCGGACTGGATCTCCCCCAGGATCTCCTTCATCGCCTGCCGGGTCGGCTCGGAGATCACGCGGCGGCCGCGCGTGAGGTCGCCGTACTCCGCGGTGTTGGAGATCGAGTAGCGCATCCCGGTGATGCCCTTCTCGTAGATCAGGTCGACGATGAGCTTGAGCTCGTGGAGGCACTCGAAGTAGGCGAGCCGCGGGTCGTAGCCGGCGTCCACGAGGGTCTCGTACCCGGCGCGGACGAGCTCGGAGACCCCGCCGCAGAGCACCGCCTGCTCGCCGAAGAGGTCGGTCTCCGTCTCCTCGCGGAAGCTCGTCTCGATGACGCCGCCGCGCGTTGCGCCGATCCCCTTCGCGTAGGCCAGCGCGAGGGGGAGCGCGTTGCCCGTGGCGTCGTGCTCGACCGCGACCAGCGCGGGGACGCCGCTGCCCTCGAGGAACTGGCGGCGCACGAGGTGGCCGGGCCCCTTGGGCGCGACGAGCGCGACGTCGACCTCCGGCGGAGCGTCGACCTCGCCGTAGTGGATCGAGAAGCCGTGGCCGAAGAGCAGGAGGTTGCCGGGCGCGACGCCGTCGCGGACCTCCGACTCCCAGACGTCGCGATGGAGCTCGTCGGGAACGAGCAGCATGACGAGGTCCCCGCGGCTGGCGGCCTCGGCGGGAGCGGCGACCTCGAGGCCGTGCTCGCGCGCCGTCGCGACGCTCTTCGACTCGGGGCGCAGGCCGACGACGACGTCGACCCCCGAGTCCGTGAGGTTGAGCGCGTGGGCGTGGCCCTGGGACCCGAAGCCGATGATCGCGACCGTGCGGCCCTCGAGCCGGCCGAGGTCCGCGTCGTCGTCGTAGAACATCCCCTCAGGCATCGGCGCGGCAGGCTAGCAGCGCGCCGGGCTCACGACGTGGCGGCGGCGACCACGGCGCGGCCGGGGACGGCGAGCGAGCCGTCCGGGGCCGCGTAGGGCTCCATGAGCTCCCCGATCCGCGCGTGGACGGCGTCGCGCTCGGCTGGATCGAGGCGCGCGACGGTCTCCGCGAACGGACGCGCGAGGTCGCACGTCCACGCCCAGAAGTCGTCGAGCGAGTCGTGGCGGAACTCGAGGTCGAGCGCCTCGGCCTCCACCTCGGTGAAGCCGGTCGCGCGCAGGAGGGCGGTTACGGCCTCGGTCCCGGCCAGCGCGAACATGCCGGGCACCTCCGGTGGCCGCGGATCCTCGTGCCCGCGCTCGACCAGCGCCCGGGTGGGGAGCTGCGCGAACGGGTTGGCCTCCGGCCGGTCCCAGACCGCGAGCGCGATCCGGCCGCCGGGGCGCAGCGTGCGCCGCGCCTCCGTGAACGCCGCGGTGGGGTCGACGGCGAACATGTAGCCCCAGCGGCAGAGGATCGCGTCCGCCGTGGCCGCGCCGAAGTCGAGCCACTCGAGGTCCACCACGCGGCCCTCGACGTTTTGGATCCCCCGCTCCCGCGCCCGGCGCTTGGCCACCTCGACCATCTCCTCGACGGCGTCGGCGAGCAGCACGCGTCCATCGGGGGCGACCATCTCCGCCGCGAGCAGGCCCGCCTCGCCGGGACCGCACGCCAGCTCCACGACCGTCATGCCCGGCCGGGGACGGATCGCCTCGACCATCCAGAGCGTGACCGCCTGCGCCGCGCGGGACATCTCCTCGGCGCGCCGGCCCCAGCCGACCGAGGAGCGGGACCAGCGCTCGTTGCGCTCGGCGCGGAAGGCGTCGGGATCCATGCCGTGAGGCTAGCTCCGCTGCTCATCGAGAGCTGCCGCGGCCGAGCGCCGCACGACGCATCCCGGCCTGTGCTCGCCCTGCGGGCACCAGCCGGGACGGGTGACGAGCCCTCCTGCTCGCCGTTGATCACGCCCGCAGGAGCTCTCGGCGTAGCAGCTTGCCGCTCGGGGTCCGGGGCAGCGTGGCCGCCGTCTCGATCCGCTTGGGGACCTGGAAGCCCGCCAGCCGCGCGGCGCAGTGGGCGCGCAGATCGCCCGGGTCCGGCGCGATCCCGTCGCGCGGCACGACCCGCGCGACCACCGCCTCGCCCCACTCCGGGTCGGGGACGCCGAAGACCGCGGCCTCGGCCACGTCGGGATGGGCGAGCAGCACCGCCTCCACGGCCTGGGGCGCGACGTTCTCGCCGCCGCTGACGATGGTGTCCGCGCGGCGGCCGGTGACGCGGAGGCGGCCGCGGTCGTCCAGGGCGCCGAGGTCGCCGGTGCGCAGGACGCCGTCGGGCCCGGCGGCGCCGGGCCCGAGGACGGGGCCGGAGACGAGGATCTCGCCGTCGTCGGCGATCGCGATCCGCACGCCGGCGAGTGGGCGGCCGGCCGTCTCCGGCTCGCCGGGGAGCGAGGTCGCGACCTGGGAGGTGGTCTCGGTCATCCCGTAGGTCTGGGCCGCGGGCACGCCGGCAGCCCAGGCCCGGTCGGCGAGGGCGGGGTCGAGCGGGCCGCCGCCGATCAGCGCGCAGCGCAGCGCCGGCGGGTGCTCGAGGCCGACGTCGAGCATGCGCGCCAGCATCGTGGGGACGAGCGAGACGAGCGTGATCCCGTCGTCCATCACCGCGTGGGTGGCGGCGACGGCGTCGAAGCGCGGGTGCAGCACGGCCGTCGTCCCGTAGATCGCGCTGCGCACGAGGATCGAGAGGCCGCCGACGTGCGCCGTCGGCAGCGCGCCGAGCCACCGCTCTTGTGGGTCGAGGCCGAGGGCGAGCGCCGAGCCCGCCGCGTGGTGGGCCCAGTTCTCGTAGGTCAGGTCCACCGGGCGGGCGGCGCCGGTGGTGCCGGAGGTGTGCATCCCGGTCGCCACGGCGTCGGGGTCGTGGGCCGCGGGCAGCGGGCGCAGCGGCGCACCCGGGGCGATCGCCTCCTCCACGACGCGGACGGCGCCCGCCGCCCGGGCCGCGCGCTCATCCGCGGGGAGGCGGAGGTCGAGCGGCAGCGCGGCGGCGCCGAGCAGCCAGCAGGCGTGCAGGGCCACGACGAGCTCGGCGCCGGGTTCCAGCGCCAGGGCGACCCGATCGCCGGGCGCCACACCGTCCGAGGCCAGGGCGCCGGCCGCGCGGGCCGCGCGCTCGAGCAGCTCGGCGTAGGTGATCGCCGCGCCCCCGGTCTCGAGCGCGACGGCGGCCGGGCGAATCGCCGCGGCGCGCGGAAGCCAGGCGTCGAGGAACACGGGGCGAAGGCTAGTCTTGCCCGCCCCGACCCCTGCAGGAGAGCCCGTGAGCGACCGCGTCACCTGGACCCCCGCCGGCGAGTACTCCGACATCCGCTACGAGCACTCCGGCGACGGCATCGCCAAGATCACGATCGACCGACCCGAGGTCCGCAACGCCTTCCGGCCGCAGACCCTCTTCCAGCTCGCCGAGGCCTTCGACCGCGCGCGGGACGACTCCGGGATCGGCGTCATCGTGCTCACCGGGGAGGGCCCCGAGGCGTTCTGCTCGGGCGGGGACCAGCGCGTCCGCGGCGACGACGGGTACATGGGCGACGACGCCGTGGCGCAGAAGGGCATCGGCCGCCTCAACGTCCTGGACCTGCAGGTGCAGATCCGCCGCACGCCCAAGCCGGTGGTGGCGATGATCGCCGGGTACGCGATCGGCGGCGGCCACGTGCTCCACGTGTGCTGCGACCTCAGCCTCGCCGCCGACAACGCGCGGTTCGGGCAGACCGGGCCGAAGGTCGGCTCGTTCGACGGCGGCTACGGCTCGGGGCTGCTCGCCCGCCAGATCGGTCAGAAGCGCGCGCGGGAGATCTGGTTCCTCTGCCGCCAGTACGACGCGGAGACCGCGCTGCGGTGGGGCCTGGTCAACGCGGTGGTCCCGCTCGCCGAGCTGGAGGCAGAGACCGTCCGCTGGTGCCGCGAGATGCTCGCCCTCTCACCGCTCGCGCTGCGGATGCTCAAGGCGAGCTTCAACGCGGCCGACGACGGGCTGGCCGGTATCCAGCAGCTGGCCGGGGACGCCACGCTGCTCTTCTACATGAGCGACGAGGCCCAGGAGGGTCGCGACGCCTACGTCGAGAAGCGCGCACCGGACTTCGCGAAGTTCCCCCGGCGGCCCTGACGCCCGTGTCGGCGCGAGCGGAGCTGCGGCCGAGCGGCCTGCGCATCTGGCTGATGGCGGCCCGGCCGCGGACGCTGCCGGCCGCCGTGGCGCCGGTGCTCGTCGGTACCGCGCTCGCCGCGGCGCTGCGCGACGACTTCAAGCCCCTGGCCTTCGTGGCGACGCTGCTCGGCTCGGTCTTCATCCAGGTCGGGACGAACCTCTCCAACGACTACTCCGACGCGCGCCGGGGCGCCGACACCGAGGACCGGCTGGGCCCGGTCCGGGTGACCGCCGGGGGCCTGGTGCCACCCCGGCAGGTGCTGGTCGCGACCTACGCCTCCTTCGCGGCGGCCGTGCTCGTCGGCCTCTACCTCGTCTCGGTGGCCGGATGGGAGCTTCTGCTCGTCGGCGCCGCCTCGATCCTGGCCGGCGTGCTCTACACCGGCGGCCCGCGGCCCTACGGCTACGAGGGCCTCGGCGAGGTGTTCGTCTTCCTCTTCTTCGGCGTCGTCGCGGTGACCGGCACCTACTTCGTGCAGACGAAGGCGCTCGACTGGGAGGCGCTCGCGCTGGCCGTCCCGGTCGGGCTCCTCGCCGCGGCGATCCTCGTCGTCAACAACGTCCGCGACCTCGAGACCGACCGGCGGGCGGGCAAGCGGACGCTGGCGGTCCGCCTCGGCCGGGCGCGCACGCGGACGCTGTTCGCGGTGATGGTCTACGCCGCCTTCCTCACCACGCCGGTGGCCTGGCTCTTCGGTCCGTTGAAGGCCTGGCTGCTGCTGCCGTGGCTCTCGCTTCCGCTCGCCGCCGGGGTCGTGCGCACGGTGCGTAACCGGACCGACGGCCCGGCGCTCAACGCCGCCCTGGCCCGCACCGGGATGCTCCAGCTCGCCTTCTGCGTCCTGCTCGCCGCCGGGCTGCTGCTCGGCCGGTGAGGGTCGCGATCGAGCGGGTCGGGCTGCGACTCGACCCGCCGCTGGCCACCGCGAACGGCCTGGTCGCCTCCCGGGAGCTGCTGCGCCTGCGCCTGGAGACCGCCGATGGGCTCGCCGGTCACGGCGAGGCCGCGCCGTTGGAGCCCTACGACGGCGTGCCGCTCGCCGCCTGCCGCGCGGCGCTCGAGGACTGCGTCGGGGTGCTCGAGGCGGCGGAGGAGCCGGCGAGCCCGGCGGCGCGGCAGGCGCTGCTCGCGGCCTGCGAGGCTCGGGCGGCCCTTCCCCAGGCGCTCGCGGCGGTCGACCTCGCGCTGTGGGACCTGGCCGGGCGGCGTGCCGGCCGGGCGGTGGCGGCGCTGCTCGGGGCGGAGCATGCCGGGCCGGTGACGGTCAACGCGACCGTCGGCGCGGCGGATCGCGCCACGGCCGCCTCCGAGACCGCCGCCGCGGTCGCGGCGGGCTTTCGCTGCGTCAAGCTCAAGGCCGGGCTGGGGGACGACGCCGGGCGCGTGGCGGCGGTCCGCGCCGTCGCCGGCCCCGGCGTCGCGCTGCGGCTGGACGCGAACGGCGCCTGGACGGTCGAGGAGGCGGTGGCGGCGCTCGGCGCGCTCGCGCCCGCGGATATCGAGCTCTGCGAAGAGCCGGTGCACGGCCTCGCCGGCCTGCGCGAGGTCCGGGAGCGCAGTCCGGTGGCGGTGGCGATGGACGAGAGTGCGGTGCTGCCCGGGGCACTGGAGTCCGGCGCGGCCGACGCCGTCTGTCTCAAGATCGCGGCATGCGGCGGGATCTCGGGCCTGCTCACCGCCGCCGCGCGGGCCCGGCGCGCGGGCCTTCAGGTCTATCTGGCCTCGTCCCTCGACGGGCCGCTGGGGATCGCCGCCGCCCTGCACGCCGCCGGGGTCGTGCGCCCGGACCGACCGTGCGGCCTGGCCACGCTCGCGCGCTTTGCGGGCCTCGAGGATCCGCTGCCGACGCGGGACGGCGCGATCGCGACGCCGTCGGGGCCGGGGCTCGGCGTCGAGCCGGTGGGGTAGCGCCCGCCCCGGCGCTACAGCGCGGCGGCGACCGCCGCCGGCGCCTCGAGCGCCACGGCGTGACCGGCCTCGGGCACGGCGACGACCTCGGCGGTCGGGATGAGCTCTGCCATCGCCGCGGCGGTCGTGTGGAAGCGCCAGTCGCGCTCGCCGGCGACCAGCGTCACCGGCATCGGGAGCTCGGCCAGCCGGTCCCAGAGCGGCGTCATGGTCCCGGTCCCCAGGCCGCGCAGCGCGGCGGCCAGTCCGGCGGGCGTGTTCCGCAAGCGGTCCTCGCGAGCCGCGGCGGCCACGCTCTCCGACTGCCCCGCCCACAGCGGCAGCCGCGCCCAGCGCTCCGCGAAGGCGGGCACGCCGTCGCGCTCGATCTCCGCGGCGAGGTCGTCGTCGGCCGCGCGCCGGACGGCGCGCTCGTGTGCCACCGACAGGCCGGGCGAGGCCCCGACGAGGACGAGGCGCTCCACCCGCTCCGGACGGCCCAGGGCGAAGGCGAGCGCGATGCGGCCACCCATCGAGTAGCCGGCGAGCACGAAGCGGCGTGCCCCGATTGCGGCGAGGTCGCGCAGGACGGCCTCGAAGGTCACCGGCTCCGCGGCGGCGGCGTCGCCGTGCCCGCGAAGATCCGGGGCGAGAACCTCCGTGTAGCGTTCGCCGAGGCATGCCCGTACCCCATCCCAGGCACGGTGCGTCTGGCTGAATCCGTGAAGCAGCACGGCCGGGGACGCCATCGGCCCGCCATCATGACCGCGATCCACTCCCACGTGGGGCTTCGTGCCGTCGCCGACGAGCTCGCGCGCTCGGGCGTGCGCCACGTCGCGACCGCGCCGGGGTCGCGCTCGACCCCGCTCCTCCTCGCCCTGACCGGAGAGCCGGGCTTGCGCTGCTGGTCGCACATCGACGAGCGCTGTGCCGGGTTCTTCGCGCTCGGCGTGGCCAAGGCGACCGGCGTGCCGGCGGTTGTCGCCTGCACCTCGGGGACCGCGGCCGCCAACCTCCTGCCGGCGGTGATCGAAGCCCGCGAGGGGCGCCTGCCGCTCGTGGTCCTCACCGCGGACCGCCCGCCGGAGCTGCGCGACGCCGGCGCGGGTCAGACGATCGACCAGGTCAAGCTCTACGGCGACGCCGTGCGCTGGTTCTGCGAGGTCGGGGACCACGACGAGACGACGCCGATCGCCTGGTGGCGGCGGTTGGGCTGCCGGGCCGTCCAGGCGGCGATGGAGGGACCCGGACCGGTTCATCTGAACGTCCCGCTCCGAGAGCCGCTCGTCCCGCCCGAGGGCGTGCCCGCGCCGGCGCCGGGGCGACCGGCCGGCCGGCCCTGGGTCACCGCGGTGAGAGGCCGCCACGCCGCCGCGGCCCCGGAGGCGCTCGAGCAGGCCCTCGCCGGCCGGGCGCGGGGAGTGATCGTCGCCGGTCGCCGCGAGCCGCCGGGCTCGCTGCCGGCCGACCTGGCCCGGGCGGCCGACGCCGCGGGCATGCCGCTGCTCGCCGACCCGCTCTCCGGGGCGCGGCGCGGCCCGGCGGCCATCGCGCACTACGACGCGCTGCTCCGGGACGCTGCCTTCGCCACGGCGCGCGGCGCCGATCTCGTGCTCCGGGTCGGCGACCTGCCCACCTCCAAGCCGTTGCGCTCCTGGCTCGCGGGCCTCGACGGCGCGACGCACCTGCTGATCGATCCCGACGGTGCCTGGCAGGATCCGGACGCCCTCGCGGACGTCCGCCTCGTCGCCGACCCGGCCGCGACGCTCGCCGGGCTCGGCCCGAGCCCCGATGCCGACCCGGACTGGCTCGCGGGCTGGCGCGCCGCGGACGCCGTCGCCGGCGCCGCCCTCTCCGCCGCACTGGGCGAAGAGCTCTCCGAGCCGGCCGTCGCGCTCGAGACCGCCGGCGCGCTCGGGCCCGACGCGACGCTCGTGGTCGCCGCCTCCATGCCGATCCGCGACGTCGAGACCTTCCTCCCGGTGCGCGACGACGGGCCGGCGGTGCTGTCCAACCGCGGCGCGAACGGCATCGACGGGACGACCTCGACGGCGTTCGGCGTGGCCGCGGCCGCCGACGGGCCGGTCGTACTTCTCACGGGCGACGTGGCGCTCCTCCACGACCTCGGCGGGCTGCTCGCGGCGCGACGGCTCGGACTGTCCCTCACCGTCGTGCTGGTCAACAACGACGGCGGCGGCATCTTCGAGTTCCTGCCCGTGGCCGGGGTCGGCGCGGCGTTCGAGCGCCACGTCGCCACCCCGCACGGGCTCGACTTCGCCGCCGCCGCCGCGCTCTTCCGGCTCGGGCACGAGCGGGTGGGCACCCGGGCGGCGCTGCGCGAGGCCGTCGCGCGCTCGGTGCGCGCCGACGGCACGACGCTCCTCGAGGTCCGCACCGACCGCCGCGCCAACGTCGACCTGCATCGGCGGGCGTGGGCGGCGGTGACCGCGGCGTCCCCGGCGGCCGCTACGGTCCGCGCCCCGTGAGCGAGCCCGTCCAGTCCAGCCTGCTCGAGTCCGAGGCGGAGCCGTCCCGGCCCCGGCGCGTCACCGCAAAGGGGATCGCGCCCGGCGACATCGTCGAGGTCGACAAGAAGGGCCGGCACTTCCACGCCCTCGTCACCGGCCTCGAGCAGACCGAGTCCGGGCGCTTCGAGCTCGCCCTGCGCCCGCTCGACCGGCGCATCACCTGGCGCCAGGCCACGGTGCGCGAGGTCGTCGCCGTCTGGCGGCGGGCGCGAGCGGTCTGAGCGGAGCCTCCCGTTCGGCGCGGGTCGCGGGTCCGGCAGATCCGCTGCCCGACGACCTACCGCGGCGGGAGCTCGAGGGACTCGACCCGGAGCCTGCCGACCTCGAGCTCGTCGATCCGCATGCGCTCGAAGTGGGCGCGGCGGACGGTGAGGCGTCCGATCGTCAGACCCCCGATCGCCCCGGCGCCGAGCGCGAGCGCCCCGACCGCCGCCGCCCCGGCCGCCTTCGCGCCGGTCGCCGAGGCCCCCGTGACCGAGGCCCCCGTCGCGAAGGCGCCGAGCCCCGCGGCGCGGCGCGCGTTCCGCCGGCGGATGAGGGAGCCGGGAAGCGCGACGAGGACGGCGCCGGCCTCACGCGGAGTCGGTCTCACGACACCAGAGGATGTCGCACGCCGCGGACGAGGGCGAATCCGATCATCTAGGGTCCGCGGCGTGCGGGAGCTCTCGACCGCGTTCGTCACGGGCGGCTCCGGTTTCATCGGGGGCCGACTCATCCGGCGCCTCGTCGACGACGGCGTCCGGGTCCGCGGGCTGGCCCGCTCCGACGCCGCCGCCGCGGCCATCTCCGAGGCCGGCGCCGAGCCGGTGGCGGGCGACCTGCTCGATCGCAACGCCCTGCGTGCGGGGGCCGACGGGTGCGACGTGACCTTCCACGCGGCGGCCGCGGTGGCCCAGTGGGGGCCGTGGGAGGAGTTCGAGCGGCTCAACGTCGGCGGGACGCGGGCTGCGCTGGAGACGAGCCGCGAGGCCGGGGTGGGCTGCTTCGTCCACGTCGGGACCGAGGCCGCGTTGATGGCCGGCCAGCCCCTGGTGCACGTCGACGAGACCGCGCCCCTGCGGCCGGATTCCCCCGTCCCCTACGCGGCGACCAAGGCGCTGGCCGAGCAGGCCGTCCGGGCCGCGAGCAGCGACGGGTTCGCGACGGTCGTCGTGCGCCCCCGCCTCGTCTGGGGCCCCGGCGACGCGACCATCCTCCCCGCCCTGCTCGAGGTGATCGAGCGCGGACGCTTCTCCTGGGTCGGCGGCGGCCATCACCTGACCAGCACCGCCCACGTGGACAACGTCGTCGAGGGCCTGGTGCTCGGCGCGCGCCACGGCGCCGACGGCGAGGCCTACTTCGTGACGGACGGCGACCCGGTCGAGTTCCGCCGCTTCGTGACCGACTACGTCGGGACCCGCGGCGTGGTCCCGTCCGGGCGCAACACGCCGGCGCCCGTGGCCCGGGCCGCCGCGCGGGCCGCCGAGGCGACCTGGCGCGCCCTTCGCCGCCCGGGCGACCCGCCGCTGACCAAGTTCGCGATCTGGGCCTCCTCGCTCGAGTGCACGATCGACATCGCGAAGGCGCGGCGGGAGCTGGGCTACACGCCGCCGGTCACCTACGACGAGGGGATGGCCGCGCTGCGGACGAGCGCAGGCTGAGGCCGCCCCTACCCCGCCAGCACCGGCACGAGCGCCTGGAGCTTCACCTCGGTCTCGGCCAGCTCGGCCGCCGGGTCGGAGTCGCCGACGACGCCCACGCCGGCGAAGCAGTGCGCGACCCGGCCGCGCAGGAGCGCGCAGCGCAAGGCGACGCAGAGCTCACCGTCCTCGTTCGCGTCGGTCCAGCCCACCGGGCCGGCGTACCAGCCGCGATCGAGGCCTTCCAGGCGCGGGATCAGCGGCTCGGCCGCCGCGAAGGGCTCGCCGCCGACGGCCGGCGTCGGGTGCAGGGCGCCAGCGAGCTCGACCACGCTCATCGGCGCCGCGAGCTGGGCGCGGATCGGCGTGGCGAGGTGCTGGATGTTCGCCACCCGCACGAGGGCCGGCTCCGGCGCGGCGGTCACCCACACGGCGTGCGGGCGCAGGGCCCGCTCGATGCGCCGGGTCACGATGGCCTGCTCCTCGCGGTCCTTGGCCGAGCGCAGGAGCCGCTCCCCGAGGTGGCTGTCGACCGCCGGGTCGGCGCTGCGGCTGGTGGAGCCGGCCAGCGCCACCGTCGTGGCGCGCAGCCCCTCCCGGCGGACCAGGAGCTCCGGGCTGGCCGCGACGAAGGCGTCCTCGCCCCGGCCGATCGCGAAGACGTAGCAACTCGGGAACGCCGCCCGCAGGACCCCGAAGACCGCGGCCGGATCGTGCGGCACCGGGGCGTGGACCTGCACCTCCCGCGCGAGCACCACCTTCTCCAGCGCGCCCGCGCGGATCCGCTCGACCGCCCGGGCGACGGCGTCCTCGTAGTGGGCAGGGGGCATCGGGGAGGACACGCGGTAGGAGCCGGCCGGGTCGGGATCGACCAGCGGGAGGCCGGGGTCGCGCAGCTCCGCGAGCCGGCGCTCGACCCGCGCGAGCACGTCGTCGGCGACGTCGCCGCCCGCCACCGACGCCGCGACGGTGAGCCGCACGTCCTCCCCGCGGCGGGCCAGCGCGACCTCGGGCACGACGAGCGACGCCGGGGCAAACGCCGACCAGTGGGGCGCGGCGCCACCCTCCGGCGCGAAGGCGAAGCCGCCGAGGGCGACGAGCCCCGCGCCGGGGGGCCCGTCGGGGGGTTCCGCGGCGGCCTCGCCGGCCAGCGTGCGCCAGCCACGGGCCACGCGGGTGAAGCGCTCCGGGCCGCGGGCCTCGAGCGTCTGCGCCGCGCCAAGGGCGGCGAGCGCGCTCCCTCCCCGGTCGGGCTGCTCGAGGCACGCCCAGGGCTCCCCGGGGCGCCGGGAGGCGAGGACCGTCGCGGAGGGATCGACCTGCGCCGGCAGTTCCACCGTGACCGCGGCGAGCACCTCGCGCCCGCGCGACCGCGCGCGCTCGAGGCCCACGTCGATGCGGGCGGCCAGCCGCGCTCGGCCCTCCGGCCCGAGCCACGCCTCGCCGCCGCCGCGAACGGGTGCCCGCGTGCCGGCCGACACGGCCCGCGCCCCTAGGTCTCGGCGCGGCCGCGCGAGATCGCGATCTC
>JBBSBL010000042.1:0-22071 GCA_038251325.1 Solirubrobacterales bacterium | reverse complement strand
TGCGCAACGTCCGCTCGGCGCTCGAGCGCGGGCCGCTGGCCGACGCGCTGGAGTGGCGCGCGGCGCGCCCGGCGGGGCGCAGCGCGCTCGAGCGAGTCCATTCCGCGGCCCAAGTCGACCGCGTGGAGGGGCTCGCGGAGCTCGACGGCGTGACCGCGATCGGCGAATCGTCGACGTTCGCCTCGCAGCGCACGCCCGAGGCCGCCCGCGCCGCCGCCGGGTGCGCGCTCGACGCGCTCGACGCGGTGCTCGACGGGGCCGCGCCGCTCACCTACGCGCTCGCCCGCCCGCCGGGCCACCACGCCGGCCCGGCGACGATCGATGGCTACTGCTTCTTCAACAACGTCGCGCTCGCCGCGCAGCGGGCGCTCGACCGGGGCGCCGAGCGGGTGGCGATCGTCGACTGGGACGTCCACCACGGCAACGGGACCCAGGCCTGCTCCTGGTCGCGGCCCGAGGTCCTGACCATCAGCCTCCACATGGACCACCGCGCGTGGGACCCCGTCACCCATCCCGAGATGGGCGCTCCAGACGAGATCGGGGCGGGCGCCGGCGCGGGGCGCAACGTCAACGTCGCGCTGCCCTTCGGCGGTGGCGACCGCGCCTACGCCGCGACCTTCGAGCGCGTTGTCGCCCCCGCGCTCCGCGCCTTCCGGCCCGACGTGCTGCTCGGCGCCGCCGGCCAGGACGCGAGCCAGTTCGACCCCAACGGCCGGATGTGCGTCTCGATGGACGGCTTCCACGCGATCGGGCACAGCGTTCGGCGGCCTCGCCGCGGAACTCTGCGACGGCCACGCCGTTCTCACCCAGGAGGGCGGCTACGAGCCGACTTACTCGGCGTTGTGCCTGCTCGCGACGCTGGCGGGCGTCCTCGGCCGCCCGACCGCGATTGACGACCCACTTGCCCTCTATCCCGACCACGAGACCGGCCACGAGGCCGCCATCGCCGCGACCCTCGCGGCGCACGCCGGACTCGGTCTCCTCCAGTCGCCCCTGAACGTTCGGTGAACCCGGCGGCCCGCGGCTTGCCTGCGGCCCGGCCAGCACCCACAATCGCTGGATGAGCGCCGTCGAGCACCGCCGCGGGTCCGTGCTCGTCGTCGACGACGAGCCGACGATCGCCGAGGTGGTGGCCCGCTACCTCGAGCGGGCGGGGTACGCCACGCGCATCGCGGGCGACGGGCCCTCCGCCGTCGGCCTGGCCGGCGAGGAGCGCCCCGACCTCGTGGTGCTCGACCTCATGCTGCCCGGCATCGACGGGCTCGAGGTCATGCGCCGGCTGCGCGAGGGCGGCGAGCGTCGCGTGGCGGTGATCCTGCTCACCGCGAAGGGCGAGGAGTCCGACCGCATCATCGGCCTGCGGCTTGGCGCCGACGACTACGTCGTGAAGCCGTTCTCGCCGGCCGAGCTCGTCGCCCGCGTCGACGCGGTCCTGCGGCGGGTCGACACGAGCGAGTCGCCGGCGGAGGCGATCGAGCTCGACGGCCTGAGCATCGACCCCGCGTCGCGGCGGGTCATGGTCCGCGGCGAGGAGGCGCAGCTGACCCAGCGCGAGTTCGACCTGCTGCTGTTCCTCGCCTCCCACCCGGGCCAGGTCTTCTCCCGCAACCAGCTCATGGACCAGGTCTGGCAGTACGCCTTCTACTCCGACACCTCGACCGTGACCGTCCACGTGCGCCGCCTGCGCGCGAAGATCGAGGAAGATCCGGCCACCCCGCGCTGGCTGCAGACCGTGTGGGGCGTGGGCTACCGGTTCCAGCCATGACCTGGGCGGCGGGAGCCATGGTGGCGATCTGCGCGGTCGCGGTGGGCGCCGCGATGGCGCTCGACGGCGGCGTCCACGCCGGCCTCGTCACGCTGGCCATCCTCGCGGCCACCGCCGGCGGGGCGCTCGCAGGAGCCCGCGTCCTTGCCGCACGGCGCGCCCGCGTCGGTGGGCTCGGACGCCAGTTCGCGCTCACCGCGGCCGTCGCGATCGGGCAGGTCATCGTCGTTGTGCTCGTCACCGGCGCGCTGATGTTCGTCTCCGAGCACGACGCCGCGGTCATCGGGCTGATCGCCGCGTTCGCCGGCGTCGTGGCCGTTGTCGCCGCGCAGGTGCTGGCCCGGGGCGTGATGGGCGACGTCCACGCCATCCGCGACGGCCTCGCCGCCGTCGGGGAGGGGCGCCGCGACGTGCGGATCCGCACCGCGGGCCGCGACGAGCTCGCCGAGCTCGCCGACGCCGCGAACGCCATGATCGGCCGCCTCGTCGCCGAGGAGGGCGCCCGTGACCAGGCCGAGGCGGCCCGCCGCGACCTCATCGCGGCGGTGTCCCACGACCTGCGCACGCCGATCACCTCGCTGCGCCTGCTCGCCGAGGCGCTGGCCGACGACATCGTCGACGACGCCACGCGTCGCGAGTATCTCGACCGGATGGGCACGCACCTGCGGGCGCTCGGCGGGCTGATCGACGACCTCTTCGAGCTCTCCCGCCTGGAGGCCGGCGAGATCGGGTGGTCGATGGAGCGGGTGCCGATCGACGACCTCGTCGGAGAGACCGTGGCGGCGATGCGCCCGGCCGCCGACGCGAAGGGCGTCGCGGTGCGCGCCGACGTCGAGCGTCCCCTGCCCGCCGCGCGGGCCAACCCCGAGAAGCTCCAGCGCGTCCTCTTCAACCTCATCCAGAACGCGATCCGCCACACGCCGGCCGACGGCAGCGTGATGGTCCGCGCGACGCGCGGGGCCCACGGCCTCGAGGTGGAGGTCGCGGACACCGGCGACGGCATCGAGGCGGCCGACCGGGCCCGGGCCTTCGAGGCCTTCTTCCGCGGTGGCGTCGACGCGCCGCGCACCGACGGCGGCGCCGGACTCGGGCTGGCCATCTCCCGCGCGATCGTCGAGGCGCACGGCGGGCGGATCTGGCTCGCCGACACCGACTGCGGGACCCGGGTGCGCTTTACGCTGCCGGCCGCGGCGTAGCCGGCTTCGGCGAACGCCTCGCCACGTGTGCGACGGACGGCGGCGGGACGCCGCGGGCCAGTAGCTAAGCTCCACGCGCGATGCCCCGCCAGCTCTGGCTCTTGCGCCATGGCGAAGCCGAGCCGCACGGCTCACGACCCGATGCCGACCGCCGCCTCACGCCGCGAGGCGAGGCGCAGGCCCGCGCCGCCGGCAGCGCGCTCGCCGCCCTCGGGCTGGAGTTCGACCTCGTGCTCACCAGCCCGCGCGTGCGCGCGCGGGAAACCGCCCGCTTGGCCGGCGAGGCGCTCGGCGTTGAGCCGGCCGACCACGAGGCGCTCTCCTCGGGCTTCGACGCCGATGAGGCGCGCGCGCTCCTGGCCGGTCACGGCGAGGACGCTCGCGTGCTCGTCGTGGGGCACGAGCCGGACCTCTCGACCGCAGTCCACGACCTGACGGGCGGCACGGTCCAGATGAAGAAGGGCGGCGTGGCCGGCGTGCGGGTCGGTCCAGGAGCGGGGGAGCTGCTCGCGCTGCTGCGCCCGAGGGAGCTGGCGCGGGTCGCGGGGCACGCGGTCGAGCACTGAACGACGCGTGCCGCCGGCGCGGGCCGGCGGCACGCGACGAGGCGGAGCGCCGCGGGCTACGCGGCGACCGCGAGGCCCGGCGCGACCACGGCGTCGTAGCCGTTGCGCGGGGCGGCCTCGGGGCGGGCGATGGTCCCGACGACGGCGGCGCCGGTGCGGTCGGAGATCGCGGAGATGAGCGCGGCCAGACGGTCCCGCCGTCCGCGTCCCTCGGCTGTCTCGTCCCACGCCCATGTGCGCTCGTCGCCGTCGAGGACGAGCGTGACCCGCTCCGGGCTGAGGGCGGAGACCTCGTCGATGAGGTCGAGATCGAACTGCGGCTGATCGGCGATGGCAAGGATCGTGTTCATGTCGATCACCCTCTCCCACAGCGATTAAGGCGGCATGAACCCCGAGGAAAGGCTTGGTGAACGGCGGCGGGTGCCCCTCCGGGGCCGGTGGCGAGCGCATATCTGCATGATGGGTGCAAGAAGTCGCTACGGTTCGCACGATGACCACCGCCGCCCCCGACGAGGCCGGTGCTCGGCGCGACGGGCGCAGCCTCCGGGCCGAGCGGACGCGGTCGGCGCTCGTCCAGGCCCTGCTCGAACTGCTGGACTCGGGCGAGGTCCGCCCGACCGCCGAGATGATCGCCGCCCGCGCCGGCGTCTCGCCGAGGACGGTGTTCCAGCACTTCCCGGACCGCGACGGGCTCGTGGCGGCGGCCGCCGCCGCCCAGGAGGAGCGGGTGCGAGGGATGATCGCCCCGATCGACGTCGCCCTGCCGCTGGAGCCGCGCCTCGACGCCTTCCTCGATCAGCGGGCCGAGGTGCTGGAGACGGTCTCGGGCATGCGCCGCGCGGCGATCCTGCTCGAGCCGTTCTCCGAGCTCGTGGCCGAGAAGCTACGCCTCGTGCGCGCGGGCGCCCGGGCGGAGGTCGCCTACGTCTTCGCCGCGGAGATCGCCGTGCTGCCCGACCGGCAGGGCGAGGAGCTGTTGGAGGCGCTCGCCGCCGCGGCCTCCTGGCCCAGCTGGGACGCGCTGCGCCGCCACCAGGGGCTCGACCCTGGCGCCGCCCGCGCCGTGGTGCGCCGGATGCTCGCGGCGCTGCTCGGGGTCTGACGCCCGGCCGCGCGTCGTAGCCTGAAGGGCGTGCCCGAGCTTCCCGAGGTCGAGATCACCGCGCGGCGCCTCGGCGCGGCCGTTGCCGGCGCGCGGGTGGAGTCGGCGCTGGCCCCGGGCCTCAACGCGCTGAAGACCTACGACCCGCCGCTCGCCGCGCTCGAGGGCCGGGACCTGACCGGGGTCGGCCGCCGGGGAAAGATGCTCGTGGTGGAGGCGGGGGATCTCGCCCTGCTCCTGCACCTCATGTCCGCCGGGCGCCTGCAGCTCTTCGATCGCCGCGCGTCGCTGCGGGACCGGACCTCTCGGCTGCTGCTTCGGCTCGACGGCGAGCGCGAGCTGCGGCTGCGGGAGTTCGGCACCAAGCAGGCCGCCTGGGTCCGGCTGCTGGCCGCCGACGCGGTCGACGCCGAGGAGACCGTGGCGACGCTCGGGCCCGAGGCGTGGCCCGACCCGCCCGAGGACTTCGTCGCCCTGCTCGACCAGCCCCGCCCGCTCCACGCGCTGCTGCGCGACCAGCGGGTCATCGCGGGGATCGGGCGCTCGTGGGTCGACGAGATCCTGCACGCCGCCCGGCTCTCGCCGTTCAAGCGGGGTGCGGATCTCGAGCCCGAGGAGGGCGCCGCGCTGCGCGCCGCGACGGTGGATCGGCTCGGGGCCGCGCTCGACCACTACGAGGGGGTCGTGGAGCTGCCGATCCCCGACAAGCTCCCGATGCCCCTGACCGTCCACCGTCGGCAGGGCGAGCCCTGTTCCCGGTGCGGCGACCGCCTCGAGGCGGTCCACTACGAGGACTACGTGATGAGCTACTGCCCGGCCTGCCAGACGGACGGGCGGCTGCTGAAGGACCGGCGCCTCTCGCGCCTGCTCAAGTAGGTCACGAGTCGCCGCCGCCTCCGTGACGAGATGCGCGCGCGCACGACCGGTCCGTCGGATCCGTGCTTGGCTGGCGATCCCAGACCGCCGCAATGCCCCGCCACCGAAGGAGATCGACATGCTCGACGCCGGCGACACCGCCCCGGACTTCACCCTGCCCGATCAGCACGGGGACACGGTGACCCTGTCCGCACTGCGCGGCACGCCCGTGGTCCTCTACTTCTATCCACGCGCTGAGACCCCGGGCTGCACCACGCAGGCCTGCGGGATCCGAGACCACCGCGCCGACTACGCGCGCGCCGGCACCGTCGTCTACGGGGTCTCGACCGATCCGGTCGAGGCGATCGCCGCCTTCGACGAGCACCACCACCTCGGCTTCCCGCTGCTCTCCGACGCCGATCACGCCGTGGCCGAGGCCTACGGCACCTGGGTCGAGAAGTCGATGTACGGGCGCACGCACATGGGCGTCCAGCGCTCGACCTTCGTCATCGCCCCCGACGGCACGATCGCCCACGTCATCCCCAAGGCGATCCCGGAGAAGCACGACGCCGCGGTGCTGGCGGCGCTGGAGGAGCTCGGCGCGGCGGCCTAGGGCAGGAAGGGCAGCCCTAGTGGATCGCGTACCCGCGGGGAGAGACGACCCACCACACGCCGCCGAACTCGGGCGCGCCCTGGCACAGCACCTGCCGTGGGCTCGCGTCGCCGACGAAGTGGTAGAGCGGCTGACCGCGGTAGGTCACCTGACGCCGACCGCCGGCGCGGCGGGTGGTCCCGAGCAGGCCGGACCGGGCGTCCCCGGCGGCCGTCGGCGGCCCGCGCGTGAGCAGCGGAGGCCAGACCCGGGCGCACGCGCGATAGCAGCGGCTCGGACCCCGGCCGTCGCGGGTGAAGAGGTAGAGCGCGAAGCCGCGGCCATCGGTGAGGATGCGCCCGAAGCTGGTGGAGCGGATCGTGACGGTGGCGGGGCGCGCCACGGCCGCATGCGCGGGCGCCGTTGTGGCCGAGTCGGTGATCGCCACGGCGTGGGCCGCGATGGATCCCGACGCCATCGCCTCGGTCACCGGCAGGGCGAGGAGCAGCGCGGCCGTGGCGAGCGGGATTGCGAGGCGCGAGGACATGGGACCACCGTAGGTCCCGCCCGGCGCCCGCGCCATTACGGAACCCGGAACGCCAGGGGTCGCGATCAGTCGCCCGGCGATGCGGCCGGATCGGCCGGGGCTGGCGCCTCCCGTCCCCGCCGGGCCCGCCCGAGGTTGCCGACGATCAGCGAGACCAGCGTCACGAGGTAGAGCTGGCCGATCAGGGCCTCCGCCACCGCCAGCGAGCGCCCGACCCGGGTCGCCGCGGTGAAGTCGCCGTAGCCCACCGTGGTGATCGTCACGTAGCTGAAGTAGAGCCGGTCGGCCAGGCTCCCGTCGGTGCCCTGCGCGAAGAACGGGCCGGACTCCATCGAGGCGAGGATGCTGTAGAGCGCGGCGAAGAACGAGCCGAGCAGGAGGTAGACGGCGAGAACGCCGAACACCGTGCGCAGCGTGATCTCGGGGTAGCGGACGAGGTCGCGCAGGATCGCGACGGGGGCCGCGGCCACGAGCGCGGCCTGGACGATGCGCACGGCGTCGGTGGCGAAGTCGCCGCCCACGACGAGCCCGACCGTCGACCCGAGGACCGCGATCGCAACGATGCCCGCCACGATCCGGAACTGCCGCGGCCGAACGCGCGCGACCCAGAGCGTGAGCAGGAGCGTCGAGCCGCTGATGACGACGGCCACGCCTCGGGCCCACGGCGCGTCGGGGGCGGCGAGGTCGAAGACCACGCCGATGAAGACGAGGATGAGGACGAGCGCGTAGGTCGCCTGGCTGCGGGCCCGCTCGGCGAGGACCTCGGCCTCACGCGCGACCTCCTCGACCTCAGCGACGAACCCGTGCTCCTCCTCCGGGGTCGACTGGTCGTCTGGCGGCGCGGCCACGAACCGCGAGGCTAACGCCGCGCCCGGTCAGGTCGAGCGGCGGGACGGCGGCCCGGCTCAGGCGGCGCGCGCGGTGCCCGCGACGAGCGGACGCACGAGCGGCGGGGCCTTCGGAAGGCGCGTGCGGATCACATCCGCCTCGAGGGTCAGCCCCGACCGCGCGATCGTGGCGACCGTGTCCCGGTTGCAGTGGCACCCCGCGCCGAACAGGCGCCACGGGGTCTCCAGGCGATCCTGCCACCGCGCCAGCCCCGGATCCTCCGCCCGGACGTGCTCGAGGAACAGCAGGCGCCCGCCCGGTCGCAGCACCCGGCCGATCTCGGTGACCGCCTGCTCGGGATCGTCGACGGTGCACAGGACGAGGGTCGAGACCACGGTGTCGAAGCTGTCATCCGCGACGGGCAGCGCCTCGGCGCCCGCCGCGACGACCTCGGCCGTGGGCCGCGTTGCCGCGACCTTCGGCGCGAGTCGCGCCGCCATGTGCGGGCTCGGCTCGGTGAGGACGAGTCGCCGCACGGCGCCCGGGTAGTGCCGCAGGTTCGCCCCCGTCCCGGCGCCGAGCTCGAGCACGTCGCCGCGCGCGCCGGCCAGGAGATCGGCGCGGCGCTCGCGCAGCCCGGCGTCCTCCGTCCCGGCCAGGCAGCGGTCGTAGGCCCCGGCGACGAGCCGACCCCACGTCGCCTCATGCAGCCGCCCGGGCACGGAGGCCAGCGTACCCTCATGGCCGTGGCCGTGCCGTCCGCCCCCATCGCCACCGGGTTCCTGAGCTCGGTGGGGGACTTCTTCACCAACCTCGCCGACGTGAGCGCGGTGCCGCTCGTGCTCGGCCTCGCGTGCTTCGGGGTCTACATGACGGTGCGCGCCCGGGCGTACTTCAACGTCCTGCGCGCGGCCTATCCGGCCGAGCCGATCGCCTTCCGGCGGATCTGGGGGGCCTACGTCGCGGCCTACGGCTTCAACAACGTCGTGCCGGCGCGCGGCGGGGACGTCGTAAAGCTCTTCCTCGTCCGCTCCTCCGTGCCCTACTCGAGCTACCCGGCGGTGGCCTCGAGCTTCCTCGTCGAGGCGGTCTTCGACCTGACGATCGGGATTCCGGTGCTCGCCTACGCGTTCACGCAGGGCGTCTTCCCCAAGCCGCCCGACTTCTCCGCGCTCGGCGCGTTCGACCTCTCCTACCTCGCGTCCCACCCCCAGTTCACCCTCTTCCTGCTCACGGCGCTCGGCGTGCTCGTCCTCGTCCTCTTCGCCTTCCTCTCGGTGCGGGTCAAGGCGTTCTGGGCGCGCATGCGCCAGGGCGTGACGATCCTCTTCGACCGCCGCCGTTACCTGCGCGACGTCTGGCTCGTCCAGTTCGGCGCCTGGCTCTGGCGCTGCGCCGCGTTCTGGTTCCTGCTCGAAGCCTTCAACGTCGGCGGGTCGGTGCGCAATGTGCTGCTCGTCCTCGGCTGCAACGGGGTGGCGGCAGTCGTGCCGTTCACTCCCGGCGGCGCCGGGGTCCAGCAGGCGCTGCTCGTCAAGGTGTTCCAGGGCAGCGCCGCCACGGCCACCGTGGCGGCCTTCAGCGTCGGCCAGCAGATCGCGATCGGCGCCTTCTCCTTCGCCCTGGGCTTCGGGGCGCTGGTCGGGGTCTTCGGCTTCCGCTCCTTCCGGGAGGTGCGGGTGATGGGGAAGGCCGACCGCGAGGCGGCCGAGCAGGCGCGACAGGCCGCCGAACGCGAGGAGGCCGGGGCGCCCGTCGGGTAGCAGGAGAGGGCGGCGCCGCGACTACTGGAGGCCCTGACGCGCCTCGCGCACCAGGGTCACCGCCTCCGGGAACACGACGGCCATCACCGAGCGGATCTGCTCGGCCTGCTCGGCGGTCGTGCCCTGGATGTTCACGCGGTTGATCGCCGCGACGGTGAGATCGACCGCGAGCTTGATCGCGTTGTCGGCCCACGCGAGCTTCTGTGCGCCCTGCATCTGCTCGGCGAACTCCGCCATGCGGCGCTGCAGCTCGTCGGGGTTGCCGAAGAGGTCTCCGAAGCCTGAGCCTTCCATGGGGCCATCGTAGCCGCCCGCCTCAAGGCGACCTCAGGACGCGCGGCTACGCTGACGCGCGATGACGCTCGTCGCGGGTCTCGGGGTGGAGCTCGCCGTCGCGGAGCAGGGCGACGGCCCGCCGGTCCTGCTCGTCCACGGGATGGCGGCCGACGCCACGACGTGGGCGCCGGTGCGCGAGGAGCTCGCCGGCCGGGCGCGCGTGATCGCCTACGACCGCCGCGGCTACGGCGGCTCCTCGGCGCCGGTGCCCTACGAGCGGACCACGGTGCAGGAGCAGGCCGAGGACGCGGCGGCGCTGCTCTCCGCGCTCGACGTCGGCGCCGCGGTGCTCTGCGGGGCGGACTTCGGCGCGCTCGTCTGCCTCGATCTGCTCGTCCGGCATCCCGACGCGGTCCGCGGAGCGGTGCTCGTCGGGCCCCCGCTGCTCTGGATCGTCGCCGGCGGCAGTCAGGCGCTCGCCGCCGAGCGCGAGCTGCTCTCGGCCGCGCTGGAGTCCGGTGGGCGGGCTCACGCGGTCACGGCGTGGCTCGGGGACGGGGTCGAGCCCGCCCGGGCCGAGCGCGCCGCGGCCGTGCCCGGATCGTTCTTCGCCGACTGGGGCGGCCTCGCCACATGGCCGGTCACCCCGCGCGAGCTGCGCGGGATCGCGGCGCCGATCACCGTGCTCGACGGCGAGCGCGCCTCCCCGGAGATCCTGGCCGGGGCCGACGCGCTGGCCCGCCTCGTGCCCGGCGCACGGCGCGTGGCGGGCGCCGATCCGGTGCCCGCCCTGCGCGCGATGCTCGCGGACGCGTGAACCCGCGTGGCGATCGGGTCGCGCTGATGGATACTGGGCGGCGATGTCCCAGGAGAACATGGCCGTGGTCCGTCGCTTCTACGCGGCCTGGGCGCGCGACGAGTTGCCCGGGCCACCCGAGTTGATGGACGCGAAGATCCAGTACGTGAATCCGCCCGGAGCAACGGAACCCGGAACGCGCGACGGACTCGACGCCTTCGGGGTCGCCGTCAGCAAGGTCTCCGAGGCATGGGAGAGCTGGCGGATGGAGCCGGACGGCATGGAGGCGGCCGGAGACCACGTCGCCGTCGCCGTCCACTACCAAGCCCGCGGTCGCGCCAGCGGCATCGAGGTCGAGGGACGCGAGTCGGCCCTGTGGACCCTGCGCGAGGGCAGGGTCGTGCGCTACGAGTGGTTCCACGGGCCGCGGGACGCGTTCGAGGCCCTGGGCATGCGCCGCTAGCCCGATCCGATGCCGCGGCGCTCAGGCGGTTGCTAGATCCCGGCCTCGACCGCCCAACTCAGGCCGTGCGAGCCGAGGTGGGCGAGGAACGCCTCGGGGTCGTAGGCCTGCGAGGGGGCGAGGACGCCGGTGGGACCGCCCTCGCCGCGGCCCGCGAGCAGCAGCGCGCCGTGCGCGACGCAGACGGCGGTGAGCCCGTAGACGTCGGTGCCCTCGACGCGCCCGCGCCCGGTCGAGCCGTCCTCCCCGTGGGCGACCGCGCAGATCGTGAAGGCCGCGGCCTGGCGGGCCTCCTCGCCGGGTCCCTCCGGGAGGCGGTCGATGCCGGCCGAGAGCGCGAGGCGCAGGGGGGAGCGGAAGGCGAGCGCGAGCCCCGGCATCGTCATCGGGACGCTCGGCGCCAGCGCGGGATGCAAGGCGAAGGTCCGCGCCGTGATGAGCGAGGTGAGGTTGCGGGTGCGGACGTGGCGCGGGACGGTGAGCACCTCCCCCGAGGGGTACTTGGCCATCGCCTGGCGGCCGATCGGCTCGGGGAAGGCGAAGCTCGCGCGCATCGGCCCGTTCCCGGCCGGTCCCCAGTCACCGTCGCGGTAGGCAAGGTCGCCGCCGCGCATCATCTCCAGCGCCGAGAGCATCGTGCCCCGCGTGGCCCCGAAGCCGCGCACCGCGTAGGCGAGGACGAGGTCCGAGAGCGGCTCGTGGCCGCGGGCCACGAGGCCGCAGAGCAGGTCGCCCGGCAGGTAGTCGAAGCCCATGGCCGGCACCACTGCGACCTCGGCTGCCCGCGCCGGGTCGTCGAGCGCCGAGAAGAGGCGCTCCATGTAGGTCTGCTCACCGGTCGTGTCGACGTAATGCGTGCCGGTCTCCACCGCGGCCCGGACGACCGGCTCACCGTGGAGCGCGAACGGGCCGGCGCAGGCGATGACCGCGGCGCAGTCGCCGATCGCGTGGCGCAGCGCCGAGCGGTCGTCGAGCGCCGCGGGGCGGATGGTCGCGCCCCCCAGGCCGGCGGTCTCGGCGGCGGTGTGGAGCCGCTCGGCGTTGCGCCCGCTGATCACGACCTCGGCGCCGCGCCGCGCGAGCTCGGCCAGCACGAGCTTGCCCGTGTAGCCCGAGGCGCCGTAGACGGCGATCGGCCCGGCGGCCATCAACCGCCGCGCGAGAGGAAGTAGAACTCCGGCAGGCTGGCGCGCGTGACCTGGGTGGTCAGGTGACCGGCGAGCTCCAGGTCGCCCGTGCGCACGGCGAGGTCGTCGAGGGTGACGATGCCGGTGAGCCGCGTGCCGTCGAGGACCGGCAGCCGGCGGATGCCGTGGCGGACCATGAGCTCGGCGGCCGCCTCGAGCTCCGCGGCGGGATCGATCGTGACCACCGGATGGGAGGCGTGGTCGCCGGCGCGGTCACCGGGGTCGCGGCCGTCGGCCAGCACGCCGACGGCGAGGTCGCGGTCGGTGAGCAGGCCGACCGGCGAGGACGCCTCGTCCACGAGCACGACGCTGCCGACGTTGCGCTCGCGCATGAGCTCGGCGACCTCGCGGACGGTCGCGTCCGGCGCCGCCACGACGACGCTTCCGGTCATGACCTCGCGGATCGTCACGACGCCGAGTGTATGGCCTCGGCGCGGCCCGGCGAGAGGGGCGCCCAGCCGACCTCGGCCTCGGCGTCGTCGGCGATCCCGGCCAGCCGCTCGCGGATCTCCTCGGCGACGTCGGGGTCGGGCACGAAGACCTCGAAGACCATCACCGCCTCGTCGCCGGGCGCGCGCGCCGCGCCGAGATTGGTGACGGTGACGCCGTGGCGCGCCAGCGCGGTGGAGACCGCGTGGAGGATGCCGGGCCGCTCGTGGCTGCGCACCGTGGCGACATGCGTCGTCTCGGGCGCGGCAGCGTCGTCCAGGGCGGGGACCTCGCGAGCGACCGCCGCCTCGAGGCCGAGGCGCTCGCGCACGCCGTCGAGGGCGCGCTGCAGGGTGGCTGCGTCGACGTGGTCGCCTCCCGTGGCGAGCAAGGTCACCGAGAAGTGGCCGCGCAGGATCGCTCCGCGCGCGTCGACGACGTTCATGGCGTGATCGGCGACGACCTCGGTGATGGCCGCGACGATCCCCGGGCGGTCCGGGCCGAGCGCTGACACGGCGAAGGTCCGCACACGGCTAGCATACGGCGCTCCGTGAGCTTCCCCGACCACGTCCAGGAGGAGCGGCGCCGGCGCCCCTTGGTGGTCGCGGTCACCGCGCTCGCCGCCGTCCTGCCGCTCGCCGGGACGCTGCTGCAGCAGTCCGCCTACGCGAACCTCGGCAACAGCGCGCCCGCGCTGCTCGTCGACGTGAACGCCAAGGCGTCGACCCTCCTGATCGCCTCGATCCTCACCGGGATCGGCGCCGCCCTCGTGTCCTACACCTTGTATTACCTCTACGAGGCGACGAAGGCGCGGCGGCCGGAGCTTCCCGGCGTCGCACGCATCTCGGCGATCTTCGGGGGCATCGCCACCGCGATCTCCGGCATCGCGCTCCAGGTGCTGCTCGGGGGCGGCGCGAAGAACTTCGTCGACGACGGCGGCCTGAGCTACGACCAGGCCAAGCGGGTCACCGGCTCCTCCGCGCTGCTCGTCGTCCAGACCCTCGGGTTCGCGGCGCGCCTCGCGCTCGCCTTCGCCTTCGTGATGATCGCGCTGAACGCGATGCGGGCCGGCCTGCTGACGCGGTTCATGGGCTACATCGGGATCTTCGTCGGCGTGTTCCTCGTGCTGCCGATCCTCGGGGGTACCAACGTGATCGTCCAGGCCTTCTGGCTCGGCGCGCTCGCCTACCTGCTGTCCGGGCGCTGGCCGAGCGGCGTGCCACCCGCCTGGGAGGACGGCAAGGCGCATCCGTGGCCCTCGATGCAGTCCCAGCGTGCCGCCGCCGCCGAGGCGCGCGGTCAGGGCGCCTCCCGCCGGGAGGCGGCGGCCGCGCCGCCGCCGGAGCCCGCGGAGGACGACCAGCCGGCCGGCGGGGACGGCCGGCCGCAGGTGCCCGCTAATCCCGGCGCCGCGCGCCGCAAGCGAAAGAAACGGAAGTAGATGCCCCATCCCCTCGCTCGTCGTGCCGCCCTGGCGGGCGGCGCCGTCGCCCTCGCGCTCGCCGTCGCGCCCGCCGCCGCCTCGGCCGATCGCGCCTCGCTCTCGCGCGGCCCCGGCCCGCGACCCGGGCCGGCGATCCTCTACCGGGCGCCCGCGGTCGCGCCGCAACTGACCAACGCCGGGATCTGGCGCGCCGCGCCGATCCTCGTCTCGGGCGCCAGCGCCTACCGCCGCGGCGAGTTCCTCTATCAGGACTTCCTCTACGACGATCACGGCGCGCACACCGGCACGCGCGACAGGGGCGACCCGCGCAAGGGCGGCGACCTCTTCTCGCCCCCGAACGGGACCTACACCTACCCGACGGCCTCGGCCTACGCCGGCAACGCGGCCGACCTCGTCGAGGTGCGCATCCGCCCTCTGCGCGGCGAGACCGCCTTCCGGGTGACGCTCAACACGATGATCGATCCCTCGCGCGTCGGCATCGCGCTGGCGCTCGGATCCTCCTCGGCGCCGCGCCCCTTCCCGCATGGCGCCAACGTGACCGCGCCGGCCGCGCGGTTCGTCACCGTGCACGGGACCACCGGCGAGGTGGCGGATGCGACGAGCGGCGCCGTGCTCGCCCGGGCCGGGGTCCGCGTCGACCGCCGCCGCAGGCAGGTGGAGATCCGGGTGCCCCACGCCGCGTGGGATCCCGGCCGGGGTCGCGAGCGGGTCGCCGCGGCGACCGGGCTGTGGGATCGGGCCGCGGATCACTGGCTCATCCCCGGCGCCGCGGCGACGCCGACGCAGCCCGGCGGGGCGTCGGGCCTGGCGCGGCCGGCGGCGTTCTTCAACGTCGCCTTCCGGTTCCACGAGCCGACACAGAAGACGAGCGACGTCGAGGCGTTGACCAGCGCCGCGTGGTGGCGCGACAAGGCCCAGGGTGCCGCGTTGGCTCGCGGCGATCTGGCGCCGTTCGGCGTGACCGTGGACTTCGGCAAGCTCGCCCGCGGCGTGACCGACGACCGCGGGATCCCGCGCACGGGCGCGATGAACCGCATCCTCGCGAGCCACAGCGAGACCGAGCAGGGCGTCGACTACGCGCCCGCCCGGGTCTGCCTGGCGGCGAAGGTCTGCCTCGGCGAGCTGCGCGGGCGCCTGCAGCCCTACACGCTCTACGTCCCGCGGCGGCGGCCGCGCTCGGGCCGTTACGGCCTGACGCTCCTGCTCCACTCGCTGACGGCGAACTACAACCAATTCACGGCCACGCGCAACCTGGGCGACTTCGGCGAGCGCGCGCCCGGCTCGCTGGTTGTCACGCCGTCGGGTCGCGGCCCGGACGGCTTCTACCGGGACGCCGCGGCCGCCGACACGTTCGAGGTGTGGGCCGACGTGGCCGCCCGTTACCGGCTCGATCCCTCGCTCGCCGCGATCGCCGGCTACTCGATGGGCGGGTTCGGCACCTTCCGGCTCGGGGCGCAGTTCCCGGACCTCTTCGCCCGCGCCCAGCCGACGGTCGGAACCACGGGCTTCGACCTGGGCGGCGGCCCGAAGCCGAAGATCCCGCAGCTCGCCTCGCTGCGCTGGGTGCCCGTGCTCATGTGGAACGGCCGCTACGACGAGCTCGTGCCGCCGGCCGGCTTCCAGCCCGTCGCGGCGGAGCTGCGGCGCCTGGGCTACCGCTACGAGCTCGACGTCTTCGATCGGCTGACGACCTCGCTGCCGCTTCCGACGCCGAACCACCTTCAGCTCGCGGTGAACGACGTCTGGCGTCCGGCCGCCGCCTTCCTGGGCGCGGCGCGTGTCGTCGTCAACCCCCCGCGCGTGACGTTCGCGGCGAATCCGCAGCTCGACGCTCCGCGCCTCGGGCTGGTCGCCGATCACGCCTACTGGATATCGGGCGTCCGGGTCGGGAACCGGGCGCAGCTCGGGATGGTCGACGTCCGCTCGGGCGGATTCGGTCGCGGCGACGCCCGCGTTTCGCCCGTGCGCCGCGGGTCCAGATCGCTGCGTGGCGGCGTGCTCGGGCCCCGGCCCTTCGTGAGCGAGCGGCGCACGTGGGGCCCGCTGCCGCGGGCTCGGCGAAGGGACGCCCTGGTCATCGACCTCAAGAACGTTCGAGCGCTGACGATCGACGTGCGTCGCGCGCGGGTGAGCTGCCGCGCGCGGGTGACGGTCCGCACCTCGGTGCCGATCCGCGTGCGCCTCGCCGGGTGCCGGGGCACGGTGCGGACGTTCGGTCGTCGCTAGGGATCGGGGCGCCGAGCGCCCGCGCGCCAGCCCGGGCGGGTCGGCCAACCGCGGGGCGCCCCCGGCACGAAGTCCGCCGCGAACGTTCTTTCCCCCTCCCGGAGGTCATCGCATGCCCCGTCGTCTCTTCCTGCCGCTGTTCGCGGCCCTCGCGCTCTTCGCGCTCGTCCCCGCCGCCGCCTCGGCGCACAACTGGCACCCGACCAAGCCCCAGCGCGCCGTCATCGTCGCCGGCGGCACCACGCTCGCGCTCGACCCCGGCGCCGCCGCGGCGCTCCAGTCGCTCGGCGTCGCCGCCGCGCCGATCGCCCCGGCGACGGCCACGAGCGAGGGCCTTCGCTTCCCGATCACCATCGGCCTGGTCAACGCCCGGACGCTCGCCGGCCAGATCCGCCACAGCGGCGGCATCTCGCTGACCGCGGGCAGCACGCGGGTGGAGCTGCGGCGCTTCCGGATCAACATCGACGCCAACCCGGACCTCACGGCCCGTGTCGGCGATGCGCGCGTCTCGATCCTCAAGCTCGACCTCTCCCAGGCGCAGATCACCCGCCAGGGCCTGCGGATCAAGGTCGCCAACGTCGGCGCCATGCTGACCAAGGCCGCGGCCGACGCGCTGAACGGCGCCTTCGGCGTCAGCGCCTTCACCGAGGGCCTCAAGCTCGGCACCGCGACGGTGCGCGCGTTCGCCCTCCCGCTCTGGTAGCCGGCGCCTGACAGGGTCAGTCGGAAGACGAGGGGGCGGCCACCGTGGCCGCCCCCTCGCACGTTCCGGCCCCGAGCGGATAGAACTCATGGCACAGCGAGCGAGAGGGGCATGGACCATGACGGAGCCGGAGCAGCCGGGTGGCGAGGCGCTCGAGCGGCAGCTCGAGCGGATGCTGGAGCAGGAGACCTTCCCGCCGCCGCCGGAGTTCGCCGCCCGAGCGCTGTTGCGCGACCCCGAGGTCTACGCGCGGGCGGCCGCCGATCCGCTGGCCTGGTGGGAGGAGCAGGCGCGGGCGCTCGACTGGTTCGAGCCGTGGGACGAGGTGCTCGACGAGTCCAACCCCCCGTTCTACCGCTGGTTCACCGGCGGGAAGCTCAACGCCTCGCACAACTGCCTGGACCGTCACGTCGCCGCCGGCCTCGGCGACCGGGTGGCCTTCCACTGGCGCGGCGAGGAGGGCGAGGAGCGCGACGTCACCTACGCCGACCTCCACCGCGACGTCCAGCGCTTCGCCAACGCCCTGCGCGACCGGGGGATCGAGGCCGGCGACGTCGTCGGCATCTACCTGCCGATGATCCCCGAGGTCGTCGTCGCCATGCTCGCCTGCGCGCGGATCGGCGCGCCGCACAACGTCGTCTTCGGCGGCTTCTCGGCCACTTCCGTCCGCGAGCGCATGGAGGTGAGCGAGGCGAAGGCGCTGATCACCGTCGACGGCGCGCGGCGCAAGGGGAAGACCGCGCCGATCAAGCAGCAGGTCGACGCGGAGCTGGACGGCGTCGGCACGCTTCAGACGGTCGTCGTCGTCCGCCACACCGGGGCCGAGTGCGACATGCGCGACGGGCGCGACGTGTGGTTCGACGAGGTGATGGCCGCCGCCGACCCCGAGTGCCCGGCCGTGCCGCTCGACGCCGAGCACCCGCTCTACATCCTCTACTCCTCCGGCTCCACGGCGAAGCCGAAGGGCATCCTCCACACCACAGGCGGCTATCTGACGGGGGTGGCGAGCACGCACCGCTACGTCTTCGACCTGCGACCCGAGGAGGACGTCTTCTGGTGCTCGGCCGACGTCGGCTGGGTCACCGGCCACTCCTACATCGTCTACGGGCCGCTGCTGAACGGCGCGACGAGCGTGATGTACGAGGGGGCGCCGGACTACCCGCACACCGGCATCTGGTGGGAGCTCGTGGAGCGCTACCGGGCGACGATCTTCTACACCGCGCCCACCGCGATCCGGGCGTGCATGAAGTGGGGCGCGGAGGTGCCGGCGCGCTTCGACCTCTCCTCGCTGCGGCTCCTCGGGTCCGTCGGGGAGCCGATCAACCCGAAGGCCTGGCTCTGGTACCACGTCGCGATCGGCGCGGAGCGGTGCCCGATCGTCGATACCTGGTGGCAGACCGAGACCGGCCACATCCTCATCTCGCCGCTGCCCGGGATCACCGCGACCAAGCCGGGGTCGGCGACGACGCCGTTCCCGGGCATCGACGCGGAGGTGGTCGACGAGCGTGGCGGCGAGTCGGTGGTCGGAGGCCAGGGCCTGCTCGTGATCCGCCGGCCGTGGCCGGGGATGCTGCGGACGCTGCTCGGCGACGACGAGCGCTTCGTGTCGACGTACTTCGAGCGCTTCGGGAAGACGACCTACCTCGTCGGCGACGCCGCGCGGCAGGACGAGGACGGCTACTTCTGGGTCATCGGCCGCATCGACGACGTTGTCAACGTCTCCGGCCACCGGCTCTCGACCGCCGAGGTGGAGTCGGCCATCGTCTCTCACGAGAAGGTGGCCGAGGCGGCGGTCATCGGGCAGTCCGACGAGCAGTCGGGCCAGGCGATCTGCGCGTTCGTCACGCTGGCCGGCGGGCTCCACGGCGACGAGGCCCTGGAGGCCGAGATCCGGGATCACGTCGGCGTCCAGATCGGCAAGTTCGCCCGGCCCAAGCGCGTCGTCTGGAGCGACGACCTGCCCAAGACGCGCTCGGGGAAGATCATGCGCCGCCTCCTGCGCGACGTCGCCGAGGGGCGCTCCCTCGGCGACGTAACCACGCTGCGCGACCCGGGCGTGATGGATCTGCTCTCGGCGAAGGTGGCAGAGGAGCGCGAGGCGGAGGAGTAGCCCCGGAGCGCTCTCCGCTTTAGCCGACTACCCGCCGGCCCGGGCCTGGGCGCGCAGCTCGGAGAGGATGCGCTCCAGGCGCGGCTCGGCGGTGCGATCCACGTGGACCATCGCCTCGGCCACCGCGGGATGGACGCGGCCGATCTCCTCGAGCATGGCCAGCGCCACCGCGCGGTAGGACGGGTGCCCCTCGCGGCCCGAGCGCAGCTCGACGAGCTGCATCGCCGCGCGCGCGTTGAGGTCGAGCACGTAGCGGATCCGGTAGCCGAGGCAGAGCGCGTAGGGCGCCTCCGCGCGGAGCCCGGCCCCGGCGAGCCGCGCGTACTCCGCCGCCGAGGCGTCGAGCGCGCGGCGATAGGCGTCGCCGTGTCCGGCGCGGTCGACCTGCTCGGGGACCCCGGCGCCGAGGTGCGGCGTGAGCGACTGCCACTGGACCGTGAGCATCCGGTGGCGCTGGAGGTCGCGGAACGCGCCGTAGTCGGAGACGACCTCGAAGCGGTAGCGCAGCGCCTCGAGCCCGCGTCCGGGCCGGTGGCGGCGGTTCGCCCGGCCACCGAGCAGGTCGCCGAGCAGCCCGACGCGCTCGTCCCCGGCCAGGCCCTCGACCGCCGCTCGCACCTCGGACTCCGACACGCCGGCCGCCTCGAAGAGCAGCGCGGCCAGCAGGTCGTCCTCGTCGCCCTCGGCGCGCAGCAGGCGCACCGACGGGGCGTTGCCGCCCTGCTCGTCTGCGGCGATGTCCAGCCGCTCGGCCCAGCGGCGGCCGGTCGCCTCGCGGGCCTCGAGGAACCCGATCCACTCGCCGCCGCGGTCCGGCCGCTCCACCCGGGCGACGAAGCTCGGCATGACCGTCTGGACGGTCTCGAGGATCATCCGGCCGTAGCGGCGCGCCTCGGGCAGCGGATGGGCCAGGAGGTGGAGCACGAGCTGCTCGTAGGTCTGGCCCGTGGCGAAGATCCCCATGTGCGAGAGCGAGGCGGCGGGGAGCAGGCCGCGCAGGAGGTCGAGGCCCTTCGCGCGCACCGCCCGGGCGTGCGCGGCCTCCGGCTCGTCCTCGCTCCGGGGATAGGTCTCGGCGGCCCACGCCGTGACGGCGGGCAGGGCGGCGGCGTAGGTGCGGAAGAGCCCGTCCATCGCGGCGACGTACTCCGGGCCGAGCGCCTCGTCGCGGTAGTAGCGGAAGGCGCCGTCGGGCATCGGCGCGTCGTAGGCGAGGTAGCGGGTGGACTGCTCGAGGTAGGCGGCGGGCCGGGGGCGCTGGAGGACCTTGGTCAGCACGTTGGAGACCCACTCGCACGCGACGTGAGCGCCGCCGAGCTGGGCCACCGAGTCGTCGCCGTAGCCGAGGAAGATCCGCTCGTAGAGCTCCTTCGCGCGGCGGCCCTCGGCCGCCTCCCACGCGGGGCCGCCCGGCGGCAGGGAGTCGGCGAACTCGTCGAGGAAGAGGCGGCGCAGCGTGCCCTGGTAGCGGGAGTAGCGGGCGAACAGCGCGCCCTTGACGGTCTCGGGGAGGTTGACCAGGGCGAAGACCGGCCGGTCGAGGTTCGTCACGTGCGGCGCGAGCCGCGCCGCCTCGGCGGGGGTGAAGGTCTCGACCGGGTAGCGCACGGGCGGGCGATGCTAGCGGCGCGCGCGGAGGGCGCCGCGCCCGGCCCGTCGCCTCTGGCAGGATCCCCGCCATGGCGGGCGAGGAGGCCTACGGGCCGGCCCAGGCGGGCGTGCTGACGACGTACTGCCGGGTGCCCTGGGCGCCCGACCCGGCCGGGTTCGCGGACGCCGACGTCGTGGTGATCGGGGCGCCGTTCGACGACGGCGTCTCCTTCCGCTCGGGCGCGCGGTTCGCCCCGCGGGCGATTCGGGTCGCCGAGGACGTCGGCGGGCCGCCCGAGCGGCCGCACATGGAGCTCGGCGTCGACCCGTTCGCGGAGCTGCGGGTGGTCGACCACGGGGACCTCGCCGTCGTGCCGGCCGTGCTGGCCGACTCCCACGCCGCGCTGGAGACCGTCTTGGGGGCCGTGTTCGGGGCCGACGCCGTCCCCGCGGTCCTGGGCGGTGACCACTCGCTCTCGCTCCCCACCCTGCGCGCGCTCGCCACCGCGCACGGGCCCGAGGGGTACAGCGTCATCCACTTCGACACCCACGCCGACACGGGCGAGGAGGTCTACGGCGCGAGCGTGTCCCACGGCACGCCCTTCTACCGAGCCGTGGCCGACGGCGCGCTCGACGGCCGCAACATCGTCCAGGTCGGGCTGCGGGGCACTTGGCCCTCCCCCCCGGAGTTCCAGTGGATGCGCGACGCCGGGTTCCGCTGGCACACGATGGGGGAGATCGACGCGCGCGGCCTGCCCGAGGTCATCGGCGATGCGATCGCCCACGCGGCCGAGCGCGCGCCGCGCACCTATCTCACCGTCGACGTCGACGTCATGGACCCGGCGTACGCCCCCGGGACCGGCACCCCCGAGCCCGGTGGCCTCACCACCCGCGAGCTGCTCGGCGCGGTCCGGCGCATCGCGTGTGAGCTCGACCTCGCCGCGCTCGACGTCGTCGAGGTCTCGCCGCCCTACGACCCCGCCGGCATCACCGCGCTCGCCGCCCATCGCGTGGTCCTCGAGGCGCTGTCCGGGATGGCGCTGCGGCGCAGCGGGCGTGACCCCCGCCCGGAGCGGCCGTGAGCTACGGCGCAGCAGCGGCGGGCGCCGGGCCGCCGGGCAACGAGGCAGTGGTGCGGGCGGCCATGACGGCGTGGCGCCTCGACGCGGAGACCGCCGCCGTCCTCGAGCACGGAGACCTGCGGGCTCTGCTCGCCGAGGGGGACCCGGCGGTCCTGGGCGCCGGTCTCGAGCTGTGGGACCCGGAGGTCGACTTCCGGGTCCAGATCGCCGCCACGGAGGGCGCCTGCCACGGCCACGCCGGCCTCGTGCGGTTCCTGGTCGACACGCTCGAGGCCTTCGACCGCTTCGTGCCGGACGTCGAGATGGAGGCGGTCGGCGACCAGGTCCTGTGGTGGGGGACGATTCACGCCCGCGGTCGCGGCAGCGGCGTCGTGATGGACGTCGCGACCGCGGCGCTCGTCGACGTACGCGAGGGCAGGATCGTCCACTTCGAGAACTTCGGCACGCGGGAGCAGGCGTTGGCGGCCGCTGAGAGTAGCTGAGCGTCGGCGGACCATCGCGTCCGCGCTTCCGGTCGCAGGACGACAGTTACCGCGGACGGGACGCCTAGA
>JBBSBL010000041.1:0-23909 GCA_038251325.1 Solirubrobacterales bacterium | reverse complement strand
CGTCGCGGGGGCGCCGCCGCCCGCCGGGTCGTCCGCGAGTGCCGCCGCCGGCCACAGGGCGAGGGCCGCGGCCACGACCGCGGCGGCGCGCGCCGCCCGGCGCGACGTCGCGCGGCGGGCCGGCGGGGCGGGGGGGTGGGGGGTGCGGAGCGGAGTCACGGTGGACCGGGTCTCCAGGCAACCGGGGTCAATCAAGCGCGGATCGCGGACGGCGCCGGGGCTGGATCGGGAACAGCGTAACCGTCCCTTCACACACCAGATCGGGGTAATTCGGGCGCACGTTGCGGGCATCGACAGGGATTGCGCAGCTCTGAAGCCGAAATGTCCCGTTCTTGGCGCCCGGAAGGCCGAATAGGGCGCGTCGGCCGCCACTCGACACGGTGTTCATCCATACGGAAATCCTCCCGAATCGGGCGCGGGCGGGGTTCCACTACCCTCTGGCGGCCCGTGATCTCGACCAACCAGCTCAAGAACGGCAACCACATCGAGGTGGAGGGAACCGTCTACAAGGTCGTCGAGTTCCAGCACGTCAAGCCCGGCAAGGGGGGCGCGTTCGTCCGCACCAAATTGCGGCGCGCGAGCGACGGCAACGTGATCGACAAGACCTTCCGCGCCGGCGAGAAGTTCCGCTCGATCCGCACCGAGGTCCGTCGGATGCAGTTCCTCTACAAGGACGGCGCCGACGCGCACTTCATGGACGCGGAGAGCTACGAGCAGGTCACCGTCCCGGAGTGGACGCTCGCCGACCAGTTGCGCTGGATGCGCGACGGCGACACGGTCGAAGTGCTCTACATCGACGAGCTCCCGGCCGACGTCCAGCTGCCCTCGGCGCTCGACCTGGAGGTGAGCGAGACCGAGCCCGGCCTGCGCGGGGACACGGCCTCCGGTGGCGGAACCAAGCCCGCGACGCTGGAGACCGGAGCGGTGGTCGCGGTCCCGCTGTTCGTCGACATCGGCGACCGGGTCCGGGTCGACACCCGCTCCGGCGAGTACGTGTCGCGTGCGTAGGAGCCGGCAGCGACGCGACGCGGTGTTCGCGCTCTACCAGCACGACCTCACGGGCCGCCCGCTGGAGGAGACCCTCCCGCGCGAGGCCACCGGCTTCACCCGCGACCTGGCCGCCGCGACACTCGCGCGCCGCCACGAGCTCGACCCGCTGATCTCGCGCCACGCCCGCGGCTGGGCGCTGGAGAGGATCGCGCCGCTCGAGCGGTCGATCCTGCGCGTGGCGCTGCTCGAGGTCCTCCATCCCGACGCCGTCCCCGGGGAGACGCCCATCCCGCCCGAGGGCGCGGTCGACGAGGCGGTCGAGACCGCCAAGGCCTACTGCGGCAGCCAGGCGCCGGGCTTCGTGAACGGCATCCTCGGCGCGGTGCTCCGGGAGCGGGCGGCGGCGTGAGCGCGGAGCGGATCGCCGAGCTGGCGCGAGCGCTCCAGGACGCGGGGGAGCGGCTCTCCGACCCGTCGCTGGCGCCCGAGGCCGCGGCGACGCTCATCGACGAGAGCGCGGGCCTGGCGGCGGAGGCCGCCGGCGAGCTCGAGCGGGCCGCCCGCGCCGCCGGGGCCGGCGCGGATCCCGCGCACCCGGGCCAGGCCGAGCTGCTCTGACTCGGCCGTTCGCGGTGCCCTACCCCGACGATCTGCGGGACGCCGTCGAGGCCCACCTCGCCACCCTCACCTTCGCGCCGGAACCGGCGGTCGCGGGCCTGGAGGAGGCGATGCGCTACTCGCTGCTGGCCGGCGGCAAGCGCATCCGGCCGGTGCTCGCGCTGGCCACGGCCCGGAGCCTGGGGCGCGAGACGGGCGAGGTGATGCCGCTCGCCGCGGCGGTCGAGCTCATCCACACCTACTCGCTGATCCACGACGACCTTCCGGCGATGGACGACGACGACCTGCGTCGCGGCCGGCCCACCTGCCACCGGGCGTTCGGGGAGAACGTGGCGATCCTCGCCGGCGACGGCCTCTATGCCGAGGCCTTCCGCCTCGTGCTGGCCGCGCCGGCGGGCGAGCCGCGCCACGTGCTCGCCGCGGTCGCCGAGCTGGCCGCCGCCACCGGGGTCGGGGGGATGGTGGGCGGCCAGTACCTCGACGTCGCCGGGCGGGCGGAGCCGGGCCCCGACGGGCTGCGCCGACTGCACGACCTGAAGACCGGCCGCCTCATCCGGGCCTCGGTGGAGTGCGTATTACTTCTCGCGGGCATCGACGAACCTGACACACTCACGGGGTTCCGCCGCTTTGCGAGCGAGCTCGGCGTGCTCTTCCAGATCGTGGACGACATCTTGGACGTCACCGGGACCGAGGAGCGCCTCGGCAAGCCGCGAGGCTCGGACCAGCGGCACGGCAAGCGGACCTACGTGAGCGAGTTCGGGCTCGACGAGGCCCGCCGTCGCGCGACGGACACCCACCGCAATGCGCGCGAGGCGCTCGCCGCGGCCCGCCCGCACGGCGCCACCGAGCTCGAGCAGATCACCGACTTCATCGCGACCCGCACCTCATGACCCGCGTCCTCCACCGCATCGACGGCCCCCGCGACCTCCACGGCCTCTCCGACGAGGAGCTCCAGGTCCTCGCCCAGGAGGTCCGCGAGCACATCATCGACACCGTCGGCGAGATCGGCGGCCACTTCGGCGCGAACCTCGGCGCCTGCGAGATCGCCGTCGCGCTGCACTCGCTGCTCGACTCGCCACGCGACAAGCTGCTCTGGGACGTCGGCCACCAGGCCTACCCGCACAAGGTGCTGACCGGCCGCCGCGACCGCCTGGCCACGATCCGGAAATACGAGGGTCTCGCGCCGTTCTGCTCGATCGCCGAGTCCGAGCACGACATCATGGGCGCCGGGCACGCCTCGACCTCGATCGGCTATGGGGTCGGCCTCAAGGAGGGGATGCGCCACGCCGCGCGCGAGGGGCTGCCCGTGGTGGACGGGAAGGTCGTCGCGGTGATCGGCGACGGCGCGATGACCGGGGGCGTCGCCTTCGAGGCCATCCACCAGGCGGGCGGCCTCGGGACGCCGCTCGTCGTGGTGCTCAACGACAACGGGATGTCGATCGCGCCGAACGTCGGCGCGCTCTCGCGCTACTTCAACCGCGTGCGGCTGGAGCCGACGCTGTGGCACGCGCGCGAGGGCGTCGAGGGGCGCCTGACCAAGCTCCCGGCAGGCATCGGGGTCGCCTTCGAGCGCCTGGGTCCCCAGCTCAAGGAGTCGATCAAGGCCTTCTGGGCGCCCGGTCTCTTCTGGGAGGAGCTCGACTGGGCCTATACGGGTGTGATCGACGGGCACGACGTGCGGGCGCTGCGGGTCGCGCTGCGCGAGGCGCTGGCCGCCGAGCGGCCGGTCGTGGTGCACGTGGCCACGGTCAAGGGGAAGGGCTTCGGGCCCGCGGAGGACGGCGGCCTGGAGGGCATGGAGCACTGGCACGCCGCGAAGCCCAACTCGATCGCCAACGGCGCGCCCGCGGCGAAGGCACCGGCGACGGCACGCGCGCCCGGCGCCGCTCCGGCGCCGCCTCAGTACACGCAGGTCTTCGGCGAGCGCCTGATCGCCGAGGCCCGGCGGGATCCGCGCGTCCTCGGGATCACGGCGGCGATGAACTCCGGCACGGGCCTGAACCTCCTGCAGAAGGCGCTGCCCGACCGGTACTTCGACGTCGGCATCGCCGAGCAGCAGGCGATCCTCTTCGCCAGCGGCCTCGCGCTGGAGGGGCTCAAGCCGGTGGCGGCGATCTACTCGACCTTCCTCCAGCGCGCCTACGACCAGATCGTCCACGACGTCTGCCTCCAGCGCCTGAACGTGGTGTTCGCGATGGATCGCGCCGGCCTCGTCGGGGACGACGGCCCCACGCACCACGGCGCGTTCGACATCGCCTATCTCCGCTGCCTGCCGAACATGGTCCTGATGGCTCCGCGCGACGAGGCCATGCTCGCGCACCTGCTCCACACCGCGCTGCTCCACGACGACGGCCCGGTCGGCCTGCGCTACCCGCGCGGCGCCGGGGTCGGGGTGCACGTGCCGGATACCCCGCAGGCGATCGAGATCGGGACCGGCGAGATCCTGCGCGAGGGTCACAAGGTCGCGATCCTCGGCTACGGGACCGGGGTCCAGAAGGGCCTCGAGGCGGCGGATCTGCTCGCCGCGCGCGGGATGGACGTCACGGTGGCCGACGCCCGCTTCGCCAAGCCCATCGACGCCGGCCTCGCCGCGCAGCTCGCGGCCGAGCACGAGCTGCTCGTCACGGTGGAGGAGGGCGTGCTGCCGGGCGGGTTCGGCACGGCGGTCTGGGAGACGCTCAACGAGGTCGGGCCCGCGCCGCGGATCCTGCGCGTCGGGCTGCCCGACCGATACGTGACCCACGGCGCCCCGGCGCTGCTCCACGAGGAGATCGGCTACACCGGCGAGCGGATCGCCGAGCGGATCGAGGCGGCCGTGCAGGACGCGAGCGGGTCGCTGGCGGAGCGGTAGGGCTGCCGCCGTTCAAGGCGCCGAGCCCGCCGCCCGGCTACAAGGAACCCCGAACCACCTGCCCCCACAAAAGAAGCGGCCCGCCGAGGCGGGCCGCTTCCGGGAGGAGAGAGATGTATCTCTGTTATGTGATCTATGGGGGTGAAGTTCGAGTGAGGCTCAGGCTCGCGACGTGTAGCGCGTCGCCCCGGCGAGCAGGAGCTGGCTGATGCCGAGGGCCGCGAGGGTCGCGACCGCCGGGCCGTCGCCGGTGAGCGCCACGAGCAGCGCGGCCACCAGGAGCGCGACGCCGACCGCCTGGTCGACGGCGCCGAGCCACGCCACGCGCGGGCGGGGGTCGGTCGCGGCGAGGGCGCGGCCGACGAGCAGGAGGCCCGCCACCACGCTGATCGTCCCGCCGGCGACGCCGAGGCTGAGCGCGAAGGGCGCCGTGAGAGCGGCCACGCCGAGCGCGAGCTCGAGGACCGCTTGGGCGGGGACGGAGAGGCGACGGAGCGTCATGGCCACTCGATGATGGCCGGCGTCTCCGCGCCGCACTGTGACCTGCCTCACGCTTGATCGCGAGGCCGGGGAGCCGCGTGTGGGCCGTCCGATACCGCCCGCCGCGGGTGCGTCAGCGCCTCAGGGCCGCGGCCTTCAGCGCCTTGCCGACGATCCGGCGCAGCTCGGCGAACTCGTGGTCGGTCACGTTGCGCCGCTGCCCCTTGGACTTGCGCAGGATCCGGGCGAGGTCGGAGCGCTCGTGCTCGGAAAGCTCCGTGTAGCCGTGCTGTGCCCGGCCGAGGACGAGGCGGCCGTACTGGAGGAGCACCAGCCACGGGACGAAGCGGCCGACGAAGGGGATCCTGGGCACGGCCGGGCATGGTAGACGCCTCCGGCGGGCCCATCGGTCCGGGCGGCGCCCGCCCGGCGGGTAGCGTTCGCCCGGTGACCGCCAAGGTGCGCCTCGACACGCTCCTCGCCGATCGCGGGCTGTTCGCCTCCCGCACGCGCGCGGCGGCCTCGGTGCTGGCGGGGGAGGTCCGGCTCGGGCCCGATCGCCGACGCGCGGAGAAGCCGGGGCAGGCCGTGCCGCCGGACGTCGAGGTCGACCTCGCACAGGCGCCGCGCTTCGTCTCGCGCGGCGGCATCAAGCTGGCCAACGCGCTCGACGCCCTCGGGCTCGATCCCGCGGGGCGGCAGGCGCTCGACGCCGGCGCCTCGACCGGCGGCTTCACCGACTGCCTGCTCCAGCGCGGCGCGGCGCACGTCGTCGCGCTCGACGTGGCCTACGGAGAGCTCGCCTGGGAGCTGCGGAACGATTCGCGCGTGAGCGTGCTGGAGCGCCGCAATGCCCGGGCGCTCGACCCCGGCGAGCTCCCCTATCGCCCCGACCTCGTGACGATCGACGTGTCGTTCATCTCGCTCGCGAAGGTGCTGCCGGCGGTCCTGGGCGCGGCGGCGCCGCGCCACGACGTCCTCGCGCTGGTCAAGCCGCAGTTCGAGGTCGGGCGGGGCCACGTCGGGCGGGGCGGCGTGGTCCGCGAGCCCGCTGAGCGCCGGGCGGCCCTCGTGGGCGCGGCGAGCGCCGCGCGCGCGGCCGGCGCGGCCGTCCTGGGCTTCGCGTCCTCGGGCCTGCCCGGGCCCAAGGGCAACCGCGAGAGCTTCGTCTGGCTCGCCGAGGCCGGCCGGGCCGGCGCGCGCGAGGACCTCGAGGCGGCGGCGCGGGTGGTGGAGCCGTGAGGGCGGGCGCCGCGGTCAGCGTCTTCACCCATCGACGCCCGGCCGACACGGGCGCGGCGATCGCGACGCTGAGGGAGATCGCCGGGCCGGCCGGGATCACCCTGCGCTTCGACGCCGAGGAGACCGGCAAGCACGGCCTCGCCGCCGCCGCGGGCGTCGAGACCGACGCCGCGCCGGCGCCCGACGCGGCGCTCTGCGTCTGCCTCGGGGGCGACGGGACGATCCTCCACGGGCTGCGCGCCTTCGCAGGCACCGGCGTCCCGGTCTTCGGGGTGAACTACGGCGAGGTCGGCTTCCTCGCCGCGATCGACCCCGACGAGCTCCGCGGGGGCCTCGAGCGCGCGCTGCGCGGCGATTTCGAGACGCTCGACCTCCCCGCGATACGCCTCGACAACGGCGGTGCCGGGTGGCTCGGTTTCAACGACGTCTCGGTCCACCGGCGCCCCGGGCTCCGCGTCGCCGACCTGGCCTACGCGATCGGCGACGACGAGGTGGGCCGCGTGCGCTGCGACGGGCTCGTCGTGGCCACGCCGGCCGGATCGACCGGCTACAACCTCGCCAACGGCGGCCCGGTCATGGCCTGGGGGGTCGAGGGCTTCGCCGTGTCGTTCATCGCGCCGCACTCGCTCACCGCCCGCGCCCTGGTCGTCGCCCCGCGCGACGTGCTGCGCGTCGCCAACCGCTCCCGCGACGAGCCGGTCGAGGTGAGCGTCGACGGGCGACCGGTCGCCGCGCTGGAGCCGGGGGAGGCCGTCGAGGCGCGCTTCCTCGACGCGCAGGGCCGCCTCGCGCAGATCCCCGGCGCGACGTTCTACCACCGGGTCCGCGAGCGCTTCGGGCGCCTCGCGTCCTGACGCCGGACCCGCGCCCGTCCGTCGGGCCCGGCTGCTAGACCCGGGGCATGCTGCTGGAGCTTCGCGTCGAGAATCTCGTGCTCATCGAGCACGCCGAGCTGCGGCTCGAACCGGGCCTCAACGTGCTCACCGGCGAGACCGGGGCCGGCAAGACGATGCTGGCCACCGCGCTCGATCTGCTGCTCGGCGGCAAGGCCAAGGCGGGGCTCGTGCGGCCGGGGGCTTCGGAGGCCTACGTCGAGGGCACCTTCGAGCGGCCCGCCGACCTGCCGGCTGAGCTCCTCGAGCGTCTGCCGGCGGACGATCCGGGGCTGGTGATCGCGCGGCGGGTCTGGCCGGACGGCCGCACGCGGGCCTACGTCGGTGGCCGCGCCGGCACCGTCGGGGATCTGCGTGAGCTCGGCGAGCGGCTGCTCGCCTTCTACGGCCAGCACGAGCATCGGCGCCTCGCCCTCGCCTCGGCGCAGCTGGCGGCGCTCGACGGCGCGTGCGGGCCGGCGCAGGCCGGCCGGCGCGCCCGGGCGGCGGCGCTGCACGCCGAGGTGCGCGGCCTCGAGCGGCGCTTGGAGGAGTTGCGCGCGCTCGCGGGGGCTCGCGACCGGGAGCTCGACCTGCTCGAGTTCGAGCTCGCGGAGATCGAGGAGGTCGCGCCGCTCGCCGAGGAGGGGGTCGCGCTCGGGATCGAGCGCGACCGCCTGCGCCATCTCGACGCCCTGCGCGACGCGGCCCTGGCCGGCGCCGAGGCGCTCGCGCCGGAGGGCGGCGAGGCGCCGGGCGCGGCGGGCGCTCTGGCCGGCGCCGAGGCCGCGCTCGACGGGGTGGACGGCGTCGATCCCGCGCTCGACGCCCTGGCCACGCGGCTGCGGGGGCTGCGGATCGAGGCCGGCGACCTGGCCGGCGACCTGCGCCGCTACGAGGCCGGGGTCGAGGCGCCGAGCGGGCGGCTCGACGAGGTCGAGGAGCGCCTCGCGGCGATCGGCCGACTGGAGCGCAAGCACGGCGGCGGCGTCGCGACGGTGCTCGCCCATGCCGAAGGTTGCCGCGCGCGGCTCGCCGAGCTGCGCGACGTCGAGGTCGCGCTCGGCGAGGCGGAGTCCGGGCTGGCCGCGGCGGTCGAGCGTCGCGACGCGGTCGCGGCGGAGCTGCGCACGGCGCGCGCCGACGCCGCGCCCGAGCTCGCCGCCGCGGTCCGCGCGCGTCTCGTCGAGCTCGCGATGCCGGACGCCGAGTTCACCGTCGAGCTGGCGGCGCGCGAGGAGCCGGGACCCACGGGCGCGGACGCCGTCGAGTTCCGCATCGCGCCGAACCCGGGCGTCCCCGCCGGACCGCTGCGCGACATCGCCTCGGGCGGGGAGCTCTCCCGCGTCATGCTCGCCCTGCTCGGCGTCGCCCACGGCGGCGAGGCCGGCGGTGAGGGGCGGCTGCTCGTCTTCGACGAAGTCGACGCCGGCGTCGGCGGCCACACCGCGCGGGCCGTCGGCGCCCAGCTGCGCGAGCTCTCGGCCGGCCGGCAGGTGCTCTGCATCACCCACCTGCCGCTCATCGCCTCGCTGGCCGACGCGCACTTCCGCATCGCCAAGGCCGCCGGCGGCGGCGCGTCGGTGACGACGGTCGAGGCGATCGACGGCGACGCGGTGGTCGGCGAGCTCGTGCGGATGCTCGGCGCCGAGGACTCCGACCGCGCCGCCCGCCGGCACGCCCGCGAGCTGCTGAAGGCCGCGTAGCGGGCGTCCGGGGCGAAAGCTAGGTTCCCCTCTAGACTCCTGGAAGGCCCACCCGATGCCCGACTCCCCGCCCCGCCTCGCCGGCGAGACCCGCTTCGTCTTCGTGTCCGGGGGTGTGGTGTCCTCACTGGGGAAGGGGATCGCCGCCGCCTCGATCGGCCGCCTGCTCGTCGCCCGCGGCTTCCGGGTCCAGCTGCAGAAGTTCGATCCGTACATCAACGTCGATCCGGGCACGATGTCGCCCTACCAGCACGGCGAGGTGTTCGTCACCGAGGACGGCGCGGAGACCGATCTCGACCTCGGACACTACGAGCGCTTCACCGACGCGAACACGTCGCGCGCCTCGAACGTCACCGCGGGCGGCGTCTACAACGCCGTCATCCGCCGCGAGCGGCGCGGGGACTACCTTGGCGCGACGGTCCAGGTCGTCCCGCACATCACCGACGAGATCAAGTCGCGCGTGCGGCTCATGGCCGAGGCGACCGACGTCGACTTCGTGATCACCGAGATCGGCGGGACGGTCGGCGACATCGAGTCGCTGCCGTTCCTCGAGGCGATCCGCCAGTTCCCGGTCGACGTCGGGCGGCGGCGGTGCATGTTCCTCCACCTCACGCTCGTGCCCTACATCGGCCACGCGGGCGAGCTCAAGACCAAGCCCACCCAGCACTCGGTCAACGAGCTGCGGCGGATCGGGATCCAGCCCGACATGGTCGTATGCCGCTCCGAGAGCCGCCTGGGCGCGGACATCCGCCGCAAGATCGCGCTCTTCGCCAGCCTGCCGATGGAGGCGATCGTCTCCGCGCGGGACGTCGACAACATCTACCGCGTCCCGCTGACCTTCCGCGAGGAGGGCGTCGACGACTTCGTGCTCGAGCACTTCGGTCTCGAGGCCCCGGCGCCCGACCTCTCGGGCTGGGAAGGGCTGCTGGAACGGGCCGACGCGGTGGTCGACCGTGACCCGGTGCGCATCGCGCTCGTCGGCAAGTACGTGCAGCTCGAGGACGCCTACCTCTCGGTGGTCGAGGCGCTCCGCCACTCGGGCTTCGCGCACGGCTGCCGGATCGAGGTCGACTGGGTCGACTCCGAGCGCCTGGAGGACCACGAGGCGCGCGAGCGGCTGGCCGCCGCGGACGGGATCCTCATCCCCGGCGGGTTCGGGGGGCGCGGCATCGAGGGGAAGATCGAGGCGGCCCGGGTCGCCCGCGAGCGCGAGGTGCCCTACCTCGGCGTCTGCCTCGGGATGCAGGTCGCAGTCTGCGAGTTCGCCCGCCACATGGCCGGGATGGAGGGCGCGAACTCCACCGAGTTCGACCCGGAGACGCCGTTCCCGGTCATCGACCTCCTGCCCGAGCAGAAGGAGGTCGCCGACATGGGCGGCACGATGCGCCTCGGCGCGGACCCGGTGAAGCTCCACGAGGGGACGCTGGCCCGCGAGCTCTACGGGGAGGCCGTGATCTACGAGCGGCACCGCCACCGCTACGAGGTGAACAACCTCCTGCGCCGCCGCCTCGAGGCCGCCGGCCTGGTGATCTCGGGCACCTCGCCAGACGAGCGGCTCGTTGAGGTCATCGAGCTGCCGCGCGAGGCGCACCCGTTCTTCGTCGCCTCCCAGTACCACCCGGAGTTCAAGTCGCGGCCCGAGCGCCCGGCGCCGCTGTTCCGCGAGTTCGTCGGCGCCGCCGTGGCGCGGGCGCGAGGCCGGGGCGGCGTCGCCGGCGAGCCGGCCGAGCCCGCGGGCGACGTGACGATCACGCGGACGCCCACGGCGTGACGCCGGCGTCGGCGGGGGAGCGCGCCGCGCTCGGCGCGCTCTTCGCCGAGCTGTGCGCCATCCCGAGCCCGTCCGGTCACGAGCGCGCGTGCGCGGACAGGGTCGCGGCCGAGCTGCGGGCGCTCGGGCTCGAGGTGGTGGAGGACCAGGCCGGCGCCGAGGTCGCCTCCGACGCCGGCAACCTCCTCGCGCGGATCGCCCCCGCGGCCGGCGGCGCCGAGCGCGGGCTCCTGCTCTGCGCCCACCTCGACACCGTGCCCCTCGCCGCGCCGGTCGCCCCCGCGGTGGTCGACGGCTTCTGGGTGAACGAGAACGCCGGCATCCTCGGCGCCGACAACAAGGCCGCGGTCGCGGTGATCCTCGCCGTCGCCCGCCGGCTCGCCGATCTCCCGCCGCCCTGCGCGGTCGAGCTGCTGTTCACCGTGGCCGAGGAGACGGCGCTGGCCGGGGCGAGCGCGTTCGACGCCGGTCGCCTGCGCAGCGCGTTCGGCTGCGTTTTCGACCACGCCTCCCCGATCGGCGAGGTCGTCCTCGCCTCGCCCACCTACCACCGGATCGACGCGGAGCTGCGCGGCGTCGCCGCCCACGCCGGGATCCGGCCGGAGGCCGGGCACAGCGCGATCGCCGCCGCGGCGCGGGCGATCGCCGCGATGAGGCTGGGCCGGATCGACGAGGAGACGACGGCGAACGTCGGGATCGTCGAGGGCGGCACGGCGGGCAACGTCGTCCCCGAGCGCTGCCGGGTCGTGGCCGAGGCGCGCTCGCTGGACGAGGAGAAGGTCGAGGCGCTGATCGGCGAGATGGTCGGCCGCCTGCACGACGGCGCGAACGCGGAGGGCTGCGACGTCGACCTCACCGTGGGGCGGCTGTTCCGGGGCTATCACCACCGCCCGACCCATCCGGCGCTCGAGACCGCAGAGGCGGCGCTCCGCGCGTGCGGCCACGAGCCGCGCCGGATCGCGACCGGCGGGGGGTCCGACGCGAACGCGCTCGAGGTCCGCGGCTTCCCGTGCGCGAACCTCGCCAACGGGACCGAGCGCAACCACGAGCCGGGCGAGCGCGTCGCGGTGGCCGCGCTGGAGGAGATGCTCGACGTGGGCCTCGCCCTGGTCGAGGCGGCGCCCGCGCGATGCTGAGCGGCGGCGAGGGCTATCGTGCCGCCGGCCCGGCGGTCCGTGTCGAAGGGCCGGCGGGTGAGTGCGATGGCGTCTGACTACGAGCACCTGGGCGGCGAGGCCGCATGGACGGGCCGGATCGGCAGCGTCCGGGTCGAGCGGTTCCGCCACGCCGACGGCGAGACCGTCGAGCGGGAGATCCTGCGTCACCCGGGCGCGGTGGCCATCGTCGCCCACGACGACCTGCACCTGTGGCTCGTGCGCCAGCCGCGGGAGGCCGTCGGCGCCACCGACCTGCTCGAGCTGCCGGCGGGCAAGATCGACCCCGGGGAGGATCGGCTCGACACGGCGCGGCGGGAGCTGGCCGAGGAGGTCGGCAAGGGCGCGCTGGCCTGGGAGCACCTCGGCGACTTCTGGGTCAGCCCCGGGTTCACCGACGAGCGCATCGGGATCTGGCTCGCCACCGACCTGCGCGAGGCGGCGGCGGAGTCGGACGAGAACGAGCGCATCGACGTCGTTCCCTGGCCGCTGGACCGCCTCGACGAGGCGATCGACGCCTGCGAGGACGCGAAGTCCCTCGTCGGGCTGCTCTGGCTGCGCCGCCGCCTGCGGAACTGAACGGGGGCTTGCACCCCGCAGGAGCCGCTCGACGCGCCGGGAAGGACGCCAGGTGGCCCCGACCGCGACGACGCACGCCGAGCTCGTCCTCGACTTCCTCGCCTACCTCGAGCTGGAGCGCGGGCTCTCCCGCAACACGCTCGAGGCCTACCGCTCCGACCTGTTGCAGTTCGGCGAGCTCCTCGAGCGGCGCGGCGTCGGGGCGCTCGAGGCGCGCCACGCCGATCTCACCGCCTGGCTGGACGAGCTCGCCGCCGGGCGCGAGGGGCGACCGCCCGCGGCGCCCACGACGTTGCAGCGCAAGGTCGCCTGCCTGCGCTCGTTCTACCGCCACCTCCGCCGCGAGGAGCGCGTGGACCACGATCCGACGAGCGAGTTGCACCCGCCGCGGCGCGCCGCGCGGCTGCCGAAGGTGCTCACGCGCGACGAGGTCGCGCACCTGCTCGCCCAGCCCCGCGGGGAGGACGCGGCGGCGCTCCGGGATCGGGCCCTGCTCGAGACGATGTACGCGTGCGGGCTGCGCGCATCGGAGGCCGTCGGCCTCGGGCTCGCCGAGCTCGACCTCGAGGCCGGGATGCTGCGCACCCGCGGCAAGGGCGCGAAGGAGCGGATGGTGCCGGTCGGCGGCCGTGCCCGGGCCGCGCTGGCCGCGTGGCTGGAGCGGGGGCGCCCGGCGCTGGTCGGCGACCAGGACGAGGCGCGCGTGTTCGTGAACCGGCGCGGCGGGGGACTCACCCGCCAGGGGCTCTACAAGATCGTCCAGCGCCACGCCCGCACGGCCGGCCTGGAGATGCGCATGAGCCCGCACACCCTGCGCCACAGCTTCGCCACCCATCTGCTGGCCGGCGGCTGCGACCTGCGCTCGCTCCAGGAGATGCTCGGGCACGCCGACATCGCCACCACCCAGGTCTACACCCATCTCTCGGCCGACCGCCTGCGCGACGTGTACTTCTCGGCGCACCCCCGCGCCGGCGCGGGCGCCGGCTCCGGCGGGGCGTGAGGCGCGACGGGCGATGACCCGCCCGCGCGCGGGTCGCGGCCGGCGGGCGTTCGTCGTGGTGCTCGACGCCTGCGGCGCCGGGGCCCTGCCGGACGCCGCCGCGTACGGCGACGCCGGCGCGAACACCCTCGGCCACCTGGCGGCCGCGGTGGGTGGGCTCGAGGTCCCGCACCTCGGCGCGCTCGGGCTCGGGAGCGTGCTGCCGCTCGCGGGCGTCCCGCCCGCGCCGGATCCCGCGCTCCACGGGCGCCTTCACCCGCTCGGCCCCGGCAAGGACTCGGCGACCGGCCACTGGGAGCTCATGGGCGTCGTGCCGCCCGCGCCGCTGCCCACCTATCCCGATGGCTTCCCGCCCGAGATCGTGGCGGCGCTCGAGCGCGCCACCGGCCGGGGGTTTCTCTGCAACCGCCCGTACAACGGCCTCGACGCGATCGCCGACTTCGGCGCCGAGCACCTGCGCACCGGCGAGCTGATCCTCTACACCTCCCAGGACTCCGTGCTGCAGATCGCCGCGCACGTCGACCTCGTCGCCGAGCCGGAGCTGTGGGCGCTGTGCGCTCGGGCCCGGGCGGCGATGAGCGGCGAGCACGCGGTGGGCCGCGTGCTCGCCCGCCCCTTTCGCGGCGAGCCCGGCGCGTTCGCGCGCACCGAGGGGCGCCGCGACCTCGCCGTCCCGCCCCCGGGGCGCAGCCACCTCGAGGCGCTGGGCGCGGCCGGGGTTCCAGTCCACGCCGTGGGCAAGGTCGCCCAGCTGTTCGGCGGGAGGGGGATCGACATGACCCATCCCGGCGCGACGAACGCACGGGCGCTGGCCGAGATCGACGTGCTCGTCGACGAGCTCGACCGGGGGCTCGTCTTCGCAAACCTCGTCGAGACCGACCAGGTGTACGGGCACCGCCAGGACGTCGCGGGCTTCGCCGCGGCACTGGCGGAGATCGACGCAGCGGTCGGCGGGTGGCTCGACCGGCTGGGGGAGGACGACCTCCTCGTCCTGACCGCCGACCACGGCTGCGACCCGACGACGCCCGGGACCGACCACACGCGCGAGCACGCCCCGCTACTGGCCCGTTTCGCCGGCGACGGCGGCCGCCGCCACGACGGTCCGCTCGCCGACGTCGGCGCCTCCGCCCTGCGCTGGCTCGCCGGGCGGGACGCGCCGGGGTTGCCGGGGGAGGCGTTCGTCCGGGGCCGCCGGACGCCCGCGCGCTGAGCTAGGGCCGGCTAGGCCACCAGGACCGGCTACGAGACGTTGAAGTTCGCGTACTGCCCGGCCTTGTAGTGGCCCGGGAGGTTGCAGATCAGCGCGTAGTGCCCGGCCGCGAGCTTCAGCGCGAGGGTCTTGCTCTGCCCGGGGGGGATGTTGCCGATCTCGCCGACGTTGCCGGCCTCGTCGGCCTCGCTGCCCTTGAGGAGGTCGCCGGCGGGCTTCGCCGTCTTGATGACGACGAACTCGTGCTTCACCTGGCCCGCGTTGCGGACGGCGAACGTCACGGTGCCGGCGGGCGCGGTCGTGGGCGCCGGCGTGAGCTTGAACTCGACGAGCTTCACGCCGACCTTGCCCGACGCGGACGTCGTGATCGTGGTGGCGGTGGACGAGGCGGACTTCTTGTCGCTCGATCCGCAGCCCGGGAGCAGGAGCCCCGCGGCGACGACGGCGACGGCGAGACGAGGCAGCGTGGTCATGGCGGTCAGCCTATCCATGGCCGGAAGTCGGCCTCGTCCGCAGTGTGCGCTGCGGGCCCGCGGCGGACTACTGGCATCCATCGCGGCTCATCCGCACCCACGCGGCATACTCGGGCCATGCCGGAGCTCCCCGAGGTCGAGACGATCCGTCGCAGCCTCGCCCCGCGCCTCGAGGGCCGGCGGCTGGCCGAGGTCGAGATCCGCGACCCCCGCTGGTGCCGGCCCGCCGCACCGCGAGACGTCGCCGACGCGCTGCGCGGGCGGCGGATCGAGCGGCTCGGGCGCCGCGGCAAGTACCTGCTCTGGGAGCTGGACGGCGACCGCCACCTCGTCACCCACCTGCGGATGACCGGCACGCTGCTCTACGACCCGGCCGGAGCGATCCCGCACACCCGTGTCGAGCTCGCCCTCGACGACGGCCACGCGATCCTCTGGGTGGACCCGCGGCGCTTCGGGACCGGGCACGTGCTCAACGGGGCGGTCGCGCGCGACGCCTACCTCGACGCCCGCCTCGGCCTCGAGCCGCTCGATCCCGGCTTCACGACCGAGCATCTCCGGGCGCTCGCGTGCGGGCGCCGCACGCCCGTCAAGGCGCTGCTGCTCGACCAGCGGCGCATCGCCGGGGTAGGCAACATCTACGCCGACGAGGCACTCCACCGCGCCCGCGTCCATCCGCTGCGCGAGGCCGGCCGGCTCACCGGTGCGCAGGTCGCTGCGCTGCGTGACGCGGTCGTGGCCGCGATGCGGGCGGGCCTCGACGCGGGCGGGGCGACGGTCGACGACTTCCGCGACCCGGACGGCGCGTGGGGCGCCTTCCAGGACCAGTTCCTCGTGCACCGGCGCGAAGGCGAGCCGTGCCCCGGCTGCGCGACGCCGGTGCGCAAGCTCGTGGTCGCGGGGCGTGGCACCTACGTGTGCGAGCGCTGCCAGCCGCGGCCCCGCCGGCGCCGGGCTCAGGCGCCTACGCCGCGATGAGCTCCGCCAGCCGCCCGTCGCGGTCGGCGGCCTCGAGGTCGTCCAGGCCGCCGAGCGTGTCGTCGCCGACGACGATCTGCGGGAAGGTCATGAGCCCGGTCCGGCGCGCGAGCTCGGCGCGGCCATCCGGGTCCTTTGCCAGATTGACCTCGGAGAACGAGGCGCCGCGGCGGGTCAGCAGCGCCTTGGCCGTCTGGCAGCGGGCGCAGGGATCGGTGGTGTAGACGGTGATGTTGCTCATTACTTCACAAACGATAGCGACGATCATGGGCGAAGCGGCGAGCGTCGCGGGCGGCTAGCGCGATGCCCGGCCCGTTCCGCACCGAGGCCATCGTGCTGCGCTCGATCCGATACGGCGAGGCCGATCGCATCCTGCACCTCTACACGCCCCACCGCGGGCGGCTCGGGGCGATCGCCAAGGGCGCGCGCCGGACGCGGAGCCGCTTCGGCGCGCGACTCGAGCCGTTCTTCCGCCTGCGCCTCGTGCTCCACGAGGGCCGCGGCGAGCTGGCGACCGTCACCGGGGCGGAGACGATCGCCGCGCATCCCGGCCTGCGCGCCGGCGCCGCCGGCCTGGAGGCGGCCGCGCGCGCATGCGACGCGGTGGCGCGGCTCTTCGACGCCGGGGACCCAAACCAGGACGCGTACCACCTCCTGGCCAACGAGCTGACCCTGCTCGACGCCGGCCCGGCCGAGGCCACCTTCGCCAACGCGCTGGCCTTCCGCCTCAAGCTGCTCCTCGCCGCCGGCTTCGCGCCCCACCTCTCCTCCTGCGTCTCCTGCGGGGAGACCGACCACCTCTCCGCCTTCTCCGGCGCTGCGGGCGGCGTCGTCTGCACCGCGTGCGAGGGATCGGCCTTCCCGCTCGACGCCGAGGCGCATGCCTTCCTCGCCGAGGCGCTCGGGCGACCGCTGGCCGAGGCCCCCGCGGCCGGCGCCCGCGCCCTGCGCCAGTGCGAGCGGGCGATCTCGGAGACCGTCGAGCATCACGCGAACGTCCGGCTGCGGCCGGTCATGGGCGGCTCCGCGCTAGCCGGCGCGGCGTAGCCTGGCGTAGGATCCTCCGCGAGGTGCCCGAGATCGAGACCGCCGTCGCCGCCAAGCTCGTCTACGACTTCACCGAGGGGTCGCGAGAGATGCGCGACCTGCTCGGCGGGAAGGGCGCGAACGTCGCCGAGATGACCCGGATCCTCGGCGCCGAGCGGGTGCCCGCCGGCTTCACGATCACCACCGAGGCCTGCGTGGCCTACATGCGCGCGGACGGCGCCGTACCCGACGGCCTCGACGAGCAGGTCGCCGACGCGCTCGCCCGGCTCGAGGAGCGCGCGGGCCGCCGCCTCGGCGACCGGGCCGACCCACTGCTCGTCTCGGTGCGCTCCGGCGCGCGCGAGTCGATGCCCGGGATGCTCGACAGCGTCCTCAACCTCGGGCTCGGGGACGAGTCGGTCATCGGCCTGGCCGAGCGCACCGGCAACCCGCGCTTCGCGTGGGACTCCTACCGCCGCTTGGTCCAGATGTTCGGCAACGTCGTGCGCGGGATCGAGGGCGAGCGCTATGAGGCCGAGATCGCCGCCGCGAAGGCCCGGCGCGGCGTCAGCGCCGACACCGAGCTTGACACCGACGCGCTGCGCGAGCTCACCGGGCGATTCGCCGCGCTCTACCGGGAGGAGACCGGGGAGCCCTTCCCGCAGGATCCGATGCTCCAGCTGCGCGCGGCGATCGGCGCGGTGTTCGAGTCCTGGATGGGCGATCGCGCCGTCAGCTATCGCCGGATCAACGGGATCCCCGACGCGTGGGGGACGGCGGTCAACGTCCAGCAGATGGTGTTCGGCAACCGCGGGGAGACCTCGTGCTCCGGCGTCGCCTTCTCGCGCGACGAGATCACCGGGGCGCCCGAGCCCTCGGGCGACTTCCTCTGGAACGCCCAGGGCGAGGACATCGTCTCGGGCGCGCGGACCCCGGACGACCTCGCCGCGCTGGGCGAGCGCATGCCGCGGGCCCACGCCGAGCTCCTGGAGATCCTCCGCTCGCTCGAGCGCCACTACGGGGACATGCAGGACACGGAGTTCACCGTCGAGGACGGGCGCCTCTACATGCTCCAGACCCGGGCGGCCAACCGTCCGGCCCAGGCCGCCGTGCGCTTCGCGGTCGACGCCGTGGCCGAGGGCCTGCTGACCCGCGGGCGGGCGCTGCTCACCGTTCACGCCGACGGGCTCGACGCCCTGCTGCTGCCGACCTTCGACCCGGCGGTCCGCTACGAGGCGGTGGCGACCGGGGTCGCCGCGTCGCCGGGCGCCGCGAGCGGCGAGATCGTGCTGACCGCACAGGAGGCGATGGCGCGGGCCCAGGAGGGGGTCGACGTCATCCTCGTCCGTCCCTTCACCGAGGCCGACGACGTCGCGGGCTTCCACGCGGCGAGGGGCATCCTCACCAGCGAGGGCGGCAAGGCCTCCCACGCGGCGCTGGTCGCCCGCGGGATGGGGCGCCCGGCGGTGTGCGGCGCCGAGGCGGTCGTCGTCGACCTCGCCCAGCGGGTCGTCGAGATCGGCGAGCATCGGCTCGAGCCCGGCGCGAGGATCGCGATCAACGGATCGACCGGGGAGATCACGCTCGACGACGTGCCGCTCACCGAGCCGAGGATGAGCGAGGAGTTCGCGACGGTGCTCGCCTGGGCCGACGAGGAGCGCCGCCTCGGGGTGCGCGCCAACGCCGACACGCCGCAGGACGCCGCGCGCGCCCGGGAGCTCGGCGCCGAGGGCATCGGTCTGTGCCGCACCGAGCACATGTTCATGGCGGCCGAGCGCACGCCGAAGGTCCGCGCGATGATCATGGCCGAGGACACGGAGACGCGGACCACCGCGCTCGAGGCGCTCCTGCCGCTCCAGCGGGGCGACTTCGAGGGTCTCTTCGAGGCGATGGCGGGCCTGCCGGTGACGATCCGCCTGCTCGACCCGCCACTCCACGAGTTCCTCCCAGCGCTGGGCGACCTCGAGCGCCGGCTCGCCCGCCTGCACGGCACCGACGACCCGGAGATCGAGGACCTCCAGCGCACGCTCGATCGGGTCCGCACGCTGGAGGAGACCAACCCGATGCTCGGCACCCGAGGCTGCCGTCTCGGGCTGCTCCACCCGGAGATCTACGACATGCAGGCCCGCGCGATCGGCGAGGCGGCCGTCGCCGTGCGGGAGCGGACCGGCGAGCTGCCGAACCTCGAGGTGATGATTCCCCTCGTCGCCTACGAGCGCGAGCTGGAGCTGCTGCGCGGGCGGGTGGAGCGGGTCATCGCGGAGACCGGGCTCGTCGTGGGGAGCGAGCTCGCGATCGGGACGATGATCGAGCTGCCCCGCGCCTGCCTGCTCGCCGGCCGCATCGCCGCGCACTCGGACTTCTTCTCGTTCGGCACCAACGACCTCACGCAGACCACGCTCGGGTTCTCGCGCGACGACATCGAGGCGAGCTTCCTCGACCGCTACGAGGCGGAGGGCATCGTCGACCGCTCGCCGTTCGAGACGATCGACACGCCTGGCGTCGGCGAGCTCGTGAAGATGGGCGGGTGGCTCGGCCGCACCGCGAAGCCGGGGCTCCAGCTCGGCGTGTGCGGCGAGCACGGCGGCGACCCCGCCTCGATCGCCTTCTTCCACGGCGCGGGACTCGACTATGTGTCCTGCTCGCCGTTCCGGGTGCCCGTCGCGCGGGTGGCCGCCGCCCAGGCGGCGATCCGCGCGGCCGACGGCGACGCCGCAGCGTAGTCTCAGCCGGCGCGGCGGCCTCGCAGCGCCCGGAGCCGCCGCCCCAGGGGCCAGCGGACCCGCTGGAGGAACTGGAGGCGGACGGGATCGCGGATGACGAGGTCGAGGATGGGCGCGGGGGCGTCGCCGGGATCGGGGCCGCCGCGATCGCGGCGGAAGAGCGCGGAGCAGCCGAAGACGCCGCCGAACGCGCAGTCGCGCGCCATCCAGCTCTCCGCGACGGCCTGCACGACGCCGAGCGCCGGCTCGGCGGGATCCGCGTTGCGGGCGTCGTGGTAGTCGTGCATGAGCAGCAGCCCGCCCGCCGGGACGCGCGGGCCGAGTTGCGCGAGGTCGCGCCGCGCCCCCTCCAGCGAGTGGTCGCCGTCGACGAAGACGAGCCGGGGGCGCAGCCCCGGCACCGCGCGGAAGAGCGCGGCGGCCGAGCCCCGCACGTAGACAACGCGGTCGGCGACGTCGTGACGACCCGCGGCGGTCGCCGCCGCGGCGAGCGCCACCGGATCGACGTCGACGGAGACAAGCGGCGCCGGGTTCGCCGCGTCACGCAGCGCGCGGGCCATGAGCACCGACGACTTCCCGCGGTAGCAGCCGATCTCGAGGATCGGGCCGGGGGAGTGGAAGGCCAGCTCGTAGAGCTTCAGCGCGTCCTCGGGCCGCAGCCAGCCCGAGATCGCCTCGACCGCGGCGCACGCCGCCCGCTGGGCCTCGTCGTCGCGCTCCGCGGTCTCGTAGCTCGGGAGGTAGGACCCGTCGGCGCGCTTGTCCGGATGCAGGCGCACGGCGGGCCGCGGATCGACGCGGGCGCGACTCACGAGCGCATCATCCCAGGGACCCGCGCCCGCGAGCCCGCGGCCGCTTGGCAGAATCGACGTTCCCCGCCCGTGTCCGCCGCCCTCCGCACCCATCCCGCCGGCCCCGTGGCCGAGGCCTTCGCCGCCGGCGTGCGCGCCCACGAGGCGGAGGCGCTCGCTCGGGCGGCCACGCCGAGCTATCCCGCCGATCGGGTCCGGCCCGAGCCGGACTGTGGCCTGCGCACGCCCTTCCAGCGCGACCGCGACCGGATCGTCCACTCCAAGGCGTTCCGGCGGCTGAAGCACAAGACGCAGGTCTTCGTCGCCCCCGAGGGGGATCACTACCGCACGCGCCTCACCCACACGCTCGAGGTGACCCAGGTCTCGCGGACGGTCGCCCGTGCGCTGCGGTTGAACGAGGATCTCGTCGAGGCGGTGGGCCTCGGGCACGACATCGGGCACCCGCCCTTCGGCCACATCGGCGAGGACGTGCTCGACCACTGTCTGGCCGAGCGCTTCGGGCGCGGGTTCCGCCACTACGAGCACTCGCTGCGGGTGGTCGACGTCCTCGAGCGCGACGGCGCGGGGCTCAACCTCACCGCCCCGGTGCGCGAGGGGATCGCGCGGCACTCCGGTCGCGCCGACCCGCCGCGGAGCCTCGAGGGCCGGATCGTCCGGATCGTGGATCGCGTCGCCTACCTCAACCACGACATCGACGACGCGCTGCGGGCCGGGGTCATCGCCGAGGCGGACCTGCCCGCGGAGCCGATCGCGGTCCTCGGCGACACCGGCTCGCACCGGATCGACGCCCTCGTCCACGATCTCGTCGAGCACTCCGAGCGCGCCGGCGACATCGTCCAGGGCGAGGCGGCCGGCGCGGCGATGGACGCTCTGCGGACGTTCATGTTCGACCGCGTCTACCTCGGTCCGGCGGCGCGGCGCGAGCACGCTCGGATCGAGACGGTGGTCCGGACGCTGTTCGAGCACTACCGCGAGCGCCCGGACCTCGTGCCCGCCTCGGCCTCGGTCCCGGCGGCCGACGACGCCCAGCGCGTGACCGACTGGATCGCGGGCATGACCGACCGCTTCTGCATCCGCGCCTTCGAGGACCTCGCGGTGCCGTCGTCCTTCGCGCCGTGACGCGCTACAGCGACGACTCCCGCGAGCGGGTGCGCGACGCCGTGGACATGGTCGCGCTCGTCTCCGCGCGCACCGAGCTGCGCCGTGCCGGGGTGAACTCGTACTTCGGCCGCTGCCCGTTCCACGACGAGCGCACCCCGTCGTTCCACGTCCGCCCGCAGGAGAAGCACTACCACTGCTTCGGCTGCGGGGAGTCGGGTGACCCGTTCGCCTTCGTGATGGCGCTCGAAGGCCTGGACTTCCCCGGCGCGCTGGAGTCGCTGGCCGGGCGGTTCGGGGTCGAGCTCGAGGTCGTCGACGAGGATCCCGAGGCCGCGACGCGCCGCCGCCGCCGCGAGCGCCTCCATGAGCTGCTCGACCGCGCGACGCGCTACTACCAGCGGGTCCTCGTCGACGCGGACGAGGCCGCCGGCGCCCGTGCCTACCTCGCCGGGCGCGGCCTGAGCGACGAGACCCTGGCGGCGTTCCGGGTCGGCTACGCGCCGAGCGCCTGGGACCGCATGCTGCTCGCCTCGCGGCGCGCGGGGTTCAGCCCGGACGAGCTGCGGGCCGCGGGGCTCGCGCAGATCTCCCAGAAGCAGACCGGGTCGCTGTACGACCGCTTCCGCGCGCGGATCATGTTCCCGCTCGCCGACGCGCGCGGGCGCGTGCTCGGGTTCGGCGCGCGCGCGACCCGCGACGGGCAGCAGCCGAAGTACCTCAACACGAGCGACGGCGAGATCTACCACAAGGGCTCGCAGCTCTTCGGGCTCGACATCGCCCGGCGGAACGCCGCCCGCGCGGGGTCGGTGGTGCTGGTCGAGGGCTACACCGACGTGCTGGCCGCCCACCAGGCGGGGATGACCAACGCGGTCGGGCTCATGGGAACTGCGCTGACCGAGGAGCAGGCCCAGGAGCTCAAGCGCCTCGCGCCGAGCGTCGCGCTGGCCCTCGACGCCGACGCCGCCGGCCGGGAGGCGATGGTGCGCGCCGGTCGGGTCTGCGACGGGCGCGGGCTCGAGCTCCGGGTCGTGCCGCTGCCGCCCGGCAGCGACCCGGCCGACCTCATTGCGGCGGAGGGGCCGGAGGCGATGCGCGCGCGGGTCGAGGGCTCGGTGCCGTTCGTGTCGTTCCTCGTGGACCGTGCGCTCGAGGCCGCCGACACCTCGACCGCCGAGGGCAAGGACGCTGCGCTCGAGGAGGTCCGCCCGCTGCTCGGCGGCATGGGGCCGAGCGTGCTGCGGGAGGAGCTCGTGCGGCGGGTCGCGGGGCGGCTCGAGCTCTCCGGGGAGCTGGTGGCGACGCTCGTGCGGGGCGGCGGCGACCGGAGGGGTGGGCGTGTGCCGGCCGGGCGCGATCCCGGCGCGCGACCCGCGGAGCCTCGCGGGCCGGCGGTCGCCCTCGACCGCCGCGAGCAGACCGAGCGGGCCTTCCTCGCGCTCTGCGTCGCGCTCCCGGAGGTCGGCCGCGGCGCGCTCGCGCGGATCGATCCCGAGCGCCACTTCACCGGCGAGCTGACGCGCCGCGCCGCCCGTCTGCTCCGCGAGCACCTTGACGACCCGCTGGCGGCGGTGCCCGAGGACGACCCCGAGCTCGGCTCGCTGGTCTCGGCCCTCGCCTTCCGCTTCGACGGCGACGAGCCCGCGAGCGCGGGGACGCTGGAGCTCGAGGGCCTGCAGCTCGACCGGCTGCGCCTCGACCGGGAGATCGCCGCCGCCCAGGGTGCCGAGTCCGCCCGCGTGCCGGAGCTGGCGGCCGAGCGCGCCGCGGTGGTCGGGCAGATCGACGCGGTGACCGAGCGGATCGACCAGGAGGGCTGACGGGGCGGGCGATTCCGTCCGGTAGGCGAACTCAGTGTTCGGGTCGTATGGACAGGGAGTGGCTGAGCAAGAGACTCGCGCAGGGGAAGTCCGCGGCCCAGATAGGACGGGAACTGGGCCTTCACCCAAGCACCGTCACGTACTGGGTGCGGCGGCACGAGCTGCGGCTTCCCGAGCGCTCAGCTCGGCATTCGCCGCGCGGGGGAATCGACGAGAATCTGCTGCGGGACCTCGCCCGCTACGGCTTCTCAATCCGGGAGATCGCGGAGACGATGGAGAGAAGTCCCACGACCATCAGGTACTGGCTGAAACGGCACGGGATTCGAACGAGCGAAACGGCTTGTCGCGCTAACAGGCTCAGCGATCGAGGACCGGCATACGTGCGAGGTCTGTGCGATCGCCACGGGATCGTCGACTTCGCTCGAGAGACTCGGGGGCGATATCGCTGCGTGCAGTGTCGCTCCGAAGCAGTGGTCCGCAGACGCCGTCGCGCAAAGGCGACGCTTCTT
>JBBSBL010000040.1:0-24844 GCA_038251325.1 Solirubrobacterales bacterium | reverse complement strand
GGCGGCCTGCGCGCCGGTGCCCGGCCGGCGGCGCGCTACGGATAGACCTGCTCGCCGGAGGCGTCGTCCACCACGGCGATCGCGGCGGACGGGCAGGCTCGCGCGGCCGCCAGGATCGTGCCGTCCGGCCCCGATCCGACGACCACGGCGACGTCGTCGAGCCGGAACACGTCCGGTGCGACGTCGACGCAGTCGCCGTGCGCGGTGCAGGAGAGCTCGTCGATCACGGGTACCAGGGTCAGGCGGCCATCCTCTCGTCGGGGGGGGCGCCGGCGATGCGACGGCGCAGGGCGGGAAGCTCGTGCGGGCGGTCGACGAGGAGCGCGGCCACCGGCCGGCCTCGCGCCGTCCAGACCGCGGCGAAGTCGCGCGCCGCCGGATCGCCGTCGATGGCGACGGCGTCGGCCCCGGCCGGGTCCCCGACGTGCTGGAGGCGAACGCCGTACTGGTCGCTCCAGAACGACGGCGGCGGCGAAGGGCGCGGCGGGCGCCCGAGGATCGCGGCCGCCACCCCGGCGGCCTGGCGGACCGCGGCCTCCCAGTGGTCGCTGCGGACGTGGGCGCGACGCCGCGGGTCGAACGGCCGGGCGGCGTCACCGGCGGCGTAGACCCCGGGGAGGCCGGTCCGCCCGCTCTGCTCGACGCGGACCCCGTCGGGCTCCAGGCCGCTGCCCGCCAGCCAGCCGGTCGCCGGCGCGACGCCGATCCCGACGAGGACCGCGTCGCAGGCCAGGCGCCGCCCGTCGGCGAGCTCCATGGCCTCGACCCGTTCTCCGGCCCCGTGTAGCGCGGCCACGCCGGTGGAGAGGCGCACGTTGACGCCGGCGTCGCGGTGGGTCCCGGCGAGCCAGGCGCCGAGCGCCGGACCGAGAACCGGGAGCAGGGGCGCGGAGGCGGCCTCGACGAGGGTCACGTCGACCCCGAGCCCGCGCGCCGTGGCGGACACCTCCATGCCGATCAGGCCGGCGCCGACCACGACGAGGCGCGCGCCCGGCTGCAGCGCCGCGCGCAGTCGCGCGGCGTCGTCGACCGTCCGCAGGCCGTGGACGTTCGCGAAGCGTCCTGTGTCCGGGAGCGCGCGCGCGGCGGCGCCCGTCGCGATCACGAGGTGCTCATAGGGGAGCGTTTCGCCGGAGTCGAGGCGGAGGCGGCGCCGCCGCGCGGAGAGGCCGATCGCGCGGCGGCCCAGCCGCAGCTCGACCGACTGCTCCGCGTACCACGCGGGGGGTCGCAGGGCGAGGGCATCCGGCTCGCAGGACCCGGCGAGCAGCTCCTTGGAGAGCGGCGGGCGGTCGTAGGGCGGGACCGACTCGGCGCACACCATGCGGATGCGGCCCTCCCATCCGCCTGCGCGCAGCGCGGCCGCGACCCGCTGGGCCGCGAGCCCGCCTCCCGCGATGACGACGCCGGCGCTCATCGCCCGGCCTCGGCGGTGGCGGGACGCGGCCGAGGCCGCGCCGCGGCGCGCGGCGGTCGCTGCGAGCGCGCGACGCGCAGCGCGAGCAGGGGCAGGACGGGAACCGCCGTGGCGAGCACGAGGTAGCGGAACCACGCGCTGGAGCCGTCCGTTCCGGCGCCGAGGGCGTGCACGACGCCGAGCACCCAGACGACGCTCGTCGCGCGGTGGAGCTTCCGCCACCGCCGGGCGCCGATCCGTCGCCGGGCGTAGAACGACAGGCCGAGGAGGGCGGCGAGGTAGGCGGCGATGATCCCGAGCCCGGTGAAGCCCGGACGGTAGGACATCGAGAACGGGACGAGGATGCCCTGCAGGCCGGGTCGCAGCCAGCTGTCGCCGAGCAGCGTCACGCCGTGCACGGCGATCGCCGCGAGCCCCGTGACGGCCAGCTGCTCGTGGACCTTGGCCAGGCGGCCCTTGAGCCCGGGGCGACGGAGCAGGCCGGCGGCCATGGTGAGGCCGAGGATCACCGAGGCGCTGACGAGGAGCATCGCCACGATGCCGGAGGCCCGGCTCGCCAGCCACCACCCGTAGTCGATGGGGTTCGGGCCGCTCATGCCGCCACCCGTCCTCCCATCAACCGAAGGCGGCGCGCCGCGACCTGCCCGACCGGCTCGACGTCGCCGTCGTCGCGAACGATCAGCCCCCCGTTCGCGGCCAGCGCGGCGCGGGCGCCGGCCGGCCCGGACAGGACCGCGATCTTGGCCAGGGTCTCGGCCTCGAGGGCCGTAGGCGCGAGCGCGGTGGCCATCAGGATGCCGGTCCAGGCGGGCGTCCCCGTGGACGGGTCGAGCAGGTGGTGGGCGAAGCCGCCTCCACCGGTCGGCCACAGGCGCGAGCCGACGCCGGAGGTGGCGACCCCGCCCGCGCCCACGGGGAGGACGTGGCACGTCTCGCCGGTGAGCGGGTGCTCGACCTCCACCTGATAGGGCCGCCGCCGCGCGTCCGGGCCGGCGACCCGAAGATCGCCGGCCATGTCGATACAGACCCGGAGGTGCTGCTCAAGGCGCACCGCGAGCGCATCCGCGGCGAGCCCCTTTCCGGTGCCGCCCGTGTCGATCGCGAGTCCGGGCGGGCGCCTGATCGCGCCCGCCGCCTCGTCGACCTCGATCTGCCGCCAGGCCGCGCCAAGCCGGGGGGCCGCCGGTCGGCGCGGGGGCGCGGCGGCGAGCGCTTCGGCGAGCGGCGCCGAGCGGGCGCCGGCTCGAGACTCGCCGTAGCCGGCGGCGACGAGCTCGCCGACCAGGGTCGGATCGACGAGGCCGCCGGAGCGCTCGGCGGCCCAGCGCGCCGCGCCGACGTCCGCGCGGAGCAGGGGGGAGGCCGGCACCACGCGCCGGGGGTCCGCGTTGAGCGCGCACAGCTCGCTGTCCCCGCGGAAGCGGGAGAGGCGGGCGTCGAACGCCTCGACCCAGTCGCGTGCGGCCGCGGCCGAGGCCGCCGGCGACGGCCCCGCGGGGTCGACCGGGGCGCCGACGAGCAGGCGCAGCTCGCAGCCCATCGCGCGGAAGCGGAGGTCGTGCTCGGTCATGACGAGCGGGTGACGGGGGCCGGCGCGGGCGCCGGCGCCGGAGCGGGAGCGGGCGCCGGAGCGCTGTACGCGGGCGCCGGCGCGGAGGACGGCGCCGGAGCGACGCTGCCGGCCGCCGGCGAGGACCCGCCCCCGGCGGACGGCGCCGTGGGCGTCGAGGAGGCGGCGGCCGGGCCGGGGACGACGTGCGTCACCACGGTCCGCTTCACGACGCGCCGGACGACGACCTTGCGGGGCGCGGCGGCGACCGCGGTGACCTTGCCGGCTCCGAGCATCGGGTCCTGCCCGCCGGCCATCTGGCCCGCGAGGAAGGTGAGGGTGGCGAGGAAGGTCGCGATCGCCGCCACGACGACACCGGTGGCGCGGGGCCGGCCGCGGCCGGCCGCGCGCGCCCGCTCGGCGCGCAGGGCCCGTAGGGCGCGCTCGCGCTCGCGGTCAGTCATCCTGGCCCTCGCCCGCGTGCTTGGTACTCCGGCTGTGGTCGTCGCCGCGCTCGCCCGCGCCGCCGGTGCCACCCGGGGCGCCGGACTGGCGCGTGTGGACGACGGGCGCGGCGGCGGCCGGGGGCCGCGGTGCCGCGGCCGGCGCGAGCGGCGCCGACGCCGACGCCGACGCCGGTGTGGCGGCGACCGCGACGCCCCGGGCCACCGGCGTGACCGCGGGCGGCGGCGCGGCCGCGGGAGCGGGCCGCGGCTTCTCGTGCCGCGTGCGGTGGATGGTCTGGCGGATCACCTCGGTGCGGACGATGGCTGGCGGGCGAGCCGCGACCTTGGCGGCCTTCTGCTGGCCTCCGGCGCTCAGGGCGGCCCCGGTGAGCCCGCCCAGGGCGAGCAGACCGGCGCCGACTGCGATGCGGGAACGATTGGGGGTCATCGGGTCCGGTGCTCCTTCGAGATGGGGTCGGAACGTCGTGCAGAGGGTCGGCCCGCGGCCGGCAACCCGCGGGCAAGTGCGGGTAAAGACCGAGACAAACCCACGGGCCGGCGTGCCACCCCGCGGTACGGTCCCCGCGTGCCGGCGCCCGCACCCCGCATCCTGCTCGTCGAGGACGAGCCCTCGATCGCCGAGCCGTTCTCGCGTGCGCTCGTTCGGGCCGGCTTCGAGCCCGTCAGCGCGCGGACGGCGCGCGAGGCCCTCGACCTCCACGCGCGCCTGGAGCCCGATCTCGTGGTGCTCGACCTCATGCTCCCGGACGGCGACGGTCGCGACGTGTGCCGCGAGCTGCGCCGCCGCGGGCAGGTGCCGATCCTCATGCTCACCGCCCGCGGCACCGAGACGGACCGCATCGTCGGCCTCGAGCTCGGCGCCGACGACTACGTGGTGAAGCCGTTCAGCGGGGAGGAGGTGATCGCGCGGATCCGCGCCATCCTGCGCCGCGCCGACCGGGATCGCGCCGGTGACGGGCCCGGATCGCCGGTCGACGTCGGCCCGCTCCACGTCGACCCCGCCGCGCGGCGCGCGACGCTCGACGACGACGAGCTCGACCTCTCTCGCAAGGAGTTCGACCTGCTCGCGCGGCTCATCCGCGAAGCCGGCCGCGTGGTCACGCGCGAGGACCTGATGGCGGACGTGTGGGACGAGAACTGGTTCGGCTCGACCAAGACGCTGGACGTCCACGTGGGCTGGCTGCGGCGCAAGCTGGGCGACGACCCCGCCGACCCGCGCTTCATCCACACCGTCCGCGGGGTCGGGTTCCGCTTCAGCGCCGCCGAGGAGGTCGAGGGCGGCTGAGCCTCCGCGCCCGCCTCCTGCTGGCGCTGGCCTACGTGCTCGTGCTGGCCATCGTCGCCCTCGAGGTCCCGCTCGCCCTCAGCCTCGCCCGGCGGGTCGACGCCGAGGTCCGCTCCCAGGCGCGCAGCCAGGTGGACCTCGTCGCGGCGAGCGCTTCCGGGCTCGTCAGCCCGGTCCGGCCGCGCGCGCTCGCGAGCCTGGTCGGGACGTCGGCCGCGGCGGTTCGCGGCCGGGTCATCGTCGTCGATGGCACCGGGCGGGTGATCGCCGACAGCGCCGGAGCGGCGGCGCTCGGGAACGACTACGCGGATCGCCCGGAGGTGGCGGCGGCCCTGAGCGGTCGCAGCGTGCAGGACACCCGGCGCAGCCAGACCCTGCGGCAGGAGCTCCTGGCGACGGCTGCGCCGGTCGTGGCCCGCAACCGCACGGTGGGGGCGGTCCGCGTGACCCAGAGCGTGGGGCGGGTGAACCACGCGGTGAACCGCACGATCGTCGGCCTCGCGGCGGTCGGGCTGCTCGTCCTCGCGATGGGGCTCGGGGCCGGCGCCGTTATCGCCCGCCAGGTTGCCCGACCGCTGCGCCGCCTGGAGGGCACCGCGCGGGCGGTCGACGCCGGCGACCTCACCCTGCGCGCCACCGTGGAGGGCAGTCGCGAGCAGCGCTCCCTCGCCCACTCCTTCAACGACATGACGGACCGCCTCGTCCGCGCCCTGGAGTCCCAGCGCGACTTCGTCGCCGACGCGTCGCACCAGCTGCGCACCCCGCTGACCGGGCTGCGACTGCGCATCGAGGAGGCCCGCGCCGAAGGGGTGAGCGCCGGCGCCGACCGTGAGCTTGGTGCCGGCCTGCGCGAGCTCGACCGGCTCGCCGGCACGATCGACGAGCTGCTCGTCCTCAGCCGCGCCGGCGAGCGCGACACGGTCGCGGAGCGGGTGAGCCTCGACGACGCCGCGACCCGCGCGGCCGACCGCTGGGCGCCCGCCGCCCGCGAGGGCGCCGTCGAGGTCGAGGCCGCCGCCGAGGCGCCGGAGCACGCGTACGCCCGCTGCGCCCGCGCCGATCTGGACCGCGCGCTCGACGCGCTGGTGGAGAACGCGATCCGCTACAGCCCGCCCGGCTCGACCGTTCGGGTGGCCGCGGCGCCGGGTCGCGTCGAGGTGCTCGACCGCGGCCCCGGGCTCGCGTTCGGAGAGGAGGCGGCCGTCTTCGAGCGCTTCCATCGCGGTCGGGCCGGCCGCTCCGGCCCGTCCGGCACCGGGCTCGGGCTCCCGATCGCGCGGGCGCTCGCGCGCGGCTGGGGCGGAGACGCCGAGATCTCGAATCGGGGCGGCGGTGGGGCCCGGGCCACGATCCGGCTCCCCGTGTCTTTGCCGGATCTTCACCCGCCGCCGTCTAAGGTCGATCGATGATCCGCCGCCTGCTCCTCTGGACGGCGCTGGGGCTGCTCGGGGTCGCCGCGGCCGCTGGCGTGACGCTCGCGGCGGACCGGCTCACCAGCCAGCGGATCGGACTCGCCGACGCACCGGTCTCGGCCGGCGACGACCTCGCCCCGGCGGCCCTGACGCCGGCGGCCACCGGACCCCGCCGGGTGCGGCGCCCGCCGGCCGTGGCGCCCACGACGACGACCACCACCTGGCGTCCGCCGGCGACGGCCCCGACCGCGCCGCCGCCGGGCGCGGGAGCCTCGCCCGGGACCGCCCCGAACGGGTCCGGCGCCGACGACCGGTCCCACGGCGGGTCCGGTGTCTCCGGCCGCGACCGCGACGGCGACCGCGACGACTGAGCCGGCGCGGCGGCGGGCGCGACGCCGGTCGGGGCCGCGGCGTCCATAGAATCGCCGCTCATGAGCGACGTCGCCTGGACGCCCACCGCGGACTACGTCGAGCACGCGAACGTCACCCGCCTCATGCGCCGGCTCGGCGCGGACTCGATCGCGGATCTGCGGCGACGCTCGGTCGAGGACCTCGGCGCCTTCTGGGACGCGGTGGTCGACGACCTGGCGATCCCCTTCTCGAGGCCGTACGAGCAGACGCTCGACACCTCCGACGGGATCGAGTGGGCGCGCTGGTTCGTCGGCGGGCGGATCAACCTCGCGGCCGCCTGCGTCGACCGCTGGCGCGACGACCCCGAACGCGCGGCGGCGCCCGCGCTGATCGGCGAGGCCGAGGACGGCGTCGTGCGGACGCTGAGCTACCGCGAGCTCGCCGAGGCGGTCGACGGGCTCGCCGCCGCGCTCCGCGCCGACGGAATCGTGCCCGGCGACGCGGTTGGCGTCTTCATGCCGATGGTGCCCGAGGCCGTCGTCGCCGCCTACGCGATCGCCAAGGTCGGAGCGATCTACCTGCCTGTCTTCTCCGGCTTCGCCGCGCACGCCATCGCCGCCCGGCTGCGGGACGCGGAGGCGCGAGTCCTCATCACGGCCGACGGGACGTGGCGGCGCGGCAAGCAGGTCGCGATGAAGCCGACCTGCGACGAGGCGGTCGCCGCCTGCCCGAGCGTCCGCCGCGTCGTCGTGCTCGACCGACTCGGCCTCGACGACGTCCCGATGCGCCCCGGGCGCGACGTGCGCTGGACCGACTTCGTCGCCGGCGCCGACCCGGCCGACGGCCGCCACGCGCACGACAGCGGCGCCGAGGACGTGGTCATGCTCGCGTACACATCTGGCACGACGGGCCGGCCGAAGGGCGCCGTCCACGTCCACGGCGGCTTCCTGGTGAAGATCGCCTCCGAGGTCGCCTACTCGCTCGATCTCCATGCCGGCGAGGCGTTCTACTGGGTCACCGACATGGGCTGGATCATGGGGCCGCTGTCGATGGTCGGCTCGCACGCGGTGGGCGGGACGATGGTGATGTACGAGGGGGCACCGGACTTCCCCGAGCCCGATCGCGTGTGGGCCTCGGTCGCGCGCCATCGCGTGGCGATGCTCGGCGTCTCGCCGACCCTGATCCGCGCGCTCAAGCCCAAGGGGGACGAGTGGCCGCGGCGCCACGACCTCTCCTCGCTGCGGATCGTCGGGGCGACCGGCGAGCCGTGGAACCCCGAGCCCTACTGGTGGCTGCACCGCGAGGTCGGCGGCGGGCGCGTGCCGATCATGAACATCTCCGGCGGGACCGAGGTCGGCGCGTGCTTCCTCACCCCTTATCCGGTTGAGGCGATCAAGGCGTGCTCGCTCGGCGGCCCGTGTCTCGGGATGGACGTCGACGTCTTCGACCCCGAGGGCCGGCCGGTCCGCGGCCGCGTGGGGGAGCTCGTCTGCCGACAGCCGTGGCCGGGCATGACCCGCGGCGTGTGGGGGGACCCCGACCGCTATCTCGCGAGCTACTGGTCGATGTACCCAGGCGTGTGGCGCCACGGGGACTGGGCGATGGTCGACGAGGACGGCCAGTGGTTCCTCTACGGCCGCTCCGACGAGGCGATCAACGTCGCAGGCAAGCGGCTCGGGCCGGCGGAGGTCGAGTCGATCCACGTCGAGCACCCGGCCGTCGCGGAGTCGGCCACGGTCGGCGTGCCGGACGAGACGAAGGGCGAGGCCGTGTGGTGCTTCTGGGTCGGAGTCGACCCCGACGGCGAGGACGTCTCCGCCGACCTCGCCGACCGCGTGGCCGGCGAGCTCGGCCGCCCGTTCAAGCCCTCCCGCGTGGTCCGCGTGCCCGCCCTCCCGAAGACCCGCTCGGCCAAGATCCTGCGCCGCGCGGTGCGGGCCGCGGCGATCGGCGAGGACGCGGGCGACCTCTCCAGCGCCGAGAACCCGGAGGCGCTCGACGGGATCCGCGAGGCTCTGGCCCGTGGGCGCTGACGCTCCGCGGCCCCCGCCTTCGAGTGGCTCGCCGGAGGGCGTGCGGAGCTACCGCTCGCAGCTCACCAAGGGCGAGGACGTCGTCGACCCGGCCACGTGGGCGGGCTCGGTCCCCGTGGCGCACGGGATCGCGCCCCGGGTCCGGGTGGGGCGCAACCGGTGGTTCAACCTGCTCTGGCTGCTGCCGCTCGGCCTCGTCGGGCTGGTCGTCGCGGTGGTGGTGGCGAAGGCGCTGCGCGACACCTCCGCGGGGCAGGCCTTCATCGAGGACTACCCCGGCACGGTCACCTCGGGCGCCGCGGCGCGAGCGGTGGGGACGCCCGCCTGGGCCGGCGCGCAGCACTTTCTCAACCTCTTCCTGATGATCTTCATCATCCGGTCGGGGATCCAGATCCTCTCCGACCACCCGCGGCTCTACTGGACCCGCCACAGCACGCCGGGCCGGGACTGGTTTCGCATCCAGAAGCCGGTCCCCGCCGACCCGCTGTGGACCGCGAAGAACGACTCGATCAGCCTCCCGGGCCAGCTCGGCCTGCCCGGGATCCGGCACTCGATCGGGCTCGCCCGCTGGTGGCACCTCGGGACCGACGTCATCTGGCTGCTCAACGGCCTCGTTTTCTATGTCCTGATCTTCTCCACCGGGCACTGGCGACGCCTGGTGCCGACGAGCTGGGACGTCGTGCCCAACGCCGCTTCGGTGGCGCTGCAGTACCTCTCGCTGGACTGGCCGACCGAGCACGGCTGGTTCGCCTACAACAGCCTGCAGCTGATCGCCTACTTCCTCACGATCTTCGTCTTCGCGCCGCTCGCCATGATCACGGGGCTGGGGATGTCACCGGCGCTGTCGACCCGCTTCAAGGCGATCAGCAAGGTGCTGAGCATCCAGACGGCGCGCTCGCTGCACTTCCTCGTGCTCGTCTGGTTCCTGCTCTTCGCCGTCGCCCACATCACCCTGGCCTTCGCGACGGGTGCGCTGCGCAATTTCAACCACGCCTACGCGGCGCAGGACGCGGAGAGCTGGACTGGCATCTGGATCTTCGCCGGCTCGATGGTCGTGGTCGTCGTCGGCTGGGTGGCCGCCACCCCGTTCACCTTCCGCCACCCTCGGGTGGTCCAGCGTGTCGGCTACGCGCTCATCGGTCCGGTGCAGCGCCTCTTCGAGCACGTGGACGCCACCCCCGGCGAGTACGGCGAGCAGGACATCTCGCCCTACTTCTGGCACAACGGCCAGTACCCCGACTCCGCGGAGTACACCGCGCTCCACGACGGCGGGTTCGCGGACTACCGGCTGCGGGTGAACGGCCTGGTCGAGAACCCGGTGGAGCTCGACCTCGCCCAGCTGCGGGCGCTGCCCCACCACGAGCAGATCACCCAGCACTTCTGCATCCAGGGCTGGTCGGGCGTCGCGAAGTGGGGCGGGGTCTCGATGCAGGCGCTCATGGACCTCGTGAAGCCGCGCCCCGAGGCGAAGTGGGTCGTCTTCTACTCGCTCGGCGACGGGCCGGACGCGGGGATCTACTACGACGCCCACCCGATCGAGCAGATGAGCCACCACCTGACGATGCTGGCCTACGACATGAACGGCGCGCCCCTGCCCTACGGACACGGGGCGCCGCTGCGGCTGCGCAACGAGAACCAGCTCGGGTTCAAGCAGGTCAAGTGGATCAAGGGCGTCGAGTTCGTCGCGGACTTCGCGGAGATCGGCGGCGGCTACGGCGGGTACAACGAGGACCACGAGTTCTTCGGGTACCGACAGTCGATCTAGCGGACGGAGGAGTCGACGCTCAGCGCGTCCGGCTCGCCACCGGGGCGCCGCGCCCCGGCGCCCCGCGTCCGATCTCGTCGTCCAGCGCCGCCACCAGCGCGACGCAGAAGTCGAGCGTGCGCCGAAGCGCCTCCGGGCCGAGCACGGCGTCCCGGCCGCCGCCCCCGCTCGTCTCCATCCCGAGCGACGGCCAGCCGGTCCGCCGCGGCGGGAGCGCGAGCGAGCCCCCCCGTCCGGCCGTCGCGCTCGCCCCCAGCGCCGGCTCGCGCTCGGCCACCCCGGCGCAGAGCGCGAGCAGTCGCGGGTGGGCGCGCAGGCGCAGCGCCGGCCCGTCGCCAGTTCGCCAACGCGGGTGACCGGCGTCGCAGGCGCCGAAGGTGAGCACCGCGACCTCCTCCGCGCGGAACGCCCGGCGGTGCGTGCGAACCCAGCGCTCCATCCCGGCCGCGTCGGCGCTCGCGGCGCCCGCGATCAGCACGTCCACGCCGAGGTGGCGGGGCGGCGCGTCGTGCAACGCCGCGGCGAGCGCCAGGGCCACCGCGGCGCCGCCGGCCTCGCGCACGCCCTCGCCGGCCGGCGCGAGCGCCACCTCGAGCAGCCCGACCGCCGCGAGCAGCAGCGCCACGGTCGGCACGAGCTGCACGGCACCCAGGCCGCGGCCGTCGTCCCCGAGCGCCCGGAGCCCGGCGGTCACGACCAGCGCGAGCAGGGCCACGGCGAGCCACGCCCGCCCGCTCGGCCACAGCCGGCGGGCGACGGGGCTGAGCGGGCGGGCGAGCCCGCGCGGGCGTGGCGGCGCATCGCAGCCGGCGGCGATGACCAGCGTGAAGCGACGCCGCTCCGCCGAGTCGCCGTCCGAGAGCGCTCCCGGCGCGGGCGCCACCACGTTCTGCGTGGCGCGCTCGCGCGTCAATCGCCGCAGGGGCCGCATCCGCAGTCCGGCGAGCTCGGGCAGATAGAGGAGGAGCGCGACCACGAGCAGCGCGAGCCCGGCGCGCGGCTCGGGCACCGCCAGCACGCTGCCGACCACGCCGAGCCCGGCGGCCCAGGCCGCGGCCCCGGCCACGCTCGGGCGGACCCAGAGCGTCTCGACCGCCGCCGCGCGGCCCAGCCCGGCAAGGCGGTCGCGCAGGCGCAGCGCGGCCCGCCGCTCCGCGTCGCTGCCGGGCGCCCGCCGCGGGATCGCGACCAGCTCGCGGGCGAGGTCGTTGGGGTCCATCCGGGCGCGGATCATGCCAGCCGCGCGCGGCCGCGCCCCATTCCTACCCCTGGTCCTCGAGTGCTGCGAGGAGCGCCGCCACGACCTCGGGGTCGAACTGGGAGCCGGCGTTCCCGTGCAGCTCGGCCACCGCGCGGGTCCGGGGCATGGCGTTTCGGTACGGACGGTCGGAGGTCATGGCGTGGAAGGCGTCGCACGCGCAGATGACCCGCGCGCCGAGCGGGATGTCCTCGGCCGCGAGACCGTCGGGATAGCCCCGCCCGTCCCAGCGCTCGTGCGCCGAGCGCACGAGGGGATGCACGCCGGCGAAGAACGGGATGTGGCGCAGCATGCGTGCTCCGATGACCGTGTGCTCGCGAACCTCCCGCATCTCGTCGGGCTCGAGCGGACCGGGCTTGCCGAGGATGTCGGGATGCAGCGCGATCTTGCCGATGTCGTGCAACAGCGCCCCGTAGCTCAGCGTGCGCCGGGCCTCGGCGTCCATTCCGAGCCGCGCGCCCACCCGGTCGGCGAGGTCCGCCACCTCCCGCGCATGCGCGGCGGTGTACGCGTCGTTGGCCTCGAGCGCGTCCGAGAACGCCGCGAGCGTGGCGGTGAAGGCCGCCTCGAGGTCTCCGTAGAGCGCCGAGCGATGCAGCGCGGCGCCCGCCTGGGCGGCGACGGTGTCGGCCAGCAGCGCGTCGTCGGCGGAGAAGCCGTCGACCGCCTCCTGCTCGAGGTTGAGCACGCCCCAGAGCCGTCCGTCGACGGTGATCGGCAGGCACAGCTCGGAGCCCGGCCGATCCGACGGCCCGTGCGGCCCGAGGAAGTCGGGATCCTGCGAGGTGTCGCGCACGAGCTGGGCCTGCCCCTCGCGCGCCACCCGGCCGCAGACGCCGGCGGCGACCGGCTGCTCCCACGGGCGGGCCGGGTCGAGCTCGTCCATCACGGGACCGGCGCCGGCCACCATCCGCAGCGTCGCGTCCGGGTCGAGGCGGTGGATGTCCGCGAGGTGGTAGTCAAAGGAGTGGTGGAGCTCCTCGACGGTCGCGCGGCAGATCTCGACGGGGTCCATGAGCGGGGCGAGCTTCGCCGAGAGCCGGCTGGCCACCCCGAGGCGCTCGCGCTGGTGGGCGGACTGGATCGCCGCCGCGGCCAGGGCGAGGTACTCCTGTGCGCCCTCGCCGTCGTCCGCGCCTCCGCCCCGCCCGTCGGTCGGCCGGCCGCCGTTCCACTTCATCGCGTAGAGCGCGGCGTCCGCGCGGGCGAGCAGCGCGTCCTTCGCCGGGCCGTCCTGCGGCCACGCCGCGATGCCGTAGGACGCGCCGGTGCGCGAGTCGATGCCCGCCACCGCGGCCCGCGCGCGCGCCGCGACCTCCCCGGCGTCGGCCGCTCCGGTCTCCGGCAGCAGCAGCGCGAACTCGTCGCCGCCGAGGCGGAAGACGACGTCGGAGCCGCGCGCGGTCTCCTCCAGGGCGGCGGCGACGTCCCGCAGCACGCGATCCCCGGCGGCGTGACCGGCGAGGTCGTTCACGAGCTTGAAGGAGTCGAGATCGAAGAGGACGACGCTGAAGCGGCCGGCATGACGCCGCGCGCGCTCGAGCTCCGCGCTCACCCGCTCGTGGAACTCGCGGTGGTTCAGCAGCCCGGTGAGCGCGTCGCGGCTCGCGCGGTCCTCCTGCTCGCCGTAGAGCCGCGCGTTGGCGACCGCCACCGCCGCCTGGGTCGCGTAGAACGCGAGCATCTCGAGGTCCACGCCGAGGAAGGTCCACGGGGCAGGGGAGGGGGCGACGATGACCCCGAGGCTCTCGTCGCGCCAGCGCAGCGGAGCCGAGCAGAGCGATCCGACCGGGAACGCCGGATGGTCCGGCAGCCGGTCGAGGTCGGGGAGGTAGGCGAGGTCGTCCGCGAGGAGCGGCTCGTGCATCGCCCCGGCGGACGCGGCCCACGTCTCGATCGCCGCGACGACGTCGGGGGGGAGATGCCACGCGCCGTGGCAGCGCGGGCCTTGGCCGTCGTCGAGGAGCAGCAGGTACTCGCTGCCGCCGAGCACCCAGCGGGCGTTCGCGAGCACCTTCTCGGCCACCTCGTCCAGGCGCAGGCCGGAGACGAGATCCTGCATCGAGAGCGTAAGGCGGCCGGCCGCCTCCGCCTGGCGCTCGACCTCGGCCTCGAGGCGTCGCCGCTCGCGGACTCCGGCCGCTCGCCCCCGCCAGAGCGCCGCCCCGAGGCCGACCGCGGCGATCCCTCCGGCGAGAGGCAGCAGGGCGGGATCGGCGGCGGCCGCGACGGCGACGCCGGCCGCCCCGATCGCGCCCGTGCCGCCGGCCACCCGCGCCGGCCAGTGACGCTGGGCGGCCCATGCGATCTCGTACATGCACTCGGCGTCCCCACGCGCCTCGCAGCGGGGGTGGCGGACCCGCGCGGCGGGGAGCCCGAAGAGCCGCGGGACGGCGGCCAGCAGCCCGGCGTCGTAGGCGCACTCGCCGGCGTCGGCCTCGAATCCGGGAGCGTGGATCGCGCGGACCCGCGCGGACCCGCGGCGCACGACGAGCGGCTCGAGCCGAAGGGTCGTGGTGAAGCGCGCGCAGGCCCGGCCGACCTGCGCGTAGACGGCGCGAGGCGAGCCAAGCGCGGCGAGCACGAGGCGCACCGCGTGGCCGGCGCCCAGCTCCACCGCCTGCTCCCCGATGCGGCGCGGCAGCTCGGGATCCCCCAGCTCCGTGGACGCGGCCCGGAAGAGCCGGAGCTTCGTCTCCCGCGACCACCAGCGCGACTCGTCGGCGAGCAGCGCCTCCTGCCCGCTCATGCCGGCGCGGGCGAGCACCGCGTCGCGGGCCGCCGGACCGGCTTCGCGCTCGACGTAGGTCAGCAGGACCCGCAGCGTCGCGCCGCTCGCCTCGCGCCGCTGGGCCACGGGCAGCGGTGGGCCGTCCGCCATGATGGCGGGCGTGTCGAGGGGCAGGCTGAGGCGTCGACCGCTCACGGGCGCTGAGGGTCCATCGGCACCCCTCACGGCGACCTGAAGAAGGTTGGAGGACTTTGCGTAGGATCCGGTCGAGATGGAGCCCGGGGACCTCGCCTTCGCTGGACTCGCCCGCCAGGCGGAGCTCATCCGCGGCCGCGAGGTCTCCGCTCGCGAGGCGGTCGAGACCTCGCTACGCCGGATCGACCGCATCGACCGGCGGCTGCGCGCCTTCCGGGTGGTGATGGCGGAGCGCGCGCTCGCCGAGGCCGACCAGGCCCAGGCGCGGCTCGACGCCGGGGACGAGCGACCGCTGCTCGGCGTCCCGGTGGCGATCAAGGACGACGTCGACGTCGGCGGTGAGGTCACGGCCTACGGGAGCGCGGCGCACGACCCGGCGCCGCGGCGCGAGGACGCCGAGGTGGTCCGCCGCCTGCGCGCGGCCGGGGCGATCGTGGTCGGCAAGACCAACGTGCCCGAGCTCATGATCTTCCCCTTCACCGAGTCCGCGGCCTTCGGCGTGACGCGCAACCCGTGGGATGACACGCGCTCCCCCGGCGGGTCGAGCGGGGGGTCGGGCGCGGCGGTCGCCGCCGGGCTCGTGCCGGCCGCGCTCGGGTCCGCCGGGGCCGGCTCGGTCCGCATTCCCGCCGCCTGCTGCGGGCTCTTCGGCCTCAAGCCCCAGCGCGACCGGATCCCGCTCGCCCCGAAGCGCGAGGGCTGGCACGGCCTGAACCACTACGGCCCGCTCACCCGCAGCGTCGCCGACGCGGCGCTGTTCCTCGACGTTACGGCCGACGCGCCCGAGGGCGTCCGCTACGCGGAGGCGGCACGGACGCCTCCGGGGAGGCTGCGCATCGCGGCGTCGCGGAACCTGGCCGTCCCCGGGCCGGTCGCGACCGAGCCGATCCGCGCCTACGAGGAGGCGATCGCCGCGCTGCGCGGGCTCGGTCACGAGGTCGTCGAACGCGACCTCGACTGGGGCCCGGCCTTCCTCCACGTCCTCGTCCGCTTCCTCCGCGGGATCCACGACGACGCCGCGGCGATCGGAGACCAGCGCCGCCTCGAGCGCCGCACACGCGGCATGAAGCGCCTCGGCGCGCTTGTCCCTATCAGCCGGCTGGCCGCGCTCCGGGCCGACGAGCCGGCCTTCGCCGCGCGAATCGGCGAGACGTGGCGCGACTGCGACGTCCTGCTCCAGCCGGCGCTCGCCGCGCTGCCCTTCGAGATCGAGCAGTTCGAGGGCCGCGGGGCGGTGTGGACCGTGAACCGCGCCGCCCAGTTCACGCCCTGGACCGGCGTCTGGAACGTGACCGGGCAGCCCGCGGCCGCCGTGCCGTTCGGCGTCGCGGACGGCGGGTTGCCGCTGGCGATCCAGCTCGTCGGCAAGCACGACGGCGAGGGCGCGCTGCTCTCGCTCGCCGCGCAGCTCGAGGCCGAGCGGCCCTGGGCCGACCGGCGCCCGCCGCTCGCGGCCTGAGTCCGGGGCGCGCCTATCCGGCCGACATGTGGAAGACGCTGTCCGGCTCGACCGTGACGATCACCCGCTGCTCGCCCTCCCGCCGGGCGGGATAGCTGTCGACCCCCAGGTACTTCTTGGCCAGCGCGTCGATGTGGGCGTCCGCCCCGTCGTGGGTGAAGTCGGTGGCGCGACCGCGGATGCTGACGTACTCGTAGGGGTTCTCGCGGTTGGGGACGAGCAGGGTGAGGTGGGGGTCGTGGCGGGCGTTCGCCGGCCATTTGCGGCCCTCCGCGGAGTTCAGCCGGATCGTGCTGTCGTCCAGGTCGAGCCACGTGAGCGTGGAGTGCGGCGCCCCGTCCTTGCGCACCGTGGCGACGTGAGCGAAGTTGGGCGCCTCCAACAGCTCGCGGCTGCGGGCGTCGATCTCGGCGGCCATGTGCTCTCTCCTGGGTCGGGTGCCCTTGCTTCGATCACGATACGAGGAGGCCAGCCCGGCGCGATCACCTCGACGCGAGTGCGGCGGGTGGGACTCGAACCCACACGCCCTTTCGGGCAGGGCCTTTTGAGGGCCCCGTGTCTGACCAGATTCCACCACCGCCGCGCGGAGGTCGAGTCTACGCCGCCGCGGCCCCGGAATCCCGTGCTCGGGCGGCCAGCGCTCAGGCGGGGGCGGGCGGGGCGGCCGGATCGGGGCCCGGCGGGCGGCCGGTGCCGCGGGCCTGGTCGGCCGGCACCTCGACCTCGACGTTCCAGGCCTGCCGGAACCCCTGCAGGCAGAAGGCGATGAGCAGGATCTGCACCGGCACGATGAGCAGCGTGACGAGGCCGAGGAAGTCGGCGTCGAGGCCCGTCCCTCCGAAGATCGTGCCCGGCTGGGCGAAGCCGGTCCCGTCGCGCTCGAACCACCCGGGGCCGGCGATGACGCAGAAGATCGCGAGGATGATCGCCAGCGCCGCCGCGAGCGGGAGCGCCCCCCGGTTCCAGCGCGAGATGTAGAACGCCATCACGAGGTAGATGATCACGTAGGCGAACGAGATGAGCTTCTGGCCCTCGAGCACCGACCAGCCGAACAGCAGCACGACGAGCATCAGAACCGCGGAGACGACCAGCAGCAGGATCACCGTCGCCTTGGTCGCCTTGCACTGCGACTTCTCGCGGTTCGGGTGCTCGATGGTCACACCCTCGTTCTCCATCCCGCCTCGGACCCTACAATGCGCCACGGCCGCGCGCATCCCCTCGGGCCCGCCGGCGGGGGCGTTCCGCCCGGCCGCGCGGGCGTGGTGGAACCGGTAGACACGCCGGCCTTAGGAGCCGGTGGCCTTCGGGCCTTGGGGGTTCGAGTCCCTCCGCCCGCATATTGGGATTTCCATGTATCGCGAAACTTCCGTGCTGCCCGGTTGTCTCACTGAGCATGGACAACAAGATCATTCCCACTCGTTCTCGCCGGGCCCGCCGCCTCGCCGTGGCGCTGCTCGTCACCGCCGTCGCGGTGCCTGGGGCCGTCGCGGCTCCCACCGCTTCGATCGCGAGCAGCGCAGGCGAGCACGCGTACAAGGACCCGTTCGCCAAGAACAAGAAGTCGGCCGCCAAGCGGCGGGCCGCCGCCAGGCGCCGTGCCGCCGCCCGCAAGCGCGCGAAGTGCCGGCATGCCCACACCCGGGCCGCCAAGCGGAAGTACTGCAAGCGGCACCGCTGATCTCGCCTCGCGGGGCGACCACCTGACATCCCGGCCCGGGTGACGCAGAGTCGCCCGGGCCGTCGTCGTTCTCAGAGCAGGGTCTCGCCGAGTCAGCGCGGAGGCCGGGAGGCGACCGTGAGCGTGCCGCCCTCGGTCCGCGTCCCGTGCGGGCAGTAGGCGCGATAGCGCCCGGGCTCGAGCCTGAGCGACGCGGACTTGGACGCGCCGGGGGCGACGTTCTCGACTTCGCCGAGGATCCGGTCACCGTCGAGGATCTCCCACTCGACGACGCGCGCGCCCCCGGTGTTGGTGACCCTGAAGGTCGTGGCGCCGGGGGGCACCTTCGGCGCCGCGGGGCGGCAGCCCTGGTCGCTCAGCGAGATGGCGACCGTCCGGCCATCCACGGCGCCTCCGCCGGTCCCGGCCGACCGGGACGCGCCGCTGGCGACGAAGACCGCCGTGAGCAGCCCGACAACGCCGATCGCCATCGTGGTGGGCGGCGCCATCGCGGTCCGCCGCCAGCGGTCGGGCCAGAGGACGAAGGCCGCCATCGGCACGACGTAGACGAGCCACGCGATGACCTCGGCGACCACCGGCTGGGGCTGGAGGCCGAGGATCCCGGTGAGCAGGGAGCCCGTCCACGTCCCCGGCTGCACGAGCCAGCCGAGGTCGACGGCCTCGTCCTGGAGGTGCGTGATCCATCCGGCCTCGTGGGCGGTGTGGACGGCGCTGGCCAGCAGGCCGCCGGCCACGAGCACGAGCACGAGGCCCGTGACCCGGAAGAAGCGCTGGAGGTTGATCCGCACGCCGCCCCGGTAGAGCGCGTAGCCGATTCCGACGGCGGCGACGATGCCGAGGATCGCGCCGGTGCCCGCGGCCAGCGTGTCGCTCGAGCCGTTGAAGACCGCGGTGAGGAAGACGGCGGTCTCGAAGCCCTCGCGCAGCACCGCGAGGAAGGCCATCATCACCAGCGCGACCGCCGATCCGGCCGCAAGCGCCGCGGCGGCCTCGCCCTGGAGGGAGGCCTTCAGCCCGCGGGCGTGGCGCTTCATCCAGACGATCATGTACGTGACCATCCCCACCGCGACGAGGGCGACGACGGTCTCCAGGCCCTCCTGCTGGCGCCGGGGAAGGTCCTGGCCGACGACCTCGAGCGCGATCCCGACGCCCGCGCACAGGGTGAGCGCGATCCCGACGCCGATCCACATGCCCCGCAGCGCGTCGCGCCGGCCCTCCTGGACGAGGAAGGCGGCCACGATCCCGATGATCAGCGCGGCCTCGACCCCTTCGCGGAGGGTGATGACGAATGACGGGAGCAAGGTGGGGCGGACCGGCGGAGCTCTGGTTAGGCGACCCTAACCGTTAGGGCGCCCGAAGTTCTACCACAAGGGTCGGGATTGAGGGCCGCGACGCGGCGGGCGCGGCATGATGGGCGGCGTGGTCTCCCGTCGCCGTCATGAGGTGCGCTGGCCTGGCGCCGTCGTCGTCGCCGCCGCGGTCGCCGCGCTGGCCGGCTGCGGCGCGAGCGGCGGATCCCCCAGCCAACCGGCCGCCGCGGGCCTGCCGGGCGCGAGCGCCCTGCCGGCCGCGCTCCGCGGGCGACCGGCGCCGCGAATCGTCCTCGCCGACGCTCGCAGCGGCGCGATCGACACCGCGCGGCTGCGCGGGCGCCCGTTCGCCGTCACCTTCCTCTACGCGAGCTGCCCGGACGTCTGCCCGCTCATCGCGCAGGAGATTGTCGGGGCGCTCGGTCGTCTCGGCGCGGACGCCCGCCGCGTCGCCGTCGTTGCCGTCAGCGTCGATCCGCGGGGAGACACGCCCGCGGCGGTCCGGGCCTTCCTGCGCGTGCACCACGCCCCGCCGCAGTTCGCCTACGGCGTCGGCTCGGCTCACGCCCTGGCGCCGATCTGGCGCGCGTGGTTCGCTGCGCCGCAGATCCCTGGACGCCCGGAGAGCGTCCACACGGCGGCGGTGTGGCTCGTGGACCGCCGCGGGCGACTGGTCGCGAAGTACGACGGCGGAACGCCGATCGACCCGGGGGACCTGGCGGCGGCCTTCCGGGCGTTGCTGCGGGGCTGACGCACCTCATGGGCGGCTGCGGGCCCCGGGGCGGCAGCTCACGCTTCCGGCAGATTGGCGAGGTCGTCGAGGTCTCGCGGCCGCCCGGCGGCCGCCTTCATGGCGCGGAGATGGCGCAGCCCGCAGACCTCCACCGGGACGCCTGCCACCTCACCGCTCACTGCCTCCGCCGCAAGCTCGTCGTACACGTCCTCGGCATCGACTCCGGCGAGCCATTGCATGACGTCCAAGGCCCCCACTCGGGTCGTCAACCTGAAGTTGCCGCCGCGGGCCAGGTCACGCGGGTCGGTCGGATCGGCCGGCATCTCGTTGCGCGCGAAGTCGCCTCCATCCGCTGGTCGCGCCTCGAGCTCGAGAAGTAGCGCGGCGAGGCGCTCGAGGTTCGTCCATTCCGGGTCCGGGACGATGTCGAGGTCGGCGGAGGTCCGCAGATAGCCGTGCGCGTTGACGGCGAAGCCTCCCACCACGATGTGTCGGACTCCGGCGCGCTGGAGCGCCCCGAGGAGCGGGATCGGATCGAGCGCCGCCTCGGGCGTCACGGTCGTGGGCGCCGGAACGCCTCCGCAAAGCGCCTCGCGAACCGATTGAGGGCCGCCGCCTGCTCAAGATTCGCGCTGACCCCGCGCTCGGCCGCCTCGGCGGCTCGGGCCCGGCGGGCCGCCTCTTCGCGGGCGATCTCCTCCGGGGTCCACGGTCCGTGGGGTCGCCACTCAGGGGCGCGGTCGGCCATGCGATCAGGGTAGCGGCGCGCCTGGCGGCCGACCCATCACGACTGCCGAGGTCCGCGCCTACAATGACCGACCGCCAGGGGGACTGGTGTATCGGTAACACGGCGGTCTCCAAAACCGCAACGCGAGGTTCGACTCCTCGGTCCCCCGTGGGTCGATCCGGCCCACTCGCGCCACCCCCGTGAAGCTGAGAAGCACGTGGCTCAGGGCGATGCCCGCCGCGAGGTTCGTGTTCATCGGTCGCTGCGCATCGGCGCGCGCCCGCACGGCCTGCACCGGGTCGGTAGGCGAGAAGCGGGGGGAGCGAACGGCCATCGCGGGGCTCACGGGAGGCGAGGAACGCTCCGGCTTGGGGGCGCATACGACCCCTTAGGCCGGACGCTGAAAGGTCATACGGCCCGACGCGCCCCCGACGCGAAGCGGGCGGCCAGTGGGCCGCCCGCGACGCTTCTGGAGGATGTGCCTCGGAGTCGGGCTACGACGCCGAGTACGTCACGAGGGACTCGCCGCTGCCCAGGGGCGCGCCGGCCTTCGTGTTCGCGCCGGTGGCGCGGTTGATCAGACGCGCGGCCTGCGCGCTGAGCTTCAGGTCGCCCTTGAGCATGACGGTCTGGTAGGAGTCCGTCCGGCTCGGGTTGACGACGCGCGCCACGAGGATCCGCCGCTGCGCGAAGCAGGTGACCTTCACGTGGTGACGACGCAGGAACTTGCGCAGCTTCCGGCCGAAGCGGGCCTGGTGCGCCCGGTGGAAGATCCGCTTGCACTTGACCTGGACCCGGCCGACGGCGGTGAGGCCGATGCCGCGCGGCGTCTTGACGAGCACGAACTGCGTCAGGCTGGCGGAGCGGTTGCCCTTGGTGAACTTCAGGCCGCCCTTGTGGCGGATGAAGCCGTTGAGCGTCTTGGACCGCACCCGGCCGCCGACGATGGCGAGCGTGACCGAGCCGTCGCCGGACGCGGTCGCGCCGTTGATCGGCGTGACGGTGATGCCCTGGCTCTGCAGGAACTGCTTGGCCTCGGTCGACGGCGTGATCGTCGTCGAGGTGCCGGTGATCTTCACGACCTTCGCCGAGGCGCTGACGGCGCCGAAGGCGAGGAGCGCGACCAGCGCGACGAGCGCCGGGACGATGATGCGAGTGCGTGCGTGACGCATGTGGAAACGAACCTCCAGGTGGATGGCTTTACGACCCGTGCCCCTTCGAACACGGGCTCCCCGGAGGAGTTGCGGTGGGTCGGGACGCCCGATCCCCCGCGGAAGGTCAGCGCGCGGACGCCGCTAGCGCGTGCGGGCGGCGACGGCGCGCCGCACGGTGGCGAGCGCGGGGCGCGGCCGGAGCTTGGAGTCGAGCAGCCCCGAGTCCCAGCCCTTCGGCGGCCCGGGGAACCACTGGTAGACGTAGATCCGGGTGACCCGCCGGCTCACGCGGGCGAGCGGCCCGAACAGGTAGCGCATCGCCTTCGCCTGCTGGGCGACGTTCGCGGGGTAGCGGTAGGGCGGAGGCTTGGGCGCCTTGGACGGAGGCCGGTGCACCATGCCGCCCGTCTCGTCGTACCACAGCTGGCCGGGGAGGACGCGCGCCGCGCGCCTGGTCCAGGTGGTCTGGAAGCGGTTCGCGTCGGTGTAGTTGTGGAAGCCCCAGACCCGCGGCCGCACGCCGTAGCGCATCATCGCGCGTCCGTAGAGGCCGGCCTCGATCAGGCGACCGCGGAGCGGCGGGGCGACGACGAGGTCGGCCGCGACCACGGTGCACGAGCGGCACGCGCGCACGAGCTGGGACCAGTAGGCGGCGGCCAGCCGCGGGTTGGCGCACAGCAGCTGGGTGCAGAGGTTCTGCTCGTTCCACGCGCCGTAGCGCCGGACGAAGCGGTGGGCCCGGATGAAGCCGCGGACGAAGGCGCCGTAGCGCGCCGCGCTCGGCGGCCGCCCGGCCCGGCCGGCGCGCGCGAACGTCACGAGGATGTCGTAGCGCCCGACGCGGGCGGCGGCGAGCCAGCTCTCCACCCGGGTGCGGGAGGCGGCGCTGCGCGCGTAGTCGAGCGGGACCGTCACGCGCACGGCGCCGGCGCCGAGTGTCTGGAAGGTCGGGTTGGCGAACAGGCCCGGCGTCTCGTCGGAGATGCCGACGGCCGTCGTGCGCTTCACGGCGGCCGGCGGCGTGCCGGCGCCCGGGCTGGGACCCGCGCCGCCGTCCGCGCCGGGCGCGGCGGGAACGAGAAGCGCGAGGCTCACGCCGACGAGGGCGAGGGCGGCGATCAGGGCGTGAAGGGACCGGCGAGCTGGGCGGTGCATCGCCGGGCAGGGTGACACATGCGCTGGCGGCAGGGTGCCGGTCCGGCCGTCGGCGGGCCAGGACGTAGGCTTCGCGCCGTGCGCGCCCACACGGTCTACCGCACGTTCGTCACCGAGCGCCGCCGCGAGTTCGTGCGGATCACCGAGGACGTCGCCGGGGCGGTCCGCGAGGCCGGGATCGTGGAGGGCATGGCACTCGTCTCGGCCATGCACATCACCGCCGGCGTCTGGATCAACGACGACGAGCCCGGCATCCAGGCCGACGCGCTGGAGTGGCTCGACAAGCTCGCGCCGCCGAGCTGGGCGCCGCCGGCCAACGACGTCGCCCGCGAGCTGCTCCCGGAGGGCGGCGACCACCGCCACCACCGCGGCGGGGAGGACAACGGCGACGCGCATCTGAAGAACCTGCTCGTCCACCATCAGGTGATCGTGCCGGTCACCGACGGTCGCCTCGACCTCGGGCCCTGGCAGGCGATCTTCTACTGCGAGTTCGACGGCGGGCGGCCGAAGCGGCTCGTGATCAAGGTGCTGGGGGAGTGAGCGGCGCCGGCGTCGGCGTCTCGGCCGTGTTCGCGCCCGACGCGCTCGCCGGCCGGGTGGCGATCGTCACCGGCGGCGGCACGAACCTCGGCAAGGCCGCCGCGGCCGAACTCGCCCGCTGCGGTGCCGACGTCGTGATCGCCGGGCGCCGCGCCGAGGTGCTGGAGGCGGCGGTGGCGGAAATCGGCCCGCGCTGCACCGCGATCTCCGGCGACATCCGAGAGTCGGGCGGAGCCGAGGCGATCGTCGGCGCCGCGCTCGAGCGCCACGGCCGCCTCGACGTCCTGCTCAACAACGCCGGCGGCCAGTACTTCGTGCCCGCGGAGGCGATCACCGACAAGGGCTGGCGGGCGGTTCGGCGGCTGAACGTCGAGGGGACGCTGCGGATGTGCGAGGCCGCTCACGCGCTGGCGATGGGGTCGCAGGGCTCCGGGACGATCGTCAACACCACCGTCTCCCCCCACCACGGCATGGCGGCGATGGCGCACACCGGCGCGGCACGCGCCGCGGTCGAGGCGCTCTCGCTCGAGCTGGCCGAGCGGTGGGCGCCGGACGGCGTGGCGGTCTGTGCGCTGGCGATCGGGCGCTTCGACACCGAGTCGCTGCGCAAGTACCCGGAGCACATCTGGCGGGGCGCCGCGCGCACCGTTCCGCTCCAGCGCCTGGGCACCGTCGAGGAGTACGGCTGGCTCGTCGCGCTGCTCGCCGGTCCGCTCGGCGGCTCCTTCAGCGGGTCCGTGGTCACGCTCGACGGCGCCGTGGACAACTGGTGGGGCGCCTGGCCGCCCGAGAGCGTCCGGGACGAGGCCGGCGAGGTGCCGGTCGAGGCCCGGCGAGGCTGAGCGGCTACTCCACCGCCTGGCCGTTGGCGGTCAGCGTCACGTCGATGTTCCCGCGGGTCGCATTGGAGTACGGGCAGACCTTGTGCGTCGCGCGGACGAGCTCCACCGCGGCCTCCGGATCGTCGATCGACGGCAGCGTGACGTCGAGCTCGACGCTCAGGCCGAAGCGGCGCTCGGGCGTGGGGATGAGGTTGACGCGCGACGCGACGTGCGCATCGGCCCCTTCGAGCTTCCGGCGCATCGCGACGATCGAGAGCGAGCTCTCGAAGCACGAGGCGAAGCCGACCGCGAAGAGCTGCTCGGGGTTCGTTCCGCCGCCCTCGCCGCCGAGCTCGGTCGGGATCCGCAGGTCGACCTCCAGGGCGCCGTCGCTGGTCCTCCCGTGGCCGGCGATGCGGCCCCCGGTGACCTCCGCCTCCGCCGTGTAGAGCACCTTCGCCATGGCCCGCCTCCCCGGTCGCCGCGATCGGCGCCGAGCCTAGCGACGCGCGCCCGCCGGCCGCCGATTCGCGGCTATGATCCGCCGCGGGCTTGCGGGCGAAGTGTTGTGGCTGCACAGAAGCCTTCCAAGCTTCTAGGGCGGGTTCGATTCCCGTCGCCCGCTTGTCGTTCGCAGCACGTCACGGGGAGTGGCGCAGTCTGGTAGCGCACCCGGCTGGGGGCCGGGCGGTCGCAGGTTCAAATCCTGTCTCCCCGATGAGCGAGAGGCCCCATGGAATGGGGCCTCTCGGCGTTCTGGCTCCGAGCGGACGACGGCGACGGGGTCCAATTGGGGTCCAATTT
>JBBSBL010000039.1:0-24985 GCA_038251325.1 Solirubrobacterales bacterium | reverse complement strand
GCGCCGCCGGCGGCGCGGGCCGCCTCGCCGAGCCGCGCCGCGCGCGCGGCCAGCTCCGCCTCCGGGACCTCGAGCATCGCCAGCACCGGGATCTCGCGCCGCGCGCGCTCCGGGTCGCGGTAGAGGCGGAGCGTCGCCTCGAGCGCCGCGAGCGAGAGCCGGTCGATCCGCATCGCCCGCGCGAGCGGGTGGGCCCGCGCCCGAGCCACGGCGTCGCCGTCCCCGACGAGGATGCCGGCCTGCGGGCCGCCGAGCAGCTTGTCCGCGCTGAAGGCGACGAGCGCCGACCCGGCGGCCACCGAGCGCCGGACCGGCGGCTCGTCGACCAGCGCGGCGACCTCGTCGGCGAGCGCGCCGGAGCCGACGTCGTCGATCACCGGCACGCCGAGGCCGCAGAGCGCCTCGATCTCCACCGTCTCGACGAACCCGAGCGTGCGGAAGTTCGACGGGTGCGCGCGCAGGATCGCGCCGGCGCCGTCGCCCTCCGCGGCCAGCGCCCGCTCGTAGTCGGCGAGCCGCGTGCGGTTCGTCGTGCCGACCTCGACCAGCCGCGAGCCGGACTGGGCGACGACCTCGGGCACGCGGAACCCGCCGCCGATCTCCACGAGCTGCCCACGGGAGACGACGATCGCCCGCCCCGGGCCGGCGAGCGCGGCGGCGGCGAGCAGCGTCGCCGCCGCGCAGTTGTTCACCACGAGCCCATCCTCGGCGCCGGTGAGCTCGCCCAGCAGGCGCGCGACGTGGGCCTGCCGGGAGCCGCGCCGGCCGGTCTCCAGGTCGAGCTCGAGGTTCGCGTAGCCCTCGGCGGCGCGGGCGACCGCCTACCGCGCGGCCGTCGCCAGCGGCGCGCGGCCGAGGTTGGTGTGGACGATGACGCCGGTCGCGTTGAGCACGCGGCGCAGCGACGGCGCGCGGTCCCGGGCCAGCGCGGCCGACGCCCGCGTGGCGAGCGCCGCCGTCTCGTCGGGCTCGGGCGCGGCGCCCGCGCGCAGCTCCGCGCGCCGCGCATCGATGGCGGCGCGCGCCGCCGGCACCGCGAGCGCGGGCGGGGCGCCGAGCCGCGCCGCGAGCCGCTCGACCGCGGGGAGCGCGCGCAGCGCGAGGCTCACTCCGGCCTCGTCCTCCGCGCCCACGCCCCTCAACCCGCCGGCGGCGTCCCCGGCACCCACGCCGCGCCCTCCTCCGTGACCTCGCGCTTCCAGATCGGCGCCTGCGCCTTGACCCGGTCGATGATCTCGCGCGCGCCCGCGAACGCCTCGCCGCGGTGCGGCGCGGACACGGCCACCGCGACCGACGGCTCGCTCAGCGGCACCACGCCGACCCGGTGCTCGCACGCCGCCGCGCAGAGCCCGTGGGTCGCGAGGGCGTCGAGGACGATCGCCGCGATCCGCTCCTCGGCCATCTCGGCGTAGGCCTCGTACTCCAGGCGCGGCACCTCGCGCGTCACGCCCAGGAAGGTCACGACGGCGCCGGCGCGCGGGTCGCGCACCCGCGCGGCGAGCGCGTCGAGCGAGAGCGCCTCCGCGGTGACCCGGACGTGCGGGCCGGCGCCGCCGGACACGGGCGGGATCAGCGCGAGCTCGTCGCCGGCGGCGAGCGGCGCGTCCACTGCCGCGTACTCCCGGTTCACCGCCATGACGAGCGGGAGCCCATCCGCGAGGCCCTCGACGCGGGCGAGGGCGTCGCGCACGCACGCGCCGTCGGGCAGCTCAAGCTGCAGCTCGCGGGCCCCCGCGCGCTCGCGCAGCTGGGCGAAGAGTCGGACCCGGACGACCATGGGTCGAACGGTACCCTCCGCCGCATGGCCGCCCACCCCGAGCACCGCACCATCGCGCCGATCGTCGGCCCCGACGATCCCCGCCGCTTCACCGACTCCGGCATCGAGATCAAGTCGCTCTACACCGAGGACGACCTTCCCGCCGAGCTCGACCTCGGCGAGCCCGGCGCCTACCCGTTCACCCGCGGCGTGCACCGCGAGATGTACCGCACCCAGCTCTGGACCATGCGCCAGTACGCGGGCTACGCCTCGGCCAAGGAGTCCAACGAGCGCTACAAGTTCCTCATCGCCAACGGGTCGACGGGCCTGTCGATGGCCTTCGACCTGCCCACGCAGCTCGGCCTCGACTCCGACGACCCGCGCTGCCTCGGCGAGGTCGGCCGCACCGGCGTCGCGATCGACACGATCGACGACATGCGCACCGCGTTCGACGGGATCCCGCTCGACCAGGTCTCCACCTCGATGACGATCAACGCGCCCGCGGCGTGCCTGCTGCTGCTCTACCAGATCGTCGGCGAGGAGCAGGGCGTGGACTCCGAGCAGCTGCGCGGCACGACGCAGAACGACATCCTCAAGGAGTACATCGCCCGCGGGAACTTCATCTATCCGCCCGAGGGCTCGATGCGGCTGACCACCGACCTCTTCGCCTACTGCCGCGAGCACGTCCCGCGCTGGAACACGATCTCGATCTCCGGCTACCACTTCCGCGAGAAGGGGTGCTCGGCCGTCCAGGAGGTCGCGTTCACGCTCTCCAACGGGATCGCCTACGTGCAGGCGGCGATCGACGCCGGCCTCGCGGTCGACGAGTTCGCGCCGCGCCTCGCCTTCTTCTTCAACGGCCACAACAACGTCTTCCAGGAGGTGGCCAAGTTCCGCGCCGCCCGGCGGATGTGGGCGGAGATCATGCGCGAGCGCTTCGGCGCCGAGGACACGCGCTCGCTGCGGCTGCGCTTCCACACTCAGACCGGCGGCGTGACGCTCACCGCCCAGCAGCCGGAGAACAACATCGTGCGGGTCGCGCTCCAGGGCTTCGCCGCGGTCTGCGGGGGGACCCAGTCGCTCCACACCAACGGGTTCGACGAGGCGCTCGCCCTGCCCACCGAGCGCGCCGCCCGCACCGCGCTGCGCACTCAGCAGATCCTCGCCCACGAGTCCGGTGCCGCCGACAGCGTCGACCCCTTCGCCGGCTCCTACTTCGTCGAGTCGCTGACCGACGAGATCGAGGCGCGGGCGCAGGAGCTGATCGACAAGATCGACGAGATGGGCGGCGCGGTCGGCGCGATCTCCTTCGTGAAGGCGGAGATCGAGGAGTCGGCCTGGGGCTACCAGGAGCGCTACCGCCAGCGCCAGGACGTCGTCGTCGGCGTGAACGAGTACGTGACCGAGGACGTCGAGGTCCCGGAGATCCTCAAGGTCGACCAGGCCTCCGAGGACGAGCAGGTCGCGCGGCTGAAGGCGTTCAAGGCCGACCGCGACGGGGCGCTGGTCGACCGGCGCCTTGAGGAGCTGCGGACCGCCGCGCGCGGGGAGGAGAACCTGCTGCCGCGGATCCGCGAGGCGCTGTGCGACCGCGCGTCGCTCGGCGAGGTCTGCGCCGCGATGGGCGACGTCTTCGGTGCCTACCGGCCCGAGGTGTGAGCCGGCGGGCTCGGGTCGGCCGCCCCGGCTAGGGCGTCAGCTCGTACGGATAGCGCGTGAGCGTCTCGCTGCCGTCCTCCGTCACCAGGAGGAGATCCTCGAGCCGCACCTCGCCGATGTCCCGCTGCCACAGGCCCGGCTCGATGGCGATCACGTCGCCGGCGACCAGCTCGCCATGCCCCGTCTGACCGAGGGACGGATCCTCGTGGAGCTGCAGGCCGACGCCATGGCCGAGCGAGAACTGAAAGCCCCCGTTCGGGTTGTCCGGCTCCGGCCCGGTCCGCTGCGTGCGATGTCCGGCGGACTCGAAGAGGTCGCAGACCAGGGCTTGGAGCTCTCGCCCCGTGACCCCGGGCCGCACCGCGGCCCGCGCCCGCTCGATCGCCTCGCGCACGAGGCTCTCGGACGCCCGCACCGCGTCGCCGACCTCACCGACGACGAACGTCCGGGTCATGTCCGCGCAGCATCCCGTCTGCTCGTCGCGCGGCCACAGGTCGATCACGATCGGCAGGTTCGCGGGCAACGGGCCCGAGCCGGGCTCGTGGCCGTATCCCTGCCGGACGGAGGCGACGATCACATCCGGCGGGGCCGGCGCGCCGCGCTCCCGGCAGGCGTCGCGCAGCGCGGCCCGAACCGACTCGGCGGTCAGGACCTCGCCGCCGAGCCTGAGCCGCTCGCCATCGGGCACGGCCTGGCGGAGCACGGCCGCGGCGGCGCTCATCCCGGCCTCCGCGGCGGCTTGCGCGCGCCGAATGCCGGCGAGCTCCGCCGCCGACTTCACCCGGCGCCTCGCCGCGATCGCCTCGTGGTCCGGACGGAGGACGACGCCGTCGGCTCGGAGGCGGTCCGCCACCACGACCGGCATCTCCGGATCGACGACCGCCTCACGGACACCCATCGCCGCGGCGGCGCGCGAGGTGAGCTCGAGGTCCAGCTCGGCGTAGCTCATACCGCTCTCGAGGAGCTCGTGGAAGCCGAGGTCGGCCACGTCGTGGAGCACGGCGTCGGGCACGGCCGCGGCCATCCGCGCGCGTTCGAGGCTGTTCGTCACGACGTGCATCCGGCCGCCGACGATGCCGAGGAGGAAGGGATCTCCGATCGAGACCGGGAGCTCGTGGCGCATGGCGGCCGAGCGCTCCGTATCCCCGTGGAACAGGAAATCGGTCACGGCCTGGTGAGGCTACTGAGCCCCGCGCGGTGGATCGCGGCTAGCCTGACGCGTCGTGCCCCTCGCCGTGTCCTTCTACGAGGTCGTCCTCGTCATCCACATCGTCGCGGCGGTGGCCGCGTTCGGCCTCGTCTTCATCGCGCCGCTCGTCGCGGCCTGGACCCGGCGGGCCGACCCGCGGGCCGTGCCCGCCGTGCACCGCGCGCTGGTGCTCGCGGTCCAGCGCGTGCTGCAGCCCGCGGCGACGCTCGTGCTGCTCGCCGGGCTCTTCCTCGTGATCGACTCCGACGCCTGGGAGTTCAAGCAGGCGTGGGTCAGCGTCGGGCTCGTGGTGATCGCCACCCTGCTCGGCCTCGCCGGCGCCGTGTTCATCCCGCGCGAGCGGCGCGCGGCGGAGATCGCCGAGCGCGACCTCGCGACCGGCGACGGGACGCTCTCGACGGAGTACGACGCGCTGGCCCGGCGGCTGGCCAACCTCTGGGCGCTGGCGGGCCTGCTCGTGCTCGTGGCCGTCTTCGTGATGGTCACCAAGCCCGGGGTCTGACCGCCCGCGGCAGGAGTCCGCGCCCGCCGGGCGAAGTCCGGGTGGATGCCAGAGATCCACGCCGAGCGCCGCCTGGTCAAGTCCCCACCCGAGCTGTGGGCCGAGTTGAGCGACCTCGAGTCGCTCGGCCGACGCCTGGAGGAGTTCGGCGAGATCCGCATCACCCGGCTCGAGCCCGAGACCGCCGTCGCCTGGGAGGGCGACGAGCTCCGCGGCACGGTGGAGCTCGAGGCCTCGGGCTGGGGCACGAAGGTCCGCTTGACGGTGCAGGCGCCGGAGGCCGAGGCGGTGGTCGAGACGCCGGAGACCGAGGGCGGGATCGCGCCGCCGGAGGTTGACCGCGGTCTGCGCGCTCAATGTGCGGCGCCGTCGACGAGCCTGCCGGAGGTCGACCTCGACGTCGTCGCACCCGTCCCAGTCGCCCATCCGATCGCCGCCGAGCCGATCGCCGCGCCCCCCGTGGGCTCCGTGCCCCCGCCGAGCGCCAACGTCGCGCCACCCTCCGTCGGCGCGGAACCACGCCGCCGATTCCTCACGCGCCTCTTCCGTCGCCGTCGGCTCTTCGAGCCCGTCGACGCCGCCCCGCCGCCACCCATCGCCGCCGATCCGCCCCCTCCCCCGCCCCAGGCGCCGGCACCGCCCGAGGAGCCGGCGATCGAGGAGGAGCCGGCCGCCGAGACGCCCGTCGTCGCGCAGGAGCCGGCCGCCGAGGCGCCCGAGGCCGCGAATGAGGGCCCCGGTCGCGACCACGTTCACGTCGAGACCGTCCTGGCCGCCGTGCTCGACGACCTCGGCGCCGCGCACCACCGCCCGTTCTCCCGCGGCTGAGGCCGGCCGGCCGAGGCGCGAGCCTCCGTCGCTAGCATCACCGCCCCCATGGCCAAGCACGAGATCCGCACCGCCCCGGTGGGCAAGCGCCGCTCCGCCCCCCACCGCGAGCATGCGCCCGAGACCTACGAGGAGAAGCTGGCGCAGCTCGAGGCGCGGCGCGCCGAGGCGCGCGAGGGGAACCCGGAGGCGGTCGCCAAGCAGCACGACCGCGGCAAGTACACCGCCCGCGAGCGGATCGACAAGCTGCTGGACCCGGGCTCCTTCCAGGAGACCGACGTCTTCACCCGCCACCGGACCCACGAGTTCGGGATGGACAAGAACCGGCCGTGGTCGGATGCCGTGGTCACCGGCCACGGGACGATCGACGGCCGCCGCGTGTGCGTCTTCTCGCAGGACTTCACGGTCTTCGGCGGCTCGCTCGGCGAGGTCATGGCCGAGAAGATGTGCAAGGTCATGGACCTGGCGGCCAAGATCGGCTGCCCGGTCATCGGGATCAACGACTCGGGCGGCGCGCGCATCCAGGAGGGCGTCGTCTCGCTGGGCTCCTACGGCGACGTCTTCCTGCGCAACGTCCGCTGCTCCGGCGTGATCCCGCAGATCAGCGTGATCATGGGGCCGTGCGCGGGCGGGGCGGTGTACTCCCCGGCGATCACCGACTTCATCTACATGGTGAAGGACACCTCGCACATGTTCATCACCGGCCCCGACGTGATCAAGACGGTCACCGGCGAGGAGACGACCTTCGAGGAGCTCGGTGGAGCGATGACCCACAACACGAAGTCGGGCGTGGCGCAGTTCGCCTGCGACGACGAAGACCACTGTCTCGAGGACGTCCGCTACCTCGTGAGCTTCCTCCCGCAGAACAACATGGAGCTCCCGCCGCGCGTCGCGCCGACCGACGACCCGCTGCGGATGGATCCCGAGCTCGACACCGCGGTCCCCGACAACCCGAACAAGCCCTACGACATGCGGGACGTCATCCGCCACATCGTCGACGACGGCGAGTTCTACGAGGTCCACGAGCACTACGCGCGCAACATCGTCGTCGGGCTCTCGCGGCTGAACGGGATCCCGATCGGGATCGTCGGCAACCAGCCGGCCGCGCTCGCCGGCGTCCTGGACATCGACTCCTCCGAGAAGGCCGCGCGCTTCGTGCGCACCTGCGACGCCTTCAACCTCCCCATCCTCACCTTCTGCGACGTGCCCGGGTTCCTGCCCGGCACGAACCAGGAGTGGGGCGGCATCATCCGCCGCGGCGCGAAGCTGCTGTACGCCTTCGCCGAGGCGACGGTGCCCAAGCTCACGGTCATCACGCGCAAGGCCTACGGCGGCGCCTACGTCGTCATGAACTCCAAGCACCTGGCCTCGGACTTCTCGGTCGCCTGGCCCACCGCGGAGGTCGCCGTGATGGGGCCCGAGGGCGCGGTGAACATCATCTACCGCCGCGACCTCGCCCAGAGCCCGACGCCCGACGAGCGTCGCGGCAAGCTCATGGACGACTACAAGGCCCGCTTCGCCAACCCCTACTCGGCGGCCGAGCGCGGGTACATCGACGACGTGATCCTGCCCCACGAGACGCGGCCGCGGCTCATCACCGAGCTCGAGACGCTGATGACCAAGCGCTAGCCCGGCCCCAAGCGCAAGCACGGCAACATCCCGCTGTAGCTCTCGGCCGGAGCCGGAACCGCGCGGCGCTCAGGCCGCCGGGCGCAGCGTGCGGTCGAGCTCCAGCTCCAGGCGCTCGCGCTCGCTCAGCGGGCGCTCGAACGCGGCCTGCTCCCAGAGCGAGGCGACGTGGACCGGGTCGAGGTGCGCCTCGAGGCCGGCGGCGAGCCGCTCGGCGTGGGTGAGCGGACGCTCGAAGGCGGCGATCTCGTAGAGGCGGCTGACCGGATCCGGACCGGGCGTCACGACCGTCATATCGACGGCCTACCGCGCGCGCTGGAGCGGCGCAACGTCCGCGCCGCGATCCGGCGCCTCGCCGCTCGCCGTTCACCGAACCGACGCACGGCCACCGCGCGGTCGGATAGCGTGCCGCGTCGCTCGTCCCCCAAGCCCGGAGGCTCGTCCGTGGACTCCTACGTCTCCCGCCGCCGGTTCGTCGCCGGCGCCGGCTCGCTCGCCGCCGCATCCGTCTTCGCACCGCAGGCGCTCGCCCGGGGACTCCACGGCCGCCGGGCCCCGACCGTTCGCGGCGGGCGCTTCGCCGAGGGCGTGATCAGCGGTGACCCGACGCCGAACGGGATCACGCTGTGGACCCGCCTGGGCGGCGTCGGCGGGCGCGGCAGCGTCGAGCTCGAGGTCGCGCGCGACAAGAGCTTCCGCCGCGTCGTCGCGCGCGAGCTGATCGGCACGAACGGCGACCTCGGCCACAGCGTCAAGGCGCGCGTCGGCCGGCTGAAGCCCTACGAGCAGTACTACTACCGCTTCTCCACCCGGACCGCGAACAGCGCGGTCGGCCGCTTCCGCACCGCGCTCCCGCCGGACTCGCGCCAGCCGGTGAAGTTCGCCTTCTTCTCCTGCCAGGACTACACGTTCGGCTACTTCAACGCCCACGCGGTGATGGCCGACGAGGACATCGACTTCGTCGTCAACCTCGGCGACTACATCTACGCCGAGAGCTACCAGAAGGCCGGCGTCGACGGCGGCGTGCGCAACGACCCGACCGGGCGGATCGAAGGCCCGGGCGGGTTCCAGGCGGCGGTCACGCTCGACGACTACCGCAAGAAGTACAAGCTCTACCGCACGGACGCCGACCTGCGGCGGATGCACCAGCGGCTCCCGATGATCTCGATCTGGGACGACCACGAGGTCGAGGACAACTACGCGGGCGGCGCCGGAGCCAACGGCGGCCTCGACGCGAAGTTCGGCTTCACGCGCAAGCGGCAGAAGGCGGCCTACCGCGCGTTCTTCGAGTCGATGCCGATGTACGGCCAGCCGCGCAACCGTGGCAACCGGATCTACCGCACCCTGCAGTTCGGCCGCAACGTGGAGCTCATCCTGCTCGACGAGCGCCAGTACCGCGCCGACCAGCCCTGCGACGACGCGGCGATCGCTCCCGAGTGCGCCGACTACCGCGCGCCGCGGCAGTTCCTCGGCGCCGGCCAGCTCTCCTACCTCAAGCGCCGCCTCAGCACCTCGAAGGCCCGCTGGAAGGTCATCGCCAACGAGGTGATGATCATGAACACCGTCCTCGCGGGGGACAACCTCATCGGGTTCGACGCCTGGCAGGGCTACTTCGCCGAGCGCCGCGACGTCCTGCAGTACATCAGGGCCAGGGGCATCCAGGACGTGGTGTTCGTCACCGGCGACATCCACACGTTCATCGCCGGCGACGTGCGGGTCGACCAGGCGGACGCCCAGGCGGTGGCCACCGAGTTCGTCGGCGGCTCCATCACCTCGCGCGGGATCGGCGAGGGCGGCGGCGGCTTCGTCTCCAAGCCGGACTTCCAGAACCCGGACACGCCGTTCGTCCAGGCGCTGTCTCGGACGTTGATCGACGCCAACCCGTGGGTCAAGACGGGCGATCTCGCCCATCACGGCTACGGCCTCGTGAAGGCGACGCCGGACGGCTTCACGTGCACCCTGCGCCGCGTCGCCGCGACGCGGCGTCACACGCGGCAGATGCTGACCGACGACGGCTTCCGCTTCACCGTCCGGCCGGGCCACCCGAGCATCCTGGCATAGCCCGGAACCCGGGCCGCTACAGCGTGACGCGCGGCGCCTCCACCCGGCCCGCGCGCCAGGCCTCGAGAACGGCCAGCCCGATCGCCAGGTCCTGGATCGCCAGGCCCGTCGAGTCGAACAGCGTGACCTGATCCGCGGAGGCCCGACCCGGCGCCTCGCCGGCCAGCACCGCGCCGAGGCTCGTCACATCGTTGGGTCCGACGAGCCCCGCGGCCACCGCGCGGGTCAGCTCGCCGCCGTGGGCGGCCTGCGCCCACTCGTCGCAGAAGAGCGCGCAGGCGAGCACGGCGTCGAGCTCCGCCTCGGCCTTGCCGGGCCCGTCGGCGCCGAGCATGCCGTAGTGCTGGCCCGGCCGCAGATCGGCCACGCGGACCACCGGCGCGTGCCCTGGCGTGACGCAGCAGACGACGTCGCAGGCGAGCGCGGCGGCGAGCGACCCCGCCGTCCATCCGAGCTCGGCCGCGAGGCCGCGGGCCATCTCCTCCCGCGGGTCGTGGCAGACCCCGCCGCCGTAGCCGGCCGCCCACAGGCAGCGCCCGGCCCAGGCGCCGTGCAGTCCGCAGCCGATCAGGCCGACCGTGTGCGCGTCGGCGCGGGCCAGCGCCACAGCGGCGACGGCCGCGACCGCCCCGGTGCGAAGGGCGGTGACCGCCCGACCGTCCATCAGCGCGAGCGGCTCGCCGGTGACCGCGTCGGAGAGGCAGATCACGCCGAAGACCGTCGGCAGGCCGCGGGCGGGATTGCCCGGGAACGAGGTGACCCACTTCAGCAGCGCGACACCGTCGCCGAGCGCCGGCATCGCGCGGAAGTCGCCGAACGGCGGGCTCTCGAGGTAGACCTTCGGCGGCATCGCCCACTCGCCGGCGTGGTGGCGCACGAACGCCGCCCGCACCCGGTCGACGGCCTCCCGCACGTCGACCGCCGCGAGGACCGCGTCGTGGGAGAGCACCGGCACGTCGGGCACGGCGCGCCACGATACCCTCCGCCCGGAGCCGTGAACCGTCGCCCGAGCCTCACGATCGTCGCGCCGAGCGCCTCCCCCGAGGAGGCCGCCGCGGTGGTCGCCGCGCTGGAACGGTTCCCGCGCGACACCGCGCCGCCGCCGGTCGCCCCGGTCCGGCGCACCGATCCCTGGCTGCGTGCCGGGCTCTACGAGGGCACCCACCGCGAGGCGGACGCCCCCGGGCCGTGGGGCGACCCGACGCCCTGGGGCTGAGCCCCGCTCAGGCCCGCAGCTCGCGGAACCCCGCGGCGGCGAAGTCCTGATCGAAAGCGAGCGCGTCCTGCAGTTCGCGCTCGGCCATGAAGACGAAGCTCGTCGCGTCGACGAACGAGAACTCCCGATCGTCGCGTCGCCGCAGCCAACGCCACGCGTCCCGTTCGGTCTCGCCGTCGATGCACTCGACGATGACGCGTGGCGATCGCGTGACCGCGTCGACGAGCTCCACCGCGTCGGCGTGGCTCCCGCGCCGTCCCAGCAGGGTCCAGGTCTCCCCGAGGACGTGGTTGCTGGTGACCAGGGGGCGCCGCGTGTGCGCGTGCGCCAGGGCGACCGCCTCGTCGTGGTGCGAGTCCCGCCGGCGCTTGAGCGCGACCCAGAACGACGTGTCGACGAAGATCACCGCGGATAGACGACGTCGTCGATCGTCTCGTCGCCCGGGTCGTAGTCGCTCGACCCAACGATCGCCCAGAGCGGGTCCTCCTCCAGCGGCGGCAGCGCGGCCTGCCGCACCGACTCCTCGATCAGGGCGCGGACGACGCCGGCCTTCGAGGTGCCGGTCGCGCGCGCCCGGCTCGCGAGCCAGTCGTCCTGCTCCTGCTCCAGGGAGATCTGCAGCCGCTTCACCCTCATCACGTTACCTCACCGTAGAGCACGTGATGTAACCGAACACCACCGCGCCGTGACGATCGGCCGCCGATACAGTTCGCGCGCCTATGTTCGAGAAGATCCTGATCGCGAACCGCGGGGAGATCGCCGTCCGGGTGATCCGCGCCTGCGAGGAGCTCGGGATCGCCACCGTCGCGGTGTACTCCGAGCTCGATCGCGACGCGATCCACGTCCGGCGCGCCGACGAGGCCTACCTGCTCGGGCCGGGTCCCGCCGCCGAGAGCTACCTCGCCGTCGACAAGCTGCTCGAGGTCGTCGCGCAGTCGGGCGCCCAGGCGGTCCACCCGGGCTACGGCTTCCTGGCCGAGAACGCGGCCTTCGCCCGGGCGCTCGAGGAGCGCGGCATCGTCTTCATCGGCCCGCCGGCCGACGCGATCGACGCCATGGGCTCCAAGACCCGCGCGCGTGAGCTGATGGCCGCCGCGGGCGTGCCGATCGTGCCGGGCACGACCGAGCCGGTGGAGAGCGTCGCCGACGCCCGCCGGATCATCGGCGAGTCGATCGGCTACCCGGTCGCCGTCAAGGCCGCGGGAGGCGGGGGCGGCAAGGGCTTCCGGGTCGCGCTGAGCGAGGACGAGCTCGAGGAGGCGTTCGAGGGCGCCGCCCGCGAGGGCGAGAAGTTCTTCTCCGACGCGACGGTCTACCTCGAGCGCTACCTGCCCGACCCCCGCCACGTCGAGGTCCAGGTCCTGGCCGACGCCCACGGCGCGGTCATCCACCTCGGTGAGCGCGACTGCTCGCTCCAGCGCCGCCACCAGAAGCTCATCGAGGAGGCGCCGGCGCCCGTCGTCGACGCCGCCATGCGAGAGCGGATCGGAACGATCGCCACCGACGCCGCGCGCGCCGTCGACTACCGCGGAGCCGGGACCATCGAGGGTCTCTTCCAGGACGGCGAGTACTTCTTCCTGGAGATGAACACGCGGGTCCAGGTCGAGCACTGCGTGACCGAGATGGTCACGGGCGTGGACATCGTCCGCGAGCAGATCCGCGTCGCGGCGGGCGAGCCGCTGTCGCTGACCCAGGAGGACGTCGCGCTCACCGGCCACGCGATCGAGTGCCGCATCAACGCCGAGGACGCGGCGAAGAACTTCGCGCCTGCGCCCGGGCGGATCGGCGCCTACCGGGAGCCCGCGGGGCCGGGCGTGCGGGTCGACTCCGGCATCGAGGCCGGGAGCGAGATCTCCCCGATGTACGACCCGATGGTCGCGAAGCTCGTCGTGTGGGACGTCAACCGCGACGCAGCCACCCGCCGGATGCTGCGCGCCCTCTCGGAGTACGAGATCACCGAGCTGAAGACGCTGATCCCCTTCCACCGCGCGATCCTCGACACCGACCAGTGGCGCGCCGCCGAGACCTGCCGGGACCTGATCGAGGACCGGGCGTGGCTGAAGACGCTCGCCTTCCCCAAGCCCGAGGCCGCCGCGGGCGAGGACGAGGCCGCCGCGGTCGCGCAGGACTACACGGTCGAGGTCTCGGGACGGCGCTTCGCGGTGACCGTCATCGGGCCGCCCGGCGTCGGCGGGCCGGCCGCCGCGAACGGCGCCGCTCCCGCCGCGGGCCGCACGCCCCCCCGGCGCGCGCGGGGCGCGGGCGGAGGCGGCGGTGCGGGAGGGGGCGACGCGCTCGCCTCGCCGATCCAGGGCACGGTGCTCAAGGTCGCCGTCGAGGCGGGCGCGGCGATCGAGGAGGGCGCGCTGGTCTGCGTGATCGAGGCGATGAAGATGGAGAACGAGATCACCGCCCACAAGGCCGGGACGGTGGCCGATCTGCCGATCGCCGTGGGGGCGTCGGTGGCCTCCGGTGACACGATCGCGGTGATCACCTCCGGGGAGTAGGGTCGCGCCGATGGACTACGAGGTGATCCGGGCGGGGCTCCAGGGGGCCATCCCCTACAACCTCCACCTCGGCCTGGAGATCCTCGAGATCGCCCCCGCCCAGGGCGTGGTGCGCCTGCCGGACACCGAGACGCTGCGCAACCACGTCGGCTCCCAGCACGCCGGCGCGCTCTTCAGCCTCGGCGAGGCGGCGTCCGGTGCGGCGTTCGTCGGCGCCTTCGTCGAGCGCCTGAGCGAGCTCACCCCGCTGGCCGAGCGGGCCGAGATCGCCTACCGGCGGATCGCGCTCGGCGCGATCACCGCGACGGCGCACGTCGCGACGCCGGCCGAGGAGATCGCCGCGGCGCTGGAGCGCGACGGGCGAGCCCGGTTCCCGGTCGCGGTCGAGCTCCTCAACGGCGCCGGGGACGTCGTGGCCGAGATGACCGTCCACTGGCACGTCCGCGTGGCGGGCGGGGACGCCGGCGACGAGGCCGGCGCCGGCGCGTGACGCCGCCGGTCTGGCGCGCCGAGCCCCACGAGGCGGAGACCGTCGCCCGGCTGCTCGTCGGCTTCCGCGACGAGATGGGCCGCGACTGGCCCTCGGACAACGCGTTCCTCGCCTCCGTCGAGCGCCTCATCGAGCGCGCCGACACCGAGTACCTGATCGGCGCCCCGAACGACGACGCGCCGCCCGCCGGGATCTGCCAGCTGCGCTACCGGTTCGGGGTCTGGTACGCGGCCGAGGACTGCCACCTCGAGGACCTCTTCGTCGAAGCCGCCGCCCGGCGCAGCGGCCTGGGCTCGGCGCTCGTCGCCGCGGTGCTGGACCGCGCCCGCGAGCGCGGCTGCCGGCGGGTCGAGCTCGACGTGAACGAGGAGAACGCCGCCGCGCTCGCCCTCTACGCGCGCCACGGGTTCGGAACCGGGGGGCCGGCATCCTCCGGCCAGGGGGGCCGTGACCTCTTCATGCGCCGGCGCTTCGAGGCCTGATCCGCGGCGAGGAGACCACGTCAGCGGGCTGACCGGGGAACCGGCGCACGCCCCGGCGGGATGCGCCACAGTGCGGCGCGCAGGGATTGCGAGGCGCCGGCACGGACGCCGGCGCCGTTCGCGCACACGTCGCCACCCCTGGAGGAGCCCATGCCGTCCCATCGTCCGCGGCGACGCCCGTCCGCCGCCCTCATCGTCGCCTGTCTCGCCCTGCTCGTCGCGCTCGGCGGCACCGCCGGCGCGGACCCGATCGGGCAGATCTCCCGCCTGATCTCGGGGACCCAGATCAAGAAGAACTCGATCCGCGGCAACCGCCTCGTCCGCGGCACGATCACCGGCCGCGAGGTCAACGAGCGGCGGATTGGCACGGTGCCGCGCGCCACACGGGCGAACAGCGCGCTGAACGCCGACCTGGTCGGTGGCCTGGGCGTGCGCAAGGTCTTCTTCCGCGCGGCGCCCGGCGCCGCGCCCGTCCAGCTCTTCTCCGGCGCCGGCCTGAGCCTCTTCGGCAGCTGCACGGCGGCCGGCAATCCGGTGCTCCGGGCCACGACCGCGGTGAACGGCTCCGCGATCCGCGCCGGGCGCATCGTCCCCGCGGCTGCGGCTGCGGCGGCGGCGAGCGTCGGGTCGCGCAACTTCAACGCGGGAGCCTCGCTCTCGCTGCTCGGCGGCACGCCGAACGGCACGCTGACCGTCCACTACGCGCGTCCCGACGGCGCGGTGGCGACGGTGGCGCTGCAGTACGGCGACAGCCCGTCGCTCGGCGGCGCGTTCTGTCAGATCACCGGGACCGCGACGAACAGCTGAGCAGGACCCACCCGATTCGCCGTCTCCGTCCCACCCGCCCCTCGCCCGCGATGGCGGTCGCGCTGCTCGCGTTGTTCGTCGCGCTCGGCGGCACCGGGATCGCCGCGTCGCGCTACATCAGCGCCAAGCAGGTGCGCAAGGGCTCGCTGCCCGGCGACCGCCTGAAGCGCGGGAGCGTGAACGGCGATCGCCTCAAGCGCGGCGGCGTGAACGGCGACCGCCTCAAGCGCGACAGCGTCGGAGGCATCGCGATCCGCGAGTCGCGGCTGGACAAGGTGCCCACCGCCGGCCTCGCCGACAACGCCGTCAATGCGGTCAACGCGCAGAACGCCAACACGCTGGCCCGCTTCCAGGTGCTGCAGCCGGTGCGGCTGGTGGCGACCGGCGGGGCGAGCGACGCCGCGGCCCGCGCGGCCGCCCCGGCGCGGATGCTCTACCAGCGGGGGCAGCTCTCACTGAGCGCGAAGTGCTTCAGCTCCGGCACGGGCGTCAACGTCGAGGTCTACCTCGCGACGAGCGCGAACGGTGCCGTGCTCGAGGGCACGGACAGCCGGCCCGGCGGCGCGACCGACGCGAACTACGTCCTCACTTCGACGCCCGAAACCCAGCGCCGGGTGGCCGAGCTCAACGTCGGCCCGAGCAGCGCCGCCATCTCCGCTCCGAGTGCGCAGGACTTCGTCGCGGTCGCCCGCGACGGCACCCAGCTGCACGGCCAGATCGCGGTCGCGGTCAAGAACGGCGGCCTCACTGCGCCGAGCGCCGGCAACGGGCCCTACGGCGACGGCGACGTCTGCCTCGTGCAGGGCACCGTCGCCGGCTGACCCGGCCGCCTCAGCCCGCCACCCGCTTCGCGTTCTCGGCGTGGATGCGTCGCTGCTCCACCGTGCGCCGCCCTGGCGGCAGCGGCGCCTGCGCGCCGTCGCCCTCCAGCGCATCGAGGTAGGCGAGGTCCTCCCTCAGGATCGCCGCGGCGCGCGCGGCGTCGATCGGCCCGCCGTGCCCCGGCACCACCATCGTCGCCGCCTCCACGAGCGCCGAGAACCGCCCGAGCGTGGCCCGGTAGGCCGCGAGCGACCCGCCCGGCGAGATCATCGGGATCTCCACCGGCGAGAGGTAGTCGCCACACACGAGCACGCCCGCCCAGGGGACCTCGATCGCCATCCCGTCCGCGGTGTGGCCGTCGGCCGGGTGCAGGCGCAGCTCCGCGTCGCCGAGCTCGAGCACCCCCGGAACCGGCAGCGCCTGCGCTCCGGGGAGGGACAGCGGCCCGGGACGGGCGACGTACCAGACGGCGTCGAAGTCGTCGCGCAGCTCGCGCTGGGCCACGCCCGGCTCGGCGGCCAGCCGGGCGGCGCTGGTCTCGCCCAGCGCGAGCGGCGCGGCCGGGAACGCGTAGCGGCCGAGCACGTGATCCCAGTCGACGTGGGTGGAGACGAGACCCACGACGTCGAACCCGGCCTGCTCCGCCACCGCCGGCAGCGCCTCGAGCTCGTCGGGGAGGATCGGCGAGTCGATCAGGAACGCCTCGCGGCCGGAGCGCACGAGCACGCCCGAGGCCTGCCAGGCCATCGAGGTGACGACGACGACGTCCTCGTGAACGCCGACCGCGCGCACCGCGCCCCGCCTACGCGGCGCCGAGCAGCTTCGCCGCCTCGCGGAGGTTCGGCACCTCGGCGTCGGGCTTCTTCTGCCCGGGCTGGAGCTCCTCCTTGTGGCGGTTCACCCAGATCACCGGGACCTTGAGCTTCAGGCACGGCTCGACGTCGTGGTAGTAGCTCTGCGCGACGTGGACCCAGCCGCGCTTGCCGCCCACGCGCCGCTGGAACTCCTTGAAGTGGGCTTCGTCGGGCTTGTAGGAGCGCACCTGCTGGGCGGTGACCACGAGGTCGAAGTCGAGCGGCATGTGCCGGCGCGTGAGCCCGAGCAGCTTGTCGTCGATGTTCGAGATCAGACCCGTCTGGTAGGTCTTCGCGAACTTCGCGAGCGTCGGATTCGTCTCGCGGAACGGGCGCCAGCGCTCGACCGAGTCGGGCAGGAAGCCGGAGCGGGAGGGCTCCAGCGGCCAGCCGAGGCGCTTGGCGATCTCCACCGCCGTGCGCCGCAGGACCTCGGCGTAGAGCTCGTAGCTCCCCGCCTGGATCTTCTGCTGGATCTCGTGGAAGAGCGGGATGAGCTGGTCGCGCTCGATCGTGAAGCCGTCGCGCGCCGCCTCGTCCGTGAAGGCGTCGTAGGCCCCGGTCTCCCAGTCGATCAGGGTGCCGTAGACGTCGAAGGTCACGAAGGTCGGCTTCTTGGGAATGGCCATGCGCGCGGGCATGATGCCACGCGGCGGGCGCCCGGTGCCGTCAGATAGAGTGCCGCGCCGCCGATGGACCTCCTCGAGTACCAGGGCAAGCAGCTCTTCGCCCGCCATGGGATCCCGGTTCCGGACGGCCGGCCCGCGACCGACGTGGAGACGGCCGTCGCCGCGGCGGAGGAGATCGGCTACCCCTGCGTGGTCAAGGCCCAGGTCCAGATCGGCGGTCGTGGGAAGGCCGGCGGGATCAAGGTGGCGAGCGACCGCGACGAGGCCCACGCCCACGCCGAGGCGATCCTCGGGATGGACATCCGCGGGCTGACCGTCGGCGAGATATGGGTCGAGGCGGCGAGCGACATCGCCGCCGAGTACTACGCCTCGATCGTCTTCGACCGGTCGGCCAAGGCGGCGCTGGTCATGCTCTCGACCAAGGGCGGCATGGACATCGAGGCGGTCGCCGACGAGGATCCCGATGCGATCGCGCGCCTCCACGTCGACCCGCTGCTCGGCTTCCAGGACTTCCACGGCCGTCGGCTCGCGTTCGAGGCGGGGGTGGACGGCGACGTCGTGCGCCCGATCGGCGCGCTGCTGGCCAGGCTCTACGCCGCCTTCGAGGACGAGGAGGCGATGCTCGTCGAGGTCAACCCGCTGATCGTCACCTCCGAGCGGGCCGTCGCGGCGCTGGACGCGAAGGTCACGCTCGACGACTCGAGCCTCTTCCGCCACCCGGAGAACGCGGCGCTGCGCAACCCGGCCGCCGAGGACCCCCAGGAGCAGATGGCCCACGAGCGCGGGCTCACCTACGTGAAGCTCGACGGCAACGTCGGCATCCTCGGCAACGGCGCCGGCCTCGTGATGTCGACGCTCGACGTCGTCGCCCAGGCCGGCGGGCGGCCCGCGAACTTCCTCGACGCGGGGGGCGGGTCGAAGGCCGAGGCGATCACCCAGGCCGTCGAGGTCATCCTCTCCAACGAGAGCGTCACCGCGGTGCTGTTCAACATCTTCGGCGGCATCACGCGCTGCGACGAGGTGGCCAAGGGGCTGATCGAGGCCTTCGCCCAGATCAAGCCGACGGTGCCCTTCGTCGTCCGCCTCGACGGCACCAACGACGTGGAGGGCCGCCGCCTGCTCGCCGAGGCCGCCCTCCCGAACGTCCACGCGGAGTCGACGATGCTCGGCGCGGCGGAGAAGGTCGTGGAGCTCGCCGGCTGATGGCGATCCTCGTCGACAGCGCCACGCGGCTCTGCGTGTCCGGCATCACCGGGCGCGAGGGGACCTTCCACGCGATGAACAACCGCGCCTACGGGACGCAGGTCGTCTCCGGCGTGACCCCCGGGAAGGGCGGGCAGGACGTCGAGGGCGTGCCCGTCTTCGACACCTTCCACGCCGCAGTCGCCGCCACCGGCGCGAACACGGCGATGATCTTCGTCCCGCCGCGGTTCGCCGCCGACTCGATCCTCGAGGCCGAGGACGCCGGCATCGAGCTCATCGTCGCGATCACCGAGGGCATCCCGGCCCACGACGAGCTGCGCGTCTACAGCCACCTCCGGGCGCGGGGGCGCAGCCGGCTGGTCGGGCCCAACTGCCCGGGCATCCTCTCGCCGGGGAAGGCGAACGTCGGCATCATCCCGGCCGCGTTCTTCAAGGAGGGCAACTGCGGCGTGGTCTCCCGCTCCGGGACGCTGACCTACCAGATCGGCAACGAGCTGGCCCAGCGGGGCTTCGGCAACTCGTCGATCGTCGGGATCGGCGGCGACCCCGTGCCGGGCTCGAGCTTCATCGACGTGCTCGAGGCCTTCGAGACCGACGAGCAGACCGAGATCGTCGTGATGGCGGGGGAGATCGGCGGGGACGCGGAGGAGCAGGCCGCGGCGTACATCGCCGAGCACGTGAGCAAGCCGGTGGTGGCCTACATCGCGGGATTCACCGCGCCGCCCGGCAAGACGATGGGCCACGCCGGGGCGATCGTCTCGGGCTCCAAGGGGACGGCCGCGGCCAAGGCCGAGGCGCTCGAGGCGCACGGCGTGAAGGTCGGGCGCACGCCCACGGCGGTCGCGGAGCTCGCGGCCGAGCTGCTCGCCGCGCGGGCGTGAGGACGCGGGCGCCCGTGCCCGACGCTCCGCCGCCCAACGACGTGGCCGCGATCCTCGCCGAGCTCGACCGCCGGCTGCAGGACCTCGAGGCGGAGCTCGCGGCGGTCGGCGCGGTGGCGCCGCAGGCGCCGGCGGCGGAGCCCGCGCCGGCGACATCGCCGGCGACCGAGCCCGCGGCAGAGCCCGCGCCCGGCGCCGGCGCGGAGGCGGACCGCGACGCCCCCGCGCCCGACCCGGCCGACGCCGCGCTCGACGCGATCCGCCGCGCGACGGATCACGAGGTCGAGGTGGTGGCCCGCGCGCCCGACGCCCTCGTCCTGCGCGTCGATCTCCGCGCCGACGTCGATCGCTAACGTGTCCCCCGCCATGGGCGACACCGTCATCTCCTTCGCCCGCGGGGCGCCGTCGCTCGACATCGTCGACGTCGAGGGCCTCCGGGCCGCCGCCGACGAGGCGTTTCGGACCGACCCCGGCGGCGTGACGGGGTATGGCACCGCGATCGGCTACCCGCCCCTGCGGGCGTGGATCGCCGAGCAGCACGGCGTGGCGCCCGAGCAGGTCCTCGTCACCAACGGCTCGATGCAGGCCGACGCCTTCCTCTTCGAGCTGCTCGTCGACCCCGGCGACGCGGTCGTGGTGGAGCGCCCCACCTACGACCGCACGCTGCTCTCGCTCCGCAGCCGCGGCGCGGACGTCGTCCCGGTGGAGCTCGAGCCCGACGGCATCGACACCGTCGCGCTCGGCGCGCTGCTCGTCGACGGCCTGGCGCCGAAGCTCGCCCACGTCATCCCGAACTTCCAGAACCCCGCGGGCTACACGCTCTCGCTGGCCAAGCGCGACCGCCTCCTCGCCCTGTCCCGCGAGCACGGCTTCCTGATCTTCGAGGACGACCCCTACGTCGCCCTGCGCTTCTCCGGCGAGCGGCTCCCGACGATGCTCTCGCTCGACGCCGGCGGCGGCGCCGTGGTCTACGCCTCCTCGTTCTCCAAGACCGTCTGCCCCGGGATCCGGGTCGGCTACCTCGTCGGCCCCGAGGGAGTCATCGACCAGGTGCGCAAGCTCGCGACGAGCACCTACATCTCGCCGAGCATGGTCTCCCAGGCGATCGTCAACTCCTTCTGCCGCAGCGGCGCGATCGACCGGTCGATCGAGACGGTGCGCGCGGCGCTCCAGGAGCGCGCGGCGACGCTCTGCGCGGCGCTCGAGCGCGAGCTGCCCCAGGCCGAGCTCGTCGCGCCGGAGGGCGGCTACTTCCTGTGGGTGCGGCTGCCCGGCGCCGACGTCGACACGCTGTTCGAGGCCGCGGCCGAGCGCGGCGTGGCGATCGTCAAGGGCGCCGACTTCCTGCTCGACGGCGGCGAGGACAGCTTCCGCCTCGCCTACTCCGGCGTGACGCCCGAGCAGATCGACATCGGCGTCGCGCGGCTCGCCGAGGCCGCGCGCTCGCTCGGCGTGCCGGCCTAGCGCCCGTAGCGCTCCCGGCCGAGCACGAGCTGGTCGGGCAGCGCGGTGCGCGGCGGCGGCGAGGGGTCGGCGGTGACCGCGACGGTCTCGGCGACGCTGCGCGTGATGGCGTGGGTGCCGTCCGCGCTCAGCACGACGACCTCGCCGGCCTCGGGGTCCGCGCCGACGACCCCGTCGAGCCCGGGCTCCAGGCCCGCCGCCTTGAGGTAGTGGAGCAGGTCCTCGGCCTCGTTCTCGAAGCGCAGGATCCGCACCTCCGCGCCGGCCTGGCAGTCGGCCAGCGGGACACCCTCGATCCGGGTGCCGACCTGGATGGGATGCCCGTGCGGGCAGGTCTTGGCGTCGCCGACCGCGCTCTTGACGTAGCTCTCGAACGCCGGGGACATCGCGTGCTCCAGCCGCTCGGCCTCCTCGTGGACGTCGTCCCAGGGGACGCCGACCACGTCGGTGAGGAAGCGTTCGATCAGCCGGTGGCGGCTGACGACGGCCTCGGCGTGCTCGCGGCCGTCCTCGGTGAAGGAGATCGCGCGGTCCTCGCCTCGCGTCACGTACCCGTCGCGCTCGAGCCGGCCGATCATCTCGTGGACGGTCGGCGGGGAGAGCTGCATGGCGCGGGAGAGGTTCGCGCCGGTCATCGGCAGCCCGGCCTCGAAGAGCCAGAACAGCGTCTGGAGGTACTCCTCCTCGGCGTCGGTCGCGTGCGCGTGGGACACGTCGGTCATCGTACCGTCGGCTCCGCTGCCCGACGGATAGCATCGCCCCGTGCGGATCGAGCCGGGCACTAGGGCGCTCGTCACCGGCGCCGGCCGCGGGATCGGGCGGGCCCTGGCGCAGGCGCTCGCCGCCCGGGGCGCGCGCGTCGGGCTCCTGGCCCGCTCGGAGCCGGAGCTCGTCGCGCTCGCGGCCGCGCTGCCCGGCGAGGGCCACGTGCCGCTGCCCTGCGACGTCGGCGAGCGGCCCGCGGTCGAAGCAGCGGTGGGGCGGTTCGCCGAGGCGACCGGCGGGCTGGACCTCGTGGTCGCGAACGCCGGCATCGCGCACTACGGCCCGTTCCGCAGCCAGCCGATCGAGCACGCCGAGGCGATGGTGCGCGTGAACGTGCTCGGCACGCTCTACACCGTCAGCGCGACGCTGCCCCGCCTGCTCTACCGGGCCGAGGGCCACATCGTCGTGCTGTCCTCCGGCGCCGGGATCCGGGCCTTCCCGTGGGGCGCGGTCTACGGGGGGACGAAGGCCTTCGACCGCGGCTTCGGCGAGGCGCTGCGGCACGAGCTCAGCGGGACCGGGGTCGAGCTCACGGTCGTCTATCCGGGCAGGATCGACACCGCGCTCCACGACCACGAGAAGGCGACGCTGCCGGACTGGTACCACCGCACGACGGGCCAGAGCGCGTCGGTGATGGCGACGGCGATCCTCGCCGGCGTGGAGGCCGGGGACCGGGAGGTCCTCCATCCCGCGAACCTCCGGCTGCTGCGCGCCGTGCAGGGGATCTCTCCGCGCCTGGCCGACCGGATGCTGCGCCGGATGCTCGGCGGCGGCGCGGCCCCGCGGGTCGACTGAGGGTGGAGCGCGAGGCGCGCGCGGCGCTGCTCGGCGTCGTCGCGGCGACGGCGGCCGCCCTGATCCTGCGCGCGATCGGCTTCGACCAGAGCCTGTTCGGCGACGAGCAGCTCACGCGCTACGTCGTCGCCGACGGCGTCCCCGGCGTGCTCGGCCGCCTCGGCCGCTACGAGCAGAACCCGCCGCTCTACTTCTGGCTCGCCGCGCTCAGCCGCGACCTCGGTGGGGTGGCGTGGATAAGGCTCCCCTCGCTCCTCGCCGGGATCGCCGCCGTCCCGTTGACCTACGCGCTCGGTCGCCTGACGATCGCCGCGCGCGGGCCGGCGGTGTTCGCCGCCGCGCTCATGGCGCTCAGCCCCTTCTTCGCCTTCTACGGCACCGAGGCGCGCCCCTACACCCTCATGGTGGCACTGCTGCTCGCGTCCACCGTCTGCCTGCTGCTCGCGTTGCGCCGGGAGGAATGGTGGTGGTGGGCCGGCATGGCCCTCGCGACTGCGGCGGCCCTCTACACCCAGTACATCGCCGCCTTCTGGCTCGCGGCGCAGGGAGGCTGGGCGCTGTGGGCGGCGCCGGGACGGTGGCGCGCGACCGTGGGGGCCAACGCCCTCGCCGCGCTCGCCTTCCTCCCGTGGCTGCCGAGCTTCCTCGACCAGCAGCAGGCCTTCACGCTCACCGAGGCGATCACGGTGACCGGCGCGGCCCGCACGTTCGGTCTCCTGGCGATCGGCCATCCCCTCCTGCCCATCTCGACCGCGCTCGGGGGCTGGCGGGGGTGGGTCGCGGCGGCGGCGGGCATCGCCTTCGCCGCCGGACTCGCGCTCGTCGCCCTCCGGCTGTGGCGCGCCCGGCCCGGGCGCCCCGACACGCGGACCCTGGGCGCCCTCGGGCTGCTGTTCCTGCTCGTGCTCGCCACCCCGCTGGGCCTGTGGGCGTACGCCCATCTCGGCGGGCAGAGCTTCGGTCTCGGCCGGTACTGGTCGGCGTCGGCCGCCCCGGCGTTCCTGCTCGCGGGCGCCCTGCTCACCGGGCTCCCGCGTGCGATCGGGGTGGCCGCGGCCACGGCGGTGCTCCTCGTCGCCGGGGTCGTGGCGCTGCGGACGATGGACGGGCCCTTCCAGCGCCCTCAGACGGAGGCCGCGGCGCACCTGGCCGACCGTGTCGCAGGACCCGCGGTGCCGGTCGTCGAGGTGGCGCCGCTCGCCCAGGTCGCGCAGGACATCGCCACGCTCACGGGCCCCCTGCAGGCGGCGGTGGTCCAGACGGCGACGGCCTCGCCGGGCTTCGCCTCGTCGCCCCAGTCCGAGTCCTACGCGATCTACTATCGCCGCCCGCACCGGCGCTACGGCCTCGTCGGCTTCCGGCCTTCCACCAAGGACGCTCCCGTCCTGGCGCTCGCCGATCCGAGCGCGTGGCGGCGCGCGGCGGCCGTCGGCCGCGCCGTCGTGCTCTCGCCCATCGCCGATGGCGCCTTCGCGGCGCCGCAGCCCCCGGCCGCGCTCCACGGCCGCCGGGTGCGGCGCACGCGCTGGCCGGGGTTCGCCGACGTGGTCGCGGACGAGTGGGTGTTCCCCGAGCGCGCCCGCGCGGGTCGCTGAGCGCTACGCCGCCAGCCGCCGCTCGACCGCCGCGAGCCGCTCCTCGGCGATCGCCACGAGCGCGCGACCCGCGGTGGAGAGCGGCGCGCCGCGGCGGGACACGACGGCGAAGGTGTCGAAGAGCGGCTCGGCGAAGCGCACGGTGTGCAGGCGGCCCGGGAAGCGCGGGGCCGCCGCGATCACGCGGCTGACGTAGGTGTCGCCGTACCCGCGCGCGGCGAGCTCGAGCGCCGGCCCGAGGTCCTCGACCTCGATCGCCGGCTCGAGCCGCACGCCCGCCCGCTGCGCGCGATCGGCGAGCTGCCGGCGGGTGGGGTCGTCAGTGCCCCAGCGGGCGTCGTAGAGGACGAGCTGCGCAGCGGCCATGCGGCGGATCGTCACCGGGCGGGCGGTGCGAGCGGGATCGGCGCTGGCGTAGAGCACCTCGTCGCGCATGACGGGCCGCACGTCGAGGCCGCGGTCGTCGACGGGCAGGACGATGAGCCCGACCTCCATCTCGCCGTCGCGGACCGCGTCGGCGACCTCGGAGGAGTTGAGCCCCAGGATCCGGAGCCGCACCCCCGGGTGGCGGCGGCGGAACTGCGCGGCGAGCGACGGCATGAGGTATTCCGGCGCGCTGCCGAAGGTCCCGAAGGTGGCCACGCCGCCCTCCAGCTCCCGGACCTCGGCGACCGACGCCGCCGCACGGTCCACCGCCGCGACCGCCGCCTCGGCCTCGGGCCGCATCGCGTGCCCGGCCTCGGTCAGCGCGACGCCGCGCCCGAGGCGGGCGAAGAGCGCGGAGCCGAGCTCGGCCTCCAGGCGCTTGACCTGGTCCGAGAGCGTCGGCT
>JBBSBL010000038.1:0-26080 GCA_038251325.1 Solirubrobacterales bacterium | reverse complement strand
TCGCCTCGTAGGATCCTTCGCGTGGACGCTTCCGCCCCGCGTATCAAGTTCTGCGGCATCACCCGCCTCGACGACGCGCAGCTCGCGGTCGAGGCGGGCGCGTGGGCGGTCGGGCTCATCTTCTGGCCGGGGTCCGAGCGCCGCGCCCGCCGCGACGAGGCGGCCGCCATCGGCGCCGCGCTGCGGCGGCGGGCCGAAGTCTGCGGCGTGTTCGTGAACGCCACGCTCGACCACGTCACGAGCGTGGCCGACGAGGCCGGCCTGACCATGGTCCAGCTCCACGGGGACGAAGGGCCCGCCTACGGCGCGGAAGTCGCCCGGCGCACGGGCTGCCGGGTGGTGAAGGCCGTCCAGGTCCGCTCGCGGGCCGACGTCCAGGGGCTGCGGGCGTTCCCCACCGACTACCACCTGCTCGACGCGTGGGCGCCCGGACGGCGGGGCGGGACGGGCACGCCGTTCGCCTGGGAGCTGGCCCGGGCCCACGCCCGCACGCCGCCGGTCATCCTCAGCGGCGGCCTGCGCCCGGAGAACGTCGGGGCCGCGATCGCCGAGGCGCGGCCGTTCGCGGTGGACGTCTCCAGCGGGGTCGAGTCCGCGCCCGGGATCAAGGACCCCGAGCGCGTGCGCGCCTTCGCGGCCGCCGTCGCGGGGACCGCGGCTCCGCCGCCGCCGCCCGAGCCGGCGCCCGCTGCGGACCCCGCATGAGCGCCCCCGCGCGGCCCTATGGCGGGCTCGAGCACCGCTTCGGCCCGTACGGCGGTCAGTACGTGCCCGAGACGCTGATGCCCGCGCTCGCCGAGCTCGAGGCGGCCTGGCTGGCGGCGCGCCGCGACCCCGCATGGCGAGCGGAGCTCGAGGTGCTGCTGCGCGACTTCGCCGGCCGCCCGACGCCGCTCTACCTCGCCGAGCGCCTCAGCGAGGCCGCGGGCCACCAGATCTGGCTCAAGCGCGAGGATCTGCTCCACACCGGGGCCCACAAGATCAACAACGCCCTCGGGCAGGCGCTGCTCGCGCAGCGCATGGGCAAGCCGCGGGTGATCGCGGAGACGGGCGCCGGGCAGCACGGCGTGGCGACCGCCGTCGCCTGCGCCCGGCTCGGCCTGGAGTGCGTGGTCTACATGGGGACCGAGGACATGCGGCGCCAGCGCCCCAACGTCGAGCGGATGGAGTTGCTCGGCGCCACGGTCGCGCCGGTGGAGGCCGGGGCGCGGACCCTCAAGGAGGCCGTCTCGGCGGCGATCCGCGACTGGGTGGCGAACGTCGAGGGGACCCACTACATCATCGGCTCGGCCGTCGGGCCGGCGCCCTATCCCGCGCTTGTGCGCGACCTCCAGCGCGTCATCGGCGACGAGGCCCGGGCGCAGATCCTCGAGCGCTCCGGCCGCCTGCCCGCGCGCGTGATCGCCTGCGTGGGGGGCGGGTCCAACGCGATCGGCACCTTCATCCCCTTCGTCGAGGACCGCGAGGTGGCGCTCGTCGGCGTCGAGGCGGCGGGGGAGGGCCTGGCCTCGGGCCGCCACGGCGCGCCGCTCACCGCGGGCGGCCGCGCCGGCGTGCTGCACGGCTCCTACTCGGCGATCATGCAGGACGACGAGGGGCAGATCGCCGAGGCCCACTCCGTCTCGGCGGGGCTCGACTATCCCGGTACCGGGCCCGAGCACGCCTGGCTCCGGGACTCCGGCCGGGCGACCTACGTGGCCGTCGACGACCGGGAGGCACTGGCCGCGTTCCGCCGGGTCTCGCGCCTGGAAGGCATCATCCCCGCGCTGGAGAGCAGCCACGCGGTGGCCTGGGCGATGGCCGAAGGGCCCGGAGACCTCGATCTCGTCTGCCTCTCGGGCCGCGGCGACAAGGATCTCGCCGAGGTCCTCGGCTCCGCGTCGGGATGAGCGGGATCGAGCGGATCGCCGGAGCCTTCGCGGCGCGCGAGGGCCGGGCGGCACTCATGCCCTACCTGATGGGCGGCTACCCGGACCTCGGCGGCTCGCGGGCGATCGGCGAGGCCTACGCCGACGCCGGCGCCGACCTCGTCGAGCTCGGCGTCCCGTTCTCCGACCCGCTGGCCGACGGGCCGGTGATCCACGCCGCGGGAACCGCGGCGTTGCGCGCAGGGGCCACGGCGGGGGGCGTGGTGGAGGTCGCGGCGGCGCTTGCCGAGCGGGTGCCGGTCGTGGTCATGTGCTACGCCAACCTCGTGCTCGCCCGGGGCGTCGAGGCGTTCGTGGCCTCACTCGCGGACGCGGGGGCCAGCGGGCTGATCGTCCCCGACCTCCCGCTCGAGGAGGCGCCCGCGACGCTGGCCGCATGCGACGCGGCCGGGCTCGCGCTCGTGCCGCTCGTCGCGCCGACGACGCCGGACGAGCGGCTCGCGGAGATCGGCGCCCGCGCCCGCGGCTTCCTCTACACCGTCTCGGTGGCGGGCACGACCGGCGAGCGCGACCGCGTCGCCGACGGGCTGGCGGCCGTGCTGGCCCGCGCGGCCGGGAGCACGGGCGTGCCGGTGGCCGTCGGCTTCGGCATCTCCACCCCGGCCCAGGCGGCCGCGGCGGCCGACGCGGGCGCCGACGGCGTCATCGTCGGCAGCCGGCTCGTCCGCGAGGCCGGCGAGGCGGAGGACGCACCCGCCGCGGTGGCCGCGCTCGTCACCGAGCTCGCGGAAGCGCTCCGGTAGCATCGCCGCCCTCATGGGCGTCGTCATCACCGCCACGGCCGGACTCTCGCTGTGGATCATCCTCTGGGCACTCGGCATCAAGCCCTTCGACGCCTTCCTCATCGTCGTGGTGATGCTGCTGGTCGCCGCCGTGGTCGTCCAGCTCCTGCCGTCCCTGCCCGGGCGCCGGGACGAGACGCGCGACCGCTAGGGCCGTGGCCGTGCGCCGAACCGGGCCCCGCTAGCCGAAGAAGGTCCGGGCGATCTCTAGGTAGGCGAGGTCGACCGGCTTGACACCCGTGACGTCCGCCAGGGGCACGCTCTCGATCGCGGTGCCGCGCAGCGCCGCCATCCGGCCGAACTCGCCGGCGTGGACCATGTCCGCGGCCTTGATGCCGTAGCGGGTGGCGAGGATCCGGTCGCGAGCGGTCGGGGTGCCACCGCGATGGACGTGACCGAGAGTGGTGACGCGGGTCTCGTAGCCCGTGAGGCGCTCGAGCTCCGTGGCGAGCGCGGCCCCGATCCCACCGAGCCGCTCGTAGCCGTACTCGTCCCGCTCGACCGACGCGCGCACGGTGCGCCGCTCGCCGTCGGCGAAGGCCAGTTTCGCACCCTCGGAGACGACGATGATCGAGAAGTCCTTGCCGCGGCCGTGACGCCGCTCGATGCCGGCGGCCAGCTCCTCGACGGTCTGGACGACCTCCGGGATCAGGATGCCGTCGGCGCCGCCCGCGATCCCCGCGAAGAGCGCGATCCAGCCGACGTTGCGACCCATCACCTCGACGACCATCACGCGGTCGTGCGACTGGGCCGTGGTGTGCAGGCGGTCGATCGCGTCGGTCGCCACCTGAACGGCGGTGTCGAAGCCGAAGGTGAAGTCGGTCCCGGTCACGTCGTTGTCGATCGTCTTCGGCACCCCCACCACCGGGAGCTGCGCCTCGTCGTAGAGCTCGCGCGTGATCATCATCGTGTGCTCCCCGCCGATCGCGACGACGGCACCGAGCGGGTCGCGCTCCTGCCAGCTCCGCACGCGCTCGAGGCCCGCGGGCTCCCGCAGCGGGTCGAAGCTCGAGGTGGACAGGATCGTGCCCCCGAGCGGGAGCAGGCCGGACACGGCGCGGTCGTCGAGCGGCATCCAGTCGTGATCGGCCAGGCCGCGGTAGCCGCGCCGCAGCCCGATCGGCTCGTGCCCGTGACCCAGCAGTCGCCGGGTCGTGGCCCGGATGACCGCGTTGAGCCCGGGGCAGTCTCCGCCGGCGGTGAGTAGCCCCACCCGCATAGCGGCGCTCAGCCCGGTCCCCGGACGGCCGTCATCGGCAGCCGGCGCGAGCGGCCAGCCTCTTCGCCTCCGCCGGGAACGTCGTCTTGCGGAGCTTCTGCTTGTCCCGGATGTCCTTGTACTTCTTGGCCGTCTCGAGGCCGGTCGGGTAGAGCCCGGGGCAGAGCTTCGCGAGCTCGCGGTCGTTCAGGCCGCCGTTCTCCTTGACGAGCTGGAGACGGGCGGTCCGCTGATCGGGGGTCAGCGTGCTGCTCGCGGTCCCGTTGGGCAGGCTCCCGGGTTGGGTGCCGCACCCGGCGAGCAGCGAGACGAGCACGGCCATGAGCGCGATCCGACGCGGCATCGGCGACACGGTAGCTCACGTGCGCCCCGCGCGGCGGACGTAGAATCGCCCTCCCGGCGCCCGTGGCCCGGGGCCTCGATCCGTGCGAATCCCCCCGACCGCCACCGCCGTCGTCGGCACGGCGGCCCTCGCGGCCGCCCTGTCCGCCTGCGGCGCGTCGGGAGCGCACCGCGACGACGCCGTGAGGGGTCCGGCCTTGACCGTGTACGCGGGGGCCCCGCTCCGCGGCATCGACCGCCCGGCGGCGATCGACGTCGTGGACGGCGAGCGCCTGGCGCTCGCCGAGTCGCGGGGTCGCGTCGGCCGGTGGCGGGTGCGGCTGCGCGTGCTCGACGACTCCGGGCTCGCCACCGGCCGATGGGACCCGGCGCGCGTCTCGGACAACGCGGCGCGGGCCGTCCGGGACTCCACCACGATCGCCTACCTCGGCGGCGCGAACTCCGGCGCCACGGCGATCGCCCTCCCCCTGCTCAACCAGGCCGGCATCCTCCTGGTCAGCCCCGGCGGGGCGGCGGCCGCGCTGACCCGCCGCGATCGAGCAGTGCCCGGCTCGCCCGACCGCTACTACCCGAACCGGGACACCGGGCGGACGTTCGGCCGCGTGATCCCCCCGGACTCCGCCGAGGGAGCGGCGCTCGCGGTGTGGATGGCCCGCCTCGGCGTACGCTCGGTCTACCTCGTCGACGCCCAGGAGGCGGACGGGGTGAGCGTCGCCGCTGCCCTGCGCCGACGCCTGCCGGCGGCGGGGATCCGGGTCGCGGGGTCCGAGTCCGTCGCGCCGGACGAGTCGGACTGGCGCGACGTCGTCGCCGGCGCCGGCGACTCGGGCGCCGACACGCTGTTCTTCGCCGGGTCCGCCCAGGCCGGAGCCGCCGCGCTGCTCCGCGCCGTGCGAGACCGCGCGCCCGGGCTCCGGGTCTTCGGCGCCTCGGCGCTGGCACAGCCGGCGGTGGCGGCGCGCCTCGGACCGGGCGGCGAGGGATTGCGGGTCACCAGCGCCGCGCTCCCGGCGTGGCGGCAGCCGCGGGCGGCGGCACGCTTCCGCGCTGCCTTCCGCCACGCCTACGGCCGGGCGCCCCAACCTTCCGCTGCGTTCGGCTACGAGGGAATGCACGTGGTGCTCGACGCGATCCGCCGAGCGCGGGCCGACGGCAACCGGCGCAGCGCCGTCGTGCGCGCCTTCTTCGCCACCGAGCGACGCGACTCGCCCCTCGGCCGCTACGTCATCGACCGCCGGGGCGATCCGGTCCCGGGAACCTACGCGGGCTACGTGGTGCACGACCGGCGTCTCGTGCCGAGGACCCGCGCGACGGGCGGCGGGGCGCCATGACGCGAGCCGTCCGCGATGCGGCTAGGATGCCGCCGCAGGTTGTGAACAAGCTGGGCTCAAACCACTTCGGAGGGGGTTTCGTGCGCGTACGTCTCTTTGCCATCGCGGGCGCTGCGGCGCTGGCGATCGGCGTCGCCGCCTGCGGCGACAGCAACAAGAGCGGTGGCTCGGGTAGCAAGAACCTGACGGTCTACTCGAGCCTGCCGCTGCAGGGCGCCTCGCGCGTCCAGAACCTCGCCGTGATCAGCGGCGCCAAGCTGCGGCTCTCGCAGGCGGGCGGCAAGGTCGGCGAGTTCCCCGTGAGCTACAAGTCGCTCGACGACTCGACGGCCTCGGCGGGCACATGGGATCCGGGCCAGGTGTCGAAGAACGCCCGCACGGCCGCGCAGGACACGAGCACCATCGCCTACATCGGCGAGTTCAACTCCGGCGCGAGCGCCGTCTCGATCCCGATCCTCAACCAGGCCGGGATCCTCACGGTGTCGCCGTCGAACACCGCGGTCGGCCTGACCAGCAGCGGTCCGGGCGCCGACAAGGGCGAGCCGGCGAAGTACTACCCGACCGGCAAGCGGACCTACGTCCGCGTCGTCCCGCGCGACACGATCCAGGGCGCCGCCCTGGCCACGCTGATGAAGCAGGACGGCTGCAAGTCGGTCTTCATCCTCAACGACAAGGGCGTCTACGGCGCCGGCCTGGCGAAGGTCGTCGAGGGTCAGGCGACGAAGCAGGGGATCAAGGTGGACGGCAACGAGGGCATCGACCCGAAGGCGTCGAACTACCGCTCGCAGGCGGCGCAGATCAAGTCCGACTGCTTCCTGTTCAGCGGCACCACCGACCAGAACGGCGTCCAGGTCTACAAGGACGTCGCCGCGGCCAACCCGACCGCGAAGCTCTACGGGCCGGACGGCGTCGCCGAGGCGGCGTTCACCAACCCCGCCAAGGGCGGCATCCCGGCCAGCCTCGCGCCGCGCGTCAAGGTGACGGTGGCCACGCTGGACCCGAAGAGCTACCCGGCGGCGGGCCAGAAGGTGCTGAGCGACCTCGCCGGCGGCAGCGGCAAGACGCCGGATCCCTACGCCATCTACGGCTATGCGGCGATGGACCTCGTGCTCAAGTCCATCAAGGACGCCGGGAGCAAGGGGAACGACCGGCAGGCGGTCATCGACCAGGCGTTCAAGATCCAGGGCTACAGGTCGGTCCTGGGGACGTATTCGATCGACGCCAACGGCGACACGTCGTTGACGGACTACGGCATCTACACGATCAACAACGGGCAGCTGAAGTTCGACAAGGCCATCAAGGCTCAGTCCAACTGACCGACTGATTCGGGCGGTGGCGGGGCGGCACCCGGCCGCCCCGCCTCCCGTCCGGTCGCCGGCCTCGCATGGAAGCCGCGTCCGTACCCGCTCCCTCCGCCGGCTCCCGGCCGCTCGACGCGGCTCGTGGATTCCTCCAGCGCTGGGGCCTGATCGTGGTCCTGCTGATCCTGCCCGTCTGGTTCGGGATCCAGGATCTCTCCAACGACGGCAACCTCGTCCGCCTGGGCAACAACCTCATGGCGGGGCTGTCGAACGGCGCGATCATCGCGCTGATCGCGCTGGGCTACACGCTGGTCTACGGGATCATCGAGCTGATCAACTTCGCCCACGGCGACGTGTTCATGCTCGGGTCCTTCGTGGCCTTCCAGTTCTGGAACGTCGTGCTCGGCATCGGCCTGGGGTCGAGCGTCCCGGCGATCGTCCTCGGGCTGCTGCTCTCGATGCTCGTCGCGATGATCGTCTGCGCCACGCTCAACGTGATGATCGAGCGGGTCGGGTACCGCCCGTTGCGCAACGCCCCGAAGCTCGCCCCGCTCATCACGGCGGTCGGGTTCTCCTTCATCCTGCAGAACGTCGGCCTGCTGTGGCTCGGCGGCTCGCCGCGCAGCGTCGACGACCTCATCAAGGCGCAGGACACCGTCTTCACGTTCGTCGGCATCTCCGTCTCCCGGGCCGACCTGCTCGCGTTCGGCGTGACAATCCCGCTCGTCATCGCGCTCACGACCTTCGTCGCCCGCAGCCGCCTCGGCCGGGCGATGCGGGCGACCGCGCAGGACCCGGAGGCGGCCAAGCTGATGGGCATCAACGTCGACACGACGATCGCCCTGACGTTCCTGCTCGGCGGCCTGCTGGCGGGCGCCGCAGGCCTGGTCTCGGCGCTCTACCAGACCAACGTCTGGTTCTTCTCCGGCTTCCAGGCCGGTCTCCTCGCCTTCACCGCGGCGGTGATGGGCGGCATCGGGAACCTCAGAGGCGCGGTGCTTGGCGCGCTCATCATCGGCTGCATCGGGCAGATCTCCGACAACCGGTTCGGCGGGGAGTGGACCGCCGCCGTGGTCTTCGGCTACCTCGTGCTCGTCATGGTCTTCCGCCCGCAGGGGCTCATCGGCGAGGAGACGAGGGAGGCCGGATGAGCGAGGTCCGCGCGGCGATGTCCCGGCGGCCGGCGCAGATCGCGCTGTTCGCGATCGTGCTCGCCTTCGCCGTCGCCTTCCCGCTGTTCCTGCCGAAGACCGACGGCAACACCGACTTCATGGTCACGGCGCTGACCTACGTGATGATGGCGCTCGGACTGAACATCGTCGTCGGCTTCGCGGGCCTGCTCGACCTCGGCTACGTCGCCTTCTACGCGATCGGGTCCTACGTCCTCGGCTGGCTCGCCTCCGGCTTCTTCGCCAACGCGAACATCCACCTCGGCGTGAGCGGGTTCACGTCGTCGCTGCCCGGCATCCACGTCAACTGGATCATCGTGGGGATCGTCGCCGCGATCGTGGCGGCGATCGGCGGCATCCTCATCGGCCTCCCGACCCTGCGCCTGCGCGGCGACTACATCGCCATCGTCACGCTGGCCTTCGGCGAGATCATCCGGGTCTTCGCGCTCAACGGCGATGCGATCACCTTCGGCAAGGACGTCCGGCTGACCGCCGGCCGGCAGGGCATCACGCCGGTCGACCCCATCCAGCTTCCCGGGATCGAGCGCTTCAACCCGCTCGACCTGCGACCGTGGTACTGGACCGCCCTCGTGCTCGCGCTCATCACCCTGTTCATCAACTTCCGCCTACGCGACTCCCGCCTGGGGCGGGCCTGGATCGCGATCCGCGAGGACGAGGTGGCGGCCTCGAGCATGGGCGTCCCGCTCGTCCGCACCAAGCTGATGGCGTATGCCACCGGTGCCGCGCTCGGCGGCACCGCGGGCGCGTTCCTCTCCAGCTACCAGAACACGGTGAACGCGGACAGCTTCCAGTTCTCGTTCTCGATCTTCGTGCTCGCGATGGTCATCCTCGGCGGCCTGGGATCGATCTGGGGAGTCGTGATCGGGGCCATCGCGCTGACCTACATCAACGTGAAGTTCATCCCCGACACGCTGAACCCCCTGTTCAACGACATCGGCGTCGGCTTCGACCCGACCGAGATCACCGGCGGCATCTTCGGCTTCCTGCTGGTGACCATGATGATCGTGCGTCCGGAGGGCCTGCTGCCCGAGCGAAGGCGAAAGCTCGAGCTCACCGAGGGCATCGGCGTGGGCGAGAGCGACCTCGGCGGGGAGGCGCATCCATGAGCTCCGAGCCCGACTCGCCGCCGACGAACGCCGACGAGGTGCCCGACGCCATCCTGCGGGCCACCGGCGTCTCCAAGATCTTCGGCGGGCTCAGCGCGGTCTCCGACATCGACTACGCCGTGCCCCGGCGGGGGATCGTCTCGATCATCGGCCCCAACGGCGCCGGCAAGACCACCTTCTTCAACATGCTGACCGGGCTCTACAAGCCCTCGACCGGGCGGATCGCCTTCGACGAGGGCGACATCACCTCCGGGCGGCCGGACCGCATCACGAAGCTCGGCATGGCGCGGACGTTCCAGAACATCCGCCTGTTCGGGACGATGAGCTCGCTGGAGAACGTCATGGTCGGCGAGCACTCGCGGATGCGGGCCGGGCTGGCGGGGTCGATCATCCGCACGCCCCGCGTCCGCCGCGAGGAGCGCAAGGTGCGCGAGAAGGCCCGCGAGGAGCTCGCCTACGTCGGGCTGCAGCCCTCCCAGCACGACCAGCTCGCGATCAACCTCTCCTACGGCGACCAGCGGCGGGTGGAGATCGCGCGCGCGCTGGCCTCCGACCCGAAGCTGCTGCTGCTCGACGAGCCGACCTGCGGGATGAACCCCAACGAGTCGGCCCGCCTGGTGGACTTCATGCGCAAGCTCCGCGAGGAGCGCGGCGTGACGATCCTGCTCATCGAGCACGACATGAAGGTCGTGATGAACGTCTCCGAGCGGGTCACGGTGCTCGATCACGGCGAGAAGATCGCGGAGGGCGGGCCGGCCGAGGTGCGGGCCAACCCGCGGGTCATCGAGGCCTACCTGGGCAAGTCCGGGACAGAGGGCTGATCGCCGTGCCGCTGCTCGAGGTCGACGCGATCCACTCCTTCTACGGCGCCATCGAGGCGCTCAAGGGGATCACGATCGCCGTCGAGGAGGGCGAGGTCGTCACGCTCATCGGCTCCAACGGCGCCGGCAAGTCGACGACGCTGCGGTCGATCTCGGGGCTCACCCCGGCGCAGGAGGGTCGCATCACCTTCGACGGCGAGGACATCACCCACCTCCCGCCGCAGGACATCGTCAGCCGGGGGATCTGCCAGGCCCCGGAGGGACGCCACTGCTTCCAGCGCATGACCGTGCGGGAGAACCTCGAGCTCGGCGCCTTCCTGCGGCGCGACGACGGGGTCGCCGACGACCTCGACCGGGTGTTCGAGCTCTTCCCGCGGCTGAAGGAGCGCGAGACGCAGAAGGCCGGGACGATGTCCGGCGGCGAGCAGCAGATGCTGGCCATCGGCCGCGCGCTGATGGGCCGCCCGCGCCTGCTCCTGCTCGACGAGCCGAGCATGGGCATCGCCCCGATCCTCGTCGAGCGGATCTACGAGACCATCGCCGAGATCAACCGCCAGGGGACGACGATGCTCCTCGTCGAGCAGAACGCCAACTACGCGCTGGGGGTCTCGCAGCGCGCCTACGTGCTCGAGACCGGGACCGTCGCCCTGACCGACGCCTCCTCTGCGCTGCGCGAGAACCCCGACGTCCAACGCGCCTACCTCGGCACATGATCGACGCGCTCCCACTGGCCGACCTCGGGGTCAAGGGCCTGTACCTCCTCTTCCTGTGGCTGGCCGGGTGCATCGGGGGCGCCTGGCTGTCCGACCGCAAGGGGTACGGCGAGCGCGCGGGCTTGACCACCGGCCTGCTCGGGGGGGCGCTCATCACCCCACTGGGTCTGGCCATCGGGGGCGCCGGTCTGTTCCTGACCCTGATCGCGATCCCGATCTGGCTGGTGTGGCCGGCCAGGGCGAGCTCGACGTGGAAGCGCGAGGGTGCGCGGCCCAAGCGCCACGCGCCGCCCGAGGTCCCGCCGGCCGCGGGTGATGGGGAGTCCGGCGCGGCTCCCCGGGCCGGGCCCTGACCGCCGACCGACCGCCGCTCAGGCCAGCGCCGAGCGCAGCGCCTCGTCGAGCTCGGGGTGGCGGAACTCGTAACCCAGCTCCAGCGCCTTGCGCGGGATCACGTTCTGGCCCTTGGTCACGATCTCGCTCATCTCGCCGTAGAGCGCCTTGATGGCGATCGCCGGCACCGGCGCGATCGCCGGGCGATGGAGGGCGCGCCCGAGCGCCTTGGAGAAGGCGGCGTTGGTGACGGGCGTCGGCGCCGTCGCGTTCACCGGCCCCGACCAGCGCTCGTCGCCGTCGAGCGCCGCGAGGTAGAGGCCGACGACATCGTCGACGTGGACCCACGGCATGTACTGGCGTCCGCCCGCGACCGGGCCACCGACCCCGAGCCGGAACGGCGGGAGCATCGTCTTCAGCGCCCCGCCGGAGCGATCGAGGACCACGCCGGTGCGGACGTTGACCACGCGCATGCCGAGCTCGATCGCCTCCTGGGCGGCGCGCTCCCAGATCACGCAGACCTCGGCGAGGAAGTCGCTGCCGGCCGGGGAGCCCTCGTCGAGCTCCTCCGACCCGTGGGGGCCGTAGTAGCCGACGGCGGAGGAGCTGACCAGCACCGCCGGGCGGGGGTCGGCCTGCCGGAGGCCTGCGACGAGGTTCGCCGTGCCCGTCTCGCGGCTGCGCCCGATGCGCTGCTTGGACTCGGCGCTCCAGCGCTGGGCGACGGGCTCGCCGGCGAGGTGCACGACGCCGTCGCGGCCGGCCAGCGCGTCCACGGGCGCCTCGTCGCGATCGGGGTCCCAGCGCACCGCGTCGACGCCGAGGCGCTCGCGCGCCGGGCCTGGGTCGCGGGAGAGGACGGTGACGGCGTCGCCGCGGCCGGTCAGCTCGCGGACCAGGCGCGAGCCGATGAGGCCGGTGGCGCCGGTGATGGTGATCTTCATCTCAGGGGTCCTCCGGGGTGGCGGTCATGCGGGGATTTCCCCGCTCATTCCCTACGGGCGTCCTCACGTCCGGGCGCAGCCGGCGGGGATGATCGGCCGCGGCCGGCGCGATCTCGCGTCCGCTTGGTGATGCGGCGCCCGAGGCCGATCGCGCGGCGCTCGAGCAGGTACCAGCTCGCGGCGGCGACCCCCACCGTGGCCGCGGTGGCCAGGACCAGCAGCACGGCGAGGCCGCCGTCGTCGCCGCCGAGGTCGATCAGCCAGTCGGTGATGTCGACGTGCCAGAGGTAGACGGCATAGGAGACGACCCCGAGCCAGAGCAGAGGCGGGGCGGCCAGCGCCCTGCGGATCCGGTCCCGGCGCCGTGCGCCGATGACCGCGGGCATGAGCAGCAAGGCCGCGACGACGGCCTCGAGCGTCCGGTGCCACACGTAGCCGCGGCTGACCGGGTCCAGCTGCCCGCCGGAGCGGTCCCAGAGCACGATCAGCCCGAGGGCGGCGGGGATCCACGGCGCCCACGGCCGGCGCTCCACCACCCGAGCCCAGCGAGGTGGGGACCAGCCCGCGGCCACGGCCGCGCAGATCGCGGCCAGCGCCATCCCGAGCGCGAAGTGGTCGAGGTAGGCCGGCAGGCTCAGCAGGCCGGGACGCCGCGGGTTCGCGCCCGGGTCGAGAAGCCCCACCACTCCGAGCTTCCACGCGGTCGAGAAGGCGAAAAGCAGCGCGGCGCCGACGAGCTCGACGCGGAGGACGGCCGAGGGCGACCGGGCCGTGCTGCGCACGCGGCCGACGAGCAAGGCCCACAGGGGCAGCAGCGCGTAGAAGGTGATCTCGACGCACAGCGTCCAGGCCTGCGGCAGGCCGTGCGGGATGGTGTCGACTCGGTAGATCTGGGCGAAGGCGTAGTAGGGCAGCGGCCCGCCGGGCTCGAGCACTGCTCCGGCTCCGTTGACGAGGACCACCACGGTGAGCGCGAGCCAGTAGGCCGGCACGATCCGCAGCGCACGCCGGACGGAGTACGCGCGGATGCGCAGCCGGTCGATCGAGCCGAGCCGCGCGGCGACGAACGGCAGGTAGAGGACGAACCCGGAGATCACGAAGAAGAGCGCGACGCCCTCCTGCGCCAACCACAGCAGGCGCGGGTACCACTCCAGGTCCAGCCGGACGGTGCCGCGGAAGAAGCCGTAGGAGAGCGCCACGTGGGCGCCGAGGACGGCGAAGGCGGCGAACGCCCGGAACGCATCGACGAGCCGGTAGCGAGGCTCGCCGGTCGCGGGCCGGACAGCCGGGTCGTCCCCGGAGGTGGGGGTCACGCCGCAGGCTCAGCCGCTGCGGACGCGCTCCGCGTCCGCGGCGGCGTAGCCGAGCTCGAGCCCGGCCTTCGCGTCCCCGCTCGCGCGGGCCTCGCCGGCCACCGCCTCGGCCACCGCGCCGACCACCTCGCGATTGAACACACTGGGGATGATGTAGTCCTCGCGGAGCTCGTCGTCGCCGACGATCGCGGCGATCGCGCGGGCCGCTGCCATCTTCATGCCCTCGGAGATGTCCTGCGCGCGGACGTCCAGGGCGCCGCGGAAGATCCCGGGGAAGCAGAGCACGTTGTTGATCTGGTTGGGGTAGTCCGAGCGCCCGGTGGCCATCACCCGCACGTAGGGCGCCGCCTCTTCGGGCGAGACCTCGGGCGTCGGGTTCGCCATCGCGAACACGATCGGGTCCCGCGCCATCCGGCCCAGCGCCTCGGGCGGCATCACGCGCGCGCCGGAGAGCCCGATGAACAGGTCGGCGCCCTCGATGACGTCGGCCGGCCCGCCCGCCCGACGCTCCTGGTTCGTTGCCTCCGCGTACCAGTGCTTCATCCGGTTCATCGACCCGTCGAGGTAGTCCGGGCGGTCGGTGTGGATCGCGCCGCGCGAGTCACAGCCGATCACGTCGCCGACGCCGGCGGCGAGCAGGATCTTGGTCACCGCCACCCCCGCCGCCCCGAGCCCGACGACGAGCACGCGCAACTCGCCCAGCCGGCGGTCGGTGAGCCGCGCGGCGTTGAGCAGCGCGGCGAGGACGACGACCGCGGTGCCGTGCTGGTCGTCGTGGAAGACCGGGATGTCGAGCGCGGCCTTGAGCCGGTCCTCGATCTCGAAGCAGCGCGGCGCGGAGATGTCCTCCAGGTTGATGCCTCCGAAGGTCGGCGCCATCGCCGTGACCGCGGCGACGATCTCGTCCGGATCCTTGGTGTCGAGGCAGATCGGGAAGGCGTCGACCCCGGCGAACTCCTTGAAGAGCATGGCCTTGCCCTCCATCACGGGCATGGCCGCGCGCGGGCCGATGTCGCCGAGCCCCAGCACGGCCGTGCCGTCAGAGACGACGGCGACCGTGTTGCGCTTGATCGTGTACCGGAACGCCTTGTCGGGGTCGGCGTGTATCGCGCGGCACACCCGCGCGACGCCAGGTGTGTAGGCCATCGAGAGGTCGTCGCGGGTCTTCAGCGGATGCTTGTTGTGCTGCTCGATCTTGCCGCCGACGTGGAGCAGGAAGGTCCGGTCGGTGGTGTCCACGGTCCGCGCGCCGTCGACGCCGTCGATGGCCCCGAGGATGCGAGCCCAGTCGTCCTGTTCGGGCGCGTCGACCGTGATGTCGCGGACGGTGTGCTCGCCGGTCACCTCGACGAGGTCGACTGCGCCGATCGTCCCGCCGGCGCTGCCGATCGCGCTGGCCACGCGCCCGAGCATGCCGGGTCGGTGGGCGATCTCCACGCGGATCGTGAGCGAGTACTGGGCGCTGGGCTGCAGGGACATCGAGGGGGTGAGGCCGTGAGCGGGAGGCGGATCTGACTCTAGAGTGTTCGCGCCATGACCGGTGCGAGCGACGAGCTCATCCTCATCGACGGCAACTCGCTCGCCTACCGGGCGTTCTTCGCCCTGCCCGAGTCGATCGCGACGTCGGCCGGGATGCCGACCAACGCGATCTTCGGGTTCGCCTCGATGCTGGTGAAGCTCGTCACCGACCGGGGGGTCCAGCCGACCGTCGTGGTGTGGGACGCGGGGCACTCCGGCCGCCGTGAGGTCTACCCCGAGTACAAGGCCCAGCGCAGCTCGCGGCCCGACCTGCTGGGGCAGCAGTGGCCGCATCTGGAGCCGTTGGTCGACGCCTTCGGCTACCGCAACCTGGCGGTCGACGGCTTCGAGGCCGACGACGTCATTGCCTCGCTCGCCGAGCGCGCGAAGGGGGAGGGGGTGCCGGTGCTCGTCGTCACCGGAGACCGCGACGCCTACCAGCTCGTGGACGACGGGGTGCGGATCATGACCACCTCCCGCGGGATCACCGACACGCGGATCTACGACCGCGACGGGGTCGTGGAGCGCTACGGCATCCCGCCGGAGCTCGTGCCCGACTTCATCGGCCTGAAGGGCGACACCTCCGACAACATCCCGGGCGTCCCCGGCATCGGCGACAAGACCGCGGCCCAGCTCCTCCAGCGCTACGGGTCGCTCGAATCCGTGCTCGAGCACGTGGACGAGATCAGCGGGGCCAAGCGCCAGCAGATGCTGCGCGAGCACGCGGAGGACGCGCGGGTTTCCAAGGCGCTGGCCACCGCGCAGCGCGACATCCCGACCGACCTGGAGGCGCGGGCCTTCGTGGCCGCCGAGCCCGACCGATCGCGGCTGCGCGACGTGTTCCGCGAGTTCGAGCTGCGCGACCCGCTGCGACGGCTCGAGGAGGCGCTGGGGAGCGAGGAGGCGGCGGCGCCGCGGCCGAGCGCCGAGGCGTCGCTCGCCGTGGAGCTGCGTCCGGGCTGCACGTCGGACGCCGCCGCGCTGGGGACCGGCGACCTCGCGCTCGCCGCCCGGGCCCCCGAGGCGCCGGAGGGCGCGCTCTTCGCCGCCGCGGAGGGGTGGCGGTTCGGCGCCTACGCCGGTGAGGGGGAGGCGGTCGGCGGCGACGTGGGGGACCCCGCCGAGCTCGTCGCCGCCTGCGCGGAGCGGACGGTCCTCGCTCACGACGCCAAGGCGCTGCTCCAGGTTCCCGACGACCTCGGCCACGACACGATGATCGCCGCCTATCTGCTCGATCCCGCCCGGCGCGGCTACCCGCTGGCCGAGCTCGCGGAGGAGCGCGGGCTCGCGGCCGAGACGGGCGACCCCGCGGCCGACGACGCGGTGCTCGTGTACGCGCTGGCCGCCGCCCAGCGCCCCCAGCTCCGCGAGCGCGGCCTCGAGGATCTCCTGACCGGAATCGAGCTCCCGCTCGTGCGGGTGCTGCGGGCGATGGAGGTCGCGGGGCTGAAGCTCGACACGGAGCGCCTCGCGGAGATCTCGACGCGCGTCAAGGCCGACGCCGACGCGCTCGAGCGCGAGATCTGGGACCTGGCCGGGGAGGAGTTCACGATCGGGTCGCCCCAGCAGCTCGCCGAGGTGTTGTTCGTCAAGCTCGAGCTCTCGCGCAAGCGGCGCGGCAAGACGGGCTTCTCCACCGACGCGCGCGTGCTCCAAGCGATCCGCGGCGAGCACGAGATCGTGGAGAAGGTCGAGCGCTGGCGGGAGCTGACCAAGCTCGCCTCCACCTACCTGGACGCCCTGCCGGAGTGGATCGACCCCGCCGACGGACGTATCCACACGACGTTCAGCCAGGTCGTGGCCGCCACGGGCCGGCTCTCCTCGACCAACCCGAATCTGCAGAACATCCCGATCCGCACCGCGCTGGGCCGCGAGATCCGCGCCTGCTTCGCCGCCGAGCCGGGCCGGCTGCTCGTCTCGGTCGACTACTCGCAGGTGGAGCTTAGGGTCCTGGCCCACATCGCCGGCGAGGACGTGCTGCGGGAGATCTTCCGGCGCGGGGAGGACGTCCACACCGCCACCGCTCGCGAGGTGCTCGGCGCCGGCGAGGGCGACGTCGATCCGGGCACCCGCTCGAAGGCGAAGATGGTCAACTACGGGATCGTCTACGGCCTGACGGACTTCGGCCTCGCCGACCGCCTCCAGATCCCGCGCGAGGAGGCGGCCGAGTTCATCGAGCGCTACCTCGACGGCTTCCCGGCGGTGCGGCGGTTCATCGCGGAGGCGATCGCCCAGGCCGAGGAGCACGGCTACGTGAGCACGCTTTTCGGCCGACGCCGCCAGATCCCGGAGATCCGCGCCCGCAACCGCCAGACGCGCGGGCTCGGCGAGCGCCTCGCGGTCAATACCGTGATCCAGGGCACCGCGGCGGACATCATCAAGCTCGCGATGGTGCGCTGCCACCGGGCGCTCGACGACGCCGGCCTCGCCACCCGGCTCATCCTGCAGATCCACGACGAGCTGCTCTTCGAGGGCCCCGCCGAGGAGGCGGAGGCCGCCCGCGACCTCGTCTGCGCGGAGATGGTCGCCGCGTGCGAGATGGACCCGCCGCTCGTCGTGGACGCCGGCATCGGGCCGAACTGGATGGAGGCGAAGTAGGGCGGCGCTGGCCGTTGGCCGCCGGGCGGGTCGGACGCCGTGGTGGCTTTGCGCGCGTTGACGGCGGCAAGGAAGGCGGCGCGGTTGCGGTGGTGATTCGTTCCGTTTCGCGCCCCACGCGCTACACAGCGTCGGCCAGGCTGGGGGATGCCCGATCCGCCCGAGGTTGACCGCGGTAATGATGGTGAAGTACAGGCGGAGCATCCCGATCGGCTGATCGGGAACCTGGCGGAGCGGCAGCATGCTGTCGTCGTGCGTCGCCAGCTCGAGGCGGTGGGGATGACGCGCGGCGAGATCGAGCGGCGGGTGGCCACCGGGCGACTGCGGCCGCTTCATCGCGGGGTGTGCGCCGTCGGAGATCGGGTCGTGCCGCGTGAGGGCTACTTCCTTGCCGCCGTTCTCGCGTGTGGGCCCGGCGCGACGGTGAGTCACCGCTCCGCGGCGGCGCTGTGGTCGATCCGCTCGACGGCGCAGGCCCGCACGGACGTGACGGTACCCACCAGCCGGCGCGGCCGGCTGGGCATCCGCTTCCACGAGACACGCCTGGCCGACGACGAGCGGACCGTCCTTGACCGGATTCCGGTGACGACCCCGGCGCGGACGTTGCTGGACCTCGCGAGCGTCCTCGATCGCCGTCGGCTCGCGCGGGCGGTCAACGAGGCCGAGGTCCAACGGATCTTCGACGGTCGCGCCCTCGCCGCGCTCCTGGACCGATACCCCCGCCGCCACGGCGCCCCCGCCCTCAGGGCCGCGCTCGCCGAGCTCGACCCCGGCGCGTCGATGGCCGAGAGCGAGCTCGAGCACCGCTTCCGCGAGCTCATCGACAACCACGCCCTGCCGCCGGCGGAGTTCAACCGCTGGATCGAGGTGCCGGGCCGCCGCTACCGAGTCGACGCGCTCTGGGCCGACCAGCGCCTGATCGCCGAGGTCGACGGCTACGCCACCCACGCAACCCGGCGCCAGTTCGAGGATGACCGCGCCCGCGACCTCGACCTCCAGCTCGCCGGGTGGCGCATGACCCGCTTCACCTGGCGCCAACTCCGCGACCACCCCGACCACACCGCCCACGCGCTCAGAACGCTGCTCGGCACGGACGACGCCTGAGCCGACCGCACACGCCCAGCGCCTTCGTCGGCGATGCCGTTGAACACGGCGCCCTCCGCGGCCACCGAGCCACCCGGCCTCCTTAGATGATGCCGTTCAAACGCCGGCACCCGGGAAGGCGACGAGACACCCGCCCAAACCCCTACGCCGCCACGCGCTCCCGACGTCTCACCGTCACCGCCCCCGGCCCCACCGCGACGCCCACGAATCGCGGGTGGGCGATCTCCAGATAGTGGTCGAACGCCCACCGCGTCACGGGCGCCACCCCGACCGCCCGCAGCGTCGGCCGCAGCGGCCGACCGGCGAGGCGCGGCACCAGGCGCTGCACCCGCAGCATCCACTCGAACTTCCAGCGGTGCGCGGCGCTGAACGCGCCGTAGCGGGCCAGCGCGTCCGCGCGGTCGCTGCGGCCGTCCACGACCGCCCGCACCTCGCGCCCGCACGCCAGTCCGAAGTACAGCGCGGTGCGGATGCCCTCCGCGGTGGTCGGCAGGCAGTGGCCGGCGGAGTCACCGGCGAAGAAGACCGCGCCCTCGGCGGCCGGGCGGATCCGGTGCGGGATCCAGTTCCCCTGGAAGCGGACCGCCTCGCGCCGCTCGCCCTCGGCCAAGCGCACCGTCGGCGCCTTGACGTGAAAACGTGGGTCGAAGGACCCGACGCCCACGCGGACCTCGTCCCCGGCCGGGAAGCTCCAGCCGTAGCCCGCGGCCACGAGCCCGCGGTCGATCCACAGCTCGAGCTCGTCGCCGCGGCCCGCGGGATGGACCTCGAGCCCGCGGGACAGCGTCGCGTCGGGCGGCTGGACGTTCGGGCCGTCGCCGAGGACGCGCCGCCACCCCAACGCGTCGACGACGAGCGGGGCTCGCACGTCGCCCCGGTCGGTGTGCACGACGTGGGCGCCCGGGGAGCGGGTGACGCCCTCGACCGTGGCGGTCTCGAACTCCGCGTCGCCCTGGTCGCGCAGCCCGGCGCACAGGCTTCGGTAGTCGAAGGTCGAGAACGTCCAGGGCAGCCGCAGGCGCACCTCCCCGCGCGGGGCGTGGACGAGGAGCTCGCCGAAGGTCTGCTGGTGGGCGCCCATCAGTCCCATCGCCTCGAGCCAGAGGGTGGGGATGCCGCAGGCCGAGGCCTGGCGCTCGCCGACCTCGTAGCGATCCACCATCAGAACCCGCGCCCCCGACCCCGCCAGCTCGCGCGCGACCGCGAGGCCCGCGAAGCTCGCGCCGCAGATCAGCACGTCGGCGTCGGCGTCGATCCGGGTGCGCTCGGCCCCCCGCTTGGTCGCCCGTCTCGGCATGGGACGCCGGATTCTACGGACCGCGCGGCGCCGCCCGGCCCGGGCGGACGCGCTACCCTCTGCCGGCCTCATGAGCACCATCACGCCCCTGCCCACGGACCGTCCCGACGCCAAGGTCGTCGACGGCAGCGACGGCCTCCTGCTCGAGATCGACGGGAAGATCGTCCCCAACTACGACGCGACCCTCTCGCTGTTCAAGGAGGGCGACGTGGTGACCGGCCACGTCGTGCGCATCGACAACGACGAGGTCCTCGTCGACATCGGCTTCAAGTCCGAGGGCGTGATCCCCTCCGGCGAGCTCTCGATCCGCAAGAGCGTCGACCCGAGCGACGAGGTCGAGATGGGGGAGGAGGTCGACGCCCTCGTCCTCACCAAGGAGGACCAGGACGGGCGGCTGATCCTCTCCAAGAAGCGCGCGCGCTTCGAGAAGGCGTGGCGCCGCATCGAGGCCGCCGCCGAGTCCGGCGAGCCGGTCGAGGGCACCGTCATCGAGGTCGTGAAGGGCGGCCTGATCATCGACCTCGGCGTGCGCGGCTTCCTGCCCGCCTCGCTCGTGGACATCCGGCGCGTGCCGAACCTCGACGACTACCTCGGCACCGCGATCGAGTGCAAGGTCATCGAGCTCAACCGCTCGCGCAACAACGTCGTGCTCTCGCGCCGCGCGGTCCTCGAGGAGGAGCGCAAGGAGGTTCGCCAGCAGATCCTGGATCGCCTCCAGCCCGGCATGGTGGTCGAGGGCCAGATCTCGAACATCGTCGACTTCGGCGCCTTCGTCGACCTCGACGGCATCGACGGGCTCATCCACATCTCCGAGCTGTCCTGGTCGCACGTGAACCATCCCAGCGAGGTGGTGACGATCAGCGACACGGTCCAGGTCAAGGTGCTCGACATCGATCGCGACCGGCAGCGGATCTCGCTGGGCCTCAAGCAGACGCAGGAGGACCCGTGGCAGCGGGTCGTGGACACCTACAACGTCGGCGACGAGCTCGAGGGCAAGGTGACGAAGGTCGTCACCTTCGGCGCCTTCGTCGAGATCCTCGACGGCGTCGAGGGGCTCGTCCACATCTCCGAGCTCGCCGAGCACCACGTCGAGAACCCGCGCGAGGTCGTGAACCCGGGCGACACCGTCCTGGTCAAGGTGCTGGAGATCGACAGCGACCGCCGCCGGCTCTCGCTCTCGATGAAGCGCGTGGAGGCGGAGCAGCCAGGTGCCACCGGGGTGCCGGCCGCGGCGCCGCCGCTCGACGAGGTCCCGGACCTCGGGCTCTCCGAGGACGACTTCGCCGGCGACGACGCCGCTCGCGCCGACGCGGCGATGGCGCCCGTCGAGGCCGAGCCCGTCGCGCCTGAGGGCGAGGCCGTACCCGAGCCCGAGGCGCCGGCCGCCGAGCCTGAGGCCGGGGTTGTCGCCGAACCGCCGGCGACCGAGGTTGAAGCGCCGACGGCGGCGCCCGAGGCCCCGGCGTCCGCCGCCGAGCCGGAGTCCGCAGCGCCCGACGTCGAGCCCGAAGCCGAAGCGCCGCCCGCCGAGCCCGAGCCCGAGGCCGCCGCCGCCGAGCCGGAGCCCGCGCCGAGCGACGACCCGGCTCCGCACGACGCCTGAGCGCGTTCCCCTCGTCGGTCTGACCGGCGGGATCGCCGCCGGGAAGTCCACTGCGCTCGCCGCCTTGGCCGAGCTCGGCGCCGCCACCCTCTCGACCGACGCGGTCGTCCACGAGCTCTACGTGGAGCCCGAGGTGCGCGACGCCGTCGTGTCGCGCTGGGGTGCGGAGGTCGCGCCCGAGCGCGTCGTCGATCGCGCGGCGGTCGCCCGTCGCGCCTTCGCGTCGGCCGAGGACCGGCGCTGGCTGGAGGGGCTCCTGTGGCCGCGCGTCGCCACGCGGATGGCGGCGTGGCGGACGGAGGTCGAGGCCCGTGAGCCGGCGCCCAAGGCTGCGGTGATCGAGGTCCCGCTGCTCTTCGAGTCCGGCCTGGAGGGGGGCTTCGACGCAACGATCGCCGTCGTGGCCGACGAGGCGGTGCGCTCCCAGCGGGCCGGGTCCCGGGGCCACGCCGCCCTCGACGAGCGCACCGTCCGCCAGCTCAGGCAGGCCGAGAAGGCCGCGCTGGCGACCTACGTCGTCGAGAACGACGGCACCGAGGAGGAGTTGGCGGCGAGGCTGTCGGCGATCCTTGCCAGACTGGAGCGGTGACGACCCGTTCGGCCGGCATGCGGGCCGCCAGGGCTCGCCGTCCCGCGACCACGCGCCGCAGCTCTCTGCGCCGCCGTCGGGCCCTGCTCGGCGCCGGGCTGCTCGGCGCGCTGGCGATCCTCGCCGTGGTGCTGGGGCCGATGCTCGGCAACGCGGTCAAGGAGCTCACGCTGCCGCTGCGCCACGAGGACGTGATCCGCCAGCAGGCGAGCGAGAAGGGGCTCGATCCCGCGCTCATCGCCGGCGTCATCTACGCCGAGTCGAAGTTCGCCGACCGCACCTCGAGCGCGGGCGCGAAGGGCCTCATGCAGATCCTCCCGGACACCGCGCAGTTCATCGCGCACCGCTCCGGCGGCACGCAGTTCGAGGTCGCCGACCTCGGCAACCCGGACGTGAACATCCGCTACGGGTCCTACTACCTCCGCTACCTGCTGAACCGCTACGGAGAGAACGAGATCCTCGCGCTGGCGGCCTACAACGCCGGCGAGACGAACGTCGACCGGTGGCGCGCACGCGCGACCGGCCGGGGCTTCACCACCGCCGACATCGCCTTCCCCGAGACGCGCGCCTACGTCGAGAAGGTGCTCGGCGCCCGCCGCGACTACCGGCGCGAGTACCCGCACGAGCTCGGCCTCGGCTAACCGCCGGCGGCCGCCGCTATCGTCATCCGGCCGTGCCGCCGTTCTCGCTCGACAGCGCCTACGCCCCGACGGCCGACCAGCCGCAGGCCATCACCGCCCTGTCGGAGGGGGTCGAGCGCGGCGACCGCTTCCAGACGCTCCTCGGCGCCACGGGCACCGGCAAGACGATGACGATGGCCTCGACGATCGAGGCCATCCAGCGCCCGTCGCTCGTCATCGCCCACAACAAGACGCTCGCCGCGCAGCTCTGCAACGAGTTCCGCACCTACTTCCCCGAGAACGCGGTCGAGTACTTCGTCAGCTACTACGACTACTACCAGCCCGAGGCCTACGTCCCGAGCCGCGACCTCTACATCGAGAAGGACTCCTCGATCAACCAGGAGATCGACCGGCTCCGGCACGCGGCCACCGCCGCGCTCTTCGCCCGCCGCGACGTGATCATCGTCGCCTCGGTGTCGTGCATCTACGGCATGGGCTCGCCGGAGACCTACGACGAGAACCTCCAGACGCTCCGGAAGGGCGACGAGATCGACCGCGACGAGTTGCTGCGCAAGCTCGTCTCGATCCAGTACACGCGCAACGACGTCGCGCTGGGCCGGGGCAACTTCCGGGTGCGCGGCGAGACGCTGGAGATCTTCCCCGCCTACGCCGAGACCGCGTACCGCGCCGTGCTGTTCGGCGACGAGATCGAACGCCTCCAGCACTTCGACGCGCTGACTGGCGAGCTGATCGAGGACGACCTCGAGCACGTGGCGATCTGGCCCGCGACGCACTACAACGTCAAGGAGGGCTCGATCGAGGCCGCGGTCGAGGAGATCGGCCGCGAGCTGAACGTCCGCTGCGCGCAGCTCGAGGCCGAGGGCAAGCTGCTCGAGTCCCACCGCCTGCGCCAGCGCGCGCAGTACGACATGGAGATGCTGCGCGAGATGGGCTTCTGCTCGGGGATCGAGAACTACTCGCGGATCCTCGACGGGCGCCGCCCGGGCGACCGGCCCTACTGCCTGATCGACTACTTCCCCGAGGACTTCGTCTGCTTCATCGACGAGTCCCATCAGACGGTGCCCCAGATCGGCGGGATGTTCGAGGGCGACCGCTCACGCAAGCAGACGCTCGTCGACTACGGCTTTCGGCTGCCCAGCGCGATGGACAACCGCCCGCAGACCTTCGACGAGTTCCTCTCGATCACCGGGCAGATCGTCTTCGTTTCCGCGACGCCGGGGGAGTTCGAGCGCACGCGGGCGGGGGCGGTCGTCGAGCAGATCGTGCGGCCGACGGGCATCGTCGACCCGGCGGTCGAGGTGCGCGAGACGCACAACCAGATCGACGACCTGATGGGCGAGGTGCGGGGCCGGGTCGACCGCAACGAGCGGACCCTGGTCACCACGCTGACCAAGAAGATGAGCGAGGACCTCACCGACTACCTGCTGGAGATGGGCTTCAAGGTCCGCTACCTGCACTCGGAGGTCGACACGCTGGAGCGCATCCAGATCATCCGCGACCTGCGGCTGGGGGAGTACGACGTGCTGGTGGGCGTGAACCTGCTCCGCGAGGGCCTCGATCTGCCCGAGGTCTCCCTCGTGGCGATCCTCGACGCCGACAAGGAGGGGTTCCTGCGCGGGGAGACCTCGCTCATCCAGACGATCGGCCGCGCGGCGCGGAACGTCGAGGGCAAGGTCCTCATGTACGCCGACCGGGAGACGGCGGCGATGCGGGCCGCGCTGTCGGAGACCGATCGCCGCCGCGCGATCCAGGTCGCCTACAACGAGGAGCACGGCATCACCCCGGAGACGATCGTCAAGGGAATCTCCGACATCGCCGAGTTCCTCCAGGGCGAGGCGCGGGTCCCGCGCGGGCGGCGCAAGCGCACGACGGTGACCGACGGGATGTCGGCGAACGACATCGAGCGCGCGATCGTCGAGCTCGAGGAGGAGATGCTCGCCGCGGCGGAGGAGCTGCGCTTCGAGTACGCGGCCAAGCTGCGCGACGAGATCAAGGCGCTCCAGCGCGATCACGCCGAGGCCGTCGCCGCCGGCGGGTGAGCGGGGAGGCGGCCCGGCAGGACGCGGTCCTGCGCTGGTACGCGGCGGTCCGCCGCGACCTGCCCTGGCGCCGGACCAGGGACCCCTACCGGTTGCTGGTCGCGGAGGTCATGCTCCAGCAGACCCAGGTGGCGCGCGTCGTCCCCTTCTACGCCGCGTGGGTCGAGCGCTTCCCCGACGAGCGCACGCTGGCGCAGGCGAGCGCCGCGGATGCGCTGCGGGCGTGGAGCGGCCTCGGCTACAACCGCCGGGCCCTGGCGCTCCGCGAGGCCGCACGGGTCGTGGTGGCCGACGGCTGGCCGCGGAGCGAGGCGGCCCTGCGCGCGCTGCCGGGCGTCGGGCCCTACACCGCCGCGGCGATCGCGTCGTTCGGGTTCGGCGCCCATGCCGCGGCGGTGGACACGAACGTGCGGCGGGTGATCGGGCGCTGGGACGCGGAGGAGCGGACGCCCGCGGCGCTGGTCGCCCGGGCCGGCGCCCTGCTGCCGGCGGGTCGCGCGGCGGACTGGAACCAGGCGATGATGGAGCTCGGCGCGACGGTCTGCGGCGCTCGGGTCGCGCGGTGCGAGGCGTGCCCGGCCGCGCCGTGGTGCGCCTCGCGGGGCCGCGTCGCCGTGCCGGCGCGGCAGGCTCAGCGGCGAGCTGGCCGCTTCGAGGACGGCGATCGCTGGGCGCGCGGGCGGATCGTGGCGGCGCTGCTCGCGGACGGTCCGCTCCCGGACCTCGGTCCCGAGCGGCTGGAGCGGACGCTCGACGGCCTCGCGCGGGACGGACTGGTGGTTCGCGATGGGGCGGGAGCCCGCCTGCCCTAGCGCGGCGGTCGGGTACCCTGGGCGCCGGATGCCCGACCCCGTCGACCGCACCGACTTCCCGCTCGCACGGCGCGGCTACGACCGCGCCGCGGTCGACGCCCATCTGCGGCGGCTGCGCGACGAGGTAGCGGTGCTGCGCGCCGAGGCCGCCGGCGCCGGCTCCTCAGGCGCCGCCGCCGCGGGCGACGAGGTCCGCTCGATCGTCGCGGCGGCCGACACCGCCGCCGGCGAGATCCGACGCAAGGCGCAGGCGGCGGCGGACGAGGTCCGCGGCGCGGCCGTGCGCGACGCCGAGGAGGCCCGCGTGCACGTCGGCCGGGTCCGTGAGGCGGCAGGCGCGCTCCTCGCGCAGGTCGAGGCGCTCGAGGGAGATCTCGAGCGGGGTGCGGGCGCCCTGCGCCGCGGCGAGCCGGAGCCGGCCGCCGAGCCGGAGCCCGCGGCCGCGCCTGCGCTTGCCGGCGTGCCGAAGCCCCCGGCCACGCCCGAGCGCGGCGTCCCCGCCCCCGAGCGGGGCGACCGGAACGGTGACGGCATCGAGGGGGATCCCGCCGGGGCT
>JBBSBL010000037.1:0-26794 GCA_038251325.1 Solirubrobacterales bacterium | reverse complement strand
GGCGGCACGCCCGCGCCTGCGGCACCGCCGCCCTCCTTCTCCCGTGTGCGCGCGGGGGCTGCCGCGGGTCGCGCGACCTCGCGCGTCCCGCGGCGACCCGTTCCCGCGCCACTGTAGGCGAGGGGCGACCCTCGCGCGTCATGCACCCGCGCCCCCCAGGATGGGGTCGGGCGACGTGCGCGAAGCGGTGCGCGGCGGGGCGGACGCGGCCGCCGCGGCGCCGGCGCGGCGGGCCTGCCCCCCGGCGAGCACCCAGCCCCCGGCCGCGATCGCCACGAAGGCGAGCGCGTGCAGCGCGGCGAGCGCCGGGGTCGTGCCGAGCGGGTCGCCGAAGGCGACGAGCCCGCAGAGCACCGCGGCGACGGTGGTGGCCACGGTCATCAGCGCGATGACGGGGACGGCGGGGCCCTGCTGGAGCCCGCGCTGGAAGCAGGCGAAGGCGCCGAGGCTGAGCAGCGCCACCGCGATCGGCCAGCCCGAGGTGAACGCCGCGCCGATCCCGTGCGCGGCGGCGAGCGTGAGGGCCTTCGTCGCGGCGTCCGCCGCGCCGTAGAGCACGCCGGCGGCCGCGCCGAGCAGGGGGCCGCGAGCGCGCGCGACGCCGCGCCCGGCGAGCCCGGCGGCGAGGAGGCCGGCCCCGGCACAGAGCGCGAAGAGGAGCGGCGTCGAGGGCCGGCCGGGCGCGGCGCCGGCCCCCACGGCGAGCGCGACGAGCGCGACGGCCATCGCGATCACGGCGGCGCGCTCGGAGGGCCGCAGGCGCTCGCGCAGGAAGCGGGCCGCGGCGGGGACCGTGAGCACGAGTCCCCCGGCGGCGAAGGCCTGCACGAGCGACAGGGGCGCCCGCGACAGCGCGGCGACGTGCAGCGCCCAGCCCGCCAGTCCGACCGCCCCGCCGATCAGCCAGACCCGTGAGGAGAAGAGGCTGCGCAGCGCGGCGAGGGGTCGCCGGACGTCGAGGCTGGGGACCGAGCGCGAGCCCGCGTGCTGGGTGAGGTAGGAGGCGTTGAGGGCGACGGACGCCGCGACAGCGAGGGCGAGCCCGCCGATCACGGCGGTCGTCATGCCGCGACTCCGGCCACACCGTCGCCGGCCCGGGGCGCGGCGGCGTCCGCCGCCGGCGCCAGGGCGCGCCGCACCGGAGCGGGCCGCAGCACCCCTCGGTCGGGAGCCCGTGCCGGCGCCGGCTCCCCGCCTCCGCCGGCGCCGGCCACGTAGCCCTCGGCCTGGAGGACGCGCAGGCCGGCCAGCGGCAGCGTGAGCGCGTGGCGGTAGGCGAGGTGGCGCGGGCGCCAGACGGGGAAGAACTTCGCGTTGAAGGCGGCGAGGCGCTCGAGCTGGAAGCGGCCGTGGGTGAGCTCGAGCAGGCGGCGCAGCACGCGCCGCCGCGGCGACAGGGTGGCCGGGTCCGCGCGCATGAGGTGGGAGAAGCCGGCGAAGTTCAGGCTCACCTCGCGCAGCTCGCGCGCCTTGGCCTCGGCCAGCACGGCGACGACGAGCGCCTCGTTGAGCCCGTTCGGGGTGTCCTCCTCGCGCCGCATGACGTCGAGCGACAGGCCGCCGCGGTAGGCGGCGTAGCGCTGGAAGGCCCGGACCGAGCCGTCGGGGTCGCGGGCGATGGCGAAGATCGTGCCCGGATCGTCCTCCACGCCCCACAGGCGGCCGAGCGTCATCGCGAACCCCTGCAGGCGCGGCTGCCGTGCGCACCAGGCGCCCTCGACCGCGTCGAGCTCCGCGCGCGCAAACGGATCGAGCGCCTCGGCCTCGGCCACCTCGACGGCCCAGCCGAGCCGCTCCACGCGGGTGACCGACTGGCGCACCTTGCGCACCGCGCGGCCCTCGAGCGAGAAGGCGCCGGGATCGACGACGGCCTCGTCGCCGACGCGCATGGTGCGGAACCCGCGCTCGCGAGCGGCCGCCAGCCCGGCCGAGGAGGCGCCGTGCAGCACGACCGACAGGCCGCGGCGCTCCGCCGCCGCCTCGAAGCTCTCGAGGATCGCCCCGGCGCTGCCGGCGGGGCCGACGGGGTCGCCGGCGACGATGGCGGTGCGGCCCACCACGCGGTGGGCGAGCAGCCCGCCGGCCGCGAAGTGGAAGGCCTTGTCATCGCGTAGGGCGAACGGGTCGAGGGAGTCGACCCCGTGGCGGGTGAGGATCCGGGCGGCGCGAGCGCGCTCCGGGGCCGAATGGCCGCCCGGGGACGAGTTCCGCCGCTCGAGGGCGCCGACGCTCATGCCGAGGGCCCGCCCATGAGCGCCGGGCCGGGGCGCGGGCCGACCCGCGGGCTCGCCGTGCGCGGGCCGATCGCGGACCGCAGCCCCGAGGAGCGCGCGATCAGCTCTCCCAGCAGCCTCGTGGGCCGCGCGCCCGGGCGGGCGGCGTGCTCGTCCGCTGCCGGGTCGCGCGGGCGGACTCCGACCTCGACGAGGCGACCCCCGGCCGCCTCGGCGGCCGCCAGGAGCTCCCCGTGGACCAGCCGGCCCTCGCAGGTGAGGCTCAGGTGCCGCAGCAGCTCGCCGCGGATGAGCTTCATCCCGCAGTCGACGTCGCGCACAGGTGGCCCGAGGACACGGCCGACGAGCCGGCTCCAGGTCGTCGAGGCGAGCTGCGCCGCCGGCCCGTCGCGGCGGTCCAGCCGCCATCCGGCGACGAGGTCGTGGCGTGCGGAGACGCGGACGAAGTCGGTCAGGCTGCCGAGATCCAGGCGCGGGTCGGGGTCCGCGAGCAGCACCCACTCCATGCGCGCGGCAGCCATCCCGGCGCGCGCCACCGCCCCATAGCCCTGCCGGCGGGCCAGCATCACGAGTCGGATGCCTCCGTCGTGGGAGGCCATGCGCGCCACCGCCTCGGCGGAGCCGTCGCCGCTGCCGTCGTCCACGACGACCACCTCGTAGCGCCGGCTCACGACGCTCGCCGCCAGCCGGGCGCGCCGGACGGCCGAGGTCAGCGCGGCGCCGCCGTCGCGGTTGGGCACCACCACGGTGAGGCTGGAGAGGCGGGGCTCGTCGGGGCCGAGTCGGTCGCGCAACGCCGCCCCGGCGGGCAGGCCGCCGTCGGGGCAGAGCGGGCTGTCTTCGGGGCCGGTCGCGATGGGTCGGGGGTCGAGGCTCATGACTCCAGCCTCGCGCCGGGGGCATGGGGGCGGGTTGTGGCCACGTTGGGTCTCGGTTGGGAGCGCAGAGCGGCGCTCGGGACCGGGCCGGGACGCAGGGCCGCGCGGGTTCCGCGGACCGCGAGGTAGGTGCTGAAGAGCACGAGCCCCGCGGCCACCCACGGCGCCTGGCGATCGAGCTGGGGGCCGACGCGCGGCCAGAGGGTGATGCTGTTCGCGATCGCGTCGCCGCCCGCTCCCGCCGCGACCTCGACCAGCCAGCAGAGCGCGGCGGCGATGAGCGCAGCGGCCTCGGCGGAGAGCCGCGTCAGGGCGCCGACGGCGATCCCGGCGGCGAGTCCCGCCCCGCCGAAGGCCACGGCCATCCGGGCCAGCGGCTGCGCGCTGTCGCCCGCGAGCTGCTGCAGCGCGAGGGCGCCGCTGACGTGCGGTCCCGTGTCGAGCAGGCCGTGCGTGCGCAGGAGGTAGAGGACCCCGGTGCCCCCGGCGATCGCCAGCAGCGCCGCGGTCCAGGCGACCGTCCTGCGGGTGACCCGCACGGCGAGCGGCCTCATCGTCCGTTCCCGGCGCCGAACCAGTGGTTCGCGACCCGCAGCATGAGCGGCAGCTCGTCGCGCCAGACCCTCCAGTTGTGGCCGCCCGGCACGAACGCGACGGTGGCCGGCACGCCCGCCCGCCGCAGCGCGGCGCCGAAGCGCAGGAACTCGGCGCGGTTGGAGTTGCGGTCCAGGCGCCCCTGGTAGAGGTACGCGTGGACGGGGTGGCGGCGCAGCACGCCCTTCAGCCCCCCGACGTAGAGCAGCGGGCTGTTCGCGCGCAACGCGGCCCGGCTCGCGCCGGTGAAGGCGTCGGTCGGCGTCTGGACGAAGTAGCCCGACCAGCTCTGGAACCCGCTGAAGACCTCGGGATGGCGGAGGGTGATGTTCGCCGCTCCGTACGCGCCCATCGACAGGCCGCCGATCACGCGCGCGCCGCGATCGGGCAGGGTGGCCCAGCGCGCGTCGACGGCTCCGACCGTGTCGAGCACGTAGCTCTCGTAGCGACCCTGGTTGGCGTTGGCCCACTCGGTGTCGTTCGAGGCGCGGCCGGTCCGCCCGTCGGGCAGGACGACGAGGTAGGGCCGGATGCGATGGGCGGCGATCAGCTCGTCCATGCGCACGGCCAGCGCGCCGGCGGTGAAGTACCCCTGCGGCTTGCCGCGGGGCGAGTGCAGGAGATAGAGGACGGGGAACCGCGCTCCGCGCGCCACCGCTGCGCGGTACCCGGGGGGCACGTAGATCGTGTAGGAGCGCTCCTGGTGGAGCGCGGAGGAGTTGAACCGCTTGGTGAGGACCTGGCCGAAGGGGATCGAGGCCGAGTGGGTCGGGACGGGGAAGCCGCGATAGATCGAGTAGTCGCGCCCGTGGGCGTAAAGGCCGAGGCCACCGAGCGTGAGCCAGGCGACGACGATCCCCGCCGCGAGGACCCGGAGCCCGATGCTCCGGGGCCGTGAGTGGGTGGGGCCGGAGAGGGCGAGGGCGGGGAGGGCGGGCATCGCGCCGACGGTAGGCCGCGGGGGATGGACCGCCGCGAGCGTCGCGTTAGCGTCGTGTTGGGCGGGCCGGCCGCTCCCGGTCGGGGATCAGCATCCAGACCTCCGCGCCGTCCGATCCCCCGCGCGCGCCGGCGCTACCGCCGTGCGCCTCGGCGATGGCGGCGACGATCGCGAGGCCCAGGCCGGCTCCGCCGCCGGTGCGCGCGCGCTCGCCGCGGGTGAAGCGCCGGAAGGCGTCCTGCTCGAAGCCGGCGGGGAAGCCGGCCCCGTGGTCGCTCACGCGGAGCTCGACTCCGCCGTTCACGCGCCCTGCCGACAGCGTGATCGCTCCCTGGCCGTGACGCAGGGCGTTGTCGACGAGGTTGCCCAGCCCCTGCTCAAGGCGCAGGCGGTCCGCGGAGAGCTCGACGCCGTCGGCGTCCGCCACGACGAGCTCGCGCCGCTGGTCCGCCGCCCGCCGCTCGAAGCGCTCGCGGACGCCGCCCAGCACCTCCTCGGCGCTCACCGCCGCCCGGCGCACCGGCAGGCGCCCCTGGTCGGAGCGGGCGATGACCAGCAGGTCCTCGGCGAGCTGCACGACGCGGTCGGTCTCCTCGCTGGCCGAAGCCAGCGCCGCGCGCAGCTCCGCCACGGTCCGGCCGCTGCGCAGGGCGACGTCGAGCTCGGTGCGCAGGATGGCCAGTGGCGTGCGCAGCTCGTGGCTCGCGTCGGCGACGAACTCGCGCTCCCGGGCGAAGGCCGTCTCGAGTCGCTCGAGCATCGAGTTCAGCGTGGTGCCGAGCCGCTGGAGCTCGTCGCGCGCCACCGGCACCGGCAGCCGCCGGCCCGGCTCGCGCGGCGAGATGGCCGCGGCGCGGCGGCGCATCGACTCGACCGGGCGCAGCGCGGCGGCCACCGCACCGTAGCCGGCCACGCAGGCGAGCAGCAGCGCGAGGCCGCCACCCAGGCGCAGCAGCTCCCGCAGGCGCTCCAGCGTGCTGTTGCGCTCCCCCAGCGACGCGCCGACCACCACGACCACCCGCCGCCCGTTGGCCGTGACCGGCGAGGCGAGCAGCCGCGCCGGCTCGTCGCTCCCGGGCACCGCGGACCGCTCGAAGAAGGCGGGGGAGCGGAACGCCCGGGCCTGCTGCTCAGGGTCGAGCAGCGCGCCCCCGCGGACGGCGGGCGTGGCGTCGAGCACCTGGCCCTGGCGCCCGAGCACCTGGGCAAAGGACTCGCCCCGCTCGGTCAGCGGGCTGCGGCCGGCGTCGCGCAGGCCGGTGTCGGCCTGCTGGACCAGCCCGGCCAAGTCCCCCGCGCGCGAGCGCAGCCCCTGGTTGATCGTCGAGTCCAGCCCGGACTCCAGGCGGAGGTAGACGAGCAGTCCCGTGCCGGCCAACACGGCGGCCATCACGAGCCCGAAGGCGAGCGTGACGCGGAGCCTGATCGGGATCCGGCGCATGCGCCGGAGCCTAGAGCCGGCGGGCGGCGCGCCGAACCAAGGCGCCTAGCGCTCGCGCAGGATCGATCCGAGGGGGAGGCGGCGCAGGCTCCGGCCGGCGAGCGCCGTGGCGACCGCGCCGCCGCCCACCGCGGCGCCGGCCAGCCCGAGCAGGTAGCCCCACGGGACCGCGAGCGCGTCCGGTGGCGGGTCGAAGACGTGCTGGAGCATCGCCACGAGCATCAGCGCCAGCGCGAAGCCGAGCCCGGCGGCGAGCACGAGCCCCGCGCCGAGGACGAGCGCCGCCTCGCTCCACACGAACGCCCCGACGCGGCGCAGCGGAGCGCCGAGCGCGGCCATCGTCGCGAGCTCGTGGCGGCGCTCGGCGACCGAGAGGGCGACGAAGAGCCCCATGGCGCCCGCGGCCAGGACGAGCGCGAAGAGCTGCTCGATGCGGCTGATCCCGGCGAGGTCGACGGTGGTGATCGAGCTGACGGTCTGGCGCGACTGCTGGCGGATGTCGTGGACCACCGATCCGTAGGGCCGGGTCACCGCGGCGACGCGGTTCGCCACCGCCGGCGGGCTGCCGCTCGCGCGGGCGAAGACCACGTTGGGTCCCGGGGACCGGCTCACGCGTTCCAGGTAGCGCAGGTTGGCGACCATGAACGAGTCCTTCGGGGCGGAGGGGAACTCCTGGACGACGCCGGCGACCCGGAACGGCACGACGCGGAAGCCCCCCGTGTGCCGGTCCAGCACCCGGAGCTTCAGCGGGTCGCCGCGCTTCAGGCCATAGTCCTTGATCGTCTCCTTGCCGACGAGGAGCCCGTTCGGCGTGGCCTTCAGCCGGGCGATGGCCGACTGCGCGGAATCGCCGAGGAAGTAGGAGTCGCGCAGCGTGGTCGCGCCGGTGAACGAGGACGCGTCGATCCCGTAGGTGTCCTGGAGGTCGGGCCCGATGTAGGCGTAGGAGTGGTCGACCGGGGTGGTGGCGGCGACGCCCGGCACCGCGGCGACCCGCGCCGCGACGCCGCGCTGGGCCGTGACCCCGGGCGGGGAGAGCACGGTCACGTCGGCGCCGAGGGTGAGCTGGGCGTCGACGAGCGCCTGTTGGTCGTAGGTCGCGGTGAACACGCTGAGGTTCACCCCGAAGGCCAGGAGCAGGCCGACCACGAGCAGCCCCCGGTTGATCGCGGCGCCCCGCCGCCCGGCGCTGGCCAGCAGGAAGGCCCGCGACCCCTCGGCCCGCCCGCCGGTGCCGCGTCGCGCGAGCCACGCCAGCGCCCGGCCGCGGAGGCGGACGAGCAGCAGGGTCGCGCCGAGCCAGAGCAGCGCCGGGGCCAGGAACATGTAGATCGAGAGCGAGAGCGTCGGGTTGGAGTCTGGGTTCACGACCGCGGAGAAGCCCGTGCTGGCGGTGAGCCAGTAGACGAGGCCGCTGATCGCGAGCGCGATCCAGTCGAGGTAGAGGCGCTGCCACAGCGGCTTGCGATCGCGGCGGCTCGCGCGGCGGCTGTCGGCCACCCCGGCGCGGAGGACCGAGCCGCTGGCGCCGAGCCGGGCGGCGCCGGCCCCGGCGATCGCGAGCGCGACGCACGCCGCCACGGTGCCCGCCACGCGGCCGGGGCCCACCGCCGCGGTGTCGGGGACCAGCGCGGCCACCGCGACGAACGCGAGCCCGACGCCGAGCAGGCCGGCCAGCAGACCCAGCACGAGGCTCTCGACGCCGGCCAGGGCGAGCAGGTCCCGCCGGGTCGCGCCGCGGGCACGCAGCAGCCCGAGGTCGCGGCGGTCGCGCTCGACGGTCCCGAGGGCCGCGAGGTAGGCGAGCCCGAGCGCGATGAGCGCGCCCGGCACCGCGAGCATGATGTAGAGCGCCTGGGCGTAGAGCGCGTCGCCGGCCGCGGTGTTGAGCCCGTCGGCGAGATTGTCGACGAACTGCACCTGGCCCGGGAGCGCGCGCTCGACGCGGTTGCGGGTCGTGTTGGCCAGCGCGTAGGCCTGGGTCGGGCTGCCGGTCGAGAGCGGCGCGGGGTCGAGCTGCGCCTGGACCTGCCACTGCACGCCGTCCTGGGCCCCGGGCTGGACGCTCGAGCCCACGCTGGCCGGCGTGATCGTCCGCAGGGCCGGCGCGTAGGTCCGCGCGAAGGTGTCGACCGGGAGGATCGCGACGTTGGCCGGCGGCTGCGCCGGGGCCGGCCCGAGCTGCGGGTTGAGCGGCTGGAAGACCACGTCGGGCGCCGTGACCGTCGCCACCCCGCTCACGCGGTAGGCGACCGGGCGCGCGCGCGAGCTCGGGCGCAGCTTCACCACGCCGCCCAGGCGCGCCTGGAGCGTCGCCGCCATCTGCTGGTCGAGCACGACCTGGCCGGGACGCACGCTCCCCTGGAGCAGGCGCAGGACCGAGGGTGCCCCCGGGCCGGCGGGCGGCAGCGCGAGCACGGCGCCCGAGGCGGAGGTGGTCGTGCCGTTGGGCCCCTGCGCGCTCGCGCCGGCCAGGGGCGCGGTCGCGGTGGCGGTGGCCTGGGCGACGCCGGGCTGGCGCGCGACGGCGGCGGCCACGCCGCGGGCCTTCGCGAAGGAGCTGACCGGGCCCTGCCAGTCCAGCGGCACGCTGCGCACCGCCGTCGCGCTCATCGTCTTCAGCGAGCCCCCGACGAAGAGCAGCATCGAGCCGAGCATCGCCGTCGCTGCGGCGAGCACGATCACACGCAGGGCGCTGCGCCCGGGCGTGCGCAGCAGCCCGGTCAGCGCGAGGCGGCCCATGGCGGTCATGCCGGCGCCTCGGCGCGGACGATCGCGCCGTCCTCGAGCTCGACGAGCCGCTCGTAGCGCGCGGCGACGTCGACGTCGTGGGTCGCCACGACGAGCGCGAAGCCGAACTCGGCCTGGAGCGCGTCGACGAGGTCGAGCACGCGGGCGCCGGTGTCGGTGTCGAGCTGGCCGGTCGGCTCGTCGCAGAGCAGCAGCTCCGGGTGCTGGGCCAGCGCCCGGGCCAGGGCCACGCGCTGCGCCTCGCCGCCGGAGAGCTCGCCGGGCAGGTGGTCGAGGCGTCCTTCGAGCCCGACGAGCTCGAGCAGCTCCTCGGGCCCCAGGCCGCGGCCCTCGCCGGCGACGGACACGTCGAGCGCGAAGGCGACGTTCTCGACCGCGGTGAAGTGCGGCAGCAGGTTCGCGCCCTGGAAGACGTAGGCGATCCCGGCGGCCCGCGCCGCGCCGCGCGCCGCCGCGTCGAGCGAGGACAGCTCCTGTCCGCGCCACCACACGTGGCCGCTGCTCGGCGCGACGAGGCCGCCGAGCGCGTGGAGGAGCGTGGTCTTGCCCGAGCCCGACCGGCCCCAGAGGGCCAGGGTCGCTCCGGATGCGATCTCGAGGTCGACCCCGCGCAGCGCGTCGACCTGAGCCTCGCCCCGGCCGTGGCGGACGCCGAGGCCCTGCGCGACGGCGAGCGCCGGACGCGTCGCGGCGGCGGCGCTCACGCCGCCACCCGCCCGTCGCGCATCTCGATCACGCGGTCCACGCCCGAGGCGACGCGGGCGGAGTGGGTGACGATCACCACGGTGCTCCCGGTCTCGACCCGGAGCCGGAGCAGGGCGTCGAGCACGACGCGCTCGTTGCGGGCATCGAGCTCGCCGGTCGGCTCGTCGGCCAGCACGAGCGGCGCGCGCCGTGCGGCCGCCGCGGCGACGGCCACGCGCTGCTGCTCGCCGCCCGAGAGCGCTCCGACGCGGTGGCCGGCCCGCGCGCCGAGACCGAAGGCCTCCAGCGCGGCGTCGGCCCGCTCGGGGGCGGCGTCGCCGCCGGCGAGCCGCAGCGCGACGAGGACGTTCTCGCGCGCGCTCAGCGCCGGCCACAGGTTGTCGCTCTGGAAGACGAGCGCGAGCTCGCGCGCCCGGTAGGCGGCGCGCTCGGCCTCGCCGATCCGGCCGAGCGAGCGGCCGGCGACGCGCACCTCCCCGGCGGAGGGCTCGTCGAGGCCGGCGGCGAGCGAGAGGAAGGTGCTCTTCCCGCAGCCCGAGGGGCCGAGCACCGCGACGGCCTCGCCGGGCTCGATGCGGAGCTCCAGGCCCCGCAGCGCGACCGTCTCGGCGGCGCCGGAGCGGAAGATCTTGAACACGTCGTGGCACTCGAGCGCCGCCGCCGCGCGCTCGGGCCGAGCCTCGGGCTCGACGTAGAGGCTCCTCACCGCCATGTGAAGCTCCGGGTCACGAGCCGGTAAGCGTCGACGTTGTCCACGCCGACCGGCGTCGCCAGGTCGAGCGTCGCCACCCGGCCCGCGCGGGCGTAGAGGTAGCGGTCGACGAGCAGGGTCGGGCGCTTGCCGGTCACCGGGTCGGCGGGGCCGGTGCGGCGGTAGGAGATGCGGATCGCCCGGCCGCCCTTGACGGCGGCGGTGGTGGTCGCTCCGACCCGGATCGTCGGGTCCTTCGCGGCGAGGCGGTTTAGGGCGGCGCGGGCGCTCGCCGGCGTGGGTGCCGGCCGGCGACGCACGACCGCGACGATCGCGTTCTGCTTGTCGCGGAAGGCGACGCCGTGGGCGGTCGGGCGCCGGCTCCAGCCCTCGGGATAGCGGAGCGAGAAGCCGGCCGGGGAGGCGTAGGTGAGGAACTGCTGGTTGTCGGGGATGTCGCCGGTCGCGGCGGACTTCGCGTCGGCGGCGACCGTCCCCGCGGGGGGCGCGGAGCTCCCGCCCGAGCCGCCGCAGCCGGCGGCGAGCGCGGCGGCGAACAGGGCGGGGACCATGACCTGGCGACGACGTGGCAGGGGCATGGCGACCATGGTGGGGCGCGGGCCATGACGTTTTCCTGACTGGCCCGGGCACCCTCTCATCTGCGTCTCATGAGCCGTGCCTACCTTCACCGACTCCCTGTTGGCGGCGCACGGCGACCCGTGCCGGTCCCGTAGGGTTCCCGCCCGCCGTGAACACCCTCCAGGCCATCGTCGAGGGGATCCTGCAGGGGCTCACCGAGTTCCTGCCGATCTCCAGCACCGCCCACCTCCGGGTCTACCCGGCCTTCTTCGGCTGGCCGGACCCCGGCGCCGCCTTCACCGCGGTCGTCCAACTCGGGACGATGACCGCGGTCCTCATCTACTTCCGCGCCGACCTCTGGCGGATCGCCCGCGCGTGGCTTCGCAGCGTGCGCGACCCCTCCCATCGCGGTGACCTCGACGCGCGGATGGGCTGGTACATCATCATCGGCACGATCCCGATCGGGATCTTCGGGCTGGCCTTCCATAACCAGATCGAGACCGGGGCGCGCAGCCTCACGCTGATCGGGATCACGCTCATCGTCTTCGGCTTCGTGCTGATGATTGCCGACCGCACGGCGCGTCTGGACCGCGAGCTGGAGAGCATCACCCCGCGCGACGGCATCCTCATCGGCTTCGCCCAGGCGCTCGCGCTCGTCCCCGGGGTCTCGCGCTCCGGCGCGACGATCTCCGGCGGCCTCTTCCTCGGCTTCGACCGCGAGTCGGCCGCCCGCTACTCGTTCCTGCTCTCGGTGCCCTCGGTCGTGATCAGCGGCCTCTACGAGCTCCGCAAGGTCGGCGACGGCGGCGGCCCGGGGCTCGCGCCGACGATCATCGCCACCGTGCTCGCCTTCGTCGTGGGCTACGCGGCGATCGCCTGGCTGCTGCGCTACCTCGTCTCCCACAACCTCACGGTGTTCGTGATCTACCGCGTCGGGCTCGGCATCCTCGTGCTCTCGCTCGTCGCCTCCGGCGCGATCAGCTGACCCGGCGCGGCGCCGGCGGGCGGTGCTCCGCCCACATCGCCCGCACCCACGCAGCGCCGGGGTGGGGCGCGAGCTCCTCGACGACCGCGGCGTAGGCCGGCGGGACGTCCGTCCGGACGTAGGGCGAGCCCGCCGGCCGCACGATCGGCGCGAGCAGGGCGGCGGCCGCGAGGTCGGCGACGCTGATCCGATCGCCGACGAGGAAGCCGGCTGGACCGGCCTGGGCCGCCACCCGGTCCAGCGCGGCGCGGGTGCGCTCGAGCCCGTCGGCCGCCGCGGAGGGATCGATCCGCATCCGGCGGCGCATGATCGGCAGGACGGGCGGCAGCAGGGCGGCGACCAGGCGGCGCTGGCCCGGCGAGATGCCGTCGCCGAGCGCCCGCAGCGTCGCCTCCCGGTCGGCGAGCAGCATCTCGTAGGCCAGGCTGCGGATCTGGTGGCCGAGCTCGGCGTCGAACCACGCTTCGAGCTCTCGGGCGCGCGCGCGGAGGACCGGGTCCTCGGGCACGAGCCGGGGCTCGGGGACGAGCCGGTCGAGCTCGGCGAGGATCGCGGAGGACTCCCGCATGGCCCGGCCGTCGACGACGAGGATCGGGAGCGTCTCGCCGCGGGTGAGCCACAGCGCGGCCAGGGGGTGAAGGCCGGGCGTGACGGCGCGGCGGGCGTGGGGCAGTCGCTTGAGGTCGAGCCCCCAGCGGACCTTCTCGTTGTAGTGGGAGATCGTCAGGTGCCAGAGGACGACATGCGGCGCGCTCACGGGTCGATCGCCCCGAGCCGCGGCGTGTGCCCGTACAGCGAGAAGGCGCGGAAGCCGGAGAACTCCCCGCGCCCCGGCCCGTGGAAGTCGGCCGATCCGGTGGTGAGGAGGTCGAGCGCCGCCGCCCGCTGGACGAGCAGCGCCGTCTGCGCGGCGTCGTGGAAGGGGTAGAAGGCCTCGACGCCGTCGAGGCCCTCGGCGGCGTAGCGATCCAGCGCGGCGGTGACGGCCGCGGGTGCGTCGAGGTTCCAGAACGGGTGGGCCCAGATCGCCAGCCCGCCGGCGTCGTGGATCCAGCCGATCGCCGCCTCGACGCTCGGCCGGGTGCGCGGGACGTAGGCCGGCGCCCCGGCCACCATCCAGCGTCGGATGACCTCGCCGACCGCGTCGGGCCCGGCGGGATCGATGCCCGCCGCCCGCAGCGCGGCGGCGCTGTCGGGGTGGGCGAGCACCGCGCGCGCGAGATGGGGGCGCCCGATGGGGCGCCCGGCGGCGCGGATCGGGTCCAGGACGGCGTCGTCGAGCGCGAGGCCCGCCGCGCGCAGCGCCGCCGCCATCCGCTCGCTGCGGTCGACGCGGTCGGCGCGCGCGTCGGCCAGCCGCGCCGCAAGCGCCGGGTCGTGGTGGTCGACGAGGTAGCCGAGGACGTGGAGGTCCTCGTGGGCGCCGTCCACCGCGGAGAGCTCGATCGCGGGCACCACGCGCACGCCGTGCTCGCGGCCGGCGGCGATCGCCGCGTCGACGCCCTCGACCGTGTCGTGGTCGCTCAGCGCGAGGAGCTCGACCCCGGCCGCCCCGGCGAGCCGCACGACCTCGGCCGGCTCGAGCTCCCCGTCGGAGGCGACCGAGTGGGACTGGAGGTCGAAGGTCGGCGCGTCGGGCGCGGGCACGCGGTCGATCCTACGGGCGCGCGCCGCCAGCTACGGTGCCGCCGGTGACCCCGGACCCCGACCTCGCGCTCGCCCTGCGGATGGCCGACGCCGCCGATGCCGTCACGCTGCCGCGCTTCCGCGCGCGCGACCTGCGCGTGGAGACGAAGCCGGACGCCACGCCGGTCACCGACGCCGATCGCGACGCCGAGGCGGCCATGCTCGCGCTCCTCGCCGCCGAGCACCCGGGGGACGCGATCCTGGCCGAGGAGTCGGGCGCGGCGCCGGGGGAGACGGGCCGCGAGTGGATCGTCGACCCGATCGACGGGACGCGGCAGTTCCTGCGCGGCATCCCGACGTGGGGGAGCCTCGTCGCGCTGCGCGCCGGCGGGGAGACGACGACCGCGGTCGTCAGCGCGCCCGCCCTGGGGCGGCGCTGGTGGGCGGTGCGCGGCGCCGGGGCGTTCGCCGCCGAGGCGGCGGAGATCGCGACGGTCGCCGCCCCCCGCCGACTCGGCGTGAGCGACGTCGAGACGATCGAGGACGCCTTCCTCACCCACGCCGAGCCCGCCGCCTGGCGGGCCTGGGGCGGCGAGGAGGCCGTCGCCCGCTTTGTCGCCTTCGCGCTGCGCTGCGCGCAGGCCCGCGGGTTCGGCGACTTCTGGGCCCACATGCTCGTGGCCGAGGGCGCGGCCGACGTCGCGCTCGAGCCGGGCCCGACGCTGTGGGACCTCGCCGCGCCCGCGCTCATCGTCGCCGAGGCCGGCGGTCGCTTCAGCTCGCTGGAGGGCGACCCGGACCCGGGCCGGGGCAGCGGCGTCTCCACGAACGGCCGCCTCCACGAGCCGGTCCTCGCCGCCCTCGCGCCGTGACGCACGTCGAGCACGTCGAGCGGCTCGTGCCCGCGGGCATCGCCGAGGTCCGGGACACGCTGCTGCGCGTCGAGCGCATCCGCCGCTGGTTCCCGGTCGAGTTCACGATCGCCGCCGCGCGGCCGCCCGCTCGCCTGGGCCCGGACCACGCGATCGAGGCGGAGGCGCGAGCGCTGGAGCGCACGCTGCGCTTCCGGGTCAGCGCGCCGGTGGTCGAGAACCGGCGCCTGCGGATCGAGCTCGACGGCTTCGTGCTCGTCACCGTCGACGCGGACCTCGCGCCGGGCCGCGAGGGCACGCGCCTCGCGGCGGCGGTGGCGGTCGCCGGCAGGGACCTCGTCAGCTGGCTCGCCGTCGCGGCGGTCGCCGGCGCGGGCCATCACGACCCGCTCGGCCCGACCGCCGACGCGATCGCCGCCGAGGCCGGACGTGGCGGGGGTGCGCGCCGACCCGCTGCGGCCCGCCGGCGCCGGTAGCGCCGCGCGGACGCAGAAGGGGCGGCCCGTGGGCCGCCCCTTCTCCTTCGGCCGTCCGAGTCGGTGCCGAGCGCTAGCGCGGCTGCCCGGCGCAGGCGCCGTTGCGCACCGTGCACAGCTCCAGCGGCTTGATCCCGCTGATCGGCTGCTGGGGCTTGCGCACCCAGAACTCGTTGTGGTTCGGCGCGCCGACCGTCCAGACCAGAGCCTCGCCTTGCCCGGCCGAGCTGAACGCGTTCGCCCCGGCGAACGGGCAGGCGGCGAACGTCGACCCGTCGAGCGGGACCACCGCGAGCTGGCCCCCGGGCGCCGTGTTGCCCGAGAAGCAGTTCCCGCTCCCGTCCCCGTCGTAGAAGAGGTCGGCCCGGCCGTTGGGGTTCGCCCCCCCGTTGCCGAAGCGGTTGTCCTTCACCGTGTTGCCGCGGAGATAGGACGCCTCGATCACCCGCGCCCGCTCGGCCGCGTTGGGGAAGTCCTTCGCGGTGGCGCCGGCCATGATGACCTGCTGCACGCCACCCACCCCGATCAGGTAGTTGCCGTACACCTGGTTGCCGACGACCTGGGTTGTCCGGCCGCCGAAGAGCAGGATCCCGGTGCCGATCGGGTACGGGATGTCACCCGTGGCCCCGGCCCGGAGCCTGAACGGCGCTCCCTTGAAGTAGTTGTAGTTGTTCCAGAACACCCGGTTGCGGGTGATCACGTTGTCCGACGGCGGGTAGTACTTCTCGGACGTGAGCGTGTTCGGGACGATGCCCAGTCCGTTGTTGTACCAACTGCTGTCGGTGATCGTGACGTAGCGCGCGTTCGTGCCCGAGAAACCGAGCACGTTGCCCCACGCCTTCACGTTGCGGATGGTCGACCGCAGGCGCCGGCCCGGCTGCGGCGGCGTCTGCCCGATGTAGAAGCCCGAGTCGTTGTTGTAGTACGCCTCGGAGTTCGACATCGTGCCGCCCTTGGAGTTGAAGGCGTAGATGCCGTAGGTGCCGCCGCGCGCGGCGACGAGGTTGGTCAGGGTGTAGCCCGTCACGTTGACCGCGAAGAACCCGTTGCCCTTGTAGTGGTAGGTGGAGAAGCCGTTCACGGTCACCCCGTCGGCGCCGTTGATCTGGATGCCGTTCTGGGCACGGACCGCATCGAGGCCGAAGCGCCGGAAGGAGCCGCGCAGGCCCTTCTGCTCGAGCACGACGCGCCGCGGGCGCCTGGGGTCGCCGATGAGCTTGATGCCCTTCTTGTTCTTCGTGGCGACGAGCACGGACTCGCGGTAGGTGCCGGGCGCGACGCGCACGATGTCGTTGGGCCGCGCCTTGTCGACGGCGGCCTGGATCGTCTTGAAGCACTGCTTGCGCCGCACCTTCGTGCGGTTCCGGCAGACGCGCAGCGTCTGCGGCTTCCCGCGCGGCTTGGCGACCGGCCCGGGGTTGCCCGGGGCCGGGTAGCTCGCGGCGAGGGCCGGCGCGGCCGGCACGAGCACCGCGGCGGCGGTCGCCAGCGCGACGAACGTTCGGGTCTTGGGCATGGGGATGTGGCTCCTCCTTGTTGACGACGTGGGCCTCACGGCTCGACCAGGTACCAGCCCGCCATCCCCCGGTCCATGTGGGAGAAGACGTGGCAGTGGTAGAGCCAGCGACCCGGATTATCCTCGGTGAAGCGGGCAATGCGGGTCTCGTTGGGTCCGACGGTCGGATCGTCGACCGGCGCGCCCCCCGAGCCTTTCCAGCGGTGGCCATGGATGTGCCAGGTGTGGAAGTCGTTGTTGCCGCCGATCACGTAGAAGGCGACATCCTCGCCGACCTTGGCGCGGAAGGTCGGCGTGTTCCCGGCGAAGGCGCGGCCGTTGACGGTGTGGATCACGTCGTCGCGGCCGGAGATCTGCGGCAGGAAGGACCCGAGGTACACGGGGAACTCGCGGTCGGGCCGCTTGGCGCCCTTCGGGTAGACGATGACGAGCCCGAAGAGGCCGCGCATCACGTTGATGATGTGATTGGGCCCGTGGTCGTGGTAGGGCCAGGCGCCGACCGAGTCGGGCGTCGCCTCCCACGTGTAGGTGAAGGACTCGCCCGGGGCGATGAATCCGCCCGCGCGGGTGAAGTCGCCGAGGTAGGCGCCGTCGTACTCCGGGTTGTAGCGGACCCCGTGCGAGTGGACGGTCACGGCCTGGTTGAAGCGCCGGTCGGCGTTGAGGAAGTGCACGCGGATCACGTCGCCGACCTCGGCGCGGAGCGTCGGCCCCGGCATCGAGGGCCTGCTCTTGGGCGACGCGAAGCCGGCCGTCATCTCCTGGTAGAGGAAGGCGCGGAAGCGCTTTCGCGGGAGGCGCATGCCCATCCACTCGTCGCGGCCGGTGGGCATCGGGTCCCAGGTCGCGGAGGTGGCCTGGATCCAGTACTCGCGGACCTGCCCGCCCGGCTGGGGCTGGGGCGTCTGGAAGCTCAGCCGGTCGACGGCGTCGCGGCGCGCCCCCTTCGGCCGGCGCACGCCGGCTGCCGCGGCGTCGATCCGCCCGACGTCGCCCGCGCTCAGATGCGTGACCTGGCTCGCGTCGGTCAGCGAGCAGAAGAGGCCGGCCGCGCCGGCGCCGAGGCCGAGGAACTGCCGTCGGTCGTAGCCGGAGTCGAGCATTCGCGGGGAGCCTACCTCAGGGATTTGGACAGGTGTCCAACCGCAGCGCACGGCCGGACGGCGGCCCCTACGATCCACGATTCCATGCCCGCGCGTCGCACGTCCCGGGGCGAGGAGCGCCGCGAGCTCATCCTCCGCGCGGCGCTGCGGGTCATCGGCGCCCGTGGTGTCGGGGGCGCGACCCACCGCGCCGTGGCGGCGGCGGCCGGCGTGCCCGTCGCCACCACGACCTACTACTTCGCGACGCTCGACGAGCTCCTCGAGGACGCGCTGCGCCGGTTCGTGGCCGACGAGATCGCCGCCCTGCGCGCCGCCACCGCGGAGCTCCTCGCCGCCGAGGACATCACCGCGGCCGCCGTCGCCGACGTCGTCGAGACGACCCTCGTCGACTCCGACCCGGATCGGCGGCTGATCGCCGTCGCCCAGTTCGACCTCTACGTCGAGGCGGCCCGGCGCCCCGCGCTGCGCGAGGTGGCCGGCGAGTGCATCGCCGCCTACCAGGCGTTCGCCACCGCCGCGCTCGAGGCGGTCGGCGTGCCGGAGGCCGAGGCGCTCGCGCCGATCTTCGTCGCCGTGGCCGACGGCCTGGGGCTCCAGCGCGTCGCGCAGGGCGAGGAGACGGCGGCGACGCCCTCGTTGCGCGAGGCGCTGGTGCTCCTGCTCGGCGCGGTGTCGCCGGGCGCGCCCGCGGCCTGAGGACGCCGGTCGGCCGGGGCCGGGGGAACCGGCGCGGACGCCCTTAGGTGGTTGTTAGGGTCCGCCGCTCGCCGTCGCACGCCTCACGAAACCGGAAGGCCGGACCCAAGATGCGAAAGATCGCCCTGCTCGCCGCACTCGCCGCCATCACCGCCACGGCCGCGATCCCCGCCGCCGGCGCGGCCCGCCCGCGCACGAAGAAGGTCACCGTCGGCGACAACTACTTCGGCCCGTCCAGCGCGCGCATCAAGCGCGGCACGATCGTGAAGTGGGTCTGGCCCGGCGACAACGGGAACACGCACAACGTGAAGCTCACCGGCGCGCCCCGCCACGTGCGGAAGTTCACCTCGCCGAGCGCGGCGGCCGGCTTCTCCTACTCCCGCCGGTTCAGCACGACCGGGCGCTACAAGTTCATCTGCGTGTACCACGCGGGCATGGTGCTGCGCCTCACCGTGGTGAGGTAGGCCGGGCTCAGCTCACGAGCTGGGGGCGCGCGAAGCTCGCGGCGCCGGGGATGACGGCCGCGGCGTCGGCGGCGAACCACTGCTCGAGCAGGCCGCAGTAGACGGCGCGGAAGTCGGAGGTCGCGCGGAGGTTGTCCTGCTGGTCGAGCTGCGCGAGGCCGGGGAAGTCGCCGACCATCGTCCCGTGCGCGCGGGTGCCGATCAGCAGCGAGAGCCCGGCGGCGCCGTGGTCGGTGCCGCTCGAGCCGTTCTCCTGGGGGCGGCGGCCGAACTCGGTCCAGACCTGGGTGAGCACGCGCCCGTCGAGCGCCTTGGCCTCGAGGTCGCGCTGGAAGGCCAGCAGCGCCTGGGAGGTGTCGCGCACGTTCAAGGCCAGCGAGCCGGCCTGGTCGGCGTGGGTGTCGTACCCGCCGGGGGCGCCGATCGTGACGCAGCGCAGCGGCAGCCCGATGGCCAGCATCCCCGCGAGCGCCGCGAGCTGCCGGGCGAAGCCGGTGTCCGGGTAGCCCGCCGGCACCGTGAAGCTCGAGAACGGCTCGAGCTGGCGGCGCAGCTCGGCGGCGTTCGCCTGCGCGCCGCGCGCGTAGGCGATCGACGGGTCCGGCGTGTAGAGCTGGCCCAGCGACTCGAAGGACTCGCGCATCCGGTCGTCGATCGGCGACCAGATGTTGCGCGCGTCGAAGGTGTAGGAGGAGGGCGACTCGACCGCGGCGACCGGCACGGACTGCGGGGCCAGCGCGGGGGAGAGCGAGGAGTCGAGCGAGAGGCCCTGGAGGGGGTTGTTCGCGCTGCCGTTCGCGTCGAGGTAACGGCCCATCCAGCCGAGCCGCGCGAACGGGTCGAGCGCGCCGACCTCCCAGTAGTGGCGCGAGGTGAAGTGGGACTGGTCGGGATGGTCGTAGGCGATCGCCGGCATGACCGTGACCTTGCCCTCGCCGTGGAGCGTCGCCAGCGGGGCCGCGTCGGGCGCCCACATCAGCCGGGAGTCCTCGGAGAACGTCGTGCCGCTGCCCGAGGCCAGCTTCAGCGTGGGCCGCAGCGTCGCGTAGTCCGGGTCCCCGACCGGCGCGAGGATCGAGAGCGAGTCCGCGCCGCCGGCCATGAAGATCGACAGGAGCACCGGCTGGCTGGGCGCCGCGGCGGCGGCCTCGGCGATGCCCTCCTCGAACGCCTCCGGCGCGAGCGCCGAGGCGCCGTAGATCGAGAGCGCGACGCCGGCGGTGCGCAGGATGAAGGAGCGGCGCGAGAGCCCCGTGCCGGCCGGCAGCGGCATGCCGGTCTCGATCGACGGCAGCCCCTCCCCGGCGACCGCCGCGGAGCGGCGCAGGAACTGGGAGCGCGAGAAGCCTTGGCAGCAGCGGGCCTGGGGCATTGGGGTCCTCGTCGTCCTTCGCGCTAGGAGGTCTGGGCGTCGGGGCAGGTGGCGATCAGCATGCGCAGGGCGTTCTGCCGGCTCGCGCGCAGCGGCGCGCGCTGGTAGCTCGCGATCGGGTTCGGCAGGCAGTAGGTCGCGAACCCGTAGAGCGTCGACCCGGTCTCCCCGGTCAACGCGGGGTTGTGCAGGACGGCGAGCGCCTTCTGCAGCGCGACGTCCGGGGTCTCGCCCTTGTCGTAGGACTGGTCGACGTCGACGAGCGAATTGCTGAGCGCCTCGGCCGCGATGTCCCACCGCCCCCGGATCGTCGAGGTGTCGAGCCAGCGGCGGTCGTCCCAGCCGGCGACGTTCGGCGGGTAGTAGAGCCGCTGGCCCGCGCGCTCGCAGCGCCACACCCAGGACTCGGTGTCGATCCCGCGCCCGAGCGCCTTGAGCAGGCCGGACGCGAAGACCACCGGCGGCTTGACCATCGCCGGGCCCTGGTAGAGGTCGGGGTGCTTGAGGATGGTCTCGACGATCGGCCGCACCTGGTAGCCCGAGCCGACGTAGAGGCGCTCGAGCGCCTGCTGGGTGACGGCGTTGGGCGGCGTGGCGACGAAGTAGCTCCACAGCTTCGTCACGAAGAAGCTCGGATGGAGCGGGTGCGTGACGCAGAGGCGGCACGCGTCGCGCCAGCTGAAGTTGCCCGTCTGCCCGTGGATCGTCTTCGGCTCGACGTCGTGGAGGTCGGGGTCGAGGCGGAAGTTGTGATCGCCGAGCGCCTGCGACCAGTCGTTGCGGAAGCCGGTCAGCGCGCGCGACATCTCCCGCACGTCGGCTTCGCTGTAGGCGCCGCGGTCCGCGCCGAGCGTGAAGAGCTCCTGCACCTCGCGGCCATAGTTCTCGTTCCCGTCGTCGACGTGGTTCTGGTTGCCGTTGAGCCAGAGCAGCATCGCCGGATCGGCGGTGACCGCGAGCAGCAGGTCGTAGAACGAGCCGAAGCCCTTCTGGCGGAAGGTCTCGATCTGGTCGAGCATCAGCTGCTGCTGGCCCACGCCGGCGTTCGAGGTGGCGAACCAGTCGTGCCAGATGAGCGCCATGCGCTCGGTCAGCGGCTGGGTCGAGCGGACCATGCGGTCCATCCACGCCAGGTGGTCGTGGCCGTAGGCGTCGGCGGGGGCGAGCGGGTCGCCGTTGTCGTCCTGCGCCTCGGGCCCCTGGAGCTGGGCGGCGCCGGCCGGCCGGGTGAGGGCCTCGACCGCCCGGTCCATGCCGAGGCCGGCGAGGTACTCCGCGTCGCCCGGGCGCGGGCCGAAGCCGGCCCGCCACAGCAGGCGCGTCGCCTGGGCGGCGCCGAACGCCCCGCCGTAGCGCAGCGGGTCGCCCGGCTGGACGGGTCGCGGCTGCGGCTTGGCCGGGGTCTGGATGCGCCGCCGGGGGCGGCGGCAGATCAGCTTCGTCCGCTTGGAGCGCTTGCTCACCCGGACCCGGACGAGCTTCCCGGGCTTGCGGCAGACGGGCTTGCGGCGCCGGCGACGGTGCCGCACCGCGCGCTTCTTCGCGTGGTGCTTGGCGTGGTGCTTCGCGGCGCGCCGGCGTGCGGCCGCGCTCGCGGTCTCGACGCTCATGCGCGGTCCTCCTCGTTGCGGCGTGCGGCGACCACCTCGAGGTGGCCGTCGGCGCGTGGCGCGGGGGGCCTGAACCCTGCACGCCGGGCCGTCGTACGGGCGTCCAGCGCGCGGGCGCGGTGTGTGGACGCGCGTTCTAGGCGTTGAGGACGGAGACGCCGGGGCGTGGCGTACGGTCGGTCCGGTGGCGGTGACGCCGGACCCGAACCGGGTGTCCCAGCCGGGATGGCGGCGCGCCCGCGACGAGGCCGCGATGGTCCTGCGCGGCAACTCGCGGACGCACCGGCTCCTGCGCAGTCGCCTCCTGATGCTGCTCGGCGCGACGCTGCTCCTCGACGCGTTCGGGACGGCGCTCATGTTTCTCTTCGAGCAGGGTGCCGGCCGCAACCCGGACATCCAGAACGTCGGCGACGCGCTGTTCTGGGTCTCGGCCCAGCTCACGACGGTCAGCTCCCAGATGTCCACTCCGGTCACGACGCCCGGCCGGGTGGTCGACCTCGTCCTGGAGGTGTGGTCGATCTCGGTGGTGGCGACGCTCGCCGCGTCGCTCGCCACCTTCCTCCGCGCGCGACATGAGGAGACCGCGGCCCACGACAGGGAGGCTCACGGCCTCACGTAGGGGCGCGTCCGTACCCTCGGACCCGGTGAGCAAGGAATCGGAAGTCCCTCGGGACGCGGCACCGGGTGCCTCCGGCGCCGCCGACGAGGTCGGGCGACCTCGCGCGGCCGACCGGGTCGTCGCCCGCCAGCGGGCCGAGCGGATGGCCAAGCTCGACGCGCTGCGGGCGCGCAGCGTCGACCCCTACCCGCCGCGCTACGACTGCGACCACACGGTCGCGGAGGCCCGCGCGCTCGCCGAGCCGCTCGCGCCCGGCTCGGTCGGGGGCGACGTTGCGATCCGCGTCGCCGGCCGCATCGTCGCCATCCGCCGCCACGGCGGCCTCGTCTTCCTCGACCTCCGCGACCGGACCGCGACGGTGCAGCTCCTGGTCGGGCGCTCGGACCTGCCGCCCGCCGCGTTCGCGGTCGTGCGCACGCTCGACCTCGGCGACTGGGTCGGCGCCGCCGGCGTGCCCGCGCGGTCGCGGCGCGGCGAGCCCTCGCTACTCGCGCGCGAGATCACCCTGCTGGCCAAGGCGCTGCGCGCCCTGCCCGATCTGCGTCACGGGATCGCCGACCCGGACATCCGGTTCCGCCAACGCGAGCTCGACCTGATCGCCAACCGCGGGCCGCGCGAGGTCTTCGCGACGCGCTTCGCGACGATCGCCGCGCTGCGCGGCGTGCTCGCCGAGCGCGGCTACACCGAGGTCGAGACCCAGTTCCTGGACGCGAGCGCCGGCGGCGCCGCGGCCCGCCCGTTCACCACCCACCACCGCGCGCTCGATCGCGACCTCCACCTCCGCATCGCACTGGAGCTGCCGCTCAAGCGCCTGGTCGTGGGCGGCATGGAGCGTGTCTTCGAGATCGGGCGCGTGTTCCGCAACGAGGGACTCGACACCCGTCACAACCCGGAGTTCACGCTGCTGGAGTGCTACGCCGCCTTCGCGGACTACGGCGACATGATGGCCCTCACCGAGACGCTCGTCCTCGAGGCGGCGCGCGCCGCCACCGGCGGGACGGTGGTCGAGATCGACGGGGCGCCCGCGGACCTGACGCCGCCGTGGCCGCGCGCGCGGATGATCGATCTCGTCGCCCAGGCGACCGGCGTGGCGGTCCACCCGTCGATGCCGGTCGACGACGCCCGCGCGCTCGCCGATCGCCACAACCTCCCCCACCTGCCGGCGTGGGGCGCCGGGCGGCTCATCGGCGAGCTCTGCGACGCGCTCGTCGAGCCGACGCTGCGCGAGCCGACCTTCGTCACCGATCATCCGCGCGAGATCAGCCCGCTCGCGCGCGCCCACCGCGACGACCCGGAGCTCGCCGAGCGCTTCGAGCTCATCGTCGCCGGGCGCGAGCTGGCCAACGCGTACAGCGAGCTCAACGACCCGGTCGACCAGCGGGCGCGCTTCGCGGCCCAGGCCGCGCTGGCGGCCGCCGGCGAGGAGGGGGCCGAGTCGATCGACGAGGACTACGTCCGCGCGCTCGAGTACGGGCTGCCCCCGACCGGCGGTCTCGGGGTCGGCGTCGACCGCCTGGTGATGCTGCTCGCCGGCGTCGACTCGATCCGCGAGGTCATCCTCTTCCCGACCATGCGCCCGCAGGAGGGCGCGAGCTCGCGTGGGCCGCGGCCGGAGCGGCGGGGCGCCGGCGCGATGCCGAGCGCGGCCGGCGCGGCGGGCGCCTCCGCGGTCCGGGCGGGAGACCGGGCCGAGGAGGCGGCCCGGGCCGGGGCGGGGCAGGGCGCCCACGCGATGGCCTCCGATCCGCCGAGCCGCGCGGCCGCGAACGTCTCGCCCGCGCCTCCGGTCATCACCCCCGGCACGCTCCCCCATCGCCGGACGGTCCGCCTGCTCGGCGCGCTCACCGCGATCCTCGGGCTGCTCACCGTCCTGCCGCTCCCCAGCCTGGCCGGCGACTTCGACGTGCCCCGCACCTTCGCGCTGCGGGTCGGCGACGGGCGCATCGTGGTCGGCGTCGCCGCCGTGCTCATCGGCTTCGTCCTCGTGGCCACGGGCTTCGGCCTCGCGCGGCGCAAGCGCAACGCGTGGTGGATCGCCGTCGTCCTCTTCACCCTGGCCACCGCGCTCCACGTCCTCAAGGGCCCGGCGCCGCTGCTCGCGCTCTCCTCGGCCGCGATGGTCGTCGCGCTCGTCTGGTACCGCGACGCCTTCGGCGCGCGCGGCGATCCGCGCTCACTGCTGAGCTTCGCCCGCTTCCTGCCGCTCTGGCTCGGCATCGTGCTGCTCTTCGGCGTCGGCTCGCTCTACCTCGAGGCCTCCCGTGTCGAGTCGGGGCCGACGCTCGGCGGCGCGCTGGAGACGACGTTCCTCGGCCTGATCGGCGTCGACGGGCCCTACGCCTACCGCGGTCGTTTCCTGAACGAGGTCTACCCCTACACGCTGCTCGCGCTCGGGATCGCCGGCCTGGTCGCCGGGCTCTTCCTGCTGCTGCGCCCGATCGTCGGCCGCCAGCCCGCGAGTGACGCGGAGCGCGAGCAGGCGCGCTCGATCGTCCACGCCCACGGCGACGACACGCTCGCCCACTTCGCGCTGCGCGGGGACAAGCGCTACTTCTTCTCCGCCGACGGGCGCTCGCTCGTCGCCTACGCGTGGATCGCCGGGTACGCGCTCGTGGCCGGCGACCCGATCGGCCCGCCCGAGGACCACGGCCGCACGCTCGACGAGTTCCTGCGCTTCTGTCGCGGCCGCGCGTGGCGCTTCGCGTTCCTCGCCGTGCGCGACGTCGACCTGCCGCTCTACCGGGCGCGCAACCTAGGCGCGGTGTACCTCGGCGACGAGGGCATCATCCGCTGCGACGAGTTCACCCTACGGGGCCACGCGATGAAGCCGGTGCGCGAGTCGGTGCGCCGGCTCGAGCGCCGCCACCGCTTCGCGCTCATCCGCGAGACCGAGGCCACGCCGGCCCTGCGCCGCGAGCTCAACGAGATCTCCGAGCACTGGCGCGGCAAGCAGCCCGAGCGCGGGTTCACGATGTCCACGGGCCGGGACGTCGAGGGGCGCGAGCCGGACCTGCTGCTCGCCGTCGCCTTCGGCGCGGACGACCGACCCGAGGGCTTCCTGCGGCTCGTGCCCTGCTACGGCCCCGATCCCGGGTACTCGCTCGACCTCATGCGCCGCCGTCCGGGGAGCGAGAACGGGCTGACCGAGTACCTCATCGCGCAGACGGCGATCGAGCTCGGCGACCACGGATTCCGGCGGCTGTCGCTGAACTTCGCCGCGTGGGGGCGCCTGTTCGCCGACGACGCCCAGCTCGGCCTCCGCGACCGCGGGCGGCGCTGGCTCGCCATGCGCCTGAACCCCTACTTCCAGATCAAGTCTCTGCGCGACTTCAACGCGAAGTTCGACCCGGAGTGGGTCAGCCGCTCGATCGTGATCGAGGAGCCGAGCCAGATGCCGCGGGTCGGCGTGCTCTACGCGAGCGCCGAGGGCTTCATCAACCTGCCGGTGGTCGGGCGCTACCTCGTGCCGGCGGGGCGGGACGAGGAGGGGTGAGGCGATGGCCAGGGTGAGGATCTCCATCCCCGCCCGCGGGTGCGGGACGCGCTCATCGCCGCCACGGCCGCCGCCCACGAGCTCTCGGTCCACACCCGGGATCGCGACTTCGGGCGCTTCGACGGCGTCGAGGTGGTGTTGGCCTGAGCGCGGGTCGCCGTCGGTCCGCCGGGGGCTACCGCAGTGCCGCGGCGACCGTTTCCGCCGCAGTCTCGATTCGCTCGGGCAACGTGATCACCAGCTTCCCGTCGCGCTCCAGGAGCCACTTGACGTTGACGAGCGTGAGGCCGGCAACCGTGCCGTCCTCGCCGAGCCGAACGGCGTGGCCCTCCGGGGTGGCGTGCGTGACACCCGCGGGCTCGGGCGATCCGACGCTCAGGTAAAGCACGTCCGCGGCTCGGTCGTACAGGGAGTCGTCGCAGACGAGGTGGCCGATTGTGACGGTCATGCCAATGGGTTCTCGAGCTGGAGGAACGCGGTGACGACGGAGTCGACCTCCTCACCGAACTCTACGACCACCCGGAGCCAGGTCCGCTCATCGAGCGGGAAGTAGCGCCGCTCCCGGCCCGGCCCGGCCCGGCCGCGGGTCGGGAGCCCAATGCTGGGGCCAGCGAACCGTGATCTCCACGAACCGCAACTCGCTGGCGAGCTCTGGGTGGCGTTCGCGAATGTGGTCCCAGCGCGCCAGGGAGAGGACGACCTCGTGAGAGGTGTCGTCGATGATCGAAAAGACGGGATCGCCCGGCACATCGTCGGAGTCTTGGGTCCGATCGAGAGCGTCGACCCGAAGGCGCGGGACTCTCGACGAAGGCCTGGCAGGTCCGTTGGTCGCCGTTGCAGGCGCGTGCGTCGTTCCGGATCTCGGCCGGCGCGATCTCTCGGCCTGCGGGCCGACGCCGGCCGGCTGGCCTGCCCGCGCTAGCATGGCCGCGCCGGGGCCGGCCGGCGGCCTCTACGTCGACCGGTCCCGCGTGCCGACGTAGCTCAGTTGGTAGAGCACTTCACTCGTAATGAAGGGGTCCCCGGTTCGAGTCCGGGCGTCGGCTCTTCGAACAGTCCCTGCCTATGGGGACCGCCGAATGCCCGTCCGCACAACGACGAGCCGGGCCAGCAAGCGATGGGCCTCCCCGAGTGGTAGACGAGGCGTCC
>JBBSBL010000036.1:0-27068 GCA_038251325.1 Solirubrobacterales bacterium | reverse complement strand
GGATCTCGGTGCAGGTGTCGCTGAAGCGGGACCACGTCCCGTTCGGCGGCGGGGTCGTCGCCGTCTGGAGCCAGCCGCTGTAGGAGAGGCCGCCGCGCCCCTGGCGCCAGTAAGTCTGGTTGCAGGTGCGCGAGCCCCAGCTCACGAGGTCCTCGCCGTTGAAGTTGGGCGCCCCGGTCGTCGAGGTCGGCCGGCCGCCGGTGTCGACGGCGTACCAGTTCGAGTCGGCCGTCTCGAGATCGGTGAAGTAGAGGAAGTCGAGGAAACCGCGGCGGCGCATGGTCGCGACGATGCTGCGCTTCGCGTTGTTCGCGAACCCGGTCGAGCGGATCCGGAAGGTGCCGCTGTTCGCGTCGATCATCGAGCCGGTGGCGTCCGCCGTGTTGCACGACGCCTGGCCGTTGGCCGGGATCAGCTCGACCGTGTACTGCTCGGTGGAGCCCGGGATGTTCACGCGCTGCCGCGGGTCCGCCCCGGTGCCGTTCCACGCCTGGTTGACCTTCATCGGGGCCGGGACGTTGGTGCAGCGCGCCCAGTAGCCGTTGTCGTCGTTGAGCTGGAACATGTAGCGCTGGATCCCGGCCTCCGCGGCGGCGTAGGCGCGCTTCTGGTCCTGGTCGTAGCGGCCGAGGCGGATGTCGCCGCCGGCGGCGGCGAACGCGGTGACCGAGAGCGCCATCAGGGCGAGCATGACGCCGAGCACGGCGATGAGCGTGAACCCCTCCTCGGAGCAGAGCTCGAGTCGGCGCGGGCGTCGGGGAGTCGGCGGGGTCATGGGCATCTCACACGCAGAGCGGGGAGTGGATCGGGTCGGTCGGGTCCGCCGTGCGGACATAGACCTGGTTCTGGAAGATCGGCGCCACGAAGGCGTTCTGGTTGCCGCGCATCGGCTGCGCGCTGTAGGTCAGGACCACCTGCACGACGCGCGCGAGGTCGTTCGGGACCAGGGGGACACCCAGCAGGTTGGTCGGCGCGATCGGGTCGGTCGCGGTGAACGAGTAGTACTGGAAGAACGGCGTCGCGCCGACGCGCGCGAGGTTCGTGGCCAGCACGCGGACCCGGCTCGGGCTCCCGGCCACCTGCCAGCCCGAGGGCGCGGTCCCGGAGGGGCTCATGTTCCAGGTCGTCTCGGTGACCTGGCCGCCGTTGCTCACCGGGTCGTAGGTCAGGCGCATCTGCTGGGGCTGGAAGTTCTCGTCCCCGATGTCCATGTAGAAGGTCATCCCGGTCGCGTCGCCCTGGGTCATCGCCGGGTAACCCGGGCCGAGGCAGACCTGGGAGCGGATCCGCTGGGTCAGCTGCTCCATGACGAAGCGCCCGCGCTGGACCGACTCGGCGCGATCCTGGACCCGGGCCGAGGCGCGCTGCCCGGCCATGAACACGCTCATCGCGCCGGCCAGCACGATGCCGCCGATGAGCAGTGCGGTGAGCACCTCGATGAGCGTGAAGCCGCGCTGGTCTCCCAGGCGCTGGAGGACGGCGCGGCTCGCGCGCCTCACGGGCACGTCGAGCCCCCGCCGGAGGTGGGGATGTCCATGGTCAGCTGCGCGGTGCCGCCGCGCGCGGTGTTCGCCACCGCGTTGCGCACGACGCTGCGCGCGCCGTCGTCGGCGCACACGTTGTAGGTCCCGTACGGCAGCCCCGGGTCCTGCCCGCTCGGCGGCGTGGTCGCCAGGCGCAGCTTGCCGGCCGAGCTCGTGGTCAGCGTCAGGACGCCCGAGCAGCCGGGGGTCACGTTCGTCACGCGCACGCGAGCGTCCTGGAGCGGCGTGCCGCCGCGGCGGACGAGCAGGTTCATCGCCGGCAGCCAGACGGTGGCGGAGGCGGCGCCGCCCCGGTTGATCGTGACGGTGTCGCGCGGCTGGGCGTAGGTCCCGGGGTCCGCGCCGCCGCAGTTGCCGCCGTAGGCGCCGTAGGGGCTGGGGAACGGGAAGAGCCCGGTGGCCGAGTAGCTGGCCGCGAAGGCGCCGCTGCCCCACACGCGGTAGCCGGGGGCGGCGAGCCCGGACTGGGCGAGACTCACGTAGGGCGCGGCGGCCGCCTGGACCCCGGCCGAGAAGGGCTGGGTCTGGAAGGTGAGGGCGGCGGAGCCGGCGCGGTCGTAGTCGAAGGCGGAGGTCGTGGTCGTCTCCGGAACGACGCCGACGGTCTGGTTGATGTTCGTCTGGCCCTGTCGGTCGACGTAGCCGGGGACGGCGAAGCGCACGTCGTAGTTGCCGGCGACGAGGAAGCCGGCGAGGATGCAGCCGTCGGCGTTCGTCACGTCGGTGAAGGTCTCGGGGCCGACGAGCGAGACGCTGATCCCGGGCAGGCCGTTGCCGTCGCGGTCGCGGATCTGGACCGCGAGCGTGCCCTCGTTGGAGTTGAACGAGCCGTTGGGCGGCGCGACGAGGCTGTCGAGCACCACCGGCTTGATCTTCATGTTCGGCCAGATGACCGAGGAGCTGATCTTGATGAAGTTCGCCAGCGAGCCGCCGCCGGCGCAGGAGGCGGTGCCCGACGCGGAGGTCACCCAGTCCGCGCGCGAGTCGATCGTGTAGGTGGTGCCGCCGACGACCTGCGTCCGGGTCCCGCGGAGGTTCGAGAGGTCCGACGCGCGGTAGGCGCGGATCCGCTCCTGGTCGGCCTGGGCGAGGTCGGAGGCGATCGCGCGCGACTTGTTGATGCCGGAGGTGGCCGAGGCGGAGTCCAGCCCGGCGTACACGCCGACGGCGACGAGCACGACGAGCAGCGCCGAGACGAGCGTCTCGATGATCGCGAAGCCGTCCTCGCCGTTCCGGGGCAGGCGAGGACAGTCGGGGCGCACGGGCATCGTCGTCTGGCATCGGCCCCGCCGCCTCTCGGCTTGAGCGACCGCCGGGCGGGATCGAACGTGCGTCGCGCGCCCTCGCGCGAGCGTCCAGGCCGGGACGGGGTGAAACTGGACGGTCGTCCGACGGTGTGCGGGCGGGGTGAAGGCCTGACCCCCGGTGCCGATAGGGGAGCGATGGCCGCCGCCGCCCGCCCACGCCCTTCGGGGCGCCGCCTCGCCGCCCTCGCCGCGCTGACGCTGGCGACGGCGCTGCTCGCCGCCCCCGCGCCCGCCGGCGCCGCGTGCTCGACGGCGATCGGCGGCTTCCACCCGCTCGAGAACTGCCTCTCGATCTCGCCGAACACCTTCCAGATCGTTCCCGGCGGGTCGGTGAGCTTCGCGCTCAACGGCGCGCCGCTGACCCCTGGCGTGACCTTCACCTGGGACTTCGGCGACGGCACGACGCTGCCCGGCCAGGGCCCGACCGGCCAGTCCCACGTCTACCCCATGCGCGGGCGCTACTCGGCGCATGTCGACGAGTACGACGCCGTGCCCACGAAGATCGACACCACGAACCCGGTGCTGATCACGGTGTCCGGGAACCCGTCGGTGTCGTTCGGCGCGACCTCCTCGACGACGGTCAAGCCCAACGTTCCCGTCGGCTTCGCCGCGACCGGCGTGCCGGACGTCGGCGGCTCGATCGTCTCCTACGAGTGGGACTGGGACGGGAACGGCACCTTCGTCCCCGGCAACGCGACCACGACGCATCGCTGGACCAAGGAGGGCGTCTTCCACCCGAAGGTCCGCGTGACCAACGACCTCGGCGTGAGCACCACCTCGACCGACCCGGTCACGATCACCGTCGTCAACATCCGGCCGCTGGCCACGCTCACCCTCGCCCCCACCACCGTCAAGGTCGGCCAGGCCGTGAGCCTCAGCGCCGCGGGCTCCTACGACCCCGACGGGCAGATCGTCTCCTACCGCTGGGACCTCGGCGGCAACGGCGCCTACGTCGACACCGGCGGGACCTCGTCAATCGTGCGCAGCTGGCCCAACCCGGGGATCATCCGCGTGACCCTCAAGGTCGTCGACGACTCCGGCGGCACCGCGGTCTCGACCCGCACGCTCACCGTGCTCGACGAGGACGGGTCGCTCGGCGGCGGCCAGCAGGGCGGCGGCAGGAGCGGCGGCTCCGGCGGGCGCGCCTTCGCCGCGTCGCTTTCGGGCGCCGGCATCCAGTCGCTCAAGAGGGCCGTGAAGAAGGGCGTGGCGGTCGTCGCCCGCGCCAACCGCAGCGCCCGGGGCCGGCTCTCGCTGATGCTCCGCGCGAAGGACGGCAAGGCGCTGCGCCTGACGCGCGGCCGCAAGGCGCGCAAGCCGGTGAAGATCGGCTCGGTCAGCGTCGTCCTGCGCAACGGTCGCGCGGCCAAGAAGGTCCTGCGCCTGAACAAGAAGGCGGCGCGAGCGCTCCGGCGGGCCCGGGGACGGAAGTTCCGCGTCACGGTGAGCGGCACGCTCACCGCCGCGGGCGGCGCGAAGGCCAAGGTCTCGCGCGTCGTGCTGCTGCGGAAGTAGCGCGGCGCTCGATGGCCGCGGCGCCCGCGGCCCTCGGTGGCCGCGGCGCTCGGTGGCCGCGAAATGCGGCAAGGAAGGGGTGCCCCACGAACCTTCGCGGCAAAGCCTCCGGCTTTGGGGGCACCGGCGACCCCATAGTCCGGACGGTTCGGCCCTTCGCGGCAGAGCCTCCGGCTTTGGGGGCACCGGCGACCCCCGGGTCCGCACGCTTCCGCAGAATCCGCCTATCACGGCATGCTGTCCTGCTTTGGTGTCACAGGACGACACTCAGGCAGGACGGTTCGACGCATTCGGGCGGTTCAGGCGGTCCGCTGGCCCGGGCGACCCGGTGCCCGACCTCCCGCTCCCACACCCCTTCCTTGCCGCCGTGGACGTCAGAAGGACCGCAGCTCCCCGCTCCCACCCCCTTCCCTGCCGCCGTTGGACTCCGAGGGCCACGACACGCCCGCGTCCACCCGGCCGCCGCCCGCCCCCGTGTGCCACGATCGGGCGCGGTGAATCTCTTCGTCGTGGGGGTCGGAGCGCTCGCGGGTGACCTCCGGGGCGAGCGCGCGCTGTCGGAGGTCGTCGTCGACGTGCCGTTCGGCGAGTCGCCCGCGCGGGCGCGTTGGACGGGCCACGGGGTCATGGCCTCGATGGCCTCGCATGCGCCGGAGCAGGTCGGTGGGGTCCGCTACTGGGCCGCCGGCGGCGGGCTCCTGGCGATGTTCGCGGGGCGCCCCGTGGCCCACCCCGGCGGGGACGGTCCGATGTTCGACGGCCGCTCGCCGCTGGACCCGCGCTGGTTCGCCTCCGCGCCGGCGGGCTGGGCGAGCCGGATGGAGGGACGCTTCGTGACCGTGGGCTGCTCCGGCGACACCGGGGCGGTCGACGTCGTCACCGATCCGCTCGGGGCCTACCCTGTCTACGAGGTGGAGGACGGCGACGTCCGCTGGGTCAGCAACAGCGCCGAGCTGCTGCGCCGGCTCGCTCCGCTCACGGATCCGATCGACCGCGACGTGCTCGCCGAGGTGCTGGCCGGCGGCTGGTCGCTGGACGGGCACCCGCTCTGGACAGGCGTTCGACGGATCCCGCCGGGATGGCGCGCCTACCGACCCGACGAGCCTCCGCGCGACCTCCCGCTGCTCGGGCTCGACGAGATCGCGCGGTGGTTCGGCGCGGGGCTCGACGGCTCCCGCGCCGCGCACACGCTCACCGCGCTGACCCGCGCCCTGGGGGACTGGCCCGGGCGGCCGAGCGTGGTCCCGGTCACGGGCGGGCGCGACTCGCGCGTGGTGCTGGCCGCGACCCGGGCGGCGTCGCTGGACTGGCCGGGTGGGACGGCCGGCGCCCCCGATCATCCCGACGCCGTCATCGGGCGCGCGCTGTGCGATCGCCTCGGCCGCCCGTTCTCGACGCTGGACGTTCCGGGCTGGGTGGACCGCGGCGCGAAGCCCCGGCGCGCCGCGCGGATGGTGCGCGCGCTCTCCGGCGGGACCATCACCCTCTCCGACGCCGCCGGCTTCCCCGCGACCCACGCGCAGCATCCGCTGCCGCTCTGGCACACGGGCCAGGGCGGCGAGATCGCCCGCGGCTACTACGGCGCGGCGCGCGGGGACGGCGCGGGCGCCCTGACGGCGCGGCTGCATGCGGAGTTCTGCGGCCGCGCTCCGGGCCGGCGCGAGCCGCTCACCTCCGACGCGACCGCCGGCGTTCGCGACCGCCTGCGCGCGTGGGTCGAGGAGGCGCTCGACGCCGGCGTCGCCGCCGAGGACGTCCCCGACGCCTTCTACCTGCTGCGGCGCATGGGCACCTGGTCGGCGCCGGCGCACGGCTGCGTGGAGCCGATCCGCGACGCGACCTCGCCGCTCTGGTCCCGGGCGCTGCTGCCCGACCTGCTCGGCGCGCCCGTGGCCGAGCGCCGCCGGGCGCGCTTCCATCGGGAGATGGTCCGCGCGCTGGCCCCGGAGCTCCGGTCGATCCCGTTCCAGGACGGCGTGCGCTGGGACGAACGGCCCTCGGGCGCGGCCCGCGCCGCGGTCGGCGCGCGACGGCTGCGCGGGCGGGCGCAGCGGGAGCTCGCGCGACGGCGAGCGGCCGCGCGGCCCGCCCCAGGGCCGGAGGCCCATGCGGGAGCGGAGCCCTCAGCGGGCGCGGCCACCGCGGAGGCGCCCGGGGAGCATCCCCTCGCCCGGGTCCAGCGGATCGCCCACGAGGCGTTGCGCGACAGCCCCTGGCACCCCGCCTGGGACGTGCTCGACCGCCGCGCCACCGAGGCCCTGCTCACGACGCCGCCGGACGACCTCGACGAGATGCGCCGCCGCCACGTCTGGCGCATCGCCTCGGTCGCGCTCGCGGACTGACCCGCTCGGGTCAGCTCGCCGCGGGCCCGCGGAGGCGCTCCCCGGCCTCCTGCGCGTCGTGCTCGCGCGCCAGCGTGCCCGCGCCCTCGCACCACGGACAGGTCACCGCGCGCGACTCGCCGCCGAGCGCCGACTGCACGCTCCCCGTGCCCCGGCACGGCGGGCACGGCAGCGGCTGGGCGTCGGCTGACCCGTCGGGAGTGTCGCGCGCGCCCACGCCGCGCACCGTAGCGGGTCGGTCGCGGCGACCCCGACGGACTCGAGGGCCCGGCCAGACCGCAGGACGGCCGGCACCCGATCGCGGTCCCGGGCGACGGCGGCTAGGATCGCGCCGTGCCCGCGCCGGCCGACCGTCAGCTGACCGCCGGAAGCCGGGTGCTCGTGGCCGGGGGCGGGGTCGCCGCGGCGGAGCTGCTGCTCGCCCTGCGGGAGCTTGCGCCGGCCAGCGCGCTCGCGCCGACGCTGCTGGCCCCCGACCGCGAGTTCCGTCTGCGGGCGCTCACCGTGCTCGACGCCGTCGGGCTCGGGCACGCGCCGAGCGTCCCGCTCGACGAGCTCGCCGCGGAGACCGGCGCCGACCTCCACCGCGGGGAGCTGGCCGCCGTCGACCCGGGCCGCCGCGTCGCCACCACGGCGGCGGGCGCCGAGCTGCCCTACGACGCCCTCGTGGTCGCGCTCGGCGCCCGCGCCGTCGACGCGGTGCCGGGAGCCACCGTGTTCCGCGGCGAGCACGACGCCGAGGCGGTCACCGCCGTGCTCGCGGACCTCGAGAGCGGGGGCGCGCATCGCCTCGCCGTGATCGAGCCCGGAGGCCCCGTGTGGCCGCTCCCGGCGGTCGAGATCGCCCTGCTCGCGGCCGCCCGGCTGCGGGCACGGGACGTGGAGGGCACCGAGGTCGCGCTCGTGACCCCGGCGGCGGCGGCGCTGGAGGTCTTCGGGCCGGCGCCCCGGGCCGCCGTGGCCGAGATGCTGGCCGCCGCGGGGGTGGCGACGAGGACGGGCGCCCGCGCCGTGTCCTTCGACGGCGAGACGCTGCGGCTGCGCCCCGGACCGGACCTGCGCTGCGACCGGGCCATCGCCCTCGCCGGACTGCGCGGCCCAGCGGTGCCGGGCCTCCCCGGCGACGGCCAGGGCTTTCTCCCGGTCGACCTCCACGGCCGGGTCCGCGGGGCGACCGACGTCTACGCCGCCGGGGACTGCACCGCCTTCCCGCTCAAGCACGGCGGCCTCGCCGCCCAGCAGGCGGACGCTGTCGCCGAGGCGATCGCCGCGCGCGCCGGGGCGCCGGGATCGCCGACGCCGTTCAGGCCGGTCCTGCACGGCATGCTCTTCACCGGGCCCACGGCCCACGCGATGGTGGCCGAGGTCAGCGGTGGTCGCGGCGATCCCGCGCCGCCGGCCACCGTCGGGCTCTGGTACCCGGGCAAGGTCAGCGCCGGCCGGCTCACGCCCTGGCTCGCGAAGCGGATCGAGCTCCGGTCCCCGCCCCCGCCGCACGGAGCCACGCCGGTGGACGTCGCGCTCTAGCGCTCCGACCGCGGCGCCTGGGCGATGCCGCGCGGCACGACGAGCACCGGGCACGGCGCGTCGTGGACGAGTGCCTGGGAGACCGACCCGAGCAGGGTTCGCGCCAGCGGCCCGTAGGCGCGGGATCCCACCACGAGCAGATCGAGGTTCTCCGCCAGGTCGAGCAGGGTCGCCGCCGCGTCGCCCTCGAGCACCGCGGTGTCGGCCTCGGTCCCGGCCAGGCCGCGAGCGGCCTCTGCGACGCGCTGCTCCGCCTGGGCGCGCAGCGCCCGCATGACGACCACGTGGTCGTAGCCGACGTGAACCTCGGGAGAGCCGGCCGGCGGGCCGGTGGCGGTCGCGATCCGCAGGCGCGCGCCGGTCGCGCCGGTCAGCGCGGCGGCGGCGTCCAGGGCGAGCGCCGCCTCGGCGGAGTCGTCGATGCCGACGCCGATCGTGCGGAGCTCCGCGGGCGCCCGGTCGCGAAACCCGAGCGGGGCGACGGCCACCGCGCACGGCGCCCCGTGCAGCAGGCGGTCCGGGACGGCGCCGATCAGGACCCGCCCGACTCGACCGCGGTGCGTGGAGCCGACCACGACGAGGTCGGCGTCCTCGTCCTCGGCGAGATGCTGCAGCGCCCGCGCCGGCGAGCTGTCCGCCACCAGCCGAGTCTCGACCGTGCCCGCGCGGTCGCCGAGACCGGCGCGCGCCGCGGCGAGCGCCCGTTCGGCCTCCTCCCGCACCGCGTCGGCGAACTCGCCGACAGGCTCCGCGGTGGGGCCGAGCGGCTGGTAGGGGTAGGCGCACGCGATCTGAACGCGTGCCCCGGTCGGGCCGGCGAGCAGCCGGGTGAGGGCGAGCGCGTCCGCGGCCTGATCCGATCCGTCGAAGCCGAGCAGGATTCGGCGGTAGCCCACGCTCGTCATCGCACCGGGGCCGGGGACGGTGGTGCAGGCGTCGCCTCCCGCTCGACCAGCCGCTCGAAGAGCCGCAGGTACTGGATCAGGTGACGCGGGCCGAGGAAGCTCCGGGCGACCCGCCGCTTCCCCGCCCTCCCCATGCGGGTCGCGAGCTTCGGGTCCTGGAGCAGCATCCGCAGGTGCCGGCCGAAGTCGGCGAGGTCCCCGGGGTCGCGCAGGAGGAATCCGGTAACGCCGTCGACGATCTGGTCCTGGATCCCGCCCACGCGGCTGCCGATGACCGGCCGTCCCTTCCACATCGCCTCGGCGACCGTGAGCCCGAAGCCCTCGGCCAGGCTCTTCTGGACGACCACGCGGGCGTGCCGCTGGAGCGCGTTGACCACCGCCCCGTTCTCGTCGGTGTCGTCCATCGGCAGGCACGCGACGTGGACCTGGCGGCGCACGGCGGCCGGCAGGTCGTGCCACGCCTCGAGGATCTCGCCCAGGACGTCGCCGCTCTCGGGATCGTCGGTCACCGACCCGGCCGCCGGGCCGGCGAGCATGAGGTGGGCCGGGGTGTGCGGGGCGACGTGCTCGGCGAACCCGCGCAGCACGCCGACGTGGTCCTTGAGGCGATCCCAGCGCGAGACCTGGACGACGAGCGGCGTGCGGAACGAGAGCACCGAGTCCTGATGGACCTCCGCGCGGCGGTCCACCCGCCCGGGCGAGCCGTCCTCGCGCGTGAACCGCGCCACCCCGCTCGCCGTGCCGTCGGCGAGGCCCGCCGCGTGGAGGATGGCGTGGACCGTCGCGCGGTCCAACGGCTCGTTCTTCGGGGAGAACGCATCGATCGACGGGGGGATGACGTGGACTCGTGCGGCGTCGAGCTCCGGCCAGGCGTAGACGCGGCGGGAGAAGATGTAGGCCTCGGCATCCCCGAGATAGGGAAGCAGGAAGCGCACCGCCTCGTGGCCGATGTCGTTCTGGAGGTCCATGCCGATGTGGGAGCGCCACCCGACGTGCGCGCCGCTGCCGGCGAGGGCGGGCGCGAGGCCCGCGGTCTGCGGGTCGTGGAGCAGCACGATGTCGCCGGGGCTGACGAGCGCCGCGGCCTCGCGGCCCGCCTCGTGCAGCGCCTCCTCGTAGACGGCGCGCTCGGCGTCGCCGAGGCCGCCGCTGTCGCCCCTGCTGCCGTGCAGGCGGTTGTGGATCCGCTTGGTCACGGCGAAGAGCTCGGGGGTCCCCTCGAGCACCATCCAGCGCGCGTCGATCCCCGTGCCGCGTGCATAGGCGAGCAGCGACCGCAGCATCTCCGCCACGCCCCCGCCCCGCTCCGTCGAGTTGAAGCTCCAGACCACGCGGTCGCCGAGCACCTCGCGGCCCGCCCGCATCGCCGCGAACATCTCGCGTGCGGCACGCTGCCCGAGCACCGTCTCGAACCGGTCGAGTGACGCGGGGGGGACGGCGACTGAGCGGAGGGGCACGGGCATGTCGGGCCGGCGCGGCGCCGGGAGGACGAGCGTACCGGCGAGCGGCTCGCCGTGCGCCCCGCCGGACGGACGGGCGGGCGCCCGCGCGGATCCGTGCGCTCTACGCACCCGCACCCGCCCGCCGTCCGGATGCCGCCGCCTCGACCGACGGCTAGCCTCCCCCGTCCAGTGAGCGCGGCCCTCAGCCCCCTCGACGCGACGTTCCTCGAGCTCGAGCAGGTCGACGAGGCCGTGAACATGAACATCGGCGCGGTGCTGGTGTTCGACGCCTCGCCCGGGGGCGGCGCGCCGAGCCTCCGGGACGTCCGCGCTCACCTCGCCCGCCGGCTCGAGCGCCTCCCGCGCTTCCGCCAGCGGCTGTCGACCCCGCGCACCGGCGGGCTGTCGTGGCCACGCTGGCGGGAGGACGCGGGATTCGACGTCGCCGACCACGTGCGGCGCGCGGCGCTCCCCCCTCCGGGCGGCGAGGAGGAGCTTCGCGACTGGGCGGCGGACCACTGGTCGCACCGGTGCGACCGCGGGCGTCCCCTGTGGGAGATCGTCCTGCTCGAGGGGCTCGCCGGCGGCCGCTGGGCGCTGGTGACGAAGACCCACCACGCGATGCTCGACGGCGTGGGGTCGGTGGACGTCGGCCACCTGCTGCTCGACGCCGAGCCCGAGCCCGGGCCCGACCCCGAGCCTCCGGCCCCCGCCGCGACGCCGGCCGAGCCGGACGGCGGCATCGCCGCGTGGCCGCTGGCCGCGGCGCGGGCGGCGACGTGGCCGGCGCGGGCGAGCGTCGACCTCGCCCTGCATCCGTCGCGGCTCGGGTCCGCGCTGGACCGCTCGCGCGCGCTCGTCGAGACACTGGCGCGCGACGAGCTGGTGCCGGCCGCCGGCTCGAGCCTCAACGTCCCGATCGGCTCCTCGCGCCGCTACGCGGTCGTCCGCGCGCCGCTGGCCGACCTCAAGCTCGTCGCCCGGCGGCTCGGCGGGACGGTCAACGACGCGGTCCTCGCGGCGGCGGCGGGCGGCCTGCGGGCCGTGCTGCTGGACCGCGGCGAGCCGCTCCCGGCGCGCGGCCTGCGAGCGATGGTGCCGGTGAACCTCCGGACCGCCTCGGAGCAGCTCGCCCTCGGGAACCGGGTGACCTCGCTGTTCGTCCACCTGCCGGTCGCCGAGCCGACGTCCGTGGAGCGGCACGCGCTGACCGTGGAGGACGCCGAGGCGCACAAGGCCGGCTCGGAGGCGCTCGGGACGGCGACGATCGTGGACCTCACCTCCCTCGCGCCACCGGTGCTCCACGCGATCCTGGCGCGCTCCCTCTACGCCACCCGGCTCTTCAACCTGACGATCACGAACGTCCCGGGCCCGCAGGCCACGCTCTACGCGTTCGGCGCCCCGCTGCGCGAGGTCTGGCCGCTCGTCCCGCTCGCCGCGGACCACGCCGTCGGCATCGCGGTCGTCTCCTACGACGGCGGGGTGGTCTTCGGCCTGAGCGCCGACCGGGCCGCGATGCCCGACCTCGACCGACTCGGCGACGGCATCGCCGCCTCGCTCGACGAGCTTGTGCGCGAGGCTCGCGCCCGGGGGCGCCGGCCGGCCCGGCGCGGCTGAGGCCGCGAAACCCGCGCACCGCACGCGCGGCCTCGCGCCGCTCGCGCCGCCGGCGGGGCCGCGCCCGGCGCCCGGGCGCCGGCGTGCAACCGTCGCGTCCCCGCAACCTTCGCCCTAGCATTCGGTTGACGGGGTGATGCCGCTGTCCGTACCCGTCCGCCGGTGGTCGTGCGGCGCGCTAGTCGGCGCCGTCGGCTTGGCGACCCCGATCGCGCTCGCGCCGGGGGCCGCCGAGGCCCGCACCGCGCCCGGGCCGCGCCTCGCCGCGGCCCGCTGCTACCCCGCCGCCTCGTGCGCCGCGCCGACCACCGTCGGCACCGGGGGTCGCCTGCTCCTCACCGGCCGCCGCTTCCCCGCCCGCGTCCGCGTCGTCTTCCCCCGGCGGGGGGGCGGCACGGTCGCCGTCACCGTCCGCCGACGCTCCGCCACGAGCCTCGTCGTCCGCGTCCCCGGCAGCGCGGCGAGCGGCCGGATCCGCCTGCGCACGCTCGGCGGGCGCGCCTCGAACGCCGTCGGCCCGGTCACTGTCCGCGCGCGACGCCGGGCGAGCGCCCAGACCCCGTCCGCCGCACCGACCGGCACGGCCTTCGACGGCGACGGCATGTGGATCTGGGAGTCGTGGCACAGCGACGGCGGCGACGTCGACGCGATCGCCCGCCGCGCCCGCCGCGCCGGCATCCGGACCGTCTTCATCAAGTCCTCCGACGGCGCGAACATGTGGCGGCAGTTCACCCCGGCGCTGGTCTCGGCGCTCAAGGCGCGCGGGCTGTCGGTCTGCGCGTGGCCCTACGTCTACGGGAACCGGCCGGTCGAGGAGGCGCGCAACTCGGTGCGCGCCGTCCAGCGCGGCGCCGACTGCCTCGCGATCGACGCCGAGGGCGAGTACGAGGGCAAGTACCGCTCGGCGCGGACCTACATGCGCCTGCTGCGCCAGGGTGTCGGCGGGCGCTACCCGCTCTCGCTCGCGGGCCTCCCGTACGTCGACTACCACCCCGCCTTCCCCTACTCGGTGTTCCTCGGCCCGGGCGGCGCCCAGTTCAACCAGCCGCAGATGTACTGGAAGGCGATCGGGGTCTCGGTCGATCGCGTGTACGCCCACACCTACCGCTGGAACCGCATCTACCAGCGCCCGATCGTGCCGCTCGGCCAGACCTACCAGGGTCCGTCGGGCACGGAGCTCGCGCGCTTCCGCTCCCTGGGCCGGGCCTTCGGGGCGACCGGCGTGAGCTGGTGGGACTGGCAGGAGACCAGCTCCGGCGGCTGGCGGGCGCTCTCCGCGCCGCCGCCGGCGGCCTCCGCCCCGCCGGACCCGGGATGGCCGGTCCTGCGCCCGGGCGCGCGCGGGGACTATGTGCTCTGGCTCCAGCAGCACCTCGCCGCCGCGGGGGGCAAGGTCAACCAGGACGGGGTCTACGGCGGCCGCACGACCACCGCGGTGCGGACCTTCCAGCTCTCGCGCGGCAGGACCCCGACCGGGGTCGCCGACGCGTCGACCTGGCGCGCGCTCCTGCGCCTCGGCCCGGCCGCGCCCGACTGGTCGCCGGTCGGCGACGGGACGAGCGGCGGCGCGTCGGCCCGGGCCTCGAGCGCGGCGCGCGGCGGCGCCCCGGCCTCCGCGCGCGTGCCGGGTCGCCGCGAGTTCCGGCACGGTGCGGCGCGGAAGTAGCGGAAGTAGCGGAAGTAGCGGACGTCGGCGTCGGTTGCCGTCCGGCCGGTTCCCTAGCGTGACCCTCCGTGCCGCCGCCCGATCCGGACCGCCGCGGGCCGACGTCGTTCCAGCGCGTCGCGCGCCGCGCCCGCGACCGCGTGACCCGCAGCGGGCGGGATGTGCGAGACCCCGCCCCCGGGCCGCTCGCTCCCCCGTTGGCTCCGGTCCTACCTCCGGCGTCGCGGCCGGCGGGCGCGCCGCCGGCCGACCGCACCGAAGCCCGGCCGCCGGCCTCGGCTCCGTCGTCTCCCGGGGTCCTCGTGACCGACCTCGAGCCCGAGCTCGCCGAGCCGCCCGAGATCGACGGCTACCTTCCGGGGCCGCCTCGGATCACCGGCCGCGATCCTACGCAGCGGGTCCCACCGGCCGAGCCGCTCGCTCCGCCCGAGCCGGAGACCGGGGAGATCGAGATCCGCCCGCTCCTCACGGAGCTCGGGATCCACCCGGGCTCGATCCCGCCGCCGAAGCCGGTCGAGCCCGACGCGGACGGGTCGGAGGCGAGCGCGCCGGCAGCGCGGGGTCCCGAGGTCGAGCTCGACGCGCTCGAGCACCAGCAGCTGGCGCCGGAGACGGACGTGGTCGGGGCCGTGAAGCCCGACCCGGCCGAGCCGGAGGGGATGACAGCCCAAGGGGCAACAGCCCTCCCCGAGTCCTGGCCGCTCGTCCCGCCGCCCGGCGCGCGCGCCCCCACCCTCCTCGCCGCCGCGATGCTGTCCCTCGGCGGCCTGGGCGCCGGCACCGCGATCACGCTGCTCGCGACCGAGGACGACGGCCCGGCCGCGCCGGCCGCCGGGCCGGCCGCATCGACCCGGCCGCCCATCCCGGCCGGCGCCACGCCGGTCCCGGCGCCGACCCCCGGCCCGATCGCCCTGCTTCCCCGGGCCTTCGCGATCGACCCCTACGGCGGGGACGGCGAGCACCAGGACCGGGCGCGCCTCGCCGTCGACGGCGACCCCGCCACCGCCTGGGCGACCCAGCGCTACTCGACCGGCGCGCTCGGCAAGCCGGGCGTCGGCCTGGCCGTGACCGCCGTCTCCCCCGCCCGCCCGCGCAGCCTGATCATCCGCACGCCGACGCCGGGCTTCGCCGCCGAGATCTACGGCGCGGGCGCGCGCCGCCCGGCGGGCGGCGCGCGGCGCGGTTGGATCCGCCTCGCCGGTCGGACGACCGTGCGTTCCGGCCGCCCCATCCGCCTGACGACCGAGACCCCGCCGATGCGCCACTGGCTGGTCTGGATCGTGGCCCTCGCACCGCGCCGGGACCGGGCGGAGATCGCCGAGGTCGGCCTGCGCGGTTGATCGCGGTGCCGGCCGCAGCGGGCACCGCCCTCCCGCGCTGCGCGCCGAGGCCCTGGTGACGACCGCTACGGTTCCGCCGGCCGTGGCCGCCACCCAGCCCGCCTACCCGCAGGACGTCGCGCTCGCCGACGGCCGGGTCGTGCGCGTGCGCCCGATCGCCCAGGGCGACGCCGAGCGCCTGAGAACGGCGTTCGACCGCCTCAGCGACGAGGCCCGCTACCGGCGCTTCCTCACGCCGGCGCCGCACCTCAGCAAGGATCAGATCGCGTACTTCGTCGACGTCGACCACCACGACCACGAGGCGCTCGTCGCCATCCGGCCCGACTCCGGCGACGGCGTGGGCGTCGCGCGCTACGTCCGCCTCGAGGACCCCGCCTGCGCGGAGTTCGCCGCCGTCATCCTCGACGACTGGCAGGGCGCGGGGCTCGGCACCCTGCTCTGCGAGCGGCTCGCCGAGCGCGCACGGGCCGAGGGCATCCGCTACGCCACGGCGCTCGTGCTCGCGGACAACGACGCCATGGTCGGGGTTCTGCGGCGCCTGGGTCCCGAGATCTCGCAGTCCGTGGCGGGGGGCACCGTCGAGCTGATGGTCGACTTGCGGCCCGACGACTGAACCCGATCAGCTCCGGCCGGCCGCGCGCAGGCGATCCATCTCCCGGCGGAGCTCGTCCTCCGTGATCGGATGGCGGCCGTAGACGTCCCACGCGTTGAACGCGAGGCCGACGCCCCAGCCGAGCGTGACCCAGAGCGGCCACGGGAACCACGAATGGGAGGTCGCGCCGATCACCGCCCACACGCCCCAGAGGAGGAGGTTGACCACGAGGTAGGCGAACGCGTGGGTGTGGAGGTCCCGCCGCTTCTTCACGCGGCGAAAGGCCTGCTCGCGCAGCCCCTCGGCGCTCGTGGCGAGAACCTCGTCGGCCGTGGCGTCGTCCATGGCCGCCAGCTTGGCGCGCGAGGGCCACCCGGTCATCCGGAGCCGGTACCAGCGGACCCTGCGGCGCACTACGGACGCGGGTGCCCGGGCGCGGGGTCAGCGCTCCCGCCGCACCGCCCAGACCTCCTCGCACGGCCATTGCCGCGCCCACTCGAGGCTCACCCACACCGGGTACCGGGTCTCCGACTCCGCCGGCGGGCGCACCTCGATCAGCTCCTCGATCGCGAAGCCGGAGCTCCGCAGCAGCCGGACGAGCTCGCCGTGCGGGAGGTGGAACTCGACCGAGTCGTCGTCCGCCCATGCGACCCGGTGCATCCCGAACAGCGGCCGCAGCAGCCGCTCGCCGACCATCCCGTCCTCCTCGTCGGGCTGGCAGGCCACGAGCAGGGGCGCGTTGACGAGGAAGACGAGGCGCCCGCCGGGGCGCAGGAGCCGCGCGGCCTCCGGGATCCAGCGGTAGGGGTCGCACCAGATGCTCGCGCCGTACTCGGAGATCGCGAAGTCGAAGCTCGCGTCGGGGTACGGAACCTCCTCGGCGTTGCCGTGCAGCAGCGGGAAGCCGAGGTCGAACTCCGCCTGGAAGCGCCGCGCGGTGGCAAGCTGGGCCTCGGAGTTGTCGATCCCCACGGGCCGAGCCCCGCGCCGCGCGAGCCACGCCGAGACGTAGGCGGTCCCGCAGCCGAGCTCGATCGCGTCGAGGCCGTCGAGGTCGTCCGGCAGCATCCGCAGCTCGGACTCCGGCACGCCCCAGATGCCCCAGCTCGGCGCCTCCGCCGCCCAGTTCGCGTGCCCCGGCCCCTCGTAATCGGCGGCCCACCGGTCCCACTCGGCGCGGTTGCGGCGGACGTGATCGGGGAGCTCGGTCATGGGCGCGGGACGGTCGGCGGGTGACCCGCGCGCGAGCCTACCGGCCGCACCGCAGCCGCCGCAGCGTTCCGCGATAGACCTCCATCGCGGGGCGCGCCATGTCCCCGTGCGTCTGGGTTCGCAACCGGGCGATCCGCTCGTGGTGATAGCGGCTGCGCAGACTCTCGGCGTGACCGATCACGTCGCGCACGGCGATCCCGTAGCGGCAGCGGAGCCACCGGGTGAGGCGCAGCGAGGCGCGCAGCTGGGCGCGGTCGCCGAGCACCTGCGCGTCGCTGAGGCCGACGTGCTCGATCCCGATCGCCACGTCGTTCAGCCCGACCGTGTGGCGGCACATGATCCGCGTGGAGACGAGCTGGTAGATCGTGCCGCGGCGGTCGATCACGAAGTGGGAGCAGACGCCCGGCAGCTCGTGGAGCTCGACGTCCGGCACGTCCGCCGCGAAGGTGGCGAAGGCCGAGGCGAATGTCGACGACGCCGTGTAGTGCTCGACGATCACGCGCGGTCGCCGCAGGCGCCATGTCCGCAGGCCGTAGTGCCGCAGCGCGTAGGCGCGCATCTCGGCGCGGCGCTTGGGGCCATAGGGGATCGGGCGCTGGATGATCGGCGGCCAGGGCGGCGGCTTCGGGCGCCGGACGATGGGCGGCCGGGGCGGCGGCTCCGGGCGCCGGACGATGGGCGGCCGTGGCGGCGGCTTCGGGCGCGCGGGGATCGCCGCTCGGGTCGCAGGCGCCGCGGTGGTCGGCGTCACCGTCCCGCCGCCGCAGCCGGCGACGAGGTACGCGACCGCCGCGAGCGCCGACGCTCCGGCGCGCCTCATCGGCCCGGCCTACGGTTCAGCGCGGAGCTGTCGATCTCGTCGCTCCCCGTTCGTCTCATAGGCGACCATCCGAGAAGGAGGACGCGATGAAGTACATGCTGCTGATCAACCTGGGGCCGAGGGCGCGCGATTTCAAGAGTCTGCCCGAGGACGAGCAGAAGACGATCGCCGCCGGGCGGCAGGCGGTCAACGCGACGCCCGGCCTCACCCCCGGCCACCAGCTCCAGCCCCCCCGAGACGGCGACCACTGTCCGCGTGCAGGACGGCCGGACGCTGACGACCGACGGCCCGTTCGTGGAGACCGAGGAGGCGCTCGACGGGTACTGCATCTTCGAGGCCGACGACCTCGACGCGGCCATCGAGCTGGCCTCGCGGATTCCGGCCGTCAGCATGGGCGGCGCGGTCGAGGTGCGTCCGATCGTGGAGTGGTAGCGATCCTCGAGCAGGCCTTCCGCGACCGGTGGGGCTATGTCCTCGCCGCCCTGATCGGCTTCCTCGGCGACTTCGACCTCGCCGAGGAGGCCGCGAAGGAGGCCTTCGCGATCGCGGCGGAGCGCTGGCCGCGCGACGGCACGTGACGACGGCACGCAACCGGGCCATCGATCGCATCCGCCGCGATCGCGTGCTCGCCGCGAAGGCCCGCCTGCGCGACGTGCCCGAGGCCGAGGAGCCCGCCGTGGAGGAGACGCCCTTTCCCGACGAGCGGCTGGAGCTCGTCTGGTGCGCGCGAAGCGCAAGATCGCCGCCGCGGGCATCCCGTTCCGGGTGCCGCCCGACCACCTGCTGCCCGATCGGCTCGAGGCCGTGCTCGCGGTCGTCTACCTGATCTTCAACCAGGGGTGGCGGACCCGCACCGAGCTCACCGGCGAGGCGCTCCGCCTCGGGCGGGCGCTGGCCGAGCTGAAGCCCGACGAGGCGGAGGCGAACGGCCTGCTCGCGCTCATGCTGCTGCACGACTCCCGCCGCGCGGCGCGGTTCCGAGACGGCGAGCCCGTGCTGCTGGCCGACCAGGACCGCTCGCGGTGGGACGACGCGCAGATCGCCGAGGGGCGCGCCCGGCTCCACCGCGCCCTCGCGCAGCACGGCCAACCGGGCCGTCGCGATCGCCGAGGTCGAGGGTCCCGAAGCCGGCCTCGACCTCGTCGACCGCCGTGCCCTGTCGGACTATCCGCACCTCCACTCGACCCGGGGCGAGCTCATGCGCCGCCTCGGCCGCCCGGCCGAGGCCCGCGACGCCTACCGCCGCGCGCTGGCGCTGGTCCATGACGACGCCGAGCGGCGTCTGCTCGAGCGGCGGCTGGCGGAGGCGGACGCCGCTGCGTCGATTCCGAGCACCGCTGATGCAAAGCAGTAACACATCATATGGTGCGCTAGAGTACGGTCCGTGGTTCCCGACGACGATCTCACCGGCCTCAGCGATTCCCCCGAGGCCACCGCCACGGCGCCGCGGAGGCGGGCACCGAAGCGCCGCGGGCATCGCACCCAGGTCACGGTGCCGGCCGAGCAGTGGGCCGAGATCTCCGACCTGGCCGACCAGCTGGGAACGACCGCGAACGACGCGCTCGTGCGACTTGCATCGGCGGCGCTGACCCAGGCGGCCGAACGTCGAGCGCTGCAGCGGCTGGCGGCCGAGCGGCGAGCGGCGATGGCGTCCGCGAGCGGCGGCGGCGCGGCGGCGGACTTCGACTACGCGGAGTACGAGAAGGCCGCCCTGGCCATGCGTGACGAGGACGAGCGCTGAGCGCCACCCTCCTGCGCGGCGAGGTCTGGGACACGCATCTCGCCGTGGGGCTGGCGCCGGGCGGGCCGCAGCACGGCGAGGCCTTGGCGCGAGCCGGCGCCGGCGATCCCGTAGCGATCAGCTCCGCGACACTGGCCGAGATCGCCTTCGGACTCAGGCAGGGGATCGCCGGCGGCCACCCCGACCTGGCGGCCCCGCTCGCGTGGTGGATCGGAGCGGAAGATCTCGGGCTCGTCGACGTCCTGCCGATCGACGGCGGCGTCGCGGTGGCCGCCGGCCAGGTTCGAGCGCTTCACCGCCACCCGCCGACCAGGCGGCGGGCGCGCCGCGGCGCGAAGAGCGAGAACCGCGTCGCCTGGTACCACGACATCCTGATCGGCTGCACGGCCTGGGCACACGGCCGTAGCCTCCGGACAGCCGATCGTACGGACTTCGAGGCGATCGCCGAGGCTCTGCAGACGCTCTCGGGTGGCGTCGCGGAGCGGTTGGCGATCATGGCGGACTAGTCCGGGAGTTGGCGGCGTGCCAGCTGAATCGATGACGGCGTCGGCCGGGTCAATCCGCTCACGCTCGGACCAAGGCTGAGCACCGTCGCGGAGAATCTCGTAGCTAGGCCAGTTCAGGCTCAAGCCTTCGGCGCGCAGCCGTGCCTCGAACTCGTCGAACGCGACTGATGGATCCTCGCTGCGCGAACCATCCGGATCCGGCAGGTAGATGTGTGCCCCGTCCTGTCGTGGCCACAGCGGCGCCCAGGTGCGCCGTCCCACGCGAACGCCGACATATGACTTGGGCTTGTAGTCGACGCGCACCGGACCGACATTTTCGCTCACCCATTCCACGAACGCTTCCTTGAAGGCCCACGCTTCATCGCTCGCCCCCTGTCGCCAGTCCGCCTCGGTGCGCTCCTCGTTGCTCGCGGCCGCCGGTGGGTCGCTGAGGTCGAGGCTTTGGTTGGCGACTACTACTTCGGGGATCAGCAGCGCCTCACCTTGCCCGCGCCAGCAGCGGAACTCGACCACGATTAGCGGTACCGTCTCGGCGAGGGCTTCGAGGGCCGGCCGAAACCGACCCCAGCCGTTCTCGGCCATCAGAACGGCAACGTGGGTCTTGCCCGGAATCCGTGCGCGGTTCCGGGCCCAATAGTCGAACACACCGAAGCTACGCGACCAGTCGATCTCGCCCAGCTGCACCTCTATGCGGCGCAGCTTCGGAGAGGTCGGGGCGCTGCCCCTACCGAATGTTGTCGTACACCTTGAACAGCGGCAGGTACATCGATACCACGATGAAGCCGACAATGCTGCCGACGAAGATGATCATCACCGGCTCGAGGATCGAGGTGAGGGCCTTCACCGCGGCGGCGACCTCGTCCTCGTAGAAGTCGGCGACCTTGGCGAGCATGTTGTCCAGGGCGCCGATCTCCTCGCCGACGCCGACCATGTAGGCCACCATCGGCGGGAACACCGGAGCCTGCTTGAGCGGCGCGGCGATCGTGCCGCCACCCTTGACCGACTCGATCACCGCCTCCATCGAGCGCTCGACCACGGTGTTTCCGGCCGTCTTGCCGGTGATCTCGATCGCCTGGAGGATCGGGACGCCGCTGCTCACCAAGGTCGAAAGGGTCCGCGACCAGCGGGCGAGCGAGACCTTCTGCACGACGTCGCCGATCTTGAACGGGATGCGCAGCCGGAAGCGGTCCCACTGCGGCCGCCCCCAGGACGAGCGCTTCCACGCGCGGAAGCCGAAGACCGACCCGACCACCAGGATGATGATCAGGTACCACTGCCCGGTCACGATCTTCGAGAGATCCACGGTGAACTGGGTCAGCGCCGGCAGCTTGGACCCGAACTGCTGGAAGACCTTGGCGAAGATCGGGACGAGGAAGGCGACGAGCGCGAGCAGCACGATCATCGCGAAGGTGATGATCACCGCCGGGTACATCATCGCCGCGCGGATCTGGCGGCGCAGCGAATCGTCCTTCTCGAGCTGGTCGGCGGTGCGCAGCAGCGCCTCCTCGAGCACCCCGCCGGACTCCCCCGCCCGCACCATGGCGACATACAGCGGCGTGAAGACCTTGTCGTGGCGCTCGAGCGCGTCGGAGAGCAGCAGGCCGGCCTCGACGTCCTTGCGGACCCCGACGAGCGTCTCCTTGAGCATCTTCGACTCGGTCTGGTTTTCCAGCACGTAGAGCGCGCGGAGCAGGGTCATGCCCGAGGACACCATCGTCGCCAGCTGGCGGGTCATGATGGTCAGGTCCTTGGCCTTGACCCGCTGCATGAAGTCGAGGTTGAGCTCCTTCGAGGAGTGCTTGTCGGAGATGTCGACGACGATCAGGCCGCGCAGCTTCAGCTGGTCGGCGACCGCCTGCTTGCTCGCCGCCTCGACCTCGCCCTTGGACGAGGCGCCGGCGACGTCGATCGCGCGGAAGACGTAGGTGGCCATCGTCCGGGCCTCCCCGCTCAGGCCGCGATCGGGGTGGCGCCCAGCAGCCGGCGGAGCTCCTCGGGCGTGGAGGAGCGCGACTCGGCGAGCTGGCGCGTGATCTTGCCGGCGCTGACCAGGCTGGCGAGCGCCGCGTCCATCGTCTGCATGCCATGCGCGCCGCCGGTCTGCAGCACCGAGTAGATCTGGTGGGTCTTGCCTTCGCGGATGAGGTTGCGCACGGCGGGGGTGGGGATCAGCACCTCGACCGCGACACAACGGCCGGAGCCGTCGGCCGTGGGCAGGAGCTGCTGGGTGACGATCCCCTGAAGCGAGACCGCGAGCTGCACGCGCACCTGCCCCTGCTGCTCGGCGGGGAAGACGTCGATGATGCGATCCACCGTCTGCGGGGTGTCCTGCGTGTGCAGCGTGGCGAAGACGAGGTGGCCGGTCTCCGCCGCGGTGATCGCCGTGCGGATCGTCTCGAGGTCGCGCATCTCGCCGACGAGGATCACGTCGGGGTCCTGGCGCAGCGCCGCCTTGAGCGCCGAGCCGAAGGTGGTCGCGTCGGCGCCGAGCTCACGCTGGTTCACGATGCACTTCTTGTGACTGTGGAGGAACTCGATCGGGTCCTCGATGGTCATGATGTGCTCTTCGCGCGACTCGTTGATCAGGTCGACGACCGAGGCGAGCGTCGTCGACTTGCCCGAGCCGGTCGGGCCGGTGACGAGCACGAGCCCGCGCGGCCGGGTGGCGAACTCGTGCACCGCCGGGGGCAGTCCGAGCGTCTCGAGCGGCTGGATCTCGGCCGGGATGAGGCGGAACGCGGCGCCCACGGCGGCGCGCTGGAAGTAGGCGTTGACGCGGAAGCGCGCGGTGTTCGGGATCGCGTAGGCGAAGTCGATCTGCCACTCGGTCTCGAACCGCTGGCGCTGGTCGTTGGAGAGGACCGAGTAGATGATCTCCCGCGTGTCGGTGGGCGTGAGGGCGGGATAGCCCTCCAGCGCGGACAGCCGCCCGCGGACGCGCACCATCGGCGGAACGCCGGCGGTGAGGTGGAGGTCGGAGGCGCGTCGGTCGACGACCTCCATGACGATCTCGGCGAAGTCGACGCTCATTCCAACCCTCTATCGGCAGGTCATCCCGATCCCGTTACCCGCGAGATCTCGGCCATCGAGGTGAGGCCCTGGCGGACCTTCTCCAAGCCGTCGTCGCGCAGCCGCCGCATGCCCTGGCGCAGGGCGAGCTGGAGGATTGCGTCGGCGGAGGAGCGCTCGAGGATGAGCTGGCGCAGCTCCTCGCTGACGACCATCACCTCGTAGAGCCCGAGACGGCCCTTGTACCCCATGCCGCCGCAGCGCCCGCAGCCCGCGGCGTCGTAGCCCTCGATGTCGAAGCCGACGTTGAAGCCGGCCTCCTGCAGCGTGGCGGCGGGCACGAGCACGCGGCGCTTGCACGTCGTGCAGAGCGTCCGGGCGAGGCGCTGGGCGACCACGCAGTCGATCGCCGAGGCGACGAGGAAGGGCTCGATGCCCATCTCGATGAGGCGGGTGATCGCCGTCGGCGCATCGTTAGTGTGCAGCGTGGAGAGGACGAGGTGGCCGGTGAGCGCGCCCTCGATCGCGATCTGCGCCGTCTCGCGGTCGCGGATCTCGCCGACCATGATGATGTCGGGGTCCGCGCGCATCATCGAGCGCAGGCCGTTGGCGAAGGTCAGCCCGGCCTTGGGGTTGACCTGCACCTGGGTCACGCCCTCGAGCTGGTACTCGACCGGGTCCTCGATCGTGATGATGTTCTTGTCCGGCGTGTTCAGCGAGCCGAGCGACGCGTACAGCGTGGTCGACTTGCCCGAGCCGGTCGGGCCGGTGACCAGCACCGCGCCGTAGGACTGGGTGAACGCGCGCTCGAAGCGCTCGCGCTCGCCGGGCATCATGCCGAGCTTGTCGAGCTCCAGGACGACCGAGTCCTTGTCGAGGATCCGCATCACGACAGACTCGCCGTGGACGCTCGGCAGCGTGACGACGCGGACGTCGACGTGGCGGCCCTCGACGGTGAGCGACACGCGGCCGTCCTGCGGGATCCGCCGCTCGGCGATGTCGAGCTCGGACATGATCTTGATGCGGGAGACCACGCCGGAGACCATGCGGGCGGGCACCGTGGTCCCGGTCGCGAGCACGCCGTCGACGCGGAAGCGGACCCGCATCTCGCGGCCCTCGGGCTCGAAGTGGATGTCGGAGGCGCCGCGCTCCGCCGCCTCGGCGATGATGGAGTGGACGAGCTTGACGATCGGCGCGTCGTCCGCCGACTCCTGGAGGTCGACGACCTCGCCGCCGCCCTCCTCGTCGTACTCCTCCTCCACCGCCTCCTGGACGGCGTCCTCGAAGCGGCTGAGCTTCGCGATCAGCGCGCCGATGTCCTCCGGCGAGGCGACCGCCGGGCGGACCTCGAGCCGGGTGAGCATCGCGATGTCGTCGACGGCGAGGACGTTGGCCGGGTCGCTCATCGCGACGAGGACGGTCTTCTCGTCGATGAAGGAGATCGGGACCGCCTCGTAGCGCTTCGCGGCGGAGGCGTTGACGAGGTTGGCCGCGCCCATGTCGACCTTGAAGACGTTGAGGTCGAGATGGTCGAGCCCGTAGCGCTCGGCGATGGCGCGCGAGAGCTGGTCGGCGGTGATCGCCCCCTCCTCGAGCAGGATCCGCTCGGGCGGGCGGCCGGCGGTGCGCGCCGTGACGACGGCCTGTTCGACGCGCGAGGGCTCGACGTAGCCGAGCTCCATCAGGACGTCGGTGACGAACCGACCGAGCGCGCTCGCCCGCGACGGCTTGCTGACGCCGTCCCAGTCGGCCTGGAGCTCGGGTGCCGTCGCGGTCTGGACGACCTCCTGGGGGCCAATGGCGCGCAGCTGGGGCCGTGCCGGGGTCGAGGCGGCCGCGGGAGGCAGCGGGGGGGCCGGCGGAGGCGGGGTCGGTGGCCGCGGCGGCGGCGCCGGGACCGGCGGCGGCTCGGGCACGGACTCCACCGCGACGACCTCCGGCTCGAGGTCGGCGACCTCCGGCTCGGGCTCGATGACCTCCGGCTCGGGCTCCGGCTCGGGCTCCGGCTCGGGCTCCGGCTCGGGCTCCGGCTCGGGCTCCGGCTCGGGCTCCGGCTCGGCCACCGGGACGGGCTCGGGCACCGGCACGGGCGGTGCCGGTGGCGTCGCGGCCCAGGCCTGCCCGGCCGCGGTCTGCGGCGGCGGGACGGGCGGGTCGGCCGGACGCTGGCCCGGCGTCGGCGGGCTCGGCGGCGCTACCGGCGCGGCCGGCGCGGCCGGCGGCGGGACCGTATCCGGCACGGGCCCAGGCGGCGGCGCGCCGGTCTCATCTGACCCCGGCGGCGGCTCGGAAAGCTCCGAGGGGAGCTGGGTGTCCCGTCCATCGTCGGAACCCTTCCGCCCCTTGCCGAACGAGAACCTCACTGCCGCTCACGACCTCCAGGCCGGCGTTCCGCGCCGCGTCGAGCAGTCGCGTCGGCGCCTCGCCGTAGACGAGGTCGACCGCGACCGAATATTCGTCCAGAGCATCGGCCGAAAGCGGCAGCGCCTTGAACGTCGCAGCGGGATCGTCCAGGCCCACCGAGGTGCAGTTCACGAGCAGGTCCGCCGGCTCGGCCGACTCGACGACGCGCCCGCCGATCTCCGCGCACAGACGCTCGGCGCGCGCGGGCGTGCGGTTCCAGACCATGACCTCGCGCGCGCCCGCGTCGAGCAGCGCCCAGACGACCGCGCGCGCGCTGCCGCCGGCTCCGAGGACGAGCGCCGAGCGGCCCGCCGGGGGATGCGGCAGCGCGGCGATGAGCCCCGGCGCGTCGGTGTTGTCGGCCTCGATCCCGGCCGGCGTGAAGGTGAGGGTGTTCGCCGCGCCGATCGCCCGCGCACGCGGGGTGGCGGCGTCGGCCAGGGCGAGCGCCGCCTCCTTGGGGGGGATCGTCACGTTCGCGCCGACAAATCCGGCGCCGGGCAGCGCACGGACGATCTCGGTGAACAGCTCCGGCGGCGCCGGCAGCCGCTGGTAGCGCCAGTCGCGCAGCCCGAGCGCCCGGTAGGCCGCCTCGTGCATCGCCGGCGAGCGGCTGTGGGCGACCGGCCAGCCCAGGACGCCGGCTAGCGGCACGTCGTCGGGCTCTTGCCGCCCGCCTTCGCCCGCGCCGCGTTGTAGCGGGCGACGTCGCGCTGGAACTGCGCGTCGGTGGCGGAGAAGGCGTGCTCGCCGCACGTGCCGGGCTTCACGACGTAGAAGAGGTAGTTCACGCGGGCCGGCCGCGCCGCCGCCTTGATCGCCGCGAGCCCCGGGTTGCCGATCGGGGTGGGCGGCAGCCCGGCGTGGCGGCGGGTGTTGTACGGGGAGTCCGAGGCGAGCTGGGACGCGAGCAGCGGCCGGGTCCAGTTGTGGAACTGGTAGCGCGTCGTCGCGTCGATCCCGAGCGGGATGCCCTTGCGCAGGCGGTTGTAGATCACCGCGGCGATCAGCGGCCGGTCTCGCGGCACGCCGGCCTCGCGATCGACCATCGAGGCGATGATGAGGACGTCGTAGACCGTGAGGTTCTTGGTCCGCGCGTAGCGCAGGTCCACGCCGCGCAGCTGCTGGCGGAAGATGTTGAGCTGCCGGTCGACGAGCGCCTTGACCGGTGCGTGGCGGCGGACGTCGTAGGTGGACGGGAAGAGGAAGCCCTCGAGCGTGCGGACGCGGCGCGGCGCGCCGAAGCGCCGCGGGTCCAGCAGCGCCGAGCGCCGGGTGGCGGCGAGATAGTCGCCGCGCAGCCCGGCCTGGCGCACGATGGGGACCGTCTCGCGCCGCGAGCGGCCCTCCGGGATCGTGATCGCGACCGTCGGCGCCGCGGACGGCGCGGTCGTGAGCGCGTCCAGGGCGGCGCCGTAGCTCATGTCGCGCTTGAGCACGCGCGGGCCCGAGCGCAGCTTGCCGGCGTCGCCCGAGAGGCGCGCGCGGAGCGTGAAGAAGAAGGCGCTCGAGACCACGCCGCGGCGCTCGAGCAGGTCGCCGATGTCGTCGACGCTCGCGCCGGAGGGGATGCGCACGGC
>JBBSBL010000035.1:0-27205 GCA_038251325.1 Solirubrobacterales bacterium | reverse complement strand
AGCGCGATGTAGTTCGGCAGCGAGGGTCGCCCGAGCGCGAAGTAGCGGGTCGCGCTCCCGCACTGCTGCGAGAGCCGGGTCGTGTAGGGCGTGTCGCGGCCGCCGATGATGTCGCTGTAGTTCGAGTTCTCGAAGGCGATCACGATCACGTGCGAGTAGCGGCTCGGGGCGGCGGCGGTCGCGCCGCACGGGTGGTCGGTGGAGACCGGCAGCGTGGAGACCGGCGGCGGCCTCGCCGTGGTCCGCCTCGGCGCCAGGACCCTGAATGCGGCCCGCGCGCGCTGGAAGCGGAGGCGGCTGCGGCGGTGGCCGCGGTGCCGCGGTGCGGGAATCGACACGGCCGCGCTGACGATCATGCGCCCGCGAGCCCCGCGCGGCACGCGGAAGCGCACGGCGGCGCGGCCGCGGCGATCGGTCCTCAGCCTCGCGACCTGCGCCCGGCCGAAGCGGACATTCCCGCGGCTGCGAGGCCGGAATCCCGACAGGGACGCCCGAACGCCGGCGCCCGGAGACCCGGAGCCGGGCCGCAGCAGGAGCCTGGGCCGCGCGCCGGCGCTCGGCGCCGAGGCCATGCAGCCGCAGGCCACGGCGGCGATCGCGACGTAGCTGCCGAGGCGGGTGGTGGGCGCGAGCAAGGTCCTCAAGGGCGTGGCGGCACGGACGATCCGCGCCGAGCACGATACGCGGACCGCGGCGGGCTCGTCGCAGTCGTTCCCCGTCGCCCGCCACGGCACCCGGGCTGCGCCGCAGGGCCGAAGGCCCCCGCGGCGGACCTGACGCGGCCGTCCGCCGATAGCCACGAGGCCGCTCCCGGAGCGAGGACGGCGGACGGCGGGCGCGTCCGGTTGCCTCGATATCGCGGGCAACCGGCCGTGTCCGTCGTCCGCCGAAAACGCCGGGCCCGCCGCGGCTGCCGTCGAGCGCGGCGCCACGCCCCGCGCCGCGGCGTCTCAGTGCGCGTCGAGCGCCGCGTTCAGCGTGTAGGCCGCGCTGATCAGCGAGAGGTGCGTGAAGGCCTGGGGGAAGTTGCCGAGCGCCTCGCCCGTCGGCCCGATCTCCTCGGAGTAGAGCCCGACGTGGTTGGCGTAGGTGAGCATCTTCTCGAAGGTCAGCCGCGCCTCCTCGACCATCCCCGCCCGCGCGAGCGCCTCGACCCACCAGAACGAGCAGATCGAGAAGGTGCCCTCGTCGCCGGTCAGCCCGTCGGGCGAGGCCTCGATGTTGTAGCGGTAGACCAGCGAGTCGGAGACGAGCTCGCGGCGGATCGCCTCCATCGTCGAGAGCCAGCGCGGGTCGCGCGGGGAGACGAACTTCACCATCGGCATGAGCAGCACCGAGGCGTCGAGCACCTCGGTGTCGTAGTGCTGGACGAAGGCCTGGCGGTCCGGGTGCCACCCCTTGTCCCAGATCTGCGCGTAGATCTCGTCGCGCGCGCGCATCCAGCTCACGATGTCGCCCGGCAGCCCGCGCTGGCGGGCCATCCGCACCGCCCGCTCGAGCGCGACCCAGCACTGGAGCCGGGAGTAGGTGAAGTTCTTCCGCCCGCCGCGCGTCTCCCACACGCCCTCGTCGGGCTGGTCCCAGTGGCGTCGCACCCATTGCACGACCTCGGTGACGTCCTTCCACATCTCGTGCCCGATCGGCGTGCCGTACTTGTTGTAGAGGTAGATCGAGTCGATGAGCTCGCCGTAGATGTCGAGCTGGAGCTGGCTCGCCGCGCCGTTGCCGATGCGCACCGGCGCCGAGCCCATGTAGCCCTCGAGGTGGTCGAGCATCTCCTCGGGCAACTCGGAGCGTCCGTCGATCCCGTACATGAGCTGCAGCGGGCCCTCCGAGCTCGACCCGTCCCGCTCCTTGAACCGATTGGCCAGCCAGCCGGTGAAGGCCTCCGCCTCGTCGGTGAAGCCGAGGCGCAGCAGCGCGAAAATCGTGAACGAGGCGTCGCGCATCCAGGTGAACCGGTAGTCCCAGTTGCGCGGGCCGCCGAGGTACTCCGGCAGGCTCGTGGTCGGAGCGGCGACGATCGCGCCGGTCGGCTCGTAGGTCAGCAGCTTCAGCGTCAGCGCGGAGCGGCTGACCATCTCCCGCCAGCGGCCCTCGTAGGAGGAGCGACGCAGCCAGCGGCGCCAGTAGGTGACGGTGCGCTGGAACGCGTCGAAGCCCCGGGCGAGGTCGATGGGCGGCGCCTCGTCGGCGTGGTCGAGGACGAACCACTGCTGCTCGCCGGCGGACAGGGTGAGCCGCGTGACGATGTCGTTTTCGTCCCGCTCGAGCGGGGCCGTCGCGCGCAGGGCGAAGGTGTCGCTCGGCGCGCGGAAGATCGCGCCGTGCTCGACGAGCTCGGTCTCGTGGCGCTCCCGGGCGTAGTCGAAGCGCGGCCGGACCTCGACCCCGAAGCGCATCGTCCCGCGCACGACGTGGACGCCCCGGATGAGCCGGCGGCGGTGCGGCGGGTCGCCGGGCTCGCCGATGACCATGAAGTCGAGCACCTCCCCCACCCCGTCCGGGGTGAGGAAGCGGGTCACCAGGACGTTGGTGTCCGGGAAGTAGAGCTGCTTGGTCTTCCAGCCCATGTCGGTGGGCTGGATGCGGAAGTAGCCGCCCTTCTCGGCGTCGAGGATCGAGGCGAAGAGGCTCGGGGAGTCGAAGCGCGGGGCGCAGTACCAGTCGATCGTCCCGTCGGTGCCGACGAGCGCGACGGTGTGGAGGTCACCGATGATCCCGTGCTCCGCGATCGGCAGGTAGCCGCGCGCCGCGGCGCCGCCGGCCAGCGACGTGAACTGGTCGGTCCCCACCTCGCCGGCGCTCACACGAGCTCCGCGTCGCTGACGATCTCCACCAGCGAGGGACCGCGATGGGCGAGCGCCCGCGCGATGGCCGGCACGACCTCGTCGCGCGTCGTGACCCGCTCGCCGTGCGCGCCGCAGATCTCGGCCCAGGCCGCGAACTCCGGGTTGTGCAGCGCGGTCTGCCAGACGTCCCAGTCGCCGGCGCGCTGCTCCTTGCTGATCTTGCCGAGCTGCCCGTTGTTGAGCAGGACATGGGTGATGTCGAGGTCGTGCTTGACCGCGGTGGTCAGCTCGGCCATGTACTGGGCGTACCCCCCGTCCCCGGTCACCGCGACGATCTTACGGCCGGGCGCGGCCATGGCGGCGCCGATCGCCGCGGGGTAGCCGAACCCGATCGATCCGAGGTAGCCGGACATCAGCACGTCCTGGTGGGCGCCGCACTCGAAGTAGCGGCCGAACGAGTAGGCGTGGTTGCCGACGTCGACGGCGAGCACCGCGTCGTCGGGTGCCTGCTCGGAGAGCGCCGCGAAGACGATCGCCGAGTTCACGCCGTGGCCGCGGTCGTCCTCGGCCCGGCTCGCCTTCTCGGCCTGCCAGATCGCCCGGCGCTCGGCGACGACCGCGCGCTGGTCGTCGTTCGCGGCCGGCGGGGTGTCGGGCAGCTCCGCGCGCAGCCGCTCGACGACCACGCCGATCTCGCCCCACACCGGGACGGTCACCGGGTGGACCCGGCCGAGCTGCATCGGATCGAGGTCGACCTGCACGATCGGCTTGCGCGCGTAGATCCCGGTGTGGTTGGAGAAGGACGCGCCGAGGACGAGCATGAGGTCGCACTCGTTCATCAGCCAGCTCGCGACCGGGGTGCCCGAGCGGCCGAGCACGCCGGCGGCGAGGGGGTGCGCGTCGGGCACGAGGCCCTTCGCCTTGAACGTCGTGATGACCGGCGCGCCGAGCTGTTCGGCGAGCGCGAGGACCGCCGCGCGGTGGGGACGCGCACCCTGACCGGCGATGATCACCGGCCGGCGCGCGTCGCGGAGCTGCGCGAGCGCCTCGCCGAGCGCGGCGTCGGGCGGCGCGATCTCCTGGCCGCCCATGCGGCCGGCCGGGCCGGCCGGCTCCGCTCCGTCCGGCGCCGGGAGCGTCTGCACCTCGTCGGGGAAGATCAGATGGGCGACGCCTGGGGTCAGGCGCGCGTGCTTCACCGCGAGGCTCATGAGCTCGGCGTGCGCGCTGGTGTGGAGGACCGTCTGGCTCCAGGCGGCCACGGTGCCGAAGGCGCCGGCGAGGTCCACCTCCTGGAAGGCGCCCGGGCCGAGCACCTGCGCGTCGACCTGGCCGGTGAGCGCGAGCACGGGCGAGCGGTCGACCTTCGCGTCCCACAGGCCGGTGAGCAGGTTCGTCGCGCCGGGGCCCGCGATGGTCAGGCATGCGGCGGGCGCGCCGGTGAGCTTCCCGTAGGCGGACGCCGCGAAGGCCGCCGCGCCCTCGTGGCGGATCCCGACGAACTCGAGGTTCCCCGCCTCCTCCTGGCGGCGGATGGCGTCGGCCAGGCCGAGGTTGGAGTGGCCCACCATCCCGAACACGTGGCGCACGCCCCACGCCACCATCGTCTCGGCCATGAGGTCCGACACGGTCCGCTCGTGCGGCGAGTCGGGCTCGAGGCCGACATAGACCCCGCCGTTGTCGCGGATCTCCAGCGGGAAGGTGGGCACGGCGTCGCCGAACGGCGAGTCGCCGCTCAGCGGGCAGTAGTCGTAGCCGTGCCACGGGCAGCGGAGCATCCCGTGCTCGATCGAGCCCTCGCCGAGCGGGCCCCCCTGATGCGGGCAGCGGTTGGACAGCGCGGCCCATTCGCCGTCCACGTGGGTGAGCGCGAGCGAGTGGCGCCCGGCCGTTACGGTCGTCACCCGGCCCTCGGGCAGATCCTCGGTGTCCGCCACGTGGTGCCACGCGAGGGCCGGGCTCGCCGTCTCGTCCGTCGTCGCCATGCCATCTCCCTCTGCTCGTGGGGGCCGTCCTGTGCACCGTCCCACCAACCCTGCCGGCGTTTCGCCGGGCCGCGGGAAACCACCCGACCGGTTCCGGGCTTTCCCGGCGAGGAGGCCGGGACGTGGCCCCGATGGCACGGGGGATGGAAGCCGCGACACTGCGGCGCCACCCCCTGAGCCCGGAGCGCGCCCGCCATGACCGTCATCCCCCGCGTCGTTGTCCTCGGCGCCGGCTTCGCCGCCCTCGAGACCGCCTTCCTGCTGCGCATGCGGCTGCACGACGAGGTCGAGATCGTCGCCGTAACCGACCAGGACGACTTCCTCTTCCGGCCGAACACGATCTACATCCCGTTCGGCGGGGACGAGGCCGACCTGCGGATCCCGCTCGCGGGGCCCTTCGCGCGCCGCGACATCCGGCTGGAGCACGGCCGGGCCGAGGGCATCGACGGGGCGGCCGGCGAGGTCGCCCTCCAGGACGGCCGGCGGTTCGGCTACGACCACCTCGTCGTGGCGACGGGCGCGGACATGGCTCCCGGGGAGATACCCGGCCTCGCCGAGCACGCGGCGACGATCTGGACGCCGGACAGCATGCGGGACCTCGGGACGCGTTTTCGCCGGGTGGCCGAGGCCGCCGGGCGCGGCGAGCGCCGCCGGGTGCTGTTCCTCATCCCGCCGAACAACAAGTGCGCCGGGCCGCTGTACGAGATCGTCTTCATGCTCGAGACCTGGTTGCGCCGCGAGGGCGCGCGGGAACCGGTCGAGATCACCTGGTCCACGTTCGAGCGTTCCTACATCCAGGCCTTCGGACCCCGCCTGCACGAGGTCGTGACCGACGAGTTCGCCGAGCGCGGCATCGACGGGCACACGGAGGAGACGGCGACCGAGGTCCTCCCCGGCGTCGTCCGCTACGCCGACGGGTCCACGCGCGCCTTCGACGAGCTCGTCGCCTTCCCGCCCTACGTCGCGGCGGTCCGCTGGGACGGGCTCGACTCCGATGCGCGCGGCTTTCTGGAGACCGACCTCGCGACGCGGCGACTGCCGGGCCACGAGAACGTGTACGCCCCCGGCGACGCCGGCGACTTCCCGGTCAAGCAGGCGTTCCTCGCGCTCCTGCAGGCCGACGCCGTGGCCGACCACATCACCTCGGAGATCCACGGTCGCGCCTTCCGGGCGCCGTTCGACCCGGTGAGCATGTGCGTGATGGAGATGCTCGACAAGGCGACCTTCGCGCAGGTGCCCCTGGAGCTCACCGGGGATCCGGACGCGCCCGTCCGGGTCCGCCCCGGCGCGGACGGCGACTACAAGGTCGGGGTGTCGCCGATGTGGCGACTCGGCAAGAAGGTGCTCGGGTTCTACCTGCCGATGCGATTCGGGGCCGGGGAGCCGTTCCACGCCGGGGCCGGGTGGCAGCTGATGGACGTCGGCCTTCGCGGCATGGCGGGGATGCTCGCCGACTGATGGTGGGCGCCGCCTCGAGCGCGGAGCTCCCGGCGGCGTTTCGGCGCCCCCGGCGCCGCCTCGATCAGCGCATGGTGCCCAGGCCGCTGTCCGGGTACCCGGGCCTCGTCGTCGTCGACGCGACCTGGGGTCGGGTGCAGCCGATGCAGCTGGCCCCCGGGGTGAGAACGGTGGGCGAGCTCGAGGTGATCGCCCATCTGGAGGCCGGCCTTCCACTCGTCGACAGCCGGCGAGTCGGGTTCTTCCGGACCGGGACGATCCCCGGAGCCGTGTCGCTGCCCCACCACGAGGTCGAGGTCCGCAGCGGGGAGGTGGATCGCGGGACGACCGCGATCCTGTTCTGCAACGGCCCCCAGTGCGCGGCCACGCCCGATGCGGTAGACCGCCTGCTCCGGCTCGGCCATCCCGCGGAGCGGCTCGGCTACTACCGCGGCGGCATGCACGACTGGGTCACGCTCGGGTTCGAGGTCGCGTCCGGGGACGTCCGACGGAGCCGGCGAAACGCCGGGGCCGCTCCGGGGACGGACGGACCCATGAACGATCCTCGCCAGGAAGCCGCCGCGCGGGTCGGCGGCCGCTACGCCGCCCGCGTGCTCGAGCCGTCGCCCCCCGCGGTCGAGGTCGGCCCGTGGTTCGCCGACGACCCGGTGGCGCGAGGTGAGGACGCGGAGGGGCTCCCCGTCCTCTCTCCGGTCGGAACGGGCGAGAAGCGCTGGAGCGATCTCGCCGCCGGCGACGAGGAGCTCGCGGCGTGGTGCCGGGAGCGCTGGCTCGGTCCGTGGCCGCGCCTGGAGCCGCCGGCGGCGGGGCTCGTCGCCACGCGCGAGGCGCTGCACCGGCTCGCCGAGCGGGTCATGTCGCCCGCGCGGGCGGCGACCAACGGGAAGATCGCCCTGCGCTGGACGCGCGGCGGCTTCGGCACGCCGTTCTTCGGTGCCGACGAGCAGCTGCGGGTGTTCGGGACCGAGCTTGTCCGGGTCGCCGGCGGCGCCGAGACCCGCGCGCCGATCACGACGCTCGCCGCGGCCGCGGAGCTCGCCGGCCGGCCGCTGGACGGCGAGGACGCCGGTCTCGCGGTCGACGCGGGCGCGTCGGGCTTCCTCGGCGCGTGGTTCGGCTTCGGGGCCTCGGTGCTCGAGGAGCTCCGGGCCGACGCCGACCCTGAGCTCGAGCCGTCGCGCGTGCAGCTGTGGGCCGAGCACTTCGACCTCTCCGTCGAGCTCGGCGCGGAGGCCGCCGGACGCCGCGCCGGGTACGGCGCCTCCCCGGGCGACGAGCTCCATCCGGAGCCCTACCTCTACGTCGTGCCGTGGGAGGCGCCGGACGAGGGCCCGCTCTGGAACGCCTCCGGCTTCGCCGGCGGGGAACTGCCCTACGCGGCGCTGCTCGAGGCCTCCGACCAGCGCGCGCTCGCGCTCCAGTTCTACCGCGAGCGGCTGGCGGCGCTCACGGGGTGAGCGACTCCCCGGCCGCGGCTGGGTCGAGCACCAGCTCCGTGTGCTCGGGCAGCAGGCTCGCCGGCACCGCGTCGTCGGGCCCGGCCTGGACGCGGCGGACCGCGTCGGCCTTGCTCGCACCCGGGGCGAGGACGAGGACGGCGCGCGCCGCGCCGAGCAGCTCCAGGGTCATCGTCACCCGGTCGGGCGGCGGCTTGGGCGCGTCGTGGACCGGGAGGCAGAGGATCCCGCCGTCGTGCAGGGTCCCGGCGCCCGGGAAGAGCGAGGCGGTGTGGCCGTCCCCGCCGAGACCGAGCAGCGCGAGGTCCAGGGCCGGCGTGCGACCCGGCTTGGGCTCGGCGATGGTCGCGCGCACCTCGGCCTCGTAGCGCTCGGCGGCCACGAGCGCCCCGAGCTCGCCGGCGATCCGATGGACCTGGGCCTCCGGGATCTCCCCGCGGGCGAGGAGCGTCTCGCGCGCCATGCGGTAGTTCGACTCCGGATCCTCGGGGCCGACGCAGCGCTCGTCGCCGAACCAGACGTGGACGCCCGCCCAGTCCTCCACGAGGCCGGCCAGCGCCTCGTAGGCGGGCCGCGGCGTGTTGCTCCCGGCCAACGAGATGTGCGCGACGCCGCGCGCCTCGCGTGCCGCGGCGATGGCCGCGGCCATCCGCTCGGCGGCGAGTGCCGCCGCGGCGGGCTGGTCGGGACAGATCGTCACCTTCATGCCTGGCCTCCGACCGCGTCGAGGTCGGCAGCGACGCCGTGACGCTCGATCTCCGCCACCTTGGCGAGCCGGCGCACGTGGCGCGCCTCGCCGGTGAACGCTGCCTGCACCCAGCGCGTGACGAGCTCACCGGCCACCACCGGCCCGATCACCCGCGCACCGAGACAGAGGACGTTCACGTCATCGTGCTCGACCGCTTGGTGGGCGGTGTACTCGTCGTGGATCGCCTGGGCGCGCACCCCGTCGACCTTCGAGGCGGCCACCGCGACGCCCGCACCCGATCCGCAGACCAGCACGCCGCGCTCGCAGTCTCCGCCCGCGACGGCGGCGGAGACCGTGAGCGCGATGTCCGGGTAGTCGTCGGTGACGCCGAGGTCGACCGGCTCGTGCCCCGCCGCGCGCAGCGCCTCGGCCACGAGCTCGCGGAACGGGACGCCGGCGTGGTCGAAGCCCACCGCGACCCTCATCGGCCGGCCGCCTTGCGCGCGGTCGCCGCGACGACCTCGGGGGTGAACCCCAGGTGCTCGCGGATGTCGGCGAACGGCGCCGAGGCCCCGAAGCGGTCGAGCGTCACCGTCGCCCCGTCCTGGCCCACCCACTGCGACCAGCCGAAGGGCGAGGCCATCTCCACCGCCACGCGGGCGGGGCCGCCCGGCGGCAGGACGGCGTCGCGGTAGTCCCGCGGCTGCGCCGCGAACCGCTCCCAGCAGGGCATCGAGACCACGCGCGCGCCGATCCCGTCGGCGGCCAGGAGGTCGGCGGCGGCGTCGCACAACGCGACCTCGGTGCCGGTGCCGATGAGCACGACGTCCGCCGCGCCGCCGTCCGGGTCGCGGTAGGCGTAGGCGCCGCGCTCGATCGCGTCGTCGGGGATCCGCGACGCGTCGAGGGCCGGCGTCCCCTGGCGCGAGAGCACGAGCGCCACCGGGTTGTTCTCCCGCGTGACGGCCCAGCGCCACGCCTGGCAGGCCTCGGTGAGGTCGGCGGGGCGCAGCACCTCGAGGTGGGGCATCGCCCGCAGCGAGGCGAGGTGCTCGACCGGCTGGTGGGTCGGGCCGTCCTCGCCGACGCCGATCGAGTCGTGGGTGAAGACGAAGATCGAGGGGATCTCCATGAGCGCGGCGAGCCGGATCGAGCCGCGCATGTAGTCGGAGAAGGTGAAGAACGTCGCTCCGAAGGCGCGCAGGCCGCAGAGCGTCATGCCGTTCACGATCCCGCCCATGCCGTGCTCGCGCACGCCGAAGTGCAGGTTGCGCCCGCGGAAGCTGTGGGTGAGGAACTCGGCGCCGTCGTCGAGGTGGGTCTTGGTCGAGCCGGTGAGGTCGGCGTCGCCGCCGACGAGCTCCGGCATGAGCGGCGCGAGCCAGTTCATCGCCAGCCCGGCGGAGACCCGGGTGGCGACCGACTCCCCCGTCGCCGGGCGATCGGGGAGCGGCGCGTCGAGCACCGCCTGCGGCGGGCGGCGGGCTACGACGACCCGCTCGAACTCCTCGGCGAGGTCGCCCTGGTCGGCGGCCCAGGTCTCGTAGCGCTCGCTCCACTCGGCGTGCAGCGCGGCACCGCGCTCGCGCACCGGGGCGAAGGCCTGCCGCGCCTCCTCGGGTACGAGGAAGGTGGGCTCCAGCGGCCAGCCGAGCGCCTCCTTGGTCAGCCGGACCTCGTCTTCCCCGAGCGGCTCGCCGTGGGCCTGGTAGGTGTCCTGCTTGTGCGGGGAGCCGTAGCCGATGTGGGTGTGCAGGACGATGAGCGAGGGCCGGTCGCTCACCCCGCGCGCCTCCTCCAGCGCGAGGCGGATGGCGTCGAGGTCCTCGCCGTTCTCCACCGTGCGGACGTGCCAGCCGTAGGCATCGAAGCGCTGGCCGACGTCCTCGCGGAACGCGACGTCGGTCGGCCCGGCGAGCTGGACGTGGTTGGAGTCGTAGACGCCGACGAGATTGCCGAGGCCGAGCGTGCCGGCCAGCGACGCCGCCTCGGAGGCGATGCCCTCCTGCAGGTCGCCGTCGCCGCACTGGAAGTAGGTGGTCCAGTCGACGATCTCCTCGTTCGCGCGGTTGTAGCGCTCACCCATCCACGCGCGGGCGACCGCGAAGCCGACGGCGTTGGCCACGCCCTGGCCGAGCGGGCCGGTCGAGGCCTCGATGCCCGCGGTGACCAGGTACTCCGGGTGGCCGGGCGTCCGGCTCTCCCATTGGCGGAACTGCTCGAGGTCCTCGATCGACAGGTCGTAGCCGCAGAGGTGGAGCAGCGCGTACTGGAGCATGCAGCCGTGGCCGCCGGAGAGCAGGAAGCGGTCGCGGCCCGGCCAGCGCGGGTCGGCCGGGTCGTGGCGCATGACCTCGGTGTAGAGGACGTAGCCGAAGGGGGCGAGGCCCATCGGCGCTCCGGGGTGGCCGGAGTTCGCCTTCTGCACCGCGTCGACGGCGAGGAACCGGATCGTGTTGACGGCGAGCGTCTCGAGCGCGGTGTCGGCGGTGGCGGTCATCGGCCGGTCTCCTGGGGGACGGGGGGCGGGGGAGGGACGTCGTGTGAGAGCTCGTGGCGGGCGAGCAGCGCGGCGCCGAGCACGCCGGCGTCCGCGCCGTGGCGGGCGAGGCGGATCTCCGTCCGCTCCCCCACGCCGGGCAGGACGAAACGCGCCGCGCTCTCGCGCGCGGGCGCGAGGAGCAGCTCGCCGGCGCCAGCGGCCACGCCGCCGCCGATCACGACCTCGAGCGGGTCGAGCAGGTTGATGGCGTTGGCGATGCCGACGCCGAGGCGCTCGCCGAGGATGCGCAGCGCGCCGAGCGCGTCCGGGTCGCCGGCGCGGGCGGCCTCGACCGCGTCGACGCCGGTCAGGGCCCGTCCCTCGGCCGCGCGGCGGGCGAGCGCGCCGTCCCCGCGCGCGGCGGCGCGCGCCAGCTCGCCGAGCGCGCCGCCCGATGCGAGCGACTCCAGCGAGCCGGGCTGCGGGAAGGCGCCGGCCGCCGGGGCGCCGTCGCGGAGGTCGAGGCCGATGATCTGGTGGCCGGCCTCGCCGGCGGCGCCGGTCGCCCCGCGGTAGACGCGCCCGCCGAGCACGAGCCCGGCGCCGACCCCGGTGCCGACGGTGAAGGCGATGAGATCCGGGACCGCGAGCCGATCGCCGTCGTGGGCCTCGGCGAGCGCGGCGACCGTCGCGTCGTTGTCGACGTAGACGGGGAGGTCGAGGCGCTCGCGCAGGACCGAGCGCAGGGGGACGTCCTGGAACGGCACGTTGACGCTGGAGCGCGCCCGGCCGGTGGCGAACTCCACGACGGAGGGCACGCCGATCCCGACGGCCGCAACGGCCGGCGTGCGCATTGCCTCGACGCGCGCGACGACCTGGTCTAGGAGCGCGTCGGTCCCGCCCTTCTCGGTGGTGACGAGGTCGCGGGCGGCGAGGGTCGCGCCCTCGAGCCGCGCGCTGGCGATCTTCGTGCCCCCGACGTCGAGCCCGATCGTTGTCGCCGTCTCCCCCATGACGGGCCGGATGCTAGTGGCCGAACGCTGGCCGTCCTTGCGCGGCGACCGCCCGAGCGTCGACACTGCCCGGCATGAGCGATCCCTGGCGTGGCGGCATCGACCTCGGCGGCACGAAGATCCAGGCGGCGGTGATCCGGCCCGACGGCATGGCCGCCGGCCAGTTCCGGGTGCCGACGCCGACGGACGGGGGCCCCGCGGGGGTGGCGGAGGCGATGGCCGGCGCGCTGAAGGAGGCCGCCGCCGCGGCCGGCGTCGCGCCGAGCGATCTCGCCGGCGTGGGGGTCGGCTCGCCGGGCGTGGTGGATCGCGCCAAGGGAACCGTCTCCCAGGCCCGCAACCTCCCGGACTGGGAGGGGACGTTCCCGCTCGGCACCGAGCTGACCGCCGCCTTCGGCTGCCCGGTCGTGCTCGGCAACGACGTGCAGGTGACGGTCGAGGGCGAGTACGCGCTCGGCGCGGGACGCGGCTTCGACAGCCTGATCTGCGTGGCGTGGGGCACCGGGGTCGGCGGCGGCCTGGTGATCGGCGGCGAGATCTGGCGCGGTCGCGGCGCGGCCGGGGAGATCGGGCACACCGTGGTGAAGCTCGGGGGTCGCCGTTGCCCATGCGGGCGCCGCGGCTGCCTGGAGGCCTACGCCGGGCGTGCGGCGATGGAGGCGCACGCCCGCAAGCTCGTGAAGCGCGGGAAGAAGACCGACCTCTTCCACCTGATGGAGAAGAAGGGCCGTACGCGCCTGACCAGCGGCGTCTGGGCAAAGGCGCTCGCGCACGAGGACAAGCTGGCGGAAGGGTTGATCGACGAGGCGGTCGCGGCGCTCGGCGCCGGGATCGCCTCGGCCGTGAACCTGCTCGACGTCGAGGCCGTGGTCCTCGCCGGGGGGCTCGGCGTGCGCTTCGGCGAGCCGATGCGGGAGCGGATCGAGAGCGCGATGATGCCCCACCTCTTCGCCGACGCGCGACCCCCGGCGGTGAAGGTCGCCGAGCTGGGCGACCTGGGCGGGGCGGTGGGCGCGTCGCTGCTGGTGGGGTGAGGCGGGGCCCCGGCGCAGGAGGCGGGATCGGCGAACGGCATCTGGGGAAGGCGGGTTGGCTGATCCGGGCGGCGGAGGTCGGCCCTTGCGCCCGGGGATTCGGGACGCGGCTGTCATCGACGTCCGTGGTGACCGTCGATCGCAGCCGCATCGGGGGGACCGCGGCGCGGCGAGCCGCGAGGGGCGGCGGACGGCGGGCGCCGCTCGCAGCTCACCTCCCCTCGATGCCCGCGGTTCGGCACGTCAGCGCCCGTAACGGCGTGCCGCGCCGCGCGACCGTTGGCTATGCCGGTCGCGCTCCCACCACCGCCCGGGGCGCTGCCCCGCTGGGCAAGAGACTCGCAAGATCGATCCTCTAGGGTCGGACACCCGGCCGCTCGCGCGGTCTTCTGCGACATGGCTCAGAGCGAGACGAGCGAGCGACGGGGGACCGCCGCGCCGGACCCCGACGCGGCGCTGCTCGTCGCCCTGCGCCTGGGCGAGGAGGCCGCCTTCGCCACGCTGGTCGACCGCTACGGCGCCCTGATGCTCCGGGTGGCGCGCATGCACGTCCGCACCAACGCCGCGGCCGAGGACGTCGTGCAGGAGGCGTGGCTCGGCGTCCTGCGCGGCCTCGATCGCTTCGAGGGTCGCTCGTCGCTGAAGACCTGGCTGTTGCGGATCGTCCAGAACCGCGCGCGGACCCGTGGCGAGCGGGAGGCGCGGTCGGTCCCGTTCTCCTCGCTCGCCGGGGCCGGCGAGGAGGACGGCGGCGCGGTCGACGCCGACCGCTTCCTCGACGCCGGCGATCCGCACTGGCCCGGGCACTGGGCCGCCCCGCCCCGCCCGTGGGACATGCCCGAGGCGCGCCTGCTCGGGCGCGAGACGCTGGAGCTCGTGCGCGACGCGATCGGCGCGCTCCCCGAGCGCCAGCAGGCGGTCATCTCGCTGCGCGACATCGAGGGCTGGTCCTCCGAGGAGGTCTGCGAGACCCTCGAGCTCAGCGAGGGCAACCAGCGCGTCCTGCTGCACCGCGCGCGGAGCAAGGTGCGGGCGGCGCTCGAGTCCCACCTCGACCCGGAGGCGGTCACGTGATCGCCGCCGACCTCAGCTGCCGCGAGCTCGTTGCGCTGCTCACCGACTACTTCGAGGGCGCGCTGCCCGAGCCCGAGCGCGACCGCCTCGAGCAGCATCTCGTGATCTGCGACAACTGCGCGGTCTACGTCGACCAGATGCGGATCACGGTCCGCGCCGCCGGCGGGCTGCGCGAGGACGCGCTGGAGAGCGAGGCCCGCGACGCGCTCCTCGGCGCGTTCCGCGACTGGAAGCGCGAGGCCGGAGGGCCGCAGCGCTGAGGGCGCTGAAGTTCCTGCGCGCCGGCGCGGTCGGCCCGTTCAGCGGCGCGGCCTGGCCGGTGCCGCCCGGCGACGGGTCGCCCGGCGCGTGGGTGGAGGCCCGCGGCCCGACGAGCCTCTGCCGGCTCGGGGTCCACGCCTGCCGGCCCGGCGATCTCCCCCTGTGGCTCGGCGAGGAGCTGTGGGCGGCGGAGCTCGACGGCGAGGTCGTCGCCGCGGCCGACAAGCTCGTCGCCCCCCGCGGGCGCCTGCTCGAGCGCGTCGACGCCTGGGACGAGGCCGCCGCCGACGCGCTCGCCGCCGCCTGCGCGCAGCGCACCGCCGCGCTGGACGAAGCGGTCACGGGCTACGCCGCCGACGCCGCCGAGTGCGCGAGCACCGCGGCCGAGCGCGACGGCGGGCCCGGGTTCGGGGCGGCGGCCACCTGCGCCTATATCGCCGCCCACGCCGCGGCCCAGGCCGCCGGCGACCCCGCTGCCTACGACACCGAGCGCGCGTGGCAGGCGGCGTGGCTGGCGGAGCGGCTGGGGCTCGGAGCCGCGTAGCTCAGCTCGCCGTCGCGGCGCCCTTCGCCGCCGCCGCGTCCCGCTCCGCGAAGAACTCCTCGCCCTCGATCGAGAGGTCGGGCAGGGTGCGCTCCATCCAGCCGGGGAACCACCAGTTCGCCTTGCCGAAGAGCGTCATCACCGCCGGGACGAGCAGGCAGCGCACGAGCGTCGCGTCGACCGCGACGGCGACCGCCATCCCCACCCCGAACTGCTTCACCGTCGGGTCGCCGTTGAGCACGAAGGCGAGGAACACGCTGACCATGATGAGCGCCGCGGAGGTGATGACACGCCCGGTCGTCGCCACGCCCCGGACCACCGCGTGGTGGTTGTCGTGGCGCTCGGACCACGCTTCGCGCATGTGGGTGACGAGGAACACCTCGTAGTCCATCGAGAGGCCGAAGAGGATCGCGAACATCATCAGCGGGACGAAGCTCACGATCGGCACGGTGTGCTCGAGGCCGACGAGCGAGAGCCCGAACCCCTTCTCGAACACCGCGGTCACCACGCCGAAGGCCGCCGCGATCGAGATCAGGTTCATCACCGCCGCGGTGGCCGGCACCAGCAGCGAGCGGAACGCCGCCACGAGCAGCAGGAAGCTCAGCAGCACGACGGCGCCGATCGTGATCAGCAGGCCGTCGTCGATCTCCGTGGCGAGGTCGATGTAGCCGGCGGTCGTGCCGCCGACGTACGCGGTCTCCTTCTGCCCCTTCACCGCCTTGGGGATCGTGTCGTCGCGGAGCCGGTTCACGGTGTCGGCGGTCGCGCGATCCGACGGCGACGTGGTCGGCGTCGTGTTGTAGATCGCCGCGGTCCCCTTGTCGTTGACCAGCGGTTGGCTGACCGACTTCACCCCGTCGGTCTTCTCCATGTCGGTCTTCAGGTCCTGGAGGCGCGAGTCCGTCGCCGGGTTGGAGGCCTGCTGCTTCTGCTGGTTGAAGGAGTCGGTGATCTGCTGCTGCTGCTGCGGCGTCTGGGCCTGCGCGAGCTGGGCCTGCTCCTGCTGGTTGAGCTGATCGATCTGGGACTGGTCGGCCTTCGCCGGCTGCTGGGAGAGATCGACCGCGATCAGGAACTGACCGTTCTCCCCCGGGCCGAAGCCCTCGCTGAGCAGGTCGTAGGACTGGCGGGACTGGGTGTCGGTGGGCAGCGATCCGTTGTCCTGCTGGCCGAGATAGAGGTCGCGCACCGGCAGCGCCATGACCACGAGCACGACGAGCGCGATGACCATGAAGAGCACGGGGCGCGCGGCCACGAGGCGCGCCCAGCGCGCCCAGCCGTGGGGCTGGCCGTCGCCCTCGTGGTGGCGCATCGGGATCCGCAGGCGCTCGAGGCGCGGCCCGAGCAGCGCGAGGATGGCCGGCAGCAGCGTGATCGCCGCGAGCACGGCGACGAGGACGACGATCGCCGAGGTGTACCCGAGCGACGTGACGAGCGGAACCTGGACGATCGCCAGCGCGAGCAGCGCGATGATCACCGTGGTGCCGGCGAAGACGACGGCGCCGCCTGAGGTCGCGACCGACCGGGCGACGGACTCCGGGTAGGCCATCCCGTCGCGCGTCTGGTCGCGGTGGCGCGTGACGATGAAGAGCGCGTAGTCGATCCCGACGCCGAGCCCGATCATGATCGCCAGCGTCGGCGCCGTGGTCGGGATCTCCGCGACGTGGCCGAGCAGCGTGATGATCGAGAGGCCGGAGGCCAGCCCGAGGATGGCGGTGGCGATCGGGACGCCCATCGCCACCGCGGTGCCGAAGGTGAGCAGCAGCACGATGACCGCCGCGGCGAGGCCGATGACGATGCTGTCGTCGGTCGCCGGCTTGGAGACCTTCTGGCCCAGGTAGCCCCCGAAGGCCACGTCCAGCCCGGCCGTGGCCAGCCCGTGGTCGTCGCCGGTCAGGCGCTCGGCCTCGTCGGTGTCGAGCTGGCTCGCGCTCGGTTTCAGGTTGAGCGAGATGAAGCCGATGCGCCCGTCCTTGGAGAGGTCGCCGGCGCCCTCGCTGGTCAGCGGGCTCGTCGCGTCCTGCACCGAGGGGTCCTTCTTGAAGGCCGCGGTGGCGTCGGCGATCGCCGAGGAGTACTTCGAGTCGCTGAGCTTCTGGCCCGCCGGCGCCGCGATCACGACCGGATTGGTCCCGTTCGCCTGCTCGGGGAAGCGGTCGACGAGCAGGTCGGTCGCGTTCTGGCTGTCGGTGCCCGGGAGCGTGAGGTTGTCGTTGGTCTCCGTGCCCAGCGTGGCGGCCCAGGCCACCAGGCCGGCGAAGATCACGAACCAGATGCCGAGGACGACCAGCTTGTGGCGAACGCACAGCCCCCCCAGGCGGTACAGCGGACCCGTCATGCTCGGCGCTCCCCCGTGCTCGGGCAGCGCGGGCGCGCCACCGGGGCGAACGAATACCGCATCGCGCGGTCAGTCGCCGTAGGCGTCCCAGGGCCAGGGGTTGGCGCTGCCGTAACGCTCGATCACCGGGCCCGCCGGGGCCGCCATCGTCCCCAGCAGGCCGGGCCCGACCCGCAGGACGCGCGCCGGGTGGACCCGTCCGAAGGGGTCATCGAGGAGGCGCGTCCGGGCCTCGTCGCCGTGGACCGCGGTGATCGCCCCGGCGAAGTGAGAGTCGTCGCGCAGCAGGGTCGAGCGCAGCGCCGGGGGCCGCGGGTCGGCGAGCGCAAGGCGGCGCGCGTGCTGGACGGCGGCATCGTCGAAGGCGATCGCCAGCTCGCGCGGGGGCAGCACGAGCGAGATCCAGCCGGCCGGGCCGTCCGGGTCGACCGCCCGGGGGTCCACCCGGAGCGCCTCGCGCACCGGCTTGCTCCGCCGCCGCCACGCGGCGAGCCACCCGGCCGGGGCGCCGCCGGGCTCCCGGACCTCGGCCGTCGCGTCGGCGCCGTCCGGGGGCTCGGCCAGGAGCGCGAGCCAGGTGCGCTCGAAGGCGCTCACCCGGTCGGTGCCGACCAGTCGGGGCGGACTTCGCGGGAGATCGCCCGGAGGTCGTGCCGCAGCTCCTCGAGCGTGGCGCGACCCGAGAACCAGTAGCCGTCGTAGGCGGCGTGGATCGTCAGGTCGGGCCGCAGGACCAGGACGCGCGGGACGTAGGGGTCGTTCAGCGTGTCCGTCGTCTCGCGCAGCCCGAGCCGCGCCTGCTCGACCCGATCGGCGTCGGAGAGGAAAGTCCAGCGCGCGCCGATCCCCGCGCGGAACGCGGCCTCGACCTCCGGCGGGTCGACGCTGACCGAGACGATGCGGGTGTAGGCGACCTCCATCTCGTCCTGCAGCGCGACGAGCCCGCGGAAATACCGCTGCTCCTTCGGGCACCACCAGCCCCGGTAGAAGTGCAGCACGGTCGGATCGCCAGCCACGAGCTCCGAGAGCCGCCGCGCGTTCCCGGCGTGGTCGGGCAGGGCGAGATCGGGGACGACATCACCGGGTAGAAGCGAAACGGCCATGCGCGCCGGTCCCACCTGCGGAGACGACCGTTACGACCCCCTTGCCCGACGACCCCCCGATGTGATCGACTCGACTCCGCACGCGCCAACCGAGGAGAGGCCGCGATGAGCGACGACTGGACGATGGTGCACCTGGAGGACGTGCCCGACGTGCTCGGGGACTACCCGGGCGAGATGCGGTTCCTGACCCATCCGCTGAACGCCGCCCAGGTCGCGGTCAGCTGGCGCCGCATGCCGGCGCAGACCGGTGGCAAGGGCAGCTATGGCCATCGCCACCGCACCCAGGAGGAGATCTACCTCGTCACCGAGGGCGCGCTCCAGGCCAAGCTCGACGGCACGGTGATCGACCTGCCGTCCGGCAGCGCCGTGCGCGTCGCCCCGGGGGTCGTGCGCTCGCTGTGGAACGAGGGGCCGGCGGACGCGTACGTCGTGCTCGTCTCCACCTGGTCGTCCGACCCGCGCGAGGACGTCGAGGCGGTGCCGGACTTCTGGCCCGCCGGGTAGCCTGCCGCCGCGTGTCCCCCGCCGGCGCCGAGGCCTGATGCCGCCGCTCCGCTGGGGGCTCACGCTGCCGTTCCCCGGCATCGCGCTGCGCGACCACGAGCCGATCGTCCGCGCCGCCGAGGACGCCGGCTACGACGACCTGTGGACGGGCGAGACGAACGGGCCCGACGGCTTCACGCCGCTCGCGCTCGCCGCGGCGTGGACGAGCCGGGTGCGGCTGGGCACCGGGGTGGTCAACCCGTTCACGCGCGGGCCCGCCGTCCTCGCCCAGCAGGCCGCGGCGCTGCAGGACGCGAGCGACGGGCGCTTCGTGCTCGGCCTCGGCTCCTCCTCGAACGTCATCGTCGAGCGCTGGAACGGGGTCCCGTTCGAGCGCCCGCTGACCAGGGTGCGCGAGGCGGTCGAGGGCCTGCGCCCGGTGTTCGCCGGCGAGCGCGGGATCGGCGGCTTCAAGCTCGAGACCCCGCCCGCCACGCCGATCCCGCTCTACGTCGCCGCCCTGCGCGACCGGATGCTGCGGCTCGGCGGCGCCGTCGGGGACGGCACGTTCGTGAACTTCCTCCCGCTCAGCGGCCTGCCCCACGTGACAGGGCAGATCCGCGCCGGCGAGGCCGAGGCGGGGAAGCCGGCCGGGGCCTCCGACGTCGTCTGCCGCTTCTTCTGCATCCCCCAGCCGGAGGAGGAGGGCCTGCCGCTGGCCCGCTTCATGTTCGCCGCCTACGGGACCGTCCCCGTCTACGAGGCGTTCTTCCGCGCGCTGGGCTGGGGCGAGCAGCTCGACCCGATGCTCACCGCGTGGCGCGCGGGCGACCGCCAGCTCGCGCTCGAGCGCGCGCCCGACGACCTCATCCGCGACATCTTCGTCTTCGGCTCGCCCGAGGAGCAGCGCGCGCGGCTCGACGAGTACGCCGCGGGCGGGATCACGACGTTCGTGCTCACCCCCATCACCACGCCGGACGACGTCCCGCGACTCGTCGCGGCGCTCGCCCGGTCGTGACCGGCTTTCGCCGCCTCGCGCCCGATCCCGCTGACGGGGTCGACCCCGCCGCGCTGCTCGCCGGTCTCGACCTCCCGAGCCGCGCGCCTGCCGATCGCCCCTACGTGCTGGCGAACTTCGCGGCGACCGCCGACGGCCGCGCCGCGCTGGGCGACGGCGTCTCCGGCGGGATCGGCGACGACGGGGACCTGGCGATGTTCCACGCGCTGCGCGGCGGCGTCGACGCGGTGATGGCGGGGACCACGACCCTGGCCAAGGAGCGCTACGGCCGCCTCGTGCGCGACCCGGCGCGGCGCGCGGCGCGCGAGGCCGCCGGGCTCGCGGCCGACCCCGTGGCGCTGATCGTCAGCCGCAGCGGCCGGGTCCCCGGCGACATTCCGCTGTTCGACGCCGAGGAGCAGGAGGTGCTGCTCTACGGGCCCCCCGGCTGCCCGGAGCCGCCAGGGGCGGCGACCGTGCGACTGACCACGCTCGATCCGCCCGACGCCGGCGCGGCGCTGGCGGACGCCCGCCACGAGCACGGCATCCGCACGCTGCTGTGCGAAGGCGGCCCCACGGTCTTCGCCGCCCTGCTCGCCGCGGGCCTGGTGGACGAGCTCTTCCTCACGGTGGCGCCGAAGCTCGCCGGCGGCGGGGAGGGCCCGACGATCACCACCGGCCCCGGCCTCAATCCCCCGGCGGGGCTCGAGCCGGCCTGGGCGCTCGAACGCGCCGGGTCGCTCTTCCTGCGCTACCTCGTGCGCGCGGCGTAACGCGGCGCGGCACGGGCGGACGGTGCCCATCGACCGGGTCATGGGTCCGTGCCCGGGCTTGCTCCGTACCTCGCACGATGGGAAACTCGACCTCGATGGCGCCCTCCGCCCCGGCCCAGGCCGGCCTCCAGGCCGGCTCCGGTGAGATCGCCGCCGCGCTGGCCGATGCCCGGGAGCGGACGCTCGCCCTCGTCGCGCCGGTCTGCGAGGCCGATCTCCACGCGGTCCACTCGACCCTGATGAGCCCGCTGGTCTGGGATCTCGGGCACATAGCCGCCTTCGAGGATCTCTGGCTCGCCCATCGACACGGCGGGCGCGACCTGCTGCGACCCGACCTGATGGACGTCTACGACGCCTTCGAGACGCCCCGCGCCGAGCGGGGGGATCTTCCGCACCTGGACCAGGGCGACGCGCTGGACTACCTCGACGCGGTCCGTGAGCGGACCGTCGAGGTCCTGGCCGATCGCGGGCCGGGCGACGGCGCGGTAGCCGAGCTCGTCGTCCGCCACGAGATGCAGCACGGCGAGACGATGCTGCAGGCGATGGAGCTGGCCGGCCTCTCCTACCGGCCCGCCCGGCGCCGCCCGGCGCCGGCCCCGCCGCGCGCCGGGCACACCGGCCTCGAGCTGATCGAGATCCCGGCGGGCCCCTTCGCGCTCGGCGCTCCGGGCAACGGGTTCGCCTACGACAACGAGCGCCCCCGCCACGAGCTCACGCTGCCGGCCTTCCGGTTCGGCCGCACCCCGATCACGAACGCGACCTTCCGCCACTTCGTCGAGGGCGGCGGCTACGAGCGCCGCGAATGGTGGTCGGACGAGGGCTGGTCCTGGAAGGAGGAGTACGACATCGCCCACCCCGGCGGCTGGGCGCCGGACGGCGCCGGGGGATGGCACGAGCACCGCCTGGAGGGTCTCGCGCCGCTCGACCCCGACCGCCCGGTCGTCCACGTCTCCTGGTTCGAGGCCGACGCCTTCGCCCGCGCGCACGGCGCCCGCCTCCCGTCCGAAGCGGAATGGGAGAAGGCGGCGACCTGGGACCAGGGGACGGACACCCCGCGGTCGGTCCCGTGGGACGACGAGCCCGTCGGCGCCCGGAGGGCGAACCTCGACCACCTCGCCTGGGGCACGAGCGCGGTCGGAGCGCACCCCGCCGGCGCGACGCCGAGCGGCGCCCTCGATCTGCTCGGCAACGTGTGGGAGTGGACGGCTTCGGCCTTCGGCGGCTACCCGGGCTTCGAGGCCCATCCCTACCCCGAGTACTCGGAGGTCTTCTTCGGCTCGGAGTACCGCGTGCTGCGCGGCGGCTCGTGGGCGACCCGCGCGCGCGTGGCGACGCCGAGCTTCCGGAACTGGGACTACCCCGAGCGCCGCCAGATCTTCGCCGGCCTGCGGATCGCCCGGGACGCGGCATGAGCGCGCCGTCGACCCTGAACGGCGCCGTCCGCGTCGATACCTGGCTCTCGGAGCGCGACGAGCGGACGCTGGCCGACGACGTGCTCGACGGCCTCACCCGCCCGTTCAAGGAGATCCCGCCCAAGCACTTCTACGACACGCGGGGCTCGGAGCTCTTCGACGCGATCACCCGCCTGCCCGAGTACTACCCCACCCGCGCCGAACGGGCGATCCTCGACTCGCGCGCCGCGGACATCGTCGAGGCGACGGGCGCGGTCGAGCTCGTCGAGCTCGGCTCCGGGACGGCGGAGAAGACGCGGGTGCTGCTCGACGCCATGGCCGCGCGCGGCGAGCTGCGCCGCTACGTCCCGCTCGACGTGTCCGAGGCGGTGGTCCGCGAGTGCGCCGGCGCGCTCGTGGCCGACTACCCCGGGCTGCGTGTCCACGGGGTCGTCGGCGACTTCGAGCGCCACCTGGACAAGCTGCCGGAGGCGGAGGGCCCGCGGATCGTCGCGCTGCTCGGCGGGACGATCGGCAACTTCCCACCCGGGAGCCGGCGCCGCCTGCTCAAGCGGATGGCGGCGGCGCTCGGTCCCGAGGACCGCCTGCTGCTCGGGACCGACCTCGTGAAGGACCCGGCGGTCATCGAGGCCGCCTACGACGATGCGGCGGGCGTGACGGCGGAGTTCAACCGCAACGTCCTGCATGTGCTGAACCGCGAGCTCCGCGCCGACTTCGTCCCCGAGGCCTTCGCCCACGTCGCCTTCTTCGACCGCCGCCACGAGTGGATCGAGATGCGGCTCCGCGCGCTGCGCCCGATGTCGGCCCACGTCGCCGCGCTCCCGTTGCGGGTGGAGCTCGCGGCCGGCGAGGAGATCCGCACCGAGATCAGCGCGAAGTTCACCCGCGAGCGGCTGGTCGCCGACTACGCGGCGGCCGGGCTCGTGCTCGACGGGTGGCTCACCGATCCGGGCGACCGCTTCGCGCTGAGCCTCGCGCGGCCGGCCTGAGCGGCTTCACCGCGAGCCGGTCGATAGGCTCCCGCGCCGCATGGTGATCGAGGGGGCAGCGGCGATCGTCTCCGGCGGGGCTTCCGGCCTCGGCGAGGCGACCGTCCGGGCGCTCCACGCCCGCGGCGCGACGGTGACGATCGCCGACGTCCAGCAGGACAAGGGCGAGGCCCTGGTCTCCGAACTCGGCGAGCGCGCGGCGTTCGCCGCCACCGACGTGACCGACGAGGACGCGGTGAAGGCGGCGGTCGAGTCCGCCGCTGGCGCGACGCCCGGCGGGCTGCGGATCGCCGTCTCGTGCGCCGGCGTCGGCTGGCCGGAGAAGATCGCCTCCGCCAAGAAGGGCCCGCATAACCTCGTCCCCTTCGAGACGGTGCTGCGCATCAACCTCATCGGCACCTTCAACGTCATGCGCTTCGCCGGCACGGCGATGACCGGCAACGATCCCAACGGGGAGGGCGAGCGCGGCGTCCTCGTCCAGACGGCGTCGGCCGCCGCGTTCGACGGCCAGGTCGGGCAGGTCGCCTACGCCGCCTCGAAGGGCGCAATCGTCGGGATGACGCTCCCGGCGGCGCGGGATCTCGCCGGCAACGGGATCCGGGTATGCACGATCGCGCCGGGACTCTTCGACACCCCGCTCCTAGCGCTCCTGCCCCAGGAGCAGCGCGACGCCCTCGGCGCCCAGGCGCCGTTCCCGCCCCGGCTCGGGAAGCCCGAGGAGTTCGGGCAGCTCGCGGCAGCGATCGTCGAGAACCCGATGCTCAACGGCGAGACGATCCGGCTCGACGGGGCGATCCGGATGCAGCCCCGGTAGCGCCGGATCGCGCATGTCCGACCCGCTCTCGCCGGCCGACCTCTCGGCGCTGGCGGCCGAGCAGGGCCCCGTCAACATGACGGTGGGCGCCGTGCTGATCTTCGAGGCCGGCGAGGGACTCTCGCGCGACGCCGTCGCGGCGCGGGTGGCGGAGCGGATCCATCTCGTGCCGCGCATGCGCCAGCGCCTGGCGATGGCGCCGGGCGGACTGGTCGCGCCCACGTGGGTCGACGACGGCGACTTCGACCTCGCGCGCCACGTGCGCCGGCTCGTGCTCGCCCCGCCCGGTGACGGCGCCGCGCTCGCCCGCCTCATGGGCGCCGAGATGGCGCGCCCGCTCGACCGCGGCCGGCCCCTGTGGGAGCTGCTGGTGGTCGAGGGCCTCGAGGACGGCCGCGTCGTCCTGATCGCCCGCCTCCACCACGCGCTCGTCGACGGCCTCGCCGCGGTGGCGATCGCGGCGGTGCTGCTGGATCCCTCGCCCGAGCCGGCGGCGGTCGAGCCGCCGGCCGATCAGTGGCACCCGCGCCCGGTCGAGCTGCGGCGCACGCTGACCGGCGTGGTCGCGGGGCCGATCGCCCGCGGCGCGGACCTCGCCGGCCAGGTGGTCGAGCGCCTGCTGGAGGCGGACCCGCGGCGGACGGCCGATGAGGCCGCGCGCGCCGCCGAGCTCGTGGCCGAGCTGGCGCGGACGCGTCCGCAGGCGCCCCGGCTGGCGCTGAACGACCGGCTCTCCCGCGCCCGCGCCTACGCGCCGGCCACCTTCCCGCTCGCCGAGGCCAAGCGGGTCGCGCGCGCCGCCGAGGGCAAGGTGGGCGACGTGGTCCTCGCCGCGGTGACCGGGATGCTCGAGCGCTGGCTGGCGCAGGCCGGCGCGTCGCTGCCGGACGGCCGCGACCCGGTCGCGCTGGTGCCCGTCAGCGTCCGCGCCGACGGCGAGGAGGGCGGCAACCGCTTCTCCACGGTGCTCGTCGACCTGCCGGTCTCGGAGACCGATCCCCTCGAGCGGGTCCGGGCCATCCGGGCCCAGATGAGCGCGCTGCGCGAGTCCGCCGCGGTCCGGGCCGGGGCGCTGATGGTGGGGGCGGCGGGCGCGGGACCGCCGATCCTCGCCGAGATCGTGACCCGCGCGCTCGGCACGGTGCGGGCCTTCAACCTCGTCGTCTCGAACATCCCGGGCCCGCAGTTCCCGCTCTGGATGAACGGCGCGCGGCTCCTCGCGCTGCACCCCGCCGTCCCGCTCAACCCCGCCCACCAGCGCCTCAACGTCGGCGTCCTCTCCTACGACGGCCGCCTCGGCTTCGGGATCCTCGCCGACGGACGCCTCGATCCCGGCGCGGCGGTGGCGGCGGAGGCGCTGACCGCCGCCCTCGCCGAGCTGGCCGCGCTCTGAGCGGCGGGGCGCCGAGATGCGCCCGATGCGCCGCGATCGACCTGATTTCCGTCTAGGTGGTGGTCGACATGTGAACGACGGTGCAGCGGCCGGCCGATCCAGGTTAGGGTCGGCCCGAAACGCCGGATTCCTGTATGCCGCCACTCCGACGCCTCGTCCTCCTCCCGCTGCTCGCGGTCGCCCTCGCCTCCCCGGCGAGCGTCGCGGCCGCCGCCTCGTGCGACGCGTCCGAGGACGTGCCGCAGGCCGGTGACGGCTCCGCGCCGGCGCTCAGCGTGCTGTGTCTCGTGAACCGCGCGCGGGACGACCGCGGACTCGGGCGCCTGCGGGTGGAGCTCCGGCTCGGGCACGCGGCGCGGGTCTACAGCCGCGCGATGGTCGTGCGGCGGTTCTTCGCCCACGACGGCCCCCTCGGGGACCCCGTCTCACGCCTGCGGCGCGCCGGGTACATCCGGGCCGGCGAGGGCTGGACGATCGGCGAGAACCTCGCCTGGGGCTCCGGCCGGCTCGCCACGCCGCAGGCCGTCGTGCGCGCCTGGCTGCACAGCCCGGGGCACCGGGCCAACCTCCTCGGCGCGACGTTCCGCGAGATCGGCATCGGCGTCGCGCTCGGCACGCCTGTCGGGCGCGACGGCGCGACCTACACGCAGGAGTTCGTCGCGCGCTCCGGGCGCTGAGACCCTTCGGCCCATCTCCTGGTGCCGTGTGACGCCGGCTCAGGCCAGGCGCTTGCCGGTGAGCTGCGCGTGCGCGGCGACGTCCCGCGCGTACTCGGCGAACCGGACCGTGGAGAGCTGCTGCGCGGCGTCGCAGATCGCCTCCTCGGGGTTGGGGTGCACCTCGACGATGATCCCGTCCGCGCCCACCGCCGCCGCGGCGCGGGAGAGCGGTTCGACCAGGCGCCGGTCCCCCGCCGCGTGCGAGGGGTCGACGATGACCGGCAGGTGCGAGTGCTGCTTGAGCCACGGCACGGCGCCGAGGTCGAGGGTGAAGCGCGTCGCGGTCTCGAAGGTCCGGATCCCGCGCTCGCAGAGGATCACGCGCTCCTCCCCCTCCTTGAGGACGTAGTCGGCGGCCTGGAGCAGCTCGTCGACCTTGGAGGAGAGGCCGCGCTTGAGCAGCACCGGCTTGCCCAGGCGCCCGGCGACCTCGAGCAGGGCGTAGTTCTGCATGTTCCGGGCGCCGATCTGGATGACGTCGGCCACCTCGGCGACGGCGTCGGCGTGGCTCGCGTCGAGCAACTCGGTGACGATCGGCAGGCCGGTCTCCTCCCGCGCCTCGGCGAGGATCTCCAGGCCCGCGGCGCCCAGGCCCTGGAAGGCGAACGGCGAGGTGCGCGGCTTGAACGCCCCGCCCCGGAGCATCGCCGCGCGCCCGTCCCGGACCGCGCGCGCCACGGCCAGCGTCTGCTCGCGGCTCTCCACCGTGCACGGGCCGGCGATGAGCGCGAAGGTCTCCCCGCCGCCGATGCGGTGCCCGGCGACCTCGAAGCTCGTCGCCTCGTGGTCGGAGAGCTCGGAGGACGCGAGCTTGTAGGGCCGCGAGATCGGGACGACGCGATCGACGCCGGGCAGGCCCTCGAGCTCGAGCTCGGCCACCCGCTCGGGATCGCCGATCGCCCCGATCGCGGTGGTCAGCTCGCCCGGCCAGACGAGCACGTGGACGCCGAGCGCCTCGAGGCGCTCGGTGACCGCGCCGATCTCGGCGTCGCTCGCCCCGGATGTCATGACGACCATCACGCCGGTGATTCTGCCATCCTGTGTGGGCTTGCCAGCTCCCGCGTCCGCCCTGCGAGCCCTTCTGCTCGCGGCACTGGCGGCGCTGCTCCTCGTGCCCGCGGCCCCGAGCGCGGCCTCATCGAGCGAGCGGCGTCACTCGAGCCCTTCCGCCCGGCAGTCCGCTCGCGGCGCTGCTCCCGCGTGCCCAAAGCGGCGCCGCCACAGCACCCGCCGGCGCCAGGTCGGCCGCCATCGCCACGCCACCCGCCGTCACGCGAGACGCGCGCGCTCCGCGACGACGAGCGCGCGGCGGCGCTCCCTCGCCCACCGCCGCGCGGCGGCGCGCCGGCGCGCCGCACGTCGCCGCGCGGCCGCGCGGCGCTGCGCGAAGCGGCGT
>JBBSBL010000034.1:0-28969 GCA_038251325.1 Solirubrobacterales bacterium | reverse complement strand
GGTGGGTAGCGCGCCGACCCCGCCGTCCCGTCAGGTCAGTCGTTGGACGGGTTGGCCGGTGATCTGCGCGAGGAGGTCGAAGTCCTTGTCGTCGTGAAGAACGACGAGACCGGCGGTCTCGGCGGTCGCGGCGATGAGCAGGTCGGGGACCGAAGGGGCGCGGTGATGGCCACGCTCGGCGAGCAGGCGCAGGACCTGGACGGCGCGGTCCTCGGCAACCGGGGTGGCGTACTCGACGGGCATCGAGCCGATCGGCGGCTCGTGCAGACCCGCGTCCAGGTCGCGAGCGTCGCGAGCCGAGTACCCGACCTCCAACAAGGTGACCGTGGCGATCCGTACGAGGCCCCGCTGGATGCGCTCCGCCCAGTCGGCGCCCGCGGTGGTGCCGCCGAGGCGGACGAGCGCGGACTTGTCGATGAGCCACTCCGCGTCGGCGTCGCTCACGACCAGGCCTCGCGCATGACTTCGGGGTCGCCGAGATCGCCGAAGCGGGCGGCGAACGTCTCGAAGTCGGCAACGGTAACCGGCGTGGCCGGCCGGCCGGCGTCCTGGTGGAGGCGGCGTCGGAGGTATTCCGTCCGTGAGAGCCCGAGTCGCGCCGCATGTGCGTCGATGCGCGCCAGGTCCTCCGGCGGCACGTCCCGGATCAGGATGTCGGGCATCGGCTGAAGATATCATTTGATATCAATCTCGGGGCATGAGCATCTTCGTCCTGATCCCGGGGGCCGGTTCGGGTCCTGATCACTGGCACCTGGTGTCGCCGTTGCTCCGCGCTGGCGGTGATGAGGTCGTGGCCGTCGATCTGCCGTGCGGGAGCGACGCGGCCGGGGCTGCCGGAGTACACGGCGGCCGCGCTCGCGGCGATCGGCGAGCGGGAGGATCTCGTGATCGTCGGCCGGTCGCTCGCCGTGCGCGAGGGATGGCGCTATCTGGGGGGCGCTCGCTCCCGAGCCGATGTTTCCCGACGAGGCGTGGCCCGAGCTCATCGCCGACCACGCGCCGCCGAGGAGCCTGCTCGTGGCCACCGAGGGCGCGGGCCGGGTCATCGGCTACTGCGCCGTGCATCCGGAGGACGGCGAGCTGTACCTCCTGTTCGTCGACCCCGCATGGGGCGGTCGCGGCGTGCGCCGGGCGTTGCTCGCCGCGGGGCACGACGCCCTTCGCGCGGCCGGCTGCGTCGAGGCGTCCCTCTACACGGAGCAGCGGAACGAGCGCGCGCTCGGCGTCTACGCCGCCGCCGGCTACCGGCGCGACGGGACCGTGCGCGAGTCGGATTTCCGCGGCGTCCCCATTCGCGAGGTACGGTTGGTGACGTCGCTCGTGGCCGGCCGCCCGACATCTCCAACGAAAGGTCCCGGCATGACCCTTTCGCCCGCGAGTCGCGACCCGCGCGTGGATGCGTTCGTCGCCGCGCTCCCGGAGTGGCAGCAGGACATCTGTCGCGAGGTTCGGGAGCTCGTTCACGCCGCCGACCAGGAGGTCGAGGAGACGATCAAGCGCACGACGCAGCCGTACTTCGTGCTCGAGGGAAACATCTGCGCGCTGCTGGCCGCCCGCGACCACGTCAACGTCTTTCTGTACGACGGCGGCATCGTCGCAGACCCGGAGGGCATCATCACCGGAGGTCACGACAACAAGACCGCGCGGATGATCTCGATCCATCGCGGCGAAGCGATCAACGCCGAGGCGCTGAAGGCGATGTTCGAGCAGATCATCGCCAACAACCGTGCCGGTGGGTGGCGCCGGCTCAAGCGGCAACGCTGACCGCGTTCAGCAGGACCCCGACCGGCCGGGACGTGCTGAGCGGCATCGACGACCTCGGTCGTCGGCTTGCGAGATCGTCGCCGGCGTGGAACTGTGGGCGCATGGCGACCCGCGGCTTCTTCGGCCGGCAACGCGCGCCGGATGGCATGGCCGAGCGGCTGCCGCCCGGACAGTACTTCGAGGAGGGCTTCCCGGTCCTCACCGCCGGCGCCACGCCGCAGGTCGCGACGAGCGACTGGAGCTTCTCGATCGAGGGGCTGGTCGCCGAGCCGCGGACGTGGACCTGGGAGGAGGCGCACGGGCTGGAGGGCTCGACCTTCCGCGGTGACATCCACTGCGTCACCCGGTGGTCCAAGCTGGACACGAGCTTCGGCGGGGTGTCGGTCGACGTCCTGCTCGACGCCGTCGGCGTCGATGACCGCGCCACGCACGTCCTCTCCTTTTGTCACGGCGGCTACACCACCAACCTGCCGCTGGCCGACGTCCGGGGCGGGCAGGCGTGGATCGCCTGGGCGCACGAGGGCCGCCCCCTGCCGACCGAGCACGGCGGTCCCGCGCGCCTGCTCGTCCCGCACCTGTACTTCTGGAAGTCGGCGAAATGGGTCAAGGGCCTGCGGGTGCTCGACCACGACGAGCCCGGGTTCTGGGAGCGCTACGGCTACCACGACTACGGCGACCCGTGGAGGGAACAGCGCTTCCAGGGAGACTGACGGGATGAGCGATCAGCCCCGGGAGGTCCAGCCGGTGCCGTGGCAGACGGCCACCGTGACGTCGATTCGGCCCGAGACGCCGCGGGCCAAGTCCTTCCGGCTCGCCCTGCCCGAGTGGACGGCGCACCGGCCGGGGCAGTACTACACGCTGCGCCTCACCGCGCCCGACGGCTACCAGGCCGTGCGTTCCTACTCGATCGCGTCCAGCCCACTCGACGAGGGCGAGATCGAGTTGACGGTCGACTGCCTCCGCGACGGCGAGGTCTCGCCGTTCCTCCACGACGTCGTCGAGGTCGGGGACGAGCTCGAGCTGCGCGGCCCGCTGACGGAGTACTTCGTCTGGGACGGCGGCTCGCCGCTGCTGCTCCTCGGCGGCGGGTCGGGCGTCGTCCCGCTGATGTCGATGCTGCGCCACCGCCGACGCGCGCGGCCCGAGGTCGACGTGCGGATGCTCTACTCGGTCCGCTCGCCCGAGGACGTCTTCTACCGCGACGAGCTCGGCGAGGAGACCACGCTCACCTACACGCGGCGGACGCCCGAGGCGTGGACCGGCGCCACGGGGCGGATCGACGCGGGCCTCGTCGCCGATCTCGCCTGGCCGGCGGGCATGGCCTACGTGTGCGGGCCCAGCGGCTTCGTCGAGACCGGCGCGCGGCTGCTCATGGACGCCGGCTACGACGCCGACCGCATTCGCACCGAGCGCTTCGGACCGACGTGAGCCGGGAAGTCGTTCCCGATGCCTGAGCGTGGCGGGATCGCCGGGCTCCTCGACGCGGCACTGCTGGGCGCTGCCACCGGGGCCCGCACGTTCGCCGCTCCCGCGGCGCTCGCGCTGCGCGGCCGCCTCGGCGGGCGCCGTGGTCGCGTCGTCTTCGTCGCGTTGGCGACCGGCGAGCTGGTCGGCGACAAGCACCCCGACGTGCCGCCCCGGACCGAGCCGGCGGCGCTGGGCGCGCGAATCGTCAGTGGCGCCTTCTCGGGCCACCGCGTCGCGGGGCGCAGCGGCGCCCTCGTCGGCGGCGGCACGGCGGCGGCCGCGACCTTTGCCACCCACCGCGCACGCGCCGTGCTGTCCGAGCGCCTGCCCCTCCCCGACGCCGTCGTCGCGGTCGCCGAGGACTGCGTCGTGCTGTGCCTCGTCGCGCTTGCGACGAGGGAGCGCTGAGGATCCGTCTCCTGAACAAGGTGTGAACGAGGACGGCGGGCGCGTCACGCGGCCCCCGCGGTGGTCACACTGCGTCCGATGGCTCAACTCACGCCGAACCGCATCGTGCGGATCAGCGCCGGCGTGATCTTCGTGATCTTCGGGCTCGGGAAGTTCTTCAACCACGCGACCGAGGTCGACTCGTTCCGCACCTACGGGCTGCCCTGGCCGGCGGCGTTCGTGACGGCTATCGGCATCGTCGAGATCGTCGGCGGGGCGTTCCTGCTCGCCAACCGACTTGTGCGACCCGCGGCGCTCGTCCTGGCCGGCGACATGGTCGGCGCCATCGTCGTCTCCGGTCTTGCCCAGGGCGAGGTCATCAGCCTCACGCTGGCTCCGTTGCTGCTCGCCGGGATGGCCTACCTGCTGCTCTCGCCCGGAGGCTCCGGCTCGTCGTAACGGTTCGCGGTGGGCCCTACCCGGCGTAGCGCTCGGCCAGCGTGCGGCGCCCCACGGCCTGCGGTCTCAGATCGCCGAAGCCTTGGGCGCCGACGGCGGTGCAGGCGGTCGCCGCCGAGCACGACACGCCGTAGAGCAGGTTCAAGCGGCTCGGGGCGCCGTCGGGGGTGGGGGTGATCGTCCACATGGAGCCGTCCCAGTGCTCCGCGAAGACCTGGTCGCGCGACGTGGTCTGCGCGGTGCTCGGCGAGCGGCCCGAAGTCGTTGGTCTGCTCGCTCCTGCCGCCCGCGGCCATGCCGTCCGTCGCCGAGTCGCACGAGACCGCCGTGAGTTCGTTGACGGTGCTCGAGGCGGCGCGTGTCGGCGGCGTCGACCATCGCCGCGGAGAGCCCGGCGATGGACCGCAGCGCGCGTCCGCCGCCGCGGAGCAGCACGTCGCCGCTGGGGACGTCGGCTGCGCCGGCAGGCCCGTCGTCCACCGCCTCCCGGAGGCTCGCGAGGTGGTCGAGGGGGTGGGGGCCGGCCGGCCCATCCCGCCGGCGCCGAGCTACTGAGGCCTCGCGGTCGGCAGGCGCCGGCGCGGCGCTGCGAGACTGCAGCGTGGTGGGCCCGGAAGCCTTCGACCACGCCTATGCGCCGTTCGCCGCCGAACGCGCGCGGCTCGTCCCCGATGCGGACGCGGTGCTCGATGCCCACACGCACCTCGGCGTCGACGAGGACGGGTCGTCCCTGAGCCTCGAGCGGCTCCTCGGGATGCTCGACGAGGTCGGCCCGCGCGCGCGCGCGTGCGTTTTTCCCCTGCACGACCCCGATCGCGAGCCCGCCTACCGGCGCCCGAACGACCGCGTGCTCGAATGGGCAGCGCAGAGCGACGGGCGGCTGGTGCCCTACTGCCGGCTCGACCCGGCCGAGGGCCCCGTCGCCGAGGCGGAGCGCTGCCTGGCACGCGGGGCGCGCGGGATCAAGCTCCACCCGCGAGCCCAGGCATTCGGCTTCGGCGACCCGGCGGCCGAGGCGATCTTCGCTGTGGCCCGTGACGCGGGCGTCCCGATCCTCGTCCACGCCGGGCGCGGGATGGCAACGATGGAGCCGCTCGCCGAGCTGGCGCTGCGCTACCCCGAGGTGACCCTGGTCCTCGCCCACGCCGCGATCGCCGACCAGGGCATCTTCGCGACGCGGCTGGCCGACCATCCAGCGGTCCTCTACGACACCTCGTGCTTCGCGCCGGCCGACGTCATCGAGCTCTTCGCGCGCGTGCCCGCCGAGCGGATCGTGTTCGCCTCGGACGCCCCCTATGGCCGACCCACCGGCGGCCTGTACCTGGCGATGCGCGTCGCCGCCCTCGCGGGGCTCGACGCCGACGACCGAGCGCTGGTCGCCGGCGGCACGAGGGCGACCGCGCTCGACGGCGCGGCGCTGGCCGCTCCCCGCCTTCCTCGGCTCCCCGCGGTCCGGGCGGTCAGCGGGCGCCTGGACCGCGTCAGCCACTATCTCGTGGGTGGCTTCGCCGCGGTGATCGGGGGGCCGCTGCCGCCCGATCCGACCCTGGCGCTGCCATGGATCGCACTCGCCCGGGCCGTGTGTCGCGACCCCGACCCGGGGGCGGTGGGCCCGGTGCTGAGACGGATCGACGGCGCGCTGGACGGCGCCGGGCGGATCATGGGCGACGGCGGGCCCCAGGCCTTCGCCGCCATCGGGCTGCTGATGGCCGCGGCGGCGATGGCGGCGACAGAGCCCGTCGCCTAGCCCGCCGCCGGCTCCCGGAGCAGCTGCGCAAAGGCGCTGTCGCCGAACCACCGCTCGTACTCCTTCCGGGTCCAGCCCCGCCGACCGACGAGCAGCAGCCAGACGTCAGGATGGTTGAGCGTCCACAGGACGTCGGTCGCGCGCCTGATCCCGAGCACGATCGCCCGCTGGTTCTCCTAGAACTCCGCCTGGATGCGATCCCGTTCCGCCGAGGCCGACGACGACGCGCGCCCGGCCCTCCACGCCATGTGGGCTGGGGTGGCCGGAGCCTGGGAGGAGCACGCCGCCTTCGTCGACGCACGCGGCGCTGAGGTCGCGGAGGAGATGCTCGAGCGGGCCGCGCTGCTCTCCGACGCGGGGCCGGACGAGGTCGTGGTCGACGAGCTGCCCGCCCCCTATCACGCCGGCTCCGTCGAGGAGTGGTGGGCACGGACGGCGGCCCCTCGCCGGCCCGCTGGCGCGGATGCTCGCGGCGCTGCCCGAGGATGCGGCGGACTCGCTGCGCGCTCGGGCTCGCGCGGGCATCGAGCCCCTACGCGACGCCGACCGGCGCTCTGGAGATCCCCGGCGTCAGCCTGCTGGCCTCGGGCTCTCGCGCCGGGTTAGCCGATCACCCGGCTCCGCCCGGTCTCCGGGCCGCCGACGTGTGAAGCTGTGGCCTCGACCCCGAGCAAGGAGCCTCGATGGCCGCGGCGATCACCTACACGCAGTTCGGCCCCCCCGACGTGCTGACCGTGACGGAGGTCGAGCCGCCCGTGCCCGGCCCGGACGAGGCCCGCGTGCGGGTGCGGGCGGTGAGCGTCAATCCGATCGACGTGAAGATCCGCCGCGGGGACCTCGCGGGCTCGTCCCCCGCCGACTTCCCGAAGCGGCCCGGGCTCGACGTCGCCGGGGTGGTCGACGCGGTCGGCGCCGAGGTCGAGGACGTCGCCGTGGGCGACGAGGTGTTCGGCGTGGCGCGCGGGGGCGCCTATGCGGAGTACGCCCTGCTCCCCGGCCCCGTCCCGAAGCCCGCCGGCGTGTCGTGGGGGCTGGCGGCCAGTCTGCCGACGATCGGGGAGGCGGCGTTCCGCGCGCTGGGCTACCTCGACCTCGCGTCCGGGGAGACGCTGCTCATCCACGGCGCGGCGGGCAGCGTGGGCGGCATCGCGACGCAGGTCGCGGTGGCGCGCGGGCTCACCGTGATCGGCTCCGTCGGAGAGGCCGACGAGGCGCGGACCCGCGCGCTGGGCGCGACGCCCGTGCGCTACGGCGAGGGGCTCGTCGAGCGGGTCCGGGCCGTGGCGCCGCAGGGCGTTGACGCCGTGCTCGACACCGCGGGCCGGGGTGCGCTGCCCGACTCCATCGAGCTGGCCGGAGGCCCCGAGCGGGTCGTCACCATCGCCGACCCGAGCGCGAAGGAGCACGGCGTCCGGTTCACCGGCGGCACGGCCGACGATCGCGCCTGGGAGGCCCTGCCGCAACTGGCCGAGCTCGCCGCGGCGGGCAAGCTCGAGGTGCCGATCTGGCGGACCTATCCGCTGGCCGAGGCGGCCGCCGCGCACGCGGCGATCGAGGCCGGCGAGAACCGCGGGAAGATCGTGCTGGTCCCGTGAGGAGCAGTCTGTGATGCGCTGATGCGCCCGCTGGGGGTCGAGAGCGTGCTCGCCGCGCTCCGGGGCGTCGACGGCCACCGCTTCTTCGCGCACGACGTGTCGCCCACCGACGCGGACGTCCCGAGGATCTCCGGCCACCGCCAGGTGAGCGACGCCCTGCTGCTCACGCTCGCGCGACGTCACGGTGCTCGCCCGGTCACCTTCGATGCGGGGATCGCCGCGCTCGGCGGAACTCGCGACGTCGAGTTGCTCGCGGCGCTCTGAGGGTCAGCCGTGCGCGCCGGGGAAGGCGTGCTCTGGCGCCCAGCCGAGGCGCGCACGGGCACGGGCGTTCGAGGCGCCGCGCAGGCGCGTGAAGAAGGCGGCGCCGTACTCGCCGGCCGCGATCCGGGCGACAGCCACCGGGACCCGGCGCGGCGGCTTCGCGCCGAGCGCGCGCGCATAGGCCGGCAGCCACTCGGCGACGGTGGCCCCCCCGTCCTCGCAGACGTTGAAGGTCGCGCCCGCCTCCGCGGCGAGCGCGGCGACGAACGCCGACGCCGCGTCCTCGACCTGGAGGAATGAGGAGACCGCCGTCCCGCGGCCGACCAGCGGGATCCTGCGGGCCCGGACGCCTTGAGCGAAGGACCCGTCGGCCGCGAACGTCGTTCCCGGCCCGTGCAGCTGGCCGAGTCGCAGCACCACGCCGCCGGCCGCCCGGGTCTGCCGCTCGAGCTCGAGCACGGCGCGCAGCACCGCCGCGAACTCGCGCGGGGGCGCTTTCCAGGTGGGGTCGTCCTCGCCGGCCAGGCCCGGCGCCGGGTCGTAGAGGAAGGCGATGCTCTGGCCGAGATGGCGCGCCTGCGGCGCGGTCGCGAGCAGGTGGCGGGTGCCCTCGGTCCGCAAGCGATTGGTCAGCGCGAAGTCCCGTTCGAGGCGCTTGGTGTCGATCCGCGCAGGGATCGCGGTGAGCACGTTGATCACCACCTCCGGCCGCGCGGTGGCGACGACGGCCGCCACCGCGTCGCGATCGAGCGCATCGGCGGCGAGCACCTCGGCGCCGTCGCCATGCCGTGAGAAGCCGGTCACGTCATGTCCGGCCGCGCGCAGCGCGGCGAGCAGCGGACGCCCGAGCACGCCGGTGGCGCCGGCGACGAGCAGGCGCACGATCAGCCGGCCCCGGCGATGATCGTCGCCGTCGGCGTGACGATGTCCGCGCGGCGCTCGGTGTCGAACACGCCGGTCATCATGACCCATGTCACGCGGGTGGCCCGCTGCGCTCAGGATCGAGGACGCGACCACCTGCAAACCGCTCCGCGGCGCCGACGTGGAGATCGGGCGGACGCCCCACATCCACGTCAAGGTTCACGTCGGCGGGAGGGTGGTCAACACCGGGCAGATCTTCTTCGCCGACGCGACGAGCCGCAGCGTGTACCGCACCGCGGCCTACCGGTCCCGCGGCGTGCAGGACACGAGCAACCGCCGCGACGGGCTGTTCCGGGCGGCCGGTGGCAGCCGCGCGATCGCCCGGCTGACCCGGCGGCGGCGAGCCACCGGTTACGTCGGGGTGATCACCCTCGCCGTGGCCCGGGTCTGAGCCGCGCGAGGGGGCGAGGCCCCGCCCCGGGTAGGGTTCGCGCCGTGACGCGGTCCCGCCCCCTCGCCGTCGCCGCGGCGCTCGCCTGCGCGCTGGTGCTCGTCGCGTGCGGCTCGAGCGACAAGAAGTCGACGACGGCCGCGACGACGAGCGCCCCGGCCCCGGCGCCCGCACCGAGCGCGACGAGCGCGCCGGCGATCCCGTTCCCCTCCGGGGCGGCGCCGAAGCGTCTCGTCGTGCGCGACCTGAAGCGCGGCATCGGGCCGGCGGCCCGGCCGGGCCAGACCCTGACCCTGAACTACGTTGGCGCCGGCCTCAGCGACCGCCGGGTCTTCGACTCCTCCTATCGCACGGGCCAGCCCTTCTCCTTCGCGCTCGGCTCCGGGCAGGTGATCCCGGGGTGGGACCGTGGCCTTGTCGGCATGCGCGTCGGCGGGCGGCGGCTGCTCGTCATCCCGCCGGGCCTCGGCTATGGCGCCCAGGGCTCGGGGCCGATCAAGCCGAACGAGACGCTCGTCTTCGTCGTGGACCTGCTCGGCGTCCAGGGCTGACGCGGCTCAGCGCCGCAGCACGAGCGGCACGCGCACGACGGCGCTCCCGTTGCGCACGAGGAGGACGTGGGTGCCCGGGAGGGCCGGGCTGCGCACGGCGAGCGCCCAGGCCGCGCCGAGCGAGAGCCGGGCGCTGATGGTGGTGAGGACGCCGGCCGGCTTCGACCGGCGGGCGAGCGAGACCGTCGCGCCGCACGCCCGGCGCCCGGCGGCGCACCAGTAGGTCCCGAGCCGGGTCCGCCCGCCGCGCTGGTGGTCGGGCGGCGGGGAGAAGACGAGGTCGCCGACGCGGCGGCCCGGGACGAGCGCGGCGCGCAGCGACTGGGTGCCGGCGCCCTGTCCCCGGGCCGAGACCCGGAAGCGGACGACGGCGAGCCGCGCCCGGCCACCCAGGCGGCCGGGGAGGCGCAGGAGGATCCGCGTGCCACGCCCGACGCGCAACCGGACGGCGCGGCCCGCCAGCGCCGCCGAGGAGCGGCCGCGCACGAAGCTCGCCCGAATGGTGACCGCGCACACCCGAGCCGAGACGCAGCGCCCCGTCCCGAGGTCCACGCGGCGGTGGACGATCGGCGCCGGGAGCCCGCTGCGGGCGTCGAAGGCGATCCGCGCCGTCCCGCTCGTCGCGGGCTGCGCCGAGCCCTCGCCCGTGAGCGTGGCGCTGACGACCCCGGCCGCGTCGTTGCTCGCCACGCGCAGGGTCGCGGCGCGCGCGCCGGCGCCCTCGGGCGCGAAGCGCACGCGCGCGGCGCAGGACGCGCCGGGGGCCACCGGGGCGGCGGTGCAGCTCTCGCCGACGAGCTGGAACTGACCCGCGTCCGCGCCGCCGACCGTCACGTTCGACACCCGCAGCGCGGCGTCGCCGGTGTTGTCGACGCGGAACGACCGGGTGGCGCTCCGCGTGCCCGTGGCCTGGGTGCCGAAGTCCGCGCCGCCGGGGGTGAGGACCGCGCGGGCCTGGCGCCCGCTGCCGTGCAGCCGCAGCACGAGGGGCTGCCCGTCGCCCTGGATCACCAGGAGGCCGGCCTCGGCGGGGCCGAGGCGCAGCGGCGAGAAGCGCACCGAGAGCTCGCAGGCGTTGCCCGGGGCGAGCTGCTGCAGCGAACAGCTGTCGGCGACGACGCGGAAGGCGCCGACGTCCCCGCCACTGGGGAGGATGACGATCGTCTGGAACGGCAGGTTGCCGTCGTTGCGCACGCGCACCGTCCGGGTCGCCTCGTCGCCGACGTCGACGGTGCCGAAGTCGAGCTCGGATGGATCGGGGCTCAGGCGCGCGGAGCCGCCGATGCCAGTGAGCGGGACGACGACCTCCCCGTCACGGCCGCCGACTCGCAGGACCGCCGAGTAGGGCACCGGGTCGTTCGGGTCGAAGGAGACCTGCACGTTGCAGCTGGCTCCGGGCTGGAGGGTGGAGCTCGGGCAGTTGGTCCCGTCGATGCGGTAGGCGCCGGCGCCCGCGCCTTCGATCACGGCGATGTCGATCGACGCCGGCGACCCTCCGACGTTCTGCACGTTGACCGAGCGGCTCGTGGAGCCGCGATCGACCTCCATGACGCCGAAGTCCAGGGCGCCGGGCTGCGCGCTGAGGCTCGCCGGGTCCGTCGCCACCCCGGTGAGCGAGGCCGAGACGATCGACGGCGCGGCGGTGGCGAAGTCCAGGCTCGCCGTCCGGTTCGGGCTCCCGCCGGCGGGGGGATGGAAGCGCACTTGGACGGTGCAGGAGTCCGAGGGCGCCAGCGTCGCCGCCGCGCAGCCGTCGGACTCGATCACGAAGGACCCGGGGTCCGACCCGCTCAGCGACGCCGGGCCGGGCGTTCCGTCCTTGTCCCCGATGTTCTTGACGTTGAAGCTCTGCGTCGCGCCGTCGGTGTCGACCGTCGCGGGGCCGGCGTCCCACGTGGGCGGGCCGAGGGCGAGCTGGGCGGCCGCGCGGGCGGGCCCGACGCCGATGACCAGCGCGAGCAGGGCGGCGACGGAGAGCGCGGCGGCGAGCCGCCGGGTGGGGGAGGTGGGCACGTGGTGCTCCTGGCAGGCAGCGGGCGCGGTGGGGGACGCAGCCCGATCGGGCGGGACGGGGATGCATCGGCCGCTGCGGGCCGTCGCTTGAGAGCCGGCGGCGAAACTCCGCGCGTCGCTTCGGGTTCTCACAGTGATGCACCGTCCCGCGCTCGCCGCCGTCCTCCTCGCTCTTCCCCTCGCATTCGGCAGCGCCGTCCCCGACGGCGCGGCGCGCGAGGGGACTCCCAGATGCCAGCCGGCGGCTGCGAAGCGCACGTTCGCCTACGCCCACCTGCGTGGCGTCGACCCGAACCTCACGAGCGTCGACCTCTACCGACCTCGCGGCTGCCGCCCCGGCCTCCGGCGGCTGCCGGTCGTGATCTGGGTTCACGGCGGCGGATACGCGATCGGCGACAAGGCCAAGCAGATGAGCGACAAGGTGCGGTTGTTCAACGCGCGCGGAATCCTCCTCGTCAGCACGAACTACCGGCTCACTCGTGCGGGCGACCCGCGATCCGCTCGCTGGCCCGATCACTTCCGCGACGTGGCCGCGGCGGTCGCCTGGGTCCGGGTCAACATCGCCCGGCAAGGTGGAGATCCGGGTCGGATCGCCTTGCTCGGCCACTCCGCTGGCGCCGATATCGTGTCCAACGTCACCACCGACCCGCGCTGGCTTCGCGAGCGTCGCCAGAGCTTGCGTTCCGTGCAATGCGCCGGGCCGCTGGACACGGAAGGTTTCGACAAGCGCCGCGCGAGCGCCGGAGAGAGGGCGCAATGGCGCAACGCCCTGGGCAATGCGCCGGACTACCTACGCACGACATCGGCGTCCTATCTCGTGCGACGCGGGATCGGCATTCCGCGCACGATCACCGTCGTCCGCGGGACACTGCAGCGCCAGGCCATCGAGCGGGGCTTCGCCGATCGCCTCCGCGGAGCCGGGGTTCCGGCCACCGTGATCGACGCCCGAGCGCTCACTCACGCCGAGGTCAACCGCCGCATCGGGGCGCCCGGAGACCGGGTCATGACCCCGCCCCTGCTTCGCTTTCTGAACGGCTGCTTCGGACGCTGAGCGCGGTCGAACTCGACGTTCGGCCAGTGACCCCGGCGGCCCGCGGCGGATAGCGTCGGGCTCGTGCCGCGCCGCCGGCCCGTGTCGCGGCGAGTCGAGCGCCTCGTCGGCGCTGACCGCGCTGCCCGGGAGCTGGGCGAGCGGGGTCACCTACCACGACTTGCCCGCTCTCGGGCTACGGCCCGTCGTCCTGAGGCCGCGGCTCAGGCGTCGCCGGGCAGGCGCCGCCCGCCCCGCGGTCGCACCTGGCAGGTCCGGCCCGCGCAGCGCTGGAGTACCCGCAGGCGGCGTCGCAGCTCGGCGCGGATCCTCCCGTAGGCCGGATCGCGGTGGCGGCTGCGCAGCTCGAACGGGTCGCGCGCGAGGTCGTAGAGCTCCTGCTCGCCCGTGGCGTACTCGACGTACTTGAAGCGTGGAGTGCGCACCGCCGAGTAGTTCGCGCGGCCCGCGCCGGCCCCCGTCTCGAGGAGGAGGTCGCGATGGGTCCGCAGGCGGGCGCTGCGCGCGATCGGGACGAGCGAGCGTCCGTCGAGACGCCGCGGAGGCCGCGCCCGCGCGACGTCGAGGATCGTCGCGGCGAGGTCGACGTTCGCCACCAGCGCGCCGCGCCGCTGTCCGCGGGGGATCCCCGGGCCGGCGAGCAGCAGCGGGACCCGAACCGAGGGCTCGTAGACGAGCACCTTGCCGTTGGGCCGACGATGCTCGCCGTGGAAGAACCCGTTGTCGGAGGTGAAGACGATCACGGTGTTCCGCAGCTGCCCGGTCGCGCGCAGCGTGTCGTGGATGCGCTGGACCGCGTCGTCGACCGCGAGCAGCGTCGCGCGGCGCGCGCGCCAGCTGCGCGCGATGCGGTTCGTCACGGCCGGCGCGAAGCGCGGCTGGGCCCGGAAGGCGGACGGCTTGTCCGACATGTCCGCCTCGTCGAAGCTCGGCGGGCGCGGGAGCGGCGCGGCGGCGAAGGCGCCGGCGTAGCGCGGGGCGGGGGCCGGGAGGCCGATCCCGGCGGCGCGCCGCTGGGGACGCCGGCGGCGGGTGAGCGGCTGGCCGGGGTTGCCGGCCGCGTCCTCCTCGGCCTGCCCGTCGGTGCCCGCGCCGTCGCGGCCAAGGCCCGAGTGGGGGGCCAGGAACGCCACGCTGAGGTAGAACGGCCCGCCGATCCGCGCCTCGCGGCGGATCACCCCGTCGGCGAGCCCGGCGTAGACGTCGGTCTGGTAGTCGCGATCGGCCGTGCCGTAGGTCCGCGGCGTCCCGTTCACGTTCAGCGTGTAGTTCCAGGAGCGGTAGGTCGTCGGGTCGATCGAGCCGCGCCAGTCGGTCCAGCCGGGCGGCACCGTGGCCGGCACGTCGCGCCCGTAGCCGTTGAGGTACTTGCCGATGTGGATCGTCCGGTAGCCCGCGCGCTGGAGCGCGACCGGCACCGTGCGGCCGGCGCCGCGAAAGCGCCCGTAGCCCCCGAACGGCGGCTTGTTTCCGCGCACCCCGTGGTTGTGCGCGTACTGGCCGGTGAGGAAGGTGCTGCGCGAGGGGCAGCACAGCGGATAGCTCGCGAAGCTGTTGGTGAAGGTCACGCCGGCGGCGCCGATCAGGCGGCGCACACGCGGGAGCACCTTCATCGACTCCATCGTCTGGTCGTCGGTCATCAGGACCAGGACGTTGGGACGTGAGACGGCGCTCGCCGAGGTCGGGCGAGGGTTCCCACCGCCGTCGGCGCCCGCGCTGCCGACCGTCATGCCCCCCGCGAGCGCGGCGAGGGCCGCCAGCGTGAGGACCGCGAACATCCGGTGCCGCATCGGTGCTCCCTCGAGTCGACCGGGCCGCGCGGCGCGCGGCGACTCCCGGCACTCCCCGCAACACTGCGCCGCGGCCTAGGTTGCGGAGGCGGGCGGCTCGATCTCGCGCTTGAGGATCTTGCCCGTCGGGCCCTTGGGCAGCGCGTCGACGAACCAGATCCGGCGCGGGTACTTGTACGCGGCGACCTGCTCCTTGATCCAGGCCCGCAGCTCGTCGGTGGTGATCGTCGCGCCCGGTCGCAGGGCGACGGCGGCGGCGACCTCCTCCCCGAGCTCGGCGTGGGGCACGCCGACCACCGCGGCCTCGAGCACCGCCGGGTGCTCGTAGAGCACCTCCTCGATCTCGCGCGGGTAGACGTTGAAGCCGCCGCGGATGATGAGGTCCTTCTTGCGGTCGACGATGAAGTAGTAGCCCTCCTCGTCGACGCGGGCCATGTCGCCGGTGGAGAACCAGCCCTCGTCGGTCACCGCGGCGGCGGTGGCCACCGGCCGGTTCCAGTAGCCCTTCATCACGTTGTGGCCGCGAATGAGGATCTCGCCCACGTCGCCCGCCGGGACCTCGGCGCCCTCGTAGTCGACGACCCTCATCTCGACGCCGGCGATCGGCGTGCCGATCGAGCCGGGCTTGCGCTCGCGGTCGGGGTGGTTGAACGACGCGACCGGCGAGGTCTCCGAGAGCCCGTAGCCCTCGAGGACCTGGCAGTCGAATGCCTCCTCGAAGGCGCGCATGACCTCGACCGGCATCGCCGCGCCGCCCGACGCGCAGACGCGGAGGCTCGAGACGTCGAAGCGGTCGCGCTCCGGGTGGTTGAGCATCGCCGCGTACATCGTCGGGACGCCCTCGAACACGGTGACGCGGTCGCGCTGGATGGTCTCCAGCGCCACGCCCGGGTCAAAGCGCGGGATGAGCGTGAGGCACGCCCCCGTGGCGACGGCGGCGTTGAGCCCGCAGGTCTGGCCGAAGGAGTGGAAGAGCGGCAGCGCCCCGAGCACCACCTCGTCCTCGCTGATGCCGAACAGGCCGACGGCCGCCTCGACGTTGCGGCCCAGGTTCGCGTGGGTGAGCTCCGCGCCCTTCGGCTTCCCGGTCGTGCCGGAGGTGTAGAGGATGACCGCGGTGTCGGCGTCGTCGCGATCCACGACCTCCGGGGCGGGCGGGGCGGCCGCGACGAGCGCCTCGAACTCGCCCGGCGCGACGAGCACGCAGCCGGCGCCCGCCTCCGCCGCCCCGCCCTCCGCGGCCTCGGCGAAGTCGTGCCAGGCGAAGAGGAGCTTCGCCTCCGGGTCGCCGAGGTAGAAGGCGACCTCGCGGGACTTCAGCAGCGGGTTCATCGGGACCACGACGGCGCCCGCGCGCAGCACCCCGTAGTAGACGACCGGGAAGGCCGGGACGTTCGGGAGCATGATCCCGACGCGGTCGCCCACGCCGACGCCGCGCTCGCCGAGGAGACCCGCCAACCGGGCGCTGGCCGCGTCGAGGTCGGCGTAGGCGGTGTCGCTCTCCCCGAGCCGGATCGCCGGCCGGTCGCCGTGCGCCGCCGCCGTCTGCGTGAGGTTTGCGGCGAGGTTGCTCACGGTGCTCCGGTCCATCCCGCCGCGTAGCAGGGCTTCGCTCCGCAGACCTCGACGAGCTGCCCGCCGGGCCGCATGAACTCCGCGATCTGGCGCCGGATCCGCGCCTCCGACTCGATCACGAGGTCATGCGGGTCGACACCGATCGCCGGCGGCGTGTTCGTGCTCGGCGGCGACGGCGTCCCCTTCTGCTCCCCGTTCTCGGTCCGCAGCGGCCCGATGTCCCAGGGGATGAACGCGTTGCCGGCGCTCAGCGGGAGCCCCCCGAGCGTCGGGATGCCGGACTGGTCGGTCACCTCCGGGGCGCGCCCCGGGTCGAGGGACGGGCGACGGACCTTCGCGCCGATCGTCCGCGCCTCCACCTCGGTCGTCACGTTCGCGACCTGGTGATCGCCGTAGCCCATCTCGATGAGGACGGTGTGGCGCGGCGTGTCCGGCAGCGGGTCGCTCGTCATGTGCTCCGCGTAGCCGTTGGGCTCGCCGCGGTCCCACATGAGCTGCATGAGGGAGAACATCAGCGGGCGCTGGCCCTCGTCGGGATAGGCCGAGTAGAGCAGCGGCGCGAAGTCGGAGAAGTCGACGCTGCGGGTGAGCAGCGTCGAGTAGTTCATCCCCGGCACGTACAGGACCGAGCGCGTGAAGTCCGGCGCCAGCGCGGTCAGCGCCCCGCCCATGATCCCGCCCTGGCTGTTGCCGTAGTAGCCGAGCTGCGTGGTGTCGATGATCGGGTGGCCGTCGACCTGCAGCTCGGGCGCGGTCACCAGTCCCTGCTGATGCGACAGCGCGCGGCCGAGGTAGAGGAAGTTCAGGAGGCCCTGCTGGTTGCGGTCCGCGAGGCTCGGGAACTTCGAGAGGTCGAGCAGGATGCCGGCCACGTTGGGGATGTCCTCCTCCGCCATCCCGCTCCAGTCCGACGCGCAGACGAGCACGCCGTTCTCGTTGCCGAGCTGGCGCACGTTGCGGCTGTTCACCTCGAAGGCGTCGCCGAGGAGCCCGTGCCCGTAGAGCGCCGGGCGCAGCCGGCGCACGACGCCGTTCCGCACCACCGACTGCGGGACGTTGCACACGAACCGCGCCTTCATGACGTTCCCCGGCGTCCGCGTGGGCAGGCCGTCGGGACCGAGGGCGAATCTCGCTCCCGGCGGGCAGCCGGGCTGGTCGAGGTAGCAGGGGACGTCGACGGTGCCGACCACGCGGCGGCGGATGTCCGGGTCCTCGCCGGCCTGGCAGCCGTCGGCGCCGCACGGCGCGTAGTCCGTGACCTGGGTGATCGCGAACTTCGGCGCGGCGCCCGTCACCTTCTCGTCGGCCAGGTTGCGGTCGCCGAGCTGGGCGAACGCGTCGTCGCGGATCTTCAGCATGCGCGCGGAGAGGCTGCGGCGGCTGGCGACAGTGAAGTCCCACGCGAGGTAGAGGTTCCCGCGCCGCACCCCGGCGCGGCCGAGCCGCGCGAAGACGTCCTCCATGTGCGCGCGGCGACGCTCGATCCCCGGCTGGTTCCCGACGATGCGGTCGCGGTAGAGGCGGAAGGCGGCGCCGGGCTGGAGCAGGGTGCCGTCGCGGTCGCGCAGGCGCCGCAGGGCGACGATGAATCGGTGGCCCTCGGCGAGGTTCCTCCCCGGGCGGAGGATGAGGTTCACGTCCTCCGGCTTGGTGGCGTTGCTGTCGAGCTCGGCCCAGATGAGCTGACGCTTCCCGGTACGGGCGTCGATGAGCACGGCCGGCTGGCGACGGTCGTAGGCGCGGGCCAGGTCGGTGATCGGGACCAGACCCGTCCGGGCGAAGGCCGCCGGGTTGTCGAGCCCCGGGACGTGGGTGACGATCAGGTTGCCCGGGCTGAACCCGTCGAAGCGATCGATGTCGGTCGGGTCGATGTGCGTGCCGGCGTTGTTCGCCGGCGTGGCGTCCGGCGCCAGCGCGAGGCGGCGGCCGGTGTCGGTCCGGGGATCGGCGACCGTGAACAGGTCGTTCGGGAACGGGTGCAGGCAGTCGGAGGCGTCGAGCGGGTCGCAGCCGGCCTTCAGGTCGATGACGGGCGCGGCCGCGCGGCATCGCGCGGTGTCGAGGTACAGGGGCTCGGCGGCGGCGGCGCCGGCCGCGCGGGCCACGAGCACGGTCGGCGCGCACGGCACGATGCGACCGCGACCGCGCGGGGTCAGCGGCAGGGTGGCGCCGCCCTCGCCGCCGCGCAGGCGGACGAGGCCGACGGCCACGAGGCCGCGACGGGCCGCGCGCACGCGGACGAGGACCAGGCGACGGTGCCGGGCGCGCACGTGGACCCGCACACCGCCGGCGCCGAGGATCGCGCGCTGGCTCGGGCCGGCGAGGGTCACGGCACGCCCGTCGCGCCAGGCGGAGGCGCCCGGCGCGAGCGCGAGCAACGCGACGACCGGCGCGACCAGGGACAGCGATGCGGCGATCCGGCGCCGCCACGACGTCGTGCGACCCATGTCTCCCTCCGTCCGTTCGAGACGGTCGCAGCCTACCCGCGCCGGGCCGTCCGTGCGGCTCAGCCGCCGACGTTCGGAACCTTGTCCAGCGGGATGTCGACGCCGGCCTTCTTGGCCAGCCCGACGACGCTGTCGAGCCCGCCGGACACCGAGCCGATCTGCCCGCCGAGCAGCTGGCCCGCCTTGAGCCCGCCGGCCAGGGCGGCGAGCTGCTTGGTCAGCCCGCCGAGCTTGTCGCCGATCGCGCGCAGCTTGTCGTCGGAGAGCGCGGCGCGGCGCGCGAGGCGCAGCTCGTTCACGGCGAACAGGCCGGCCGCGCCCGCCTTGACCAGTGCCTTGGTCCGGCCCGGCGCCCCGGCCTTGAAGCTCCCCGCCCGGTAGGGCTTGTACACGTAGCGGCGGAACGCGCCGAAGGCGAGCGCGCTGTGCAGGACGAACTTCACCTTCGCGAAGCGCACCGAGGGAACCGTGCGCGTGGTGGCCTGGCCCTGCGCGTTGGTCGTGGTCACGACCTTGTCCTTGCCGCCGCACCCGCTGAGAGGAACGGCGGCGAGGGTGGCGAAAGCGAGCAGGATGGCGAGTGAGCGGTTCATCGCCGGCCATCCTCTGTCTCGCCCGTCCGTCCAGCGGCGTTGTCACGCCCCACCGCGCCGCCTACCGTCGCCCGTCATGCGCGCCGCGTTCGCCGCCTGCCTGGCCCTGGCCGGATCCGCGCTGCTCCCGGCCGGCGCGCTCGCGGCCGACTTCTACGCCGCGAAGACCGGCGCGAGCGACGCCAACCCGTGCACGAGCCCGGCCGCGCCGTGCAAGACCGTGGCCGGGGCGATCGCGCGGGCGAAGGCGAGCCCCGCCGTGCCCCACGTGATCCATCTCGCCGGGGGCGTCTACACCGAGAACCCGTCGCTCGCCGGCGATCCCCGCCTCGACGGCCTCCTGCTCACCGGCGCGGGGGCGGCCTCGCGGCCGACGATCACCCAGTCGGGCGGCGGATCGGGCCCGGTCCTGACGATCGGCCAGGCGCGGGTCGTGGTCGAGGGCGTCGAGGTCGAGGCGAAGGCCGGCAACGCGCCCGCGATCCAGGTGGCCGGCTTCGGCTCGACCCTGCGCAACCTGCGCGCGGTCGCCCGCTCCGGGGGCTCCTCCGCGGTCGTCATCGCGGCGCCCGGCGTCACCGTGCTCGGCGGCGACCTCGAGGTCCAGTCCTCGGGCGACTCCGCGCTCCGGCAGCGCGACGACAGCCCGGCGCTCACGATCGCCGACAGCGCGGTGCGCAACACCGTGGGCCCGTCCACCGGCGTCATCCGTCTGGGCGCGGGCGCCGCTGTGGTGCGCACGCGGGTCACCGCGCCGCCCTCGGGGGACGGCGCCCTCGTCGAGCTCCACTCCGACGCCGCGCCGGCCGCCGCGTCCACCCTCGACTCGCTGCTGCTCACCGGCGGCGCCGCCGGCGTCGCGGTGACCGAGGGCAGCCAGCCGGCCAACGAGACCGTCACGGTGCGCAACAGCACGATCGACACGCTGGACCCGGGGCTCGACGACACGGTGGCGGGGCACGACGCCGTGCGGATCTCGGTGACCCAGGGCGGCTCGCCCAAGGTGTCGGTCTTCAACTCGCTGCTCTTCGACGCCCCGGGGATCATCAAGGCCGGCGATGTCGGCGCGCCGGCGATCGGGTGCGCCGACACCGACGTGCCCGCCCCCTCCCTCGGCCGCGGGGCAGGCACCTTCTGCGCGGCGGGCGCGTCGGGGAACACGACGACCCAGCCGGGCTCGCTGACCGTCGGCGGGACCGACGCGGGGTGGGACTACCACCTGCGGGCCGGCTCCCCGGCGATCGACAGCGGCGATTCGGCGGGCCTCGCCCCCGGCCAGTCGGCGACCGACCTCGAGGGCCAGAGCCGCGTGGCGCCGGCCACGGCCGCCACATGTCCCGGCGGCCGGCTCGACCGGGGCGCCTTCGAGGTCCACGGCTTCACGTGCCCGCCGCCGGCGCGGGCCGCGGATCGCACCCCTCCGACCCTGCGGATTCGCTTGGCCGCACGCACGGCGAGCGCCGCGCGCGGGCTCGCGCTGCGGGTCTCGCTCTCCGAGGCGGCGCGACTGAGCGGCAGCGTGACCCAGGCCCGGCGCGGGCGCCGCGTGGGCCGGAGGTGCAGCACGCGGGCGCGGCGCGGGCGTCGCTGCACGGTGGCGCTGCGGGTCAAGCGCGTCGCGCTTGACGGCAAGCTCGGTCGCTCCACCGTGCGGGTCGGGCTGCGTGGAGTGAAGCCCGGCCGCTACACGCTGACGCTGGTCGCCGCCGACGCCGCCGGCAATCGCTCGCGTCCGGCGAGTGTGCGCTTCACGGTGAGCCGGGCGAAGCACGCGTCCAGGCGGCACGCGAAGCGGCGCCGCGGCTCGCGGCGCCGCTGACGCTCGCGCGGCGCCGACCTCAGCGGCCCACGGCCCGCAGGACCTCGCGGGCCGCGCGCTCGCCGCTCTCGACACCGCCGTTGAGGTAGCCCTGGCTGTGGGTCGAGGTGTGCTCCCCGGCAAAGTGCAGGCGACCCTCGCGGTGGCCGAGCGCGCCCCACCAACGCGTGTACTGGCCCGGGAGGAAGGCGGCGTAGGACCCGTGGCTCCAGGGGTCGTCCACCCACGAGTCGAGCCAGGCGCGGCCGTTGTAGCCCTCGCGCGCGCCCGGTGCGAAGCGCTCGATCCGGCGGAGGTCCGGGGCTACGACCCGGGCCGGCGCGCGTCCGTGGGGCACGGCGGCGGGATAGCGCGCGCCGGCACGTCCCCCGGTGAAGACCGTGATGAGCCCCGAGCGGCCGGACTGGGCGAGCGAGCTCTCCCACGTTGTGCCCAGCGCGCCGTCGGAGAGCAGGTCGCCGGTCCAGCCGCCGTAGTGGCCGGGGCGGTCGCGGAACTGGAGCAGCAGCTTCGCGTTGGTCCCCATGCCGAGCTCGCGGATCGCACGCAGCCGGCCGGCGCTCAGCCCGGCGCCGGCGAGGTCGGCGCGGCGCAGCGCGGTGAACGGCAGGGCGAGCACCACGCGATCGGCGGCGACCTCGCCGCGGACTCCGCCGAAGCGCAGCCGGTAGCCCTCGCCCCGGCGGCGCAGCGCGTGCAGCGGGGCGCCGAGCCGCACCGTGCCGCGCGGGAGCCGCGACGCCAGCCGCGTCGGCACGGCGTCATTGCCTCCGTGCAGGTGGTAGCGGTCGTCCGCGCCGTCGTAGGGGACGACGAGGCCCTCGATGAGGTTGATCGCGCTGAGCCGGTCGATGTCCAGTCCGAAGAAGCTCACCTGCGTGGAGGCGATCGCCCGCCCGAGCAGGGAGCGCGAGCCGCCGGGGACGTGCGCGTCGAGCCACTCGGCCATCGTCATCTCGTCGAAGGCGCGCGCCGCGCGGGTCGCTCGGCCGGCGCGGTAGTCCCCGATGCGCTTCGCGTCGGCCTCGAGCCGCGCGAGGACGGCGGCGAGCTGCCGATAGACCGCGTTGCTGTCACGGGCCGCGCCGTCGAGCCACAGCACGCTGTGGTCGTCGGCCTGCTGGTCCTCGGCGGCGACCCGGTCGTCGAGCCGCAGACCGAGTTCGCGCGCGAGGCGCCGCAGGTGGACGTGGCGCGTGTCGATGAACTCGCCGCCGTGCTCCGCGACCTGGCCGTCGGCGAAGCCGCGCGCGGTCCAGCACCGGCCACCCACCCGCTCGCGCGCCTCGAACACCGTGACGTGGATGCCGCGCTGCGCGAGGCGGTGGGCGCAGGTCAGGCCCGCCAGCCCGGCGCCCACGACCACGACCCGAGTGTCGTGCGCGCTCACGCGCCGCGCGGCGGTCGCGGCCGGAGTGGCGAGGACTGCGGCGCCGCCGAGCGCGCCCGCGCGGGCGAGGAGCTCGCGGCGGGAGAGCCCGGGCTCCGGCGGGGGGGAGCCGCCGCGGAGCGCCGCCCGGCGCTCCGCCGCACGGCGGCGGAGCTCGGCCATCAGGGGGGAGGTGCGGCCGGGCACGCCTATCCGCGCGTTGGGCCGGCAGCAGGCTCCGACATCTCAGAGCTCGCCGTCGCGGGGTGGCGCGACCGGCGGACGGTCGTCGGCCGCCGGCGCGGGCGGAGCCGGCGCCGCCGCCGCGGCATCGGCCGCCCCGGCGACGTCGGTGTGCGCGGACGCCTCGAACTCGCGCTGCGCGCGGTTCACCGCCTCGACCACGCCGCTCGGATCGTCGACGCCGCCGAAGGCGAACTCGAAGTCATCGGACCCCGCAGTGTCGAACTCCACGCGACCGACCCGCAGGAGCCGCTCGATCGGCGACTGCGACGTGTTGACGTTCTGCACGCGCTCGAGCCGGGTCTGCTGCTCGCGGCGGGCGAGGATCCCCCGGCGGATGTGCAGCCGCTGGTTGGTGATCGTGAACGTGGTGCTCCTCCGCAGCACGAAGCCGGCGACGAGCACGACCACGAGGGTGACGAGCGCCGCCAGGACGACGATCGGCACGTCTAAGCTCCCGCCGATCGCCGTGGCCGCCGCCGCGACGGCCGCCACCACGAGCAGGGCCACGAGGCCCTTCAGGTAGAAGGAGAGGATCGCGCGCCAGGACGGATGGCCCTCGAAGACGACGATCTCCCCGGAGTGGAGCTCCACGGCGGGCAGCCTAGCGCGACGATCTGGCGCGCCCGCCGGTTGGGACCGGAGTACCGTCCGCCGCCCCGAGCTCGCGACCAACCCGCCCGAGGAGGCGCCGTGATCAAGGCGTTCAAGACGTTCCTGCTGCGCGGCAACGTCGTCGATCTGGCCGTCGCCGTGGTGATCGGGGCGGCGTTCGGGCCGCTGGGGGGCGGCCCGGCCGGCCGGGCCTAAGGCGCGCCGGTCCGCGCGCGCTGGGGCTCGACGACCGCCGCGGGGTCGGCGGCGGACTGGCGGCCGGCGGCCATGACCGAGAAGCGCAGTGCGAGCGAGCCGGCGAGCAGCAGCGCCCCGCCGGCCGCCGCCGCCGCGCGGCGTCGCCCGGCGAGGCCGAGGAGGGCCGCGCCCCCGGCGGTCGACGCGCGCGAGGCCCAGGCGAGCCGCGCGGCGGGCCCCTCGCGGTAGGGCGCTCCGAGCGACCCGAGCCCGCGCACCATCGCCTCGGTCGCGGCGAGCTCCGCCACCCCGGCGGCCACGCCGAGCCGCCGCGCGGGAGCGGCGTCCCCGGCCGGGGTGACGATCGCCGCGGCGCCGCCCGCCGAGGCCGCCGCGCTGGCGGCGAAGGCGAAGGGCAGGATGCGTCGCGCCTCGTGCCAGGCGGGGACCGCGGTGTTGGCGACGAGGACCGCGGTGTAGGTCGTCAGCGGCAGCCCGAAGAGCGCCGCCGCTCCGCCGGCCACCGGGCCGAACCGCGGCAGGCGACCGGTGCGGTCGATCAGCGTCGCCGCGGCCGTCGCGAGCCCGCCGACCGTGAGGACCCAGGACCCGACGCTCATCGGCGAGGTCGGCTTGACCAGGCGCAGCATGTAGAGGAACCGCTCGGGGCGCCCGAGGTCGGAGACCAGCAGCGCGGGGCTGGCCGACAGCGCGCCGAGCGCGACGGGCCAGGTGCGGCGGGCCAGCACCTCGTGCCCCGCGCGCTCCGCGGCGAAGGCGAGGCCCGCCGAGGCGCCGGCGAGGCCGCCGGTGAAGAAGTAGGCCGGCACCTCCCACGTCCACACCGGCGCCTTGAGGATCGGGCGCCCGTAGTAGGAGTCCGGCGCGGCGGTGCTCATCGCCCGCGCCGACCCGCGAGCACGGCCGCCGCCAGGCCCGCCGCGAGCGTCAGCGCGGCCGCCCCGGCGGCGGCCCACTCCTCGCCGAGATGCCGGGTGGTCGAGACCGGGTCGGGCGGCAGCCCGTAGACCTCCGGCGCGTCGAGCAGCAGGAAGAAGGCGCCGGCGCCGGCGATCCCGTCGCCGGGGTCCTCGCCGTAGAGGCGCGCCTCGGTCACGCCCTCGGCGTGGAGCGTCTCCACCCGGGCCTGCGCCCGCTCGCGCAGGTCGTCGAGCGCGCCGAACTGGATCGAGTCGGTCGGGCACGCCGCTGCGCACGCCGGCTCCAGGCCGCCCTTCAGCCGGTCGTAGCAGAGCGTGCACTTGAAGGCCCGACCGTCCTCCTGCCGGCGGTCGATCACCCCGAACGGGCACGCGGAGACGCAGTAGCCGCACCCGTTGCACACGTCGGGCTGGACGACCACCGTCCCGAACTCGGTGCGGAACAGCGCGCCGGTGGGACACACCTCCAGGCACGCCGCGCTCGTGCAGTGCTTGCACACGTCGGAGGACATCAGCCAGCGCATCCCCTCCGGCCCCTCGACGTCCGCGGGCGGGCGCTCGACGAACGCGACGTGGCGCCACGTGCTCGCGCCCAGCTCGCCGGTGTTGTCGTAGCTCTCGCCGGTGAAGTCGAGGCCGTCCTCGGGCACGTCGTTCCACGTCTTGCAGGCCACTTCGCAGGCCTTGCATCCGATGCAGATGCTCGTGTCGGTGAAGAAGCCCACCCGCGCGTGGGCCTCCTCGCCGTACCACCGGGTCAGCGGTAGCTCCGGCGCGCTCACGGCTCGCCACCGCCGTGGCCGTCGTCGCCGATCCCCGCCCGCCGGCGATAGGCCTCGACCAGCGCGCGTCGCTCCCGCCCGCGCGGTCGGCGCCCGGCGAGCACGTCGCAGGTCGCGGCCTTGTACTCGCCGATGTGCACGTTGGGGTCCATCACGATCGAGAGCAGCTCGTTCGCGGGATCGCCGCGCGAGACTCCCGCCGAGCCCCAGTGGAAGGGCAGGCCGACCTGGTGCACGGTGCGCCGGCCGATCCGCAGGGGCGCGATGCGCTCGGTGACGAGGACCCGCGCCTCGATCGCCCCCCGCGCCGTGACGATCGTCGCCCACCCCGCATTCTCGAGTCCGCGCTCGCGCGCGAGCGCGGGGGAGACCTCGACGAACATCTCCGGCTGGAGCTCCGCCAGGCGCGGCAGCCAGCGCGACATCCCGCCCGCGGCGTGGTGCTCGGTGAGCCGGTAGGTCGTGAACACGTAGGGGAAGACCTCGCCGCCGGCCTGCCCCCCCGAGGGGTGGTAGGGGTTGTCGGGGCGCGGAGCGGTGCGGCGGGCGGGGTTGCGCCGCTGGGGATAGAGCGCGTTGGGGACGGGCGACTCCTCGGGCTCGTAGTGCGTCGGCAGCGGGCCGTCGACGAGCCCGCTCGGGGCGAAGAGCCAGCCCTTCCCGTCCGCCTGCATGACGAACGGGTCGTCACCGGCCAGCGCGTCGGGCCCGGTCGCGCCCTCCGCCGGGCGGTGCCCGGGCGCGGTGTCGAGCGGGAAGTCGACCTCGTCCTCGCCGGTCCAGGTCTTCGCGTCGGCGTCCCACCAGACCCAGCTCTTGCGCTCCGACCACGGCCGCCCGTCGGGCGCGGCCGAGGCGCGGTTGTAGAGGATGCGGCGGTTCATCGGCCAGGCCCAGCCCCACTCGGGCGCGGCGTGGCCCTGCTCGCCGTGGGGGCGCCGGCGCGCGGGCCGGTTCACGCCGCCGGCCGTCACCCCCGCGTAGATCCAGCAGCCGCACGCGGTGGAGCCGTCGGCCGCGAGCTTCGCGTAGCCGTCCAGCGGATGCCCCTCGGCGTCGACGCCGCCGATCTCCCGCAGCACGTCCTCGGGGTCGGGCTCCTCGCGCGCGCCGTGGAGCGGGTAGTCCCAGGTGAGGTCGAGCACGCCGCGGTCGCGCGGGTCATCGGAGGCCGCCAGCCGCGTGCGCACCCGCCGTCCGAGGTGCACCATGAACCACAGCTCCGAGCGCGCGTCGCCGGGCGGCTCGACCGCCTGCTCGCGCCACTGGAGCAGCCGCTCGGTGTTCGTGAACGTGCCGGCCTTCTCGGTGTGGGCGGCGGCGGGCATGAGGAAGACCTCGGTCCCGATGTCCGCGGTGCGCAGCTCGCCGTCCTCCACCTCCGCGCCGTCGCGCCACCACGTCGCGGCCTCGATCTCGCCCATGTCGCGGACGACCATCCAGTCCAGTCGCGAGAAGGCGAGGCGGTGCAGCCGCGAGTTCGCCGTCCCGACCACGGGGTTCTCGCCCATCACGAAGAACCCCCGCACCTTCCCGTCGAGCATCTCGAGCGTCGTGCGGTAGTGGGAGTGGTCGTCGCCGATCCGCGGCAGGTGACCGAACCCGTACTCGTTCTCGGCCGTCGCGCTCTCCCCCCACCAGGCCTTCAGCAGCGAGATCGTGTAGGCGTCGACGCCGTGCCAGAAGCCGACGTCGGGGCGGTTCTCGTCGAGGTAGCGCGCGAGCGTGTCCTCCCCCTCCTCGCGCGCCGGCGGCATCGGCAGGTACCCGGGCAGGATGTTGTAGAGCGTCGGGATGTCGGTCGAGCCCTGGATCGAGGCGTGCCCGCGCAGGGCCATGATCCCGCCCCCGGGCCGACCGATGTTGCCGAGCAGCAGCTGGAGGATCGCCGCCGCGCGGATGTTCTGGACCCCGGTGGAGTGCTGGGTCCAGCCGACGGCGTAGGCGATCGCGCTCGTGCGCTCGGGCCCGCTGTTGGCGATCAGCGCGTCGGCGACGGCGAGCAGGCGCTCCCGGGGCACGCCGCAGACGTCCTCGACCATCTCCGGCGTGTAGCGCGCGAAGTGGCGGCGCAGGACCTGGTAGACGCAGCGCGGGTGCTGGAGGGCGTCGTCGCGCTCGGTGTCGCCCCCCGCCTCCGCGCCGTGCGCGCCGTGCGCCTGCTCGCCGGTCGCGCCCCCCGCCGAGCGGTCCCCGGCGGCGGCGCTCACCTCGCCGCCCTCGTAGGCCCACGAGGCGGGGTCGTAGCCGGAGCGCTCGGCGTCGAAGCCGGAGAAGCGGCCGCCGAGCTCGTCGGTGTCCTCGTAGTCCTCGCCGAGGATCGTCGCCGCGTTCGTGTAGGGCACGACGTAGTCGCGGAAGATCGCGTCGCGCTCGATCACCTGGTGGATCAGCGCGCCGAGGAACGCGATGTCGGTCCCGGCGCGCAGCGGGACGTGGAGGTCGGCCAGCGCGCTCGTGCGCGTGAAGCGCGGGTCGACGTGGAGCAGCCGCGCGCCCGCCGTCCTGGCCTCGACCACCCACTGGAAGGCGACCGGATGGTTCTCGGCCATGTTCGAGCCCATGACGAGGATGCAGTCGGCGCGCGCGAGATCACGCGGGAACGTCGTGGCTCCACCCCGGCCGAACGAGGTCCCCAGACCGGGGACCGTGGAGGAGTGTCATATGCGCGCCTGGTTCTCGATCGCCACGGCGCCCATCGCCGAGAAGAACTTCTTGATCAGGTAGTTCTCCTCGTTGTCGAGCGTCGCGCCGCCGAGGTGGGCGAAGCCCATCGTGCGGTTGACCCGGCGCCCGCGCTCGTCGGTGTCCTGCCAGCCCGCGCGCCGGGCCGCGATGACGCGGTCGGCGATCATGTCCATCGCGGTGTCGAGGTCCAGGTCGGTGAACTCGGCGGCGCCCGGCGCGCGGTAGCGCACGCGGGTGAGCCGGTCGGGACGGTTCACGAGATCGAGCGATGCGGAGCCCTTCGGGCACAGGCGCCCGCGCGAGATCGGCGAGTCGGGATCGCCCTCGATCTGGGTGACCCGCTCCCCGCGGACGTACACGCGCTGCCCGCACCCGACCGCGCAGTACGGGCAGACCGACTTCGCGACCCGGTCGGCCGCCTCGGTGCGCGGGCGCTCTGCGACCGAGCGCGGCGAGCGCGCCGCCGGCCCGAAGCCCAGCGGATCGCCGCGGAGCTGGCGCAGGAGCGGGAAAGACGGGAGCCGGGGCACGGCGCGCTCAGGGTACCCCTGGCCGGCGGCGGCGACACCCCGGGGTCGAGCAGCTCGACCGTCGCGTCAGCCCGGCGGATCCAATCCGGGCACCGGCACGATCGGCAGCTCGCCGTGACGCGCCGCCAGCTCCTCGAGGTCGAGGCGGTCGCGCGGCCGGTCGGCGAGCCGCTTGAAGGCCACGAGGCGCTCCAGGCCCGCGACGCGAACGCCCACTCCCTCGACCACGCCGGTCACCGCGCCGGCATCGACCGTGGCGAAGTCGAGCGGCGCCACGCCCGGGAGGTCAGGGCCGCGAGACATTCGCGCGCGAGTGGACGGCGAACGCATCGCGTACGGCACAGGCCGCGCGGTTGAGCTCGAGCCCGCCCTCGAGACGCTGTCCGACGCTTATCGCGGCGGTGCGCCGGATCTCCATGGCCCGCAGCTCCGTGTCGAGACGCGCGAAGTCGTGGCGTCCATCGGCGCTGAACAGCCGGGAGGCCATGCCCGGATGGTTAAGGCGTCGCCGGTCTGCGTTGGCCGCCGCCGGGCGCTCCCGCTCGGTCAGTCCCGGGACGAGCCGCCGCCGGTCGGTTGGGGCGCGGGATCGTGGTGGATCGCCCCGAGGTCCGCGTGGGAATCGTCCTCCACGACCCGCTCGACCTGAAGCGCGCGCACCTGCCGCCCGCGCCCCTCCTGCCGGGCCGCCGCGATCATCTCGCTCACGAGGCCGAACGTGAGCAGCTGCACCCCGACGACGATCAGCAGCACGCCGAGGATGAGCAGCGGCCGCCGCGAGAGCGACTCG
>JBBSBL010000033.1:0-29645 GCA_038251325.1 Solirubrobacterales bacterium | reverse complement strand
CGGCGGCGCGGCGGCGCGCGGCGGCGCGGCGGCGCAGCGCCGCCCGGTGGCGGCGGGCCGCGCGAGGTCCGCGGTGGGCGACGCGATGGCCGCGTGAGATCGAGGCGGTGGCGCCCGGCGCCGCAGTCCGTTGCGGCGGGGTCGCGGCGCGGGCCGGGGTGGCGAGGAGGCCGAGGAGGAGCAGCGCGCCCGCCACGAGGCCGGCGGCGGCGAGGGCGGGGACACGATCGTGGTGGTTTCTCGTCACGGGCTCGGTGGGCAGCCGGGCTGTCTGCGGGAGACCCCTGGCGGTGCGGCCCGCCTGGCGGCGGGTGGTGATCGGGACGACCGGGGGGCTCCGATGGCCCGAGTTCCGGTGCACTTGGAGGGTCGGCGTCCGAGGCGCGGGGCGGGACCGCGGAGCCGAGGTTCTGGACGTCCGTCCGAGGCCGGGTGGCCCCTGCCGCGGCCGGTACGCTCACGCGATGTCGCTCTTCGCACGCCTGGCCGCCTCGCCGCGGTGGGACGATCTGCGCTATCGGGTCCCGACGCGGGTGCACTGGCCGCTCGAGGGCGTGGTCATCACCGCCGACCGTGCGAGCTACCGCGCCTGGCTCCGCGCGCGCCGGTGGGACCCCCGGGCCGGCGGGAACGGCCGGGAGGCCGTCATCCGCGTGCGCGCCCTCGGCGGCGCCCCGGTCGTGCTGCGCGAGGACACCGCCGACGCCTGGGCGCTGTCCTCGGCGCTGCTCCCGCCCTACCACTTCCCGGCGGGCGGCCTCGTCCCACGGGACGCGCGGCTCGCCTTCGATCTCGGGGCGAACATCGGCCTGACGATGGCCGACCTCGCGCAGCGCCTCCCGCGCGCCCGGATCGTCGGGGTGGAGATGGCGTCCGGGAATGCCGCCGCCTGCCGGCGCAACGTCGCCGCCTGGGGGGACCGCTGCGTCGTCGTCGAGGCGGCGGTGTGGCCGCGCGACGGCGAGGTGCGCTTCGACGGCGACAGCAGCGACGAGGTCAGCTTCCGGGTCGGGGACGGCGTCGCGCCCGGGGGTGAGCCCGCGGGATCGGCCGTGCGCGCGGTGTCGATCGGAGCCCTGCTGGCCGAGCACGCCGCCGAGGGCGAGATGGTGGACTTCCTGAAGATCGACGTCGAGGGTGCCGAGGCGGGGCTCCTCACCGAGGAGACCGGTTGGGCGCAGCGCGTCCGCGTGCTCTCGGTCGAGGTGCACGAGCCCTACGCGGTGGAGCGCTGTCTGGGCGACCTCGAGGCGCTCGGCTTTCGCGCCTATCGCGACCCGCGCTTCCGCGGCCGCCCGGGCGAGGGCATGCCGCCGGTCATCGGCGTGCGCTAGGCGTTCGGACGCGGAGGGCTCCCGTCCGGGAAGGCGGCCGCGCGGCTCGCCCGGCGGCGGCGCACGAAGCCGGACGCCTTGAGGCGGAAGCGCCACCCGGCGTCCTCGCGCCAGACGCCGACCCTCGGCCAGTCCATCCGCGCCGGCGGGCGCAGCGAGGAGACGGATCCGGCGGCGCCATAGCCCGCGACCGACGCCGCGTCGATGACGCGGGGGTTCACGTCCCCGTAGGGGTAGGCGATCGTGTCGCACGCCCGGCCGAGCCGGGCCTCGATGGTCGCGCGCGAGTCGCGCAGCTCGGCCAGCAGGAGCTCGTCGTCGGCGAGACGGGTGAGCTTGGGGTGGGTCACCGAGTGGGAACCCACCTCCCATCCGAGCCGGGCGAGCTCGGCGAGCTCGTCCCAGTCCATCGCCACGAGCTCGCTCTCGTGCGGACCGCCGAGCCACTCCTCGATGCCCGGCCACGCCATCGGGCGCGCGCTCCCGACGAAGGAGGTCGCGGCGTAGACCGACCCGGGGACCCCGAGGCGCTCGAGCACGGGGCGGGCGCGGACGAAGACGGAGCGGTAGGCGTCGTCGAAGGTGACGGCGAGGGTCCGGCGCGCCGGCGGGCTCAGGACCGCCGTGCGGAAGGTCGTGGGGTGGTAGCCGCGCCGCAGCAGGCCGGCGATCTCGCGCTCCAGGCGCGCGGGCGGCGTGGCGATCTGGGCCGGCCAGGTCTCGCTCACGCCGTGGTAGCAGAGGATCAGCACGTCCGGGCTCACCGGGCGCGCACCTCCTCGTAGAGGGCCACGAGCCGATCGGCGACCGCGTCCAGGGCGTAGGAGGCCTGCACCCGCGCCAGGGCGGCGGCGGCGAGGCCGGCCCGGCGCCCGGGATCGGCGTCGAGCGCGGCCACCGCCTCCGCGATCCCGGCGGGGCTCGCCTGCGGGAGCTGGACCCCGCACCCGGACCCCAGCAGCTCGTCCATCCCGCTCGCCGCGGCGGCGACGACCGGCAACCCGCTCGCCATCGCCTCCAGCACCGACCCCGACATCCCCTCGGTCCCCGACGCGCTCAGGTAGAGATCCGCCGCGCGGTAGAGCGGAGCGGGATCCTCGACGGCGTCGCGCACGACCACCCGCCCGCCCAGCGCCGGGTCGGCGGCCAGCCCCCGCAGGTGACCGGTCTCGGACCCGTTGCCCACCAGGAGCAGCCGACCGGGCGCGTCGCGGAACGCCGCGACCAGCACGTCGACCTGCTTGACGTCCGCGAAGCGCCCGCAGTAGAGCGAGAGCAGGCCGTCGCCGGGCACCCCGAGCCCGGCGCGCAGCGCCGCCCGCTCGGCGTCGTCCCGCGGCGGGCGGAAGGCCGCGCTGTCGACCCCGTTGGGGATCCGGCGCAACCGCTCGCGGGGCACGCCGTGGCTCGTGAGCTCGCGCTCGACGTCCCCGCTCAGGCAGATGAACGCGGCGAACCGCCGCGCCTCGAGCGCGAGGCGCCGGGCGCCCAGCGGCTTGTGCAGGAGACGGTCGACGTCGCCGCCGTGGCCCTCGGAGAGCACCTTCGCCACGACCGGCGCCCCGGTGATCCCCCCGCCCGCCAGGGCGATCGTCCCGGGCGAGAGCAGGTCGTAGACGTGGATGACGTCGGGGCGCAGGCGCGCCAGCGCGGCGATCCCACCCACGGAGTAGGCCGCTGAGGCGACGCCGGCGCCGGCCGGCGCCGGGATCCGGAGCACGTCGAGGCCGGGCTCCCGGGCGCGCCGGGGTGTCCCCGGCGGCCGGCGCGTGATGACGGTGCCCGCCACGCCCCGCTGTTCGAGCAGCGGGCCGAGGCGCTGGACCTGGCGCTGGGCGCCGCCGAGGACCGGCGGGTAGCTCTGGATGACGTGGGCGACCTTCATGGGGTGGAGGAGGCGGCCGATGCTATCCGGGCGATTCGTAGACTGACCTCGCTCATGCCGTCCCCCTCTCCGCCGCGGATCCTCGGCGTGATCGACGGCGCGCCGTTCGATCCCGCGACGTGGTCGGGCTCCAGCCGCGGCCTCTTCCGAGCCCTGGAGGGCCGGGGCGCGCTGGCCGGCGCGGTGGGCGCGCAGTCGGCCGGACTCGACCGTCTCGCCCAGCTCGCGAGCCTCGCGCCCGGGCGACGCCGCTGGTGGCAGCGCTACACGGGCGGCGCCTACGCGTCGGCCGGGCCGATGCGACGCGCGCGGACGGCGCTCGCGGCGCGCCGGGCGGGCGAGCTCCTCGGCGCCGCGGACGCCGTGCTCCAGATCGGCGCGTGGTACGACCTCTCCGGGCTGGCGGGCCCACGCCTCCGCGCCTCCTACCACGACGGCAACCTCGCGACCTTCCTCCGGCGCCCCGACATGGCGCTCGACCCCGGTTCGCGCGCGGTGCGCCGGGCGCTGGACCGTGAGCGCCGCGTCTACGACCACATGGACCTGATCCTCCCGATGAGCGAGTGGCTCGCCCGGGCGTTCGTCGAGGACTTCGGCCAGGATCCGACGAAGGTGGTGGCGGTGGGCGCGGGCGCGAACCTCGACGAGCTTCCGCCGGCGCCGTCGCGCACGGTCGAGTCGTTCGTGCCCATGCGGATCCTGTTCGTCGGCAAGGGCGAGTTCGCACGCAAGGGCGGCCCCCAGCTCCGCGACGCCTTCGCGCAGCTGCGTGACGACGTCCCCGAGGCCGAGCTGTGGCTCGTCGGGCCCCAGGCGCCCGCGGACCCGCGTCCCGGGGAGCGCTGGCTCGGCCGGATCGACCGGCGCACGAGCGGCGGCGAGACCGAGCTGCGGCGGCTGTACGCCCGGGCCACCGCCGTCGCGCTGCCGTCGCTGTACGAGCCCTTCGGGATTGCGCTGCTGGAGGGGATGGCCTACGGGCTGCCGTGCCTCGCCGCCGACGGCTGCGCGATGCCCGAGATCGTGGAGGAGGGAGAGACGGGGCTGCTCTCCCCGCCGGGCGACGGGGACGCGCTCGCCACCAACCTGCGCACCCTGGCCGCCGACCCCGGCCGCGCCCGGGCGATGGGCGTCGCCGGACGGGCGCGTCTGGAGGACCGGTTCACCTGGGACGCGGTGGCCGGCCGCATCGTCGCGGCGATCGCCGGGCGTCTCGGGCGCGGATGAGCGCGACCGGGGGCCGCGCGCGGGCCGGCGCGCTGATCGCAGAGGGCCCCGCCCTGCTGCTCTCGGTCCCGCTCTGGGTCTGGTGGGCGTGCTGGCGCGGGGCCTACCCGGCCACGGTCTGGGTCCCGGGACTGGCGTACCTCGCGCTCGTCGCGGTGCTCCTGGCGGTGCTCGTACCGCGACCGCCGCTGCGCGGAGCCCGCGCCGTCGCGCTCGCGGGGATCCTCGCGCTGGCGGCGTGGTCTTCGCTCTCCCTGCTCTGGGCGGACGAGAAGGGCTTCGCGTGGGAGGGCGCCGGCCGCACGTGGCTCGCCGCCGCTGCGTTCGCCCTGCCGACCTTGTGGCCGCCGACCCGTCGCGCGCTGCTGGGGGGGGCGGCGGCATTCCCGGTCGCGGTCGCCTGCGGGATGGTGGCGGGTTTGCTGCCCGCCCTCGCCGACGCGACCGGGCTCTCGGAGGGCCGGTTGCAGGCGCCGACCGGCTACGCCAATGCGACCGGCGCCCTGTGCGTCATGGGCGCGCTGCCGGCCCTCGTGCTCTGCGCGCGCCGCGAGCGGGCGCCCGGGCTGCGGGTGGCGCTGCTGGCGCTCGCCGGGGCGCTGGCCGGGGCGGCGTTGCTCACCCAGAGCCGTGGCGCGGTGGCCGCGGCCGCGGCCGGGTTGCTCATCGCCTTCGCCATCGGACCCGGGCGGGTGCGCCTGCTGCTGCCCACCGCGCTCGTGGCCGTCGGCGTGGCGCTCGCGGCGCCGACGATCCTCGCCGTGCGGCGTGCCGCGCTGGACGGCCGCGGCGCCCCGGCCCTGGACGACGCCGCGCTCGCGCTCGCGCTGCTCGCCGCCGGCCTCGCGCTCGCCGGGGCGGCGTACGTCGTGCTCGACCGTCGCACCGCGGTCTCGCCGCGCGTGTCGCGCGGCCTGTCGTGGGCGGCCGGCGCCGCGTGCGCACTGGCGCTCGTCGGCGGGGTCACCGTCTTCGTCGTCGCCGAGGGCGACCCGGTCGCCTGGGCGCAGGGCCGCTGGGACAGCTTCAAGCACGCCCACTACACGGCGCTCGACCGCGCCGACACCCGGTTCACCGGAGACCTCGGCTCCAACCGCTACGACTACTGGCGCGTGTCGCTGGACCTCTTCGCCTCCCATCCCGTGCTGGGGACCGGAGCCGAGAACTTCGCCGCTCCCTATCTCGAGCGCCGGCGCGTCCCCAAGGCGCCGCTCTACGCGCACAGCGTGTGGTTCGGGACGCTCGGCGGCCTGGGCCTGCCGGGCATCCTGGCCCTGCTCGCCTTCGTCGGCGGCGCGCTGGCCGGGCTCGGGCTGGCCATGCGGCGCGCCGCCGTCTCGGAGCGGGCGGTGCTCGCCGCCGCCGGGCTGCCGCTCGTCGCGCTGCTCGTCCACGGGTCAGCCGACTGGCTCTCGCCGTTCGGCGCTCTGGTCGTGCCGGCGGTCGGCCTGGCGGCCGCGGCCGGCGGACCGGCCGGCGGAGCCTTCGCGACGCGGGGCGCGACCCCGCGCGGCCGAGCAGGCTCCGCGCTGCTGGCGGGAGTCCTCGTCGTCGTCGCCGTGGCGACGCTGCCGGTCTACGTCTCCTCCCGGCTCACCGAGTCGGCGTTCGCCGTCTCCCGGCGCGACCCGGACGCGGCGCTCGCGGACCTCCGGCGCGCCCAGGACTGGAACCCGCTGGCCGGGGTCCCGGCGATCGCGGAGGGGCTCGTGGCCCTGCGTGCGGGTCGACCGGGGCCGGCGCGCACCGCGTTCGCCGCCGCCGTGCGCCGCGATCCCTCGTCGTGGTTCGCGCGCCTCGAGCTCGGCCTGCTCGACGTCCGCGCCGGGCAGCGGGTGGCCGGCCTCGCGCAGCTCGGCGAGGCCGTGGCCCGGAACCCGCGGGACCCGATCGCGCGACGCGTCCGCCGCCAGGCACGCGCGGCCCGCCCGCCCGACCCGGCCAGGGTCGCGCGCGAGGTGCTCGGCGCGCCGGCGTGAACCGGTGTCGCGGCGGTGGGCGTAACCCCCGCGCCCGCCGGGCGTATGGCAGGCGTATGACGAAGCGGCCATAGGGCCCAGATCGGCTGATCTTGGGCTACAGTGGCCGCTGTTGAACCTCGAGGATCTGGAGGGTCCGTGAGGAAGCTCATTCTGATTGTCACGTTGGTCGCCGCCCTCGCCGTCCCGTCGACGGCGTTTGCACAGGATTCGGGCGATGGCTATTCCAACGTCGCCGGCATCACGTCCGGAAACGGACCCTCGAGCACGGTCACGACGACCAACTCGAGCCTTCCGTTCACGGGCCTCGACCTCGGGATCGTGCTCGGTGCCGGCGTTCTGTTGCTCGGCGCCGGTCTGGTGCTCCGCCGGTACACCGGCGCGCGCCAGGACGCCTGACCCGGCGACCACGTAGAGACCGAACGGCCACGGCCGGCTCAGTGAGCCGGCCGTTCGTCGTTCCCGGGCCGGGGCGCCGGCGCCCCGGGCGCCGGCCGCTCAACCCCGTGCCGCGGCGGCCAGGAACTCCGCCACCCGGGTGGTCTCGGCCTCCAGGGTGAGCTCCCGCACGCGCTCGAGGCCGGCGCGGATCCGCGCCTCCCGCCGCTCAGGGTCATCCTCCAGGCGCGCCAGCGCGCCCGCGACCGCATCGGCGTCCGCGGGCGGCACGAGCTCCGCCGCGTCCCGCGCGACCTCGCCCACGCCGCCGACGTCGGTCGCAACGACCGCGGTCCCAGCCGCGAAGGCCTCGAGCAGGACCTGGGGCACGCCCTCGGTGAAGGAGACGTGGACCAGGACGTGCGCCTCGCGGTAGAGCTCGCCAAGTCCCCCGTCGAGCGGCACGTGGCCGAGCAGCTCGACGCGATCGGCGACCCCGAGCTCGGCCAGACGCGCCTCCAGCGGCGCCCGCAACGGACCCTCCCCGCAGACCACCAGCCGCCAGCGCGGGCTCAGACGGGCGACCACGTCGGCCAGCAGCAGCGGGTTCTTCTCCGGGTCGAGGCGGCTCACGGTCAGGGCCACGAGCTCGCCGCTCCAGTCACGCGCCAGGGCCTCGCGTTCGGTCACGACGTCAGCGGCGCGGACGAGCGACACCGCGATCGGCAGCAGGTGCGCGGCGCGTTGGTAGCGGTGGGCGAGGTCCGGGCCGACGACGATCGTCCCGCGCCGACGGGCCAGCCGGCGGAAGACGCGCTCCATCAGGTCGGCCGCCGCGTGGGCGCCGCGCCGACCCGGATGGCGCCCGCGGGCGTAGCTCGGAAGATCCTGGCGCACGCCGAGCACCACCGGGATGCCGCGCAGCCGCGCCGCGAGCGCGAAGAGGATCGCCAGCGGGCTCGGGCCGAGGAGCCAGGCGACGTCGGCGCGGCCGGCCTCGCGCCAGAACGCCCGCACCGAGCCCGGGACCGCCCGCAGGACGGACAGCGGGGAGGCGGCGCTGGCATAGCTCGGCAGCGGGACGAAGCGGATCCGGTCGTCCAGGCGGTAGTGCCGCCGCTCGGCGGCCGGGCTCAGCCGCCCGAGCAGCGTGAGCCCATCGCCCCGCCCGGCGAGCGCCCCGAGGAAGAGCACGAACGCGCGCTGGGCCCAGACGCCGTCGGCGTCGCGCCAGTACGCCTGATCGAGATAGACGAGCGGGCGCATGGCGCGCGAGATCCTACGTCCCGCGGCAGAGGAGCCCGCGGTCGCCGGCGACCGCGGCGGCGGCCGGACTCAGCGCTCGGCCGCGGCGGGCCGGCCGCGCCCGCGACCGTTGAGACGCGGCCGAGCGGCCGCGCCGCTCACCGACTGGAACCACTCGAGCTGGGCCGCGAGCCCCTGCGGCAGCGCGGTCGCGGGCTCGTAGCCGAGGTCGGCGCGGGCCAGCGTGCAGTCGGAGGCGGTGGCCCGGGCCTCGCCCATGACCGCCGGGCGGTGCTCCACCCGCACGCGCCGCTCGAGGAGCTCCTCGACGACCGTGATGACGTCGAGCAGCTCGACCGGGTTGCCGCCGCCGAGGTTGTAGACCGCGCCCGGGGTCCCGTCGAGGGCCGCCACGGTGCCCGCCACGATGTCATCGACATAGGTGAAGTCGCGGACCTGCCGCCCGTCGCCGAGCACGTTGATCGGCTCGTCGGCCAGTGCGCGCTGGAGGAACCGGTTGAAGGCCATGTCCGGGCGCTGACGCGGACCGTAGGCGGTGAAGTAGCGCAACCCGATGGCGGGTACGCCGCGGGTGCGGGCGTACACCCCGGCCAGTTCCTCGGTCGCGCACTTCGTCATCCCGTAGGGCGAGACCGGTGTCCGCGGGGTCGCCTCGTCGGTGGGGCGGCCGGCGCCGGCGTCACCGTAGACCGACGAGGAGGACGCGTAGACGAACCGCTTGACCTCGCGCGCGCTGACCGCCTCGAGCAACCGCTGGGTGGCTCGCACGTTGTGGCGCAGATAGACGCCGAAGGTCTCGCCGAAGCTGCCGCGGACCCCGGCCTGCGCGGCGAGGTGGAAGACGTCGTGGATGCCGTCGAGCAGCCCCTCGAGCGGGTCGACGCTGAGATCGACCTCGTGGAAGACGAAGCGCTCGCCTTCGAGCAGCCCGCGCAAGTTGCGCTCCTTGAGCGGGCGCGCGTAGAAGTCCGTGAAGCAGTCGACGCCGACGACGTCGTGCCCCACCTCCACGAGGCGCTCGCTGAGGTGCGAGCCGAGGAACCCGGCCGCTCCGGTCACGAGGACGCGTCGGGACATGCCCTCCGGCTCGCTCCCCCCCTCCGGGGCGGTGCTCATCCGGCGTCCTCGGACTCGGCGTCACCGGCGGGCACGGCGACCAGGCGCGGGCGCGACGGCGCGACGGGCTCGCGACGCCCGTCGACCCCCCGGCGGGCGAGGTCGAGCAGGATGTCGAGCGTGACGCCGTCGTCGGGGAAGGTCGCCCAGCCGTAGTGCGGCGGGGCGGCGCCGACGGGGCCCGTGAGGTCGGTGATCCGGCGCTCGACGGCCTCCCGGTCGAGCTCCTTCTCGTCGAGCACGGCGTGGAGGTCGTAGCCCCGCGGCGTGCGGCGCAGGGAGACGCTGTCGGTGATGCGGAAGGACTCGACGAGGGCCACCGGGTCCTCGACATCGTTCGGGCCGAGCCGGGCGACGAGCACCGTCGCGCGCTCGGCGCGGCGGCGGGACCAGCTGAGGTGGCGCTCGAGGTCGTTCATGTGGACGGCGACGACCCGGCCGCCGCGGCTCACGGCGAGGGCGACGAGGCCGCCGGCGAACACCCAGAGCCAGGCCGGGGCGGTCGCCCCGAGCGCGACGGGCACGAGCGCGGCCACGGTGAGGGCGAGGGGACCCGGGCGTCCGCGGAGCGCGACGCCCGCGACGAGCGCTCCGACACCCGCGGCCGCGATGGCCGCCCACGGGGCGACGGCCGCGGCCAGGACGAGCGCGGCGATCGCCGTCGCGGCCCACACCAGCGCCGGCGTCGTGGCGCGCTCGGCGAAGCTGCGTCGGGCGACCGGGCGGACGGACTGGATCGTCACGACCGGCACCGCCTCGCCGCCGGCATCGGGAGCGAGCTCACGCGTCCATTCGGAGGCGGGACGGAACGGTGCCTGCATGCGTCGCCCATCGGCGGGCTCGGGTGGCGGCTGCAACCCTGCAAGCGCCTCCTCCACGGACGTACGAGGAATGCGCACGACGCGCTCGGCCGCCCGCGCCTCCACCGTCTCGGTCTGCGCCATCCGTCTGCCTCTCGTGCCGTCGTGGTCTTGTCACTTCGCGCCGACCCCCCGATGCGCCCGCGGACTCTGCGCGGGTCCGCCGTCGGGCTAGTGAACACGGGCCGCGTATGAATGCCGTAGGTGCCGACAGGACGGGCGATCCCGCCGCTTCGGGGCGCGCGGACCCACAGGCCCGAAGCCCCCGGAGAGATCACCGGGACGCTGGCGTCCGTGCGCAGGTCATCCATCGATTGGAACCTTGAAACGGGCGTCCCGTTACGGTCGCCCGCCGACTCACCAGCGGCCGAAGATACCCGGCAGGGCCAGCATCGCGGCAAGGACGGCCGGATCGGTGTCCGGCACGACGCTCACGCGGGGCACGTCGTAGGGGTCGAGCCGCGGCCCTCGGGCCACCCCGCCGTAGTAGCTGAAGCCCCTCATGACCCCGATGTCGCGGAGAAGTCCCTGCGTCACACGGTCGAACGACTCGCGCCCGCCGACGGGGTAGGAGAACCAGCGCATCGGGGCCCCCAACTCGGCCTCCAGCCGCTCGGCGCAGCCGGAGATCTCCTCCCGTTGCCGGTCCTCGGGCAGCGTTGCCAGTACGGGGTGGTTCACGGTGTGGCCGCCGACCGTCATCCCGGCGTCGCGGAGCGCTCGCGCCTCGTCCCAGCTCATCCACAGCCCCGCGCCGGCGGCGTCCGGTGCGCGTCCGGCTCCCGTGGCCGACGCCAGCGCGTCGAGGAACGCTTCGCCCGAGGCGCCGGCGTCGGCCTTGTAGGCGGCGAGGATCGTGGCGAGCGGCGGCTCTGAAGGCGCCAGGCGGTGCAGATCGATCGGCGCCCCCCACGGCCCGGCCGGCAGGCGCTCCACCGCGGCGCGCGCGAGCATCCACGCCACCTCGTCCCACCAGGCGAGCCGCGGGTGGTCGAGGTAGCCCGTGGCAAGGAAGAAGGCGGCGCGCGCGTCGTGGGCGCGAAGCACCGGAAACGCGTGGGTGTAGTTGTCGCGGTAGCCGTCGTCGAAGGTGATGAGCACCCGGCGCCCGCGGCGGGCAGTCAGCGCGGAGTCGAAGTCCTCGGGAGCGATGAGATCGGCGTCGGAGACCAGGAAGCGCAGGTGGGCGTCGAGGCCCTCGGGCGTCGCGGCCCACACGCCGGGGTCCACGAGGTCGCGCGCCGAGGGCACGACGCGGTGGTAGTTGAGGACGAGGACCCCGTTCCAGAGCGGCAGCCGCCGCACCGCGCCGCCCACGCCGGTCCGGTCGAGCCATCCGGCCGCGCGACGCTGCCGCGGGGTGGTCATGGTCCGCCGCCCTCCGGCCCGTCGACGGCGCCCGCCGCCGGTGGATAGCGTTCCGCGCCCATCGTGCCGCACCTCGTCCCTGGACCGCAGCGCGGGAGACCGCGGTGAGCGACGCGCCCGTGCGCGTGCTGTCGGTCATCGACTCGCTGCGCACCGGCGGCGCGGAGTGGATGCTCGCCTCGCTCCTCGGCGAGCTCCGCGCCGCGGACGCCGCCGAGCCGACGGTCGTCGTCCCGAGCCTCGACGACGCGGACCCGGAGCTGCGCGCGCGGGTCGAGGCGGTGGCCGGGCTCGTCGGCCTCGGCACGCGACGGCTCGCGGAGCCGGCCCTCTACCGCGGGCTCGGGCGCGTGGCCCGCGCGACGCGGGCCCAGCTCGTGCACTCCCACCTCTCCACCGCGAACATCGCCTCGCGGCTCGTCGCGCGCGGGCTGCGGCTCCCTCACATGACCACGATCCACACCACCCCGGGGCCGAAGGCCCACGACCTCCCGCGGCACACCTTGGTCAACGGATGGACCAGCCGCCTCTCCGTCCGCCTCGTCGCGCCCACGGCGACGATCTCCCGCTCCTACGCCGCGCGATGGCGCGTCCCCGAGGAGCGGATGCGGGTGATCGGCAACCCGCCGGCCGCCGCGGCGGCGCCCACCGTCGGCCGGGAAGTGACCCGTCGGGAGCTCGGGGTCGGGCCGGCAGAGCGCCTCGTGCTGTGTGTCAGCCGCCTGCATCCGGAGAAGGGGATCGCCGAGCTCGTGGAGGCCACCGCCCTCCTCCGCGACCGCGGAATCGCGCTGCGGGTGGCGGTCGCCGGCGGCGGAGAGGCCGAAGGCGAGCTCGCGGCCCTCATCGCCCGGCAGGGACTGGAGGACCGGGTGGCGCTGCTGGGCCGCCGGCCGGACGTGGCCGATCTGCTCGCCGCGGCGGACGTGTTCTGCCTCCCCTCGCGCCACGAGGGCCTGCCGCTCAGCGTGCTCGAGGCGTTGCGGGCGGGGCTCCCCTGCGTCGCGACCGCGGTCGGCGGAGTGCCCGACGTCGTGGTCGACGGGGAGACCGGCCTGCTGGTCCCGCCCTCCGATCCGCCCGCGCTCGCCGCGGCGATGGCCCGGGCGCTCGAGGACCGCGCGCTCGTGGCGCGACTGGCGCTCGCCGGACCGGAGCTCGTCGCGGCCTCCTTCGCGCCGGCGGTCGTCGCCGAGCGCTACGCGGCGCTCTATCACGAGATCCTCGCCGGCCGAGCCCGCACGCGGCGGCGGGCGTGACGGACGAGGCGCAGGCCGCGCCCGCGCACCGTGGCGCGCGGGACCCGGGCCGAGACGAGCTCGCGGCTGCCGGTGGCGAGCTCCAGCTTGTAGCGGCTCTCGCCGCCGAGGAAGTCGTAGAGGTCGAGGCCGCGATCCAGGCAGGCCTGCATCGCGAGCGCGTGGGTGACGAGCCCGGGGCGGACCCGGTTGTCGGCGGACGCCATGAGCCCGGATTGATAGAAGAGCGCGGCGCCGTCCTCGACGAAGCCGTAGAGACAGCCGACCACCCGGCCCCCGGCGCGAGCCCGCACGAGCCAGACGGGTTCGCGACCGCCGCTGCGCGAGACCAGGTCGCGGTGGAACGCGGCGAACCGCGGTGCGGAGAACACGCCGGGGCGCCAGCGCGCCTCGTGGAGGGCGACGAGCTCGTCGAGGACGTCCAGCGCCTGTGCCTCGTCCTGCGCCCACTCCACCTCGACCTCCCCGAGCTGCCGGAGCCCCTGGCGCACGCGGCGGCGGGCGCCGGACCCGAGAGCCTCGAGGACCGGGGCGCCGCGCTCGCGCATCGCGCTGAGGTCGGCGACGGGGCACCGCTCTTGCTCGACCTCGGCATGCACCTCGCCGAGCAGCTCGCGGGCGTCCTCCGGGACGAAGCCGTCGAGGCGCAGCTCGTCCCAGCCGGGGAGCGCGTCGAGCCGGCGGCGCAGCGCGAGCGTGGCGGCCCCCCGCGCGCCGGGCGCGGTGAGGAGCGCGTTGCGCTCGACGCGGACGGTCTCCTCCGCCGGCTCCCCGGCGGTGCCGAGATGGAGCGAGCGCAGGGCCGGGAAGCGACCGACGCGCCGGGTGCTCCAGGTGACCAGCGCCGCGGCGAGCGGGACGCCGTCCGCCTCGACGAGGGCGAAGGCGTGCGGGACGGTGTCGCCGTAGTGGCGCAGCCACGTCCCCGTCCACCACCACGAGCAGGCCAGCGCCGGACGACCTTGAGCCTCGAGCGCGGCCCACGCCGCCGCCGCCCGCTCCCGCTCGGCCGGGCCGAGCAGCTCGACGGTGGCCTCGTCGCTCACGCGGCGTCGCGGCGGGCGACCGTCGCGCGGTAGACCCGCTTGAGCACGGGCTTGGCGTGACGGACGTAGCCGACCTCGAGCGCCGAGACCGAGCGGCGGGCGAGGGAGCGCACGACGACCTGCTCCCGCTCGCTCGTGGCGAACTTCGCCTTCCACTCGCTGCGATCGCCGAGGAGCTCATGGGCGCGCAGGCTCCGCTCGAAGCAGTGCTCGATGACCGAGAGGCGCAGCACGAGGCCGGGCGCCAGCTTACGGAAGGACTCGTCGAACCCGGTCTTGACCAGGTACAGGCGATCGGCGAGGAAGGCGCAGAGGTCCCACGCGGCGAGCCGTCCGTCGAGCTCCAGGCGCGAGGTCCGCAGGCGACCGGTGGCCGCCCACGCCGTGGCGACGGCGCGATAGAGCGCCAGCGTCTGGGGACTGGATTCGATCGCTCCGCCCGCGCGGCCCTTCCAGCCACTGCCCTCGACCGCGAACCCGGCCGCCAGCTCGGCGTCGAGGTCCTCGGGGACGGCCGCCAGCCGGAACTCGGCGCCGTTCTCCCGCGTCATCTTGCGCCGGAAGCGCTCGAGCGGCGCGCCCCAGCGGGGCTTCACCGCGCGGCGCCACGCCTCCGCGTCGCCGTCGGTGTCGACGATCGGCGAGGTGTGGGTGGCGGCCGGCAGCTCCCAGCGGCGCTCGCGCGCGGCCGACCGGCGCAGGACCTCGCGCAGAGGCCCGTCCGCCGGGACGGCGGGCAGCACGACCTCGCCGGCGCGCTCCAGCGCCGCGTCGCACAGCCGCTCCAGCGCCGCGACGTCGCGGTGGGGGACGTCGAGGAACGGCGTGTGGGCGTTGGCGAGCGCCCGCAGCCCGCGGCGGTGGGCTTCGAGCGGCAGCGCGCCGACGAGCGCCTCGCCGCGCCACAGCGCGGCGAGCTCGAGTGCGCCCGGCCGCCCGAATGCCTCCCACCACGCCGCGTACCAGCCGTGCTGGCCGAAGGGGCCGGGGTCGAGCGCGTCCCACGCGTCGCGGAGCTCGGCCATCCGCGCCGGCTCGGTGATCCACTCGACGCGCTCGGCCACGGGCGTCATCCCCGCTGCCAGGCCAGGGTGCGCCGCAGGCCCTCGGCGAGCTCGGTCGCCGGGCGCCAGCCGATCGCCCCGTGCGCGCGCGCGGGATCGAGGCAGCTGCGCTGGACCTCGCCGGGGCGGGGCGGGGCGTGCTCGGCGGAGAACGACCCGGCGCCGAGCCCGTCCATCGCCGCCGCGAGCTCGAGCACGGTCGTCTCGCAGCCGCTACCCACGTTCAGGGGATCCACGCCGTCCGCGGCCGCCGCGCGGCGGGCCGCATCGACGACGTCGCCAACGTAGACGTAGTCGCGGGTCTGGGACCCGTCGCCGTAGATCGTCGCCCCCTCGCCGGCCAGGAGCCGGCCGCAGAAGATCGCGACCACTCCGCCCTCGCCCAGCGGGTCCTGGCGGGGGCCGTACACGTTGGCCAGGCGCAGCGTCACCGTCGAGAGCCCGTGGAGCCGCGCGTACAGCGCGCAGTAGCCCTCGGCGGCGTACTTGCTCTGCCCGTAGGGCGCGAGCGGCGCGATCGGCGCGTCCTCGGGCGTCGGGAAGGCCGGGGCCGCCCCGTAGATCGCCCCGCCGGTGGAGACGTAGACGACCCGCCGGGCGCCGGCGGCCCGCGCGGCGTCGAGCACCGCCAGGGTGCCGCCGACGTTGACCTGCGCGTCGAAGGCCGGATCGGACACCGAGCGCCGGACGTCGATCTGCGCGGCGAGGTGGAACACGACCTCCGGGCGCTCCGCCGCGAACGCCGCCGCGACGGCATCCGGCTCGGCGATGTCGGCCTCGTGGAGGCGGGCCCCGGCGGCGAGGGCCGCGCCGAGGTTCTCGCGGCGCCCGGTCGAGAGGTCGTCGAGCACCGCCACCGTCTCGCCGTCGGCCACCAGGGCATCGACCAGGTTCGACCCGATGAACCCCGCGCCCCCCGTCACCATCGCCCGCACGCCGCCGTTGTCCTTCCGCTCCGGGTTACCGCTCCCCAGCCTATGACGGCGCACCCGGGAACCGGCTTGAGGGCTGGCGGCCGACGCCCGTCGAGACCGCGGTGGACGTTCGTCCGACCCGGCGCGGTCGACACGCTCGACGTTCGTCCGATCGCCCTGGCGCGGCTCAACCGACCCCTGGCCCGCGCCGACGCAGCCCACGGCCCGTGGTGACCGCCAGGTCGCCGCAACCCGCACCGAAGGAGGCGCAGGACTGATGAGGATTCCCACGACGCGACGCGCCGGTTGCGTGCTCGCCGCGGCGGCGTCGGTGGCGCTGCTCGCACCCGCGGCGGCCCAGGGCCACGCGATGAGCTTCCACCAGGACAACTACACGGTGAACGAGTTCGAGCCGTTCGCCTCGATCAGCGTGGACCGCACCGGGTCGGGCACCACGCCCTATGTCCATTACGCGACGAGCGACGGCACCGCGAACGCCGGGCTCGACTACACCGCGACGAGCGGCACGTTGACCTTCGGGCCGACCGAGCAGCTGAAGAACTTCACCGTCGCGATCCTCGACGATCCCCTGATCGAGGGCGACGAGACGGTCAACCTCGACCTCTCCAACGCCGGCCCGGCCGGCGACGGGCACCTCGGGACCCGGACCCACGCCGTGCTGACCATCGTCGACGACGACTCCCAGCACGCGTTCTCGGTCGACAACTACACGGTCAACGAGGGGGACGGCACCGCCACGATCACGGTGAAGCGCACCGGCCTGACGACCGGCGCCACATCGGTCCACTACGCGACCGGCGACGGGACGGCGACCGCGGGCGAGGACTACACGAGCACCTCGGGCGTCCTGAACTTCGCGGCCGGCGAGACGGAGCGCACGTTCACGGTGCCGATCACCGACGACATGGTGAAGGAGCCCGACGAGACCGTGAACCTCTCGCTCAGCGGTCCCGATCCGGCGCCCGGCGCGCGGCTCGGCACGCCCTCGACCGCGGTCCTCACCATCGTCGACAACGACAACGACGTGATCATCCCGACGGTCGTCACCCCGCAGCGACCGAGCCCGCCGACCGCCACGAGCGCGGTGGCCCCGAAGGTCGGGCTGCTGGCGGCGAGCGGCGACGGCAACGGCTTCGTCGTCTCGACCTCCGTCGGCGCCGCGGCGCGCGTCGGGGCGGTCGTCGAGGTCCGCGTCGGCCGGCATCGCTACCGGGCGCGCGCCTCGGCCCGCATGGCCGGCGCCGGCAAGGCCCGCCTGCGGGTCCGGCTCAGCCGCTCGGGCCGCGCCGCCCTCCGGCACGCCCTGCGGCGGCACCGCGCAGTGACGGTGGTCGTGCGGGTGACCGCGGTCGACGCGGCCGGCGCCGCGCATCGCACGACACGCACCTTCCGGGTCCGCGCCTAGCGCGCACCCGGCTCAAGCCCCCACGCTCCGGGGTGGGGCGGGGCCGTCGCGGCCCCCCCCCACCGGCGCGCTCCGGAGGCACTACGGTTGCCGTCGTGGACCACCGGGACGAACGCATCGTGGTCGAGACCGACCGCCACCGGATCTCCGGGACGCTCCACCTGCCGGCCGACGGCTACCGCAGCCGGCTGACCGACTACCTCAACGCGGGAGAGCGCGACTTCATCGCGCTGACCGACGTCGAGATCGCGCCGCTCCAGGGGCCCGGCGCGGCGGAGCGCCTGCCGTTCATCGCGCTGGCGCGCTCGCACATCGTGCTGGCCATGCCGGCCGACGGCTGAGCGGCGACGGGCGGACCTACCCACACGCCCCGCGGGCCGCTACCCTCTGGCACGCTGCCGCCCATGTCCGTCGACCACGCCCAGCCCCTCGAGAACGCCCCCCGCGGCGACGCCCTGCGGGCCTCGCCGCGCATGTTCGACTCGGACCTGCTCGACCGGCTCTCGCGCGTCCACCCGATCGTCCCGGTGATCATCTTCGTCCCGGCGATCACGCTGCTCTTCCTCTCCGGGGCGTGGTCCATGTCCCCCCTCCCGGTGATCGCCTACGCCGCGGGCGGCTACCTGTTCTGGACCCTGACCGAGTACTGGCTGCACCGGGTCGTCTTCCACTTCGAGCCCGACGAGGGCATCGGCCGCCGGCTCCACTGGATCATCCACGGCGTCCACCACGACCACCCGAACGATCCGCTGCGCCTGGTCATGCCGCCGGGCGCGAGCGTCCCGCTCGCCGCGGCGTTCCTGCTGCTGTTCTGGGCCGTGCTGCCCAGCCCGGCCTGGCTGGTCTTCGGCGCCGCCTTCCTGGCGGGGTACCTCGCCTACGACATGCTGCACTACCACGTGCACCACCACCGCCCGTCGACCCGGCTCGGGCGGCTCATGCGCCAGCTGCACATGCGCCACCACTTCCAGGACCACACCACGGGGTTCGGGGTCAGCGCGCCGTTCTGGGACCACGTCTTCGGGACCGCCCCCCGCCGCCGCCCACGCCGCGAGGGCTGACGCCCGAGCGCGACGGCGGCCGTGACCACCGTCCCCGCCTGGTTCCTCGGCGATTTCTGGCGGGACCAGATCGTCGCGCACGACCGGCAGCAGATCTTCCTGCTGCTGCTCGGCTTCCTCGTCTCCTTCGGCTTCATCCGCACGAGCGCGCGCCTCATGCGCAGCGTGTCGTGGTGGCCGGGCAGCGTGGTGACGGACTCCGGCGTGCACCTCCACCACCTCGTGTGGGGCATCACGACGATGATGGTCTCCGGCACGCTGGCCTTCGTGTTCCCGGCCGAGGGTCTCGCGCCGGAGCTCGCGGCCGCCGCGTTCGGCGTCGGCGTCGGGTTGACCCTCGACGAGTTCGCGCTGTGGGTGTACCTCAGCGACGTCTACTGGGCCGAGCAGGGGCGCAAGTCGATCGACGCCGCCGCCCTGGCCACCGTGTTCATGCTGCTCGTCCTGGTCGGGATCCGTCCGTTCGAGCAGGACAGCGGATCGGCGTCGTCGATCGTCGTCGGTGTGCTCCTCACGCTCGGCATCTGCGCCGTCTGCTTCTTCAAGGAGAAGCTCCTGCTCGGCACGATCGGGCTCTTCCTGCCGGTAATCGCGATTCCCGCGGCGATCCGCGTCGGCAAGCCGTCCTCGCCCTGGGCCAAGCGCTTCTACGGCGAGCGCCGGCCGAAGAAGCAGGCGAAGGCCGAGCGCCGCTTCGGCCCCGACAGCCGGTACGAGCGCTGGATGACCAGCTTCCGCGACGCGGTCGGCGGCCGCTCGACCGCCGAGATCGAGGCGCGCAAGGCGGCGGAGGAGGCGGGGCAGCGCGAGGCGATCGGCGCGGTGCGCGGACGCGCCGAGGCGCGCGCCGCCGCGGAGGGCCGGCACACCGCGCCCGAGCACGCGGCCTCCGCGGCGCTCGGCCCGCCGCCCGCAGGCGAGGACTGACCGCGGGCCGCGGTCAGTCCAGGGCGAGCCCGGCGCCCGGCCGGAGCACCTCGACGCGGACCTCCGGCGCCAGGGTTGCCGCGGCGCGGGTGAAGGCGTGCGGCGGGTCGACCAGCGCGCGCGGGCGGAAGTGATGCAGCGTGACCGGGAAGAACGTGCCCCAGTGGATCGGCACGGCGACCCGCGGTCGCAGGATCGCGGCGGCGTCGGCGGCGCGGGTCGGGTCGAGGTGGCCTGTTCCCAGTGTCGGGCCCCAGCCCCACACCGGCAGCAGCGCGAGGTCGAGGCGGGGACGGGCCAGCGCCGCCATCTCGGGGAAGAGGTCGGTGTCGCCGGCGAAGTAGAGGCGGCGGCCGGCGCCCTCCACGACGTAGCCGATCGCCGGCGCCCGATCGCCCCACGGCCCGCGCCGGCCGTCGTGGGCGGCCGGCGTCGCGGTGACGGTGACCTCGCCGACGGCGAGCGACTCCCCCACCCCGATCTCCTCAACCGACCGGAAGCCGGCGCGGCGCAGCAGGGCCGCCCCGCCGTGGGGGACGACGATGCGGCGATCCGCCCCCAGGGAGCGCAGCGAGGGCACGTCGAGGTGGTCGTGGTGGAGGTGGGAGATCAGCACGGCCGCCGCGCCGCGCCGCGCGGCGGACGCCGGCCGCGGACCACGCCGGCGCAGATGGCCGATCCGGTCGCGCAGCACCGGGTCGGTGAGCAGCCGAACGCCGTCCAGGTCGATCAGGACGGTCGCATGGCCGACCCAGGTGATGGTCGACGGCGGACGCCTCAGCGGGACCCTTCGCCGAGCACCCGCCGGAGCGCGGCCACGACACGCACGTCGAGGTCCTTCTCCCCGGCGCTCATCGGCGCATGACGCAGACCACATGGCGCGCTTTCATGGCGGCGAGCCTATACCGCTCGGGCGCCGCTAGAGACCAGCGGATCCCCGGGCGAGCTCGCCGGCTCGCGGGGCCACCTGAGGTGGGTCGGGAACACCGGTCCGGACGGCGCGAGCGCCGGGCACCACTTCGGTCGCTGGCGCGAGGGAGGCGGGCGGCGCTGACCGCCGTGTGAGGGGCGGCGCCAACGCGCCGCCCCTTCACACCATCTTCTCCACTCCGTCACGGGCTCGTCACCGGACGGGGCGCCGGCCGCCCGTAGCGTCGCGGCGCGATGCTGACCGTCGCCCTCGACACCTTCCGCGCCGGCCCGCTCGAGGTGGCGCCGGCGGAGTACCAGGTCCGGGCCGACGGCGCGCGCGTGGGGCTCACGATGCGGGAGTTCGAGGTCTTCCTCGTGCTCGCCGAGCGGGTCGATCGCGTCGTCACGCGCCAGGAGATCTACCAGCGGGTGTGGAGCCGGCCGATGCGTCACCGCGATCGGTCGGTCGACACCCACGTGCGCCGGATCCGGCGCAAGCTCGGCGCGGTCTCGCCCGGCTGGGCCTACGTGCACACGCACTTCGGCATCGGCTACCGGCTCGCACCCGAGCTCCTCGCCCGGTGAGCCGCCGTCGGGCCGTCACGCGGTCTTCACCGTCTGGACACGGCGGCTTCACAAGACGCCGCGCATCCGCGGCGATGCTGCGCCCGCTCCCCGGGCCGCGACGCTCTCCGTCGCGGCGGCCGGGGCCCAGCCCGAAAGGAGCCTCACCAATGCAGCGCCCCCACCTGACGGCCGCACTCGCCCTTGGCGGCGCGGTGCTCGCCGTCGCGCCGGCCACCGCCGCGGCCCGGCCGACCATCTCGATGAGCGGATCGACCTCGGTCGCCCCGCTCGCCGCGAAGCTCGCCCGCGGCTACCTGCGCGCGTTCCCCGGAAAGGTCGGCTTCCGTCTCGCCCAGGGCGGCTCGGACATCGGCGTCGCCGACGTCGCCCGCGGCCGCGTGTCGATCGGCAACTCCTCCCGCGATCCGAAGCCGACCGATCCCGGCGGCCTCGTGTTCAACAAGATCGCCCGCGACGCGATCTGCGTCGCGACCAACCGCAGGAACCGGCTGTCCGGCGTCTCCCAGGCCACCGTCAAGGCGATCTTCGGCGGCAAGGTCCGCGACTGGTCGCAGGTGCCCGGAGCGGGCATCCGCGGACCGATCGACGTCATCGTCCGCACCCCGGCGTCCGGCACGCAGGACGCCTTCCAGAAGATCTTCCTGGAGAAGACCACGGTCACGTCGACCGCGGCCCAGAAGGCCTCGAACGGCCTCGTGGCCCAGACGATCAAGAACGATCCGCGCGCGGTCGGCTACGTGTCGCTCGCCTTCACCCGCGGCCTCAACGACGCCCGCTACCAGGGCGTCGGCTGCAACCTGCGCAACGCCAAGTCCGGGCAGTACCTCGGCACGCGCAACTTCTGGATGGTCACGCGCGGCCGCGCCCGCGGGGCGGCCGGGCGGTTCATCCGCTGGGTCCAGCGGAGCTCGGCCGCCGTGCCGATCATCTCGCGGGGCTGGGTGCCCCTGCGGTGAGCGCCGCGGCCCACCCGGACCCTGCCGCCGGCGTGGCGACCGAACGGACGGACCGGCGCGTCGAGCTCACGCTCGGCGCGCTGGCGTCGTTCATCCTCGTGCTGATCGCGGGGATGATCGTCTTCGTCTTCGCGAAGGCGTGGCCCTCCTTCGCCCACAACGGCCTCGCCTGGTTCGGCGCCGGCGGAAACGTCGACAGCCAGCTCGGCGAGATCTTCAACTCCCCGGCGAACCCCGCCGCCTACCAGTACACGCTGCACGCCTGGCCGCTGCTCTACGCGACGCTGCTCACGACCGGGGGCGCGGTGCTCCTCGGCATGACCTTCGCGTTGCTCAGCGCCGTGTTCATCGTCGAGTTCGCGCCCGCGGGCCTGGCGCGGGCGCTGCAGCCCGTCGTGCGGCTGCTCGCCGCGGTGCCGTCGGTGATCTACGGGCTGATCGGGATCCTGGTGATCGTCCCGTTCGTCGGCAACGAGCTGATCCACCAGGGTCGCCGGAAGTCGGTCGCCTACGTCGTCCAGCTGTCCGGCACGAGCCTGCTCGTCGCCGTCCTGATCCTCACGGTGATGATCACGCCGATCATGATCGCGATCATCGTCGACGCCCTGCGGACCGTCCCGCGCGGGTGGACGGAGGGCGCCGCGGCGCTCGGCGTGAACCGCTGGCGCGTGATGTGGACGATCACCGTGCGCGCCGCGCGCCCGGCGATCGTCGCCGCCGCCGTGCTGGCGACCGCCCGGGCGCTCGGCGAGGCGATCATGCTCTCGATGGTGTCGGGCTCGGTCGGCTTCGCGCCGAACCCGCTCGACGGCCTCACCTTTCTCTTCGAGCCGGTGCGCCCGCTCGCCGCAACGATCGTCGACAACGCCGAGGGCCTGTCGGTCAAGCCCTTCGGGCAGACCATCTACGCCTTCGCGGCGATCCTGCTCGTCTCGAGCTTCTTCCTGTCGTTCGCCGGCTGGGCGGCGAAGCAGCCGCTCAAGCGCTACGCGGGCCGGGCGTGATGGAGGCGGCCACCGGAGCACTGGAGCCCGGAGGCCCGGCGCCGCTGCCGGCGGCGCTACCCCACGGCGCCTCGGCGTGGCGGCGCCGCGATCGCCTCGGGCTCGTCGCCTGCTGGGCCGCCGGGCTCCTGCTCTGCGTCCTCGCGGTGTCGATCGTCGTGTTCATGCTCGTCAAGGGCATCCAGTACCTCAGCCCGGACCTGCTGTTCAGCCATCCGGTCTCCGACACCGACCAGAGCAAGACCGGCGGCTTCCTGGACCCGCTGATCGGCACGTTCATCCTCACGACCGTCGGCACGGGGCTCGCGGTGCCGATCGGCGTCGCGACGGCCGTCTGGCTCACGGAGTACGGGCGCCCGGCGTGGCTCGCCCGCGCCGTCGAGTCGGGCATCGAGATCGTGGCGGGGACCCCGAGCATCGTGCTCGCGATCTTCGGCCTGCTCCTGTTCTCGAACGGGCTCTTCGACTTCCTCAGCTTCACCGCCCAGGGCGGCGCCGTGTTCGGGCGCTCGTTCCTCACCGCGGGGGCGATGATGTCGCTGATCGCGCTCCCGCTCGTGTTCGGCACGACCCGCGAGGCGCTGCAGTCGATCCCGGCGCACCTGCGCGAGGCCTCCTACGCGCTCGGGAAGACGAAGGCGACGACGATCCGCCGCGTCCTGCTCCCGATGTCGCGGCCGGGCATCGCGACGGGCGCCGCGCTCGGCATGGGCCGGATCGCCGGCGACACCGCGATCGTCGTGATCCTGCTCGGGGCCACGCTGCAGCTCCAGGGGGTCGGGAACGCGCCGGTGCTCGGGACGCTGCGCGGGACCGGGAGCACGCTCACCTCCTACGTCTACAACAACTCGCCCGCCGGCGAGGGGAACGCGCCGGAGAAGGCCTACGCGGCGGCGTTCGTGCTGCTGCTCATCGTCATCGGGCTCAACTTCGCAGTGGACCTCATCACCGGCCGCCGCAGGAGCCGGAGCGCATGGAGCCGGTGATCCCGCCGCCGATCCGGCGGATCGTGCTCGACGACGAGCCGACGATCGCGACGCCGCCGCCGGGCGGCGCGAACGGCCACGGCCCGCGCCCGAACGGGGTGCCCGTCGGCGGCGCGTTCGCCTCCGTGCCGCGCCGGCGCCCCGCGGTCGACGCTCCCGCCGTCGAGCGCATGCGGGTCGAGGATCTCACGATCGCCTATGCCGGCAAGCCGGCCGTCCGCTCGGTCAGCCTCCCCGTGCGCCGCGGCGAGGTGCTCGCGCTGATCGGGCCCTCGGGCTGCGGCAAGACGACGCTGCTGCGCTCGCTCAACCGCCTCACCGAGCTCACCGCGACGGCGAGCGCCACGGGCCGGGTCAGCCTCGACGGCGACGACATCGCCGCCCAGGAGGTCACGTTCCTGCGCCGGCGCGTCTCGATGGTCTTCCAGCAGCCGAACCCGTTCCCCATGAGCGTGTTCGACAACGTCGCCTACGCGCTGCGCGAGCACGGCCGCCGCCGCTCCCGGTCCGAGCTGCTGCCCCACGTCGAGGCTGCGCTGCGCCGCGCGGGCCTGTGGGAGGAGGTCGGCGATGATCTCGACCATCCGGCGCTGCGTCTCTCGGGGGGCCAGCAGCAACGGCTGTGCATCGCCCGCGCGCTGGCCGCCCAGCCCGAGGTGCTGCTGCTCGACGAGCCGTGCTCCGCACTCGACCCGCGATCGACCGCGACGATCGAGGACCTGGTGGTGCGGCTGCGCGCCGACGTCGCGATCGTGATCGTGACCCACAACCTCCAGCAGGCCTACCGGGTGGCCGACCAGGTCGGGTTCATGTATCTCGGCGAGCTCGTCGAGTACGGCGCGGCGGAGCAGGTGTTCGGCGCGCCGCGGGCCGAGCGCACGCGCGAGTACGTCGGCGGGGCGTTCGGATGAGCCGCGAACCGGCCGTCGCGCTGCTCGCGATGGCATTGGTGGCGCTCGCCTCCGGCTGCGAGTCCACGCAGGACCGCAGCGCACGGCTCGAGAAGACGGGCGCGAAGCAGATCGGCCAGGAGAAGGGCGTGGTCGTCAGCCACCAGGGCGCCGACGTGAAGGTGCTCGCGACCGCCGCAATCGGGAGCCCCGACGGCGCCGCGGCGGTCGTGCGGATGCGCAACGTCGGCTCCCGGGCCCTCGTGCGGCTCCCGATCTCCGTGAACGTGAAGGGCGGGCGAGGCCGCTCGCTGTACCGCAACGACCAGGCGGGCCTCGAGCGCTCGCTCGTCTCGGCGCCGCTGGTGCGGCCGGGCCAGACGCTGTGGTGGGTCAACGACCAGGTGACGGCGGACGGCCGGCCGCGCTCGGTCTCGGCGACCGTCGGCGAGGGACGCCCCGCCGGGGGCAGCCCCCCCGACGTCGTGGTCACCAAGGTGCGCCTGTCGGTCGACCCGGTCAGCGGCGTCGAGGCCAAGGGCTTCGTGCGCAACCGCTCAGCGATCCCGCAGCGGCTGATGCCGATCTTCGCCGTCGCGCTGAAGGGCGGCCGGGTCGTGGCTGCGGGCCGGGCGATCGTGGAGCGCCTGCGTTCCCGCGCGAGCGCCCGCTTCTCCGTGTTCTTCATCGGCGACCCGCGCGGCGCGCGGCTCGAGGTCGCCGCCAGCCCGACCGTCCTGTCCGCCGGAGGCGCCTGATGTCCATCACCCCGACCCTGCCCGACGCCCCGACGCTCGGGCCGCCCGGCGCGACGTGCGGCCGCTGCGGCTCCCCGCTGGCCGAGGACCAGCGCTACTGCCTGGAGTGCGGCGTTCGTCGTGCCGAGGCCCGCCTCCCGTTCCCGGAGACCCTCGGCGCCGCGCCGGACCGGCCCGCTTTCGCCGCGCCGGCAGTCCCGTCCGGTCCCCCGCCGGCGGGCGTCGGCGCCGGCGTCGGTCGCGCGATCACCCCTGCCCTCGCCGCGCTCGGCGTGGGGCTCGCGCTGCTGTTCCTCGGCGTGGGCGTGCTCGTGGGGCGCTCGGGCTCGTCGGGCACCACGACGGCGGCCGCTCCGGCGGCGCCGACGGTCGTGCGCGTGAGCGGCGGCGGATCGACCGGCGGCGGCGGCGCGGTGGCGCGCTCGACCGCGGGCGGCGGGAAGCGGAGCGCCAAGGCGAAGCGCTCGGCGAAGGCGGCGACGGTGGCCGCGACGCCGGCCGCGAAGGCCGCCAAGGCGAAGGTCACCGCGCTCTCGAACTCGTCGGGCAGCGGCTACGCGAAGAAGGCGGCCAAGCTGCCGAAGACCGTGGCGCTCCCCGGCAAGGCGCCCGCGACCGACAACAAGCCGGCCGGCGGCGGCTCCGGCTTCCAGGCGATCAACTGACCGTGGCCGGAGCCGACTCCTGCGCGAGCTGCCGAGCGTCGCTCTCCCGCGATCAGCGTTACTGCCTGGAGTGCGGGGCGCCGCGGCGGGCCCCTCGCGCCGCGTTGGCCGCGCTCGCGCCGCGCGCCGGCGGCATGGCCGCCCCGGTCGACGCGGCGGCGCCGCCTCCCGCTGCCCCGGCGCCCGCCGCGCCGGCATTCGCCCTCCCCGGCTCACGGGCGCTCGCGGTCGCGAGCCTGTGCCTGCTCCTCGCCGGCACGGTCATCGGCGCGGCGCTCGCACCCCCGGCCGACGAGACGCTCGCGGCCGGTCGCCGGGTGATCCTCGTCCGCGTCCCTGCGGCGCGCGCGGTCGCGACGGGCGTGGGCACCGCTCCCGCGACGGGCCCGGCCGCGACTTCGCCGGTCGCCGCGGCGGCGCCGGTAGCGAGCGCCGGGGCGGGGGCGCCCGCGCCGGTCGACCCCGGGACGGCGGCGCCCGTCGATGTGGGCGCCACGCCCGCGCCGGCGCCGGCCCCGCCGTCGACTGCGCCTCCAGCGCCCGCCTCGAAGCCGTCGATCGGCCACGTCGTCCTCCTCCTGATGCCGTGGCGCCCGTACGCGCAGAGCTTCGGAGCGCCCGGGGGCGGAGCGCTCGCCGCGCTGGCCCGCCGCGGCGTCCTGCTGCGCCACTACGAAGCGCTCGGGCCTGGGGCCGCCGCGAACCGGATCGCGCTCGTCAGCGGCCGCGCGCCCGGGCCGGGCGGCGCGCCCGGCTGCGCCGCCACCGGCGACCTCGCGATCCCGACCGACGCCGCGAGCTGCCGTTACGGGGCCGAGGTCAAGACGCTCGCCGACCAGCTCTCCTCGCGCGGCCTGACGTGGCGCTCCTACGTCGAGGGGCGCCCCCGGCCGTGCGCGCCGAACCCCGGGGATCCCGGCGACGTCGCGACGCTCGATCCCTTCGTCCGCTTCCACTCGGTGATCGACCTGCCCGACTGCGGGCGCTCGGCGCTCGGCCTCGACCGGCTCACCGCCGACCTCGCCACGGCACGCCGGACCCCGACCCTCTCGCTCGTCGCCCCGGCGTCGTGCCGCGCCGCCGATCCGGCCGCCCGCTGCCCAGACGGCGCGCCCGGCGGGCCGGCGGGGGCGGACGCGTTCCTGCGCCGCTGGGTCCCCGCGATCCTCGCCTCGCCCGCCTATCGCGCCGACGGGCTGCTCGTTGTGACGAGCGACGGGCCGCCCGCCAACGCGCCGCCGGCGCCCGCGGGCGGTGCGGATGACGCCCTGCGCGCCGGCGCCCTCGTCCTCTCGCGCTGGGCGCGCGCGGGCGCGAGCAGCGACCGCCCCTACGACCACGACGACCTGCTGCGCACCACCGAGCGCATGCTGGGCCTCGAGCCGCTCGCGCGGGCCGGCGGGCGCGGCGTACGGCCCTTCGGCCGCGACGTCTTCGCCCGTGACCTCACCCCGCTCGCCGCGCCACAGATCTGATCCCCACCGAGGAGTCCCATGAGCGTGATCGACCGACTGCGGCCCCGCCGCCCCGCCGCCCCGCCGTTGCCGCCCCCACCGGGCGCGGGCGGCGCGCCCGCGCCCGCGTCAGCGCCCGACGATCTGCTGGAGCGGCGCGATCGGCTGGGGCGCGAGTTCGCCGAGCTCCAGTGGGACCTCGGCGGCCTGACCTACGAGATGGCGATCCGCGACCACTTCCGGCTCGACGTGCTCGTGCGCGCCGCCGCGCGCCTGCAGGACGTCGACGCCCAGCTCGGCGAGACCGAGCGCCTCGTGCGCCTTGAGTCGGCGGGCGCAACCGGGTCGTGCTCGTCGTGCGGCGCCCTCCACAGCCGCGGCGCGACCTTCTGCTGGAGCTGCGGCGCGCGCCTGCTCGAGCCGCTCCGCCCCGACGAGGCGGCGAGCGCGTGAGCCACGAGTTCACCACTCGGACACCGCGCCTTCACATCGAGGCGTGCTCGGCCACCGAGGATCCCGCCTGATCGCCATGACCACAGGAGACCGCATGCCCAACGCCATCCGCCGTCCCGCCCTGACCGCCATCGCGCTCGCGGCGTGCCTGTCCGTGTACCTCGTCGCCGGCCCCGCCGCGGCGCCCGCGGCCGACCCGCCGTTCGACCCCGACTGCAGCGGCTTCGCGAAGCTCGGGGAGAACCGCGCGGACGGAGAGATCGCCTACGACCTCGGCTGCAACTCCGACATCACGGGGTACACGCTGTTCTCCCGCACTCGCACCGTCGACTCCTTCGACACCGAGGTCACGGTCCTCGACCGGGCGGGCCTTCCCCCAGCGGGCCAGAGCTTCTCGTGCGCCGGACTGCTGCCGAGCTACGGGGTCGCCTGCTCGGGGTATGGGGCCGCGGGCAGCCGCTTCAGCGCCGGGGTCACGGTCGACGCCGACCCGTGCGTGGGCTCGGTGCCCGGGTTCGGGTTCTTCGTCTCGGATGCCAAGGGCCGCGTCGCCGGCCCGTTCCCGATCGCGAGCCGGAAGGCCGGCGGCCTGCCGCTGACCGGCTGCCCGAAGCCGCGCCGCGCGAACAAGACCCGCTCGAAGCCGCGGCGGCGCCACGTGAAGCGCACACGCTCGCGCTCGCGCGCACGTCGCGCCTGACGCGGCCCTCCCCGCCCCATGGGGCCGGCGCCACGCGCGCCGGCCCCATGGTCGCTTGCGGCCGATGCCGACCCTCGATCTACGTGGCAGCTACGGCTGCCGCACGGAACCCGCGTCGACCCGGCGTGACGGGGTCTCCTCGAGGATCGGGGACGCCTTGAAGCCTTTGAGGACGAGATAGATGCCGAGCGAGAGCTCCCACAGGAACTCCGGGACGGTCGCGATGGCCTGCGCCGCGGAGCCTCGCCCGATCACGCCGAGCAGCACGGCGATCCCGGAAGCGCAGACCAAGGGGCCTCCGACGAGCCCCAACATGGCCATGCCTCGCGGAACGAGGCCGGACCGGTACATCAGGTAGCCCAGGATCAACCCGTTCCCGACGCCGACGACGAACCCCGGTCCGAGCACGAACGTCCAGTCACGGACCGCGACGAGCGACTTGCCGACCGTGACGAGCGAGCCGGCGTCCGCGCTCGGAGCCTTCTGTCGCAACGTCACGACCGCAAGGAGACTGACGATGCCGATGGCAATGAACGTGCATTCGACGAGGCGAGCTGCGACGTAGCCCAGAGCGAGGCCTTCGTTCACCCGCTTGAGGATCGGGAACAGCACGACCGCCGTACCGATGTTCGCGATGATGAGGAGGAGCTCGCACAGCGCTCCCAAGCGCACGCGCGTGTCGGCGCCGGCACCGACGATGTAGTCGGAGTGGTCCAGTACCGGGCCGTAGAGCAGCGCCCCGGCGATCGCGGTGATGAACGTGAGGAGGAACAACGCGCCCGCGATGGGCGCCGCCGTTGTCGGCGGGGTCTGCGCCGGTCGGCCGGGTGCTGTGCCAGTACTCACGGCTCGACCATAACCCGCGCCCGGAGCCAATGGGATGCCGTCGCGCGACGGAGAGGGAGGGATTCGAACCCTCGGACGAGGTAACCCCCGTCACACGATTTCCAGTCGTGCCCGTTCAACCGCTCCGGCACCTCTCCGAGCCGGGGAAGGGTAGCGCCGGGCGCCTCCAGTCCAGGATCCCGCCTAGAGGGTCGTATCCGGCCCCCAGTCGGGAACGTGGTCGGCCGGCGACCACGAGAACCTCGCCGCTCACGCTCCAGCCGCACCGAGCAACGCGCGCAGCTCGGCGAGCATGGCGGCGGGGCGCTCCTCGACGTCGCCGT